>NZ_CP149925.1:2400000-3000000 GCF_038087665.1 Gallaecimonas sp. GXIMD4217 | reverse complement strand
AATAGCCGCCGCCGGGATGGCGGCGGCAATCCAGCTGGTAGTGGAAACCGTCTTCTATGGCCAGCTCGGCGTCCAGGGCGAACAACAGCGGCAGCCGGCTCGGCGCCTTGGGATCCAGGCCCTCGCGGTGGCAGGCCAGCCGCCAGGCGGTCTTGATGCCGTCCTGGGCGCTGGTGGGGCTCTGCATGGCCTCGGCCGGGGTGTGGTGCAGGAAGCGACCCAGGGCCCGGCGGCAGAAGTGCTGGTAGTTGCGGGTGTAGAGGATGAATTCGTGCCAGGCCAGATCCACAGCCTGGGATGGCATGGCCACCATGCGCCGCCCGGCGCCGTGGCACAGGTGCAGGTAGTGGCGCAGCCCCTCCATGACCAGTTCGAGCTGGCCGTCGTCCAGGTGCGGGTACCTGTCCCTGACCTTGTGGACGATATTGGGCGGGAAGCGGTAGTCGTCGATAAAGGCGGCGCGGCGCCCGCGCAGCCGCTGGCGCCAGATCAGGGTGGCAAGCAAGAGTCCCAGGGTGAGGGGGATCAGCAGCAACATGGGCACCGTCGTCTTTGCATCGTTTTTTGGCCTACCCTAGGCCAGGGCGTCCCCTGCGGTCAATTTTCCTGCGGCCCGTCCCACTGCGCCTTCGCTTCGCCTTGTTTCATTTTCTCTTCATGGTTCTGTCACGGCTGCTTTCTAGCTTGGCAGGCTGTTTAAAACGAAGAGAAGGAAGAGCATGAAAAGCTTACCGCTGTTGCTGGCCGTTGCCCTGGGGAGTACGGCCCACGCCAAACCGGAGCAGGCCAACCAGGGCGGCCAGGAGCGTACCCTCAAGGTGCTCAGTGCCAACCTCTGGCACGATCTGGCCGTCAAGCCCCACTACTTCCGCCAGGGGCTGGCAGAGCTGCGCCACCTGGATGCGGACGTGATCCTGGCCCAGGAGGCGGACGGCGCCACGGCTCGACTGGCCAAGGCCCTGGGCATGCATTACTGGCAGGGGCCACAGCACCTGGGCTCCATGGGGATACTGTCCAGGTACCCCATAGTGAAGACATTCGATCTGGGGGCGGAGGCCCCCGGCGGCCAGCTCGGCGCCGTCATCGACGTCCACGGCCGCCTGGTGACGCTGTGGAACAACCACCTGGACTACACCCGCTACACCGCCTATTTCGCCCGCGGCGGTAACGGCACCAGCTGGCAGGCCCTGCCCGGCTGCCAGCCCTACAGCGATGAGCAGCTCGAGGCGGCCAACGAAAGCTCGTTGCGGCCCCGCCAGGCCAGGCTGATGGTGAAGGCCCTGGCACCCCTGGTCGACAAGCGGGCGCCGGTGATCATCGGCGGTGACTTCAACGAACCCACGGGCAGCGACTGGACGGCGGCCACGGCGGATCTCTTCGACCACAAGAACGTCAGCTACGATTTTTCCAGCCACCGCATCGTTCGCCAGGCCGGCTTCACCGACAGCTACCGTGCCCTCTATCCGGATCCGGTCAGCCATCCCGGCATCAGCTGGCCCTTCCGCCTGGAGGACAGCTGGACCCAGGGACCGTCCTACCAGCGCGAATGCGGCCGCGGCCTGGACGACAGGGACAGGATCGATTTCATCTACTACAACAGGGATGCCAAGGCTCTGCGCCTGGACAGCGTGGCCTGGGTCGGGCCCCGCTTCCACACCTATTTCGGCTACGAGCAGGATCTGGACTGGCAACGGGATCCCCATGTGGGCCGCCTGGTTCAGGACGGTGAGCCCCGTTATGGCCGCCATGACTTCCCCTCCGATCACCTCTGGTACCTGGCCAGCTTCCGTATCAAGGCTGGCAAGAAGCAGCTCAGCGAAGGCCTGGTGCTGAACCCGGAGCTGGTGCTGGTGGAGTCCCGGGAGGACGAGCAGGGCCTGCAGCTGACCGTCGATGTCGAGCATGCCGAGCTGCTCAGTGACGCCCAGAGCTACTACCTCTACGCCAGTACCTTCGAGGCCGGCCCCGGCGACTACAGCGGCGGCTGGATCCCGGTGCCGGTCACCGGCGAGGACAAGCTGCGGCTCAGCATCACTGTGCCGGCGGCCTTCCTGGCCAACGACGACATCCAGCTGCGCCTCTATCACCGCCTGGGCGGCTCGCACCGGGTGGATGCGGTGCTGGACATCGAGCGCCCCTGAACGAAAAAGGCGCCCCCAGGGGCGCCTTGTCGTAGTGCCCTTACAGGGCCAACTTGATGCCGGCGGTGACCGCCCGGCCCGGGGCGCTCTGGCGGCCCCAGGGGCTGACGTCGATGCCGCGGAAGTAATATTCCTTGTCGAACAGGTTGTTCACCGCCAGGCTCAGGGTCAGCGCCCGGCCGGCCAGGTTCAGCTCTTGGCTCAGGGCCAGGTTCCAGACCGTGTAGGAGGGCAGGGCGCCCACCGAGGCGATGGCGTTTTCCGCCTCGCTGTTGGCGGCGTCGCTGTAGGCCTTGCTGTAGTAGTAGCCGGACAGGACCAGGGTGGCGCTGTCCAGGCTGTAGCTGGCGTCCCACAGCAGCTGGTGCCGGGAGGCGAAGGGCACCCGCTTGCCCTGGTTGGTGCCGCTGCGCTGCTCGGCATCCAGGTAGGCGTAGCCGCCGTGCAGGTGCAGCTCGCCCAGCTGCCAGTAGCCTTCCAGCTCCAGACCCTGGTGACGGGTTTGGCCCAGATTCTTGAAGGTGGAGCTGGTGCGGTCGAATTCCACCTGATCCTCGTAGTCGATGCGGTACAGGCCCAGGCTCAGGCTGCTGGCGGCGCTGGGGTGGTAGCGCAGGCCGGTCTCGTAGTTCCAGCTCAGCTCGGCGGCCACGTCCCCTTCCCGGGTGATCTGGGTGATCTGGGGCGGACGCAGGGACTTCTGGGCGTTGGCGTACCAGAACCAGTCGTCGCTGGCCTCGAGGCCGATGGTCAGGCCCGGCAGCCATTCGCGGCTCTCGTTGCGCTGGCCCTTGCCGGACACCAGGTCGCTGTAGTCCATGGTCACCTTCTCGAAGCGCACCCCCGGGGTGATCACCAGGCGGTCATCCAGCAGCATCAGGCTGTTGGACAGGTAGACCGCCCAGGCCTTGTCGTCGAAGCGCCAGTCCCGGTTCACCTTGTAGCTCTGGTCGGCCAGCAGCAGCTGATCGGACAGGTAGCTGATGTCTTCGCTGACGTGGCGCAGGCCCAGGGTCCATTGCTGGTTGAGTTCATCGCCACCGATATAGCCGCTCAGGCGCGGCTCCGAGCCCCAGGTGGTGAAGGAGCGCGGCGAGGAGCGCAGGGCGTTTTCGGGCTTGGCCGGATCCCAGGTCTCGCCGGCGTTGGTGTTGAAGCCGAACCGGAATTCCCGATCGCTGTTCTGGCCGAAGTTCACCCAGCTGAACTCGCCGAAGTCGAAGGGACCGAAGGCGTTCAGCTGCTTCTGGTATTTCAGGGTCCATCTCTGGGTGTCGCCGATGAACCTGTCCAGCTCGCGCTGGGACTGGCTGGGATCGGCCTCGTAGGCGTCCACCGACAGGGCGCCGGGTAGCTCCACCTCGGCGTCGTAGTACTGGAAGCTGGCGCTGAGCAGGCCCAGCTCGCCGCCGTCCAGGCGGCCCTTGAGCAGCCAGTTCTGGATGTCGGTGTCGCTGTGGTCACGGAAGCCGTCGCCCTGGACCAGGTTGCCTTCCAGCTGCAGGCCGTGGCCGCCGTCGAAGGTCTGGCCGGCCTTGAGGTAGCTGTCCCAGAGGTTGTTGCCGTGGCCGAAGAAGGTGGTCTTCTGGCTCAGCAGCAGCTCGTCGTTGATGGGCCTGCTGACCAGGTTCACCACGCCGCCGACGTTGTTGGGGCCGTACTGGACGGCGGCGCCGCCCCGGACCACGTCGATGCGCTCTATGGCCTGCAGGGTCACCGGGAACAGCGACAGGCCCAACTGGCCGTAGGGGGCCATGGCCAGGGGTACGCCGTCCAGCAGCACCTGGGTGCGGCCGGAACGGGAGTCGTTGAGGCCGCGGATGGCGATGGACGGCAGCACGCCGGTGCCGGTTTCGTCCAGCACCTTGACGCCGGGAACCTGCTGCAGGGCCGCGTCCAGGCTGCGCACGCCGCTGCGCTCAAGCTGCTCGCCGTCGATGACGGATCTGTTGCCGGGGTAGGTCTTGACCTCTTCGGCCCGGGAGTCGCCCAGCCATTCGCCGCGCACTTCGATGGTTTCGGTTTCGTCCGGGGTGGCCAGGGCCGGGCCGGCCAGCAGGGCCAGCATCAGGGGGGAAAGGGGAAAGCGCGCCATGACAGATCCTTAAGGCAATGTGAAAACGCGCGAATGATAATGGTTCTCAATGCTGTTTTGCAACAGGCGGGCCTGTGCCAGATCAAGGTTTCAGTCGATCCAGCTCGGCCTGCTGCTGGCGCCGGTGCTGATGCATCTGCTGCGGCAGGGCGCTGAACGGTCATGACGGCGCTATCGAGGGCCTGGTGTCACGGCACGGGCCCGGCGCTATACTGGGAAGCATTTGTCGTAACAGGAAAATTCCATGCAGATGTTCCGTTTTCCCAGCATCGAGATCCGCCATGAAGACGGCGCCGCCGACGCCGTGCTGCACCTGTGCAGCGAGGCCGCCGCTCCCGAGCTGGCCGGCCTGGCCGCCATCAAGGGCTGCGCGCCCGAGGCCAAGCAGTGGCTGGTGGTGGACCAGGTGCCGACCCTGGTGGCCCATCCCAAGGCCGGCTTGAGCGCCTTCGAGCGGCTGAGCGCTGCCCGCGCCTGGGCCGGCGTCTTTGCCGACTGGCAGCTGGCCAGCCTCAAGGTGGTGGTCAGCGGCTTCGAGGCCGACGAGGCCAGGGCCCTGGCGGAAGCGGCCCTGGCCGCCCTGCTGGCGGCCCAGGTGCAGATGCCCAGCTTCAAGAAGGACGCCAAGGCCAGGCACGTCATCAAGCGCTTCCTGGTCAGCGGCACCGAGGTGGACGGCCGGCGCCTGCTGGCCGAGGCCGAGGGCAACGGCCTGGCCCGCTATCTGTCCGAGCTGCCGGGCTCCGAGCTGACCCCGGCCACCTACCGGCACTGGCTCAGCGAGTTCGCCCGGGAAAACGGCTGGCAGATGGAGGTCTACGACCAGACCAAGCTGGCCGGCCTGGGCGCCGGCGCCTTCCTGGCCGTGGTGCGGGGCTCCGACAACGACGAGGCGGCCATAGTGCGGCTGCGCTACAAGGGCGCCAACGCCGGGCGCAAGGTGGCGCTGGTGGGCAAGGGCCTGTGCTATGACACCGGCGGCTACAACCTGAAGATCTCCGGCCACATGTACGGCATGCACGGCGACATGGGCGGCAGCGCCGTGGCCCTGGGCACCCTGCTGGCCCTGAGCCGCCTGGGCGCCGAGCTGGAGCTGGACTGCTGGCTGGCCCTGGCCGAGAACCACATCGGCCCCAAGGCCTACAAGGCCAATGACCTGGTCACCGCCATGAACGGCACCCGCATCGAGGTGGTGGACACCGACGCCGAGGGCCGCATGGTGCTGGCCGACACCCTGACCCTGGCCAGCCGCGAGAAGCCGGCCCTGGTCATGGATTACGCCACCCTCACCGGCTCCTGCATCCGCGCCCTGGGTACCGCCCAGAGCGGCGTGTTCTGCAACCGGGACGGCTGGCGGGAAGACCTCATCCGCCTGGGCCGCGAGGCCGGCGAGCGGGTCTGGCCCTTCCCCCTGGACCAGGACTATGACGACAACATCAAGTCCGACGTGGCCGACGTCAAGCAGTGCGCCCCCGGCTCCAGCTGCGATCATATCGACGCCGCCCGCTTCCTGAGCCGCTTCGTGGAAGACGGGGTGCCCTGGGTGCACATGGATCTCAGCGCCGCCGAGCACAAGGGCGGCCTGGCCCAGGTGGCCGGCGACACCACCGGCTTCGGGGTGCGCTACAGCGTCCACGCTCTGCTGGACGAGGGCGGCCTGCTGCAATAACGAAAAAGCCCGGCTTGGCCGGGCTTTTTTATGGGAATCGTAAGCTTAGTTGTAACTTTCCAGGGTCGTTTCCAGCCTGGCCAGCTCTTTTTTCAAGCGTTCCCTGTTCATGCGAACGCCTTGCCAACTGTTGGTGCCCTGCGTCTTCTTGAACTGGTCGTTTTGGAAGGGCTGCCTGGTGTTGTACTTCTTCGTGAATTCCTCGTTGATCTGGTTGATTTGGGCTCTTAGCTGGCGGATGCGAAAGCCCAGGTAGGTGCTGTGGCCATCCCGATAGCGGCTGAGGAACTCATCCGCGGAATCATCCTGGCAAACGCCCAGATATTCACGGCCCTTGCGGCCAACCTTATAGCCGTTATCCGGCTGGCAGTAGTTGGCATTGCCCGCTGCCCAGCCCAGCAGGTAAGCCCGTTCGCTTGCTTCGGCGTCTTGCGCTGAACATTGGTTCAGCCAGTGCCCAGGCCGTGCCGGGAGGCCGTCGGCACCATCGGCTTCACCCTGAGTTTGCCAGTCCAAGGTGGCGCAATACTCCGGGCTCATGGCACAGCCGCCCAGGCCAATGATGAGGGTGGTGATCAGCAATCCGTGCTTCATTGTCGTGCTCCTTTGTCGCCCAAGCGCCTGTCCCTGGGCCGCGCTTTTGCCAACTTTCCTTAACATATCAGATGTTTGCCGTATTTGTGAACGGCCTGTGAGCGCCCGGTGATGGAAAAGCAGGGCGCGACTGAGGTCGGCCTGCTGCAATAACGAAAAAGCCCGGCCATGCCGGGCTTTTCTAGCCGTGACTACGGCTAGCCGTAGCTCTGCAGGGTGTGGCGCAGCGCTTTCAGCTCCTTCTCCAGGCGATGCATGTCCATTTGCAGGGGCTTCAGGCTGTTGTTGCCGGCCTGCTCCCGCTTGAATTCGTCCTTGACGAAGCGTTGCTGGGTGGTGGCCTTCTTGGTCAGCTCCAGACGGATCCCGTGGAGCTGACTTTCTACATGGCGAATGCGGTTGTGCAGGTATTGCTTGTGGCCGTCCTGGTATCGGGCCAGGAACTCGGCCGCCAAGTCGCCCTGGCAGCTGCCCTGGTACTCCTGGCCCAGCTTGCCCACCTGGTAGCCGTTTTCAGGCTGGCAATACTCGGCATTGCCACGCTGCCAGCCCTGCAGGTAGGCGGCGCTATCGCTTTGGGCCACCAGGCCCTGGGTGCCATCGGCCAGACCTTTGGCCTGCCCGTCCATGGCAACGCCATCCTGGGGGCTGATGGAACAGCCGCTCAGGCCAATGATGAGGGCGGTGGTGATCAACAGTCCATGCTTCATTGTCGTGCTCCTTTGTCCTCCCAGAGCCGGTCCCTGGGCTGGTCTCATGACCAGTTCCCTAAACATATCAGACTCTTGTCGATTTTGTGAACGGCTTGTGATCGGCTGGTCAGTCGTGGAAGAGCAGGGCGTGGCGCAGCTCGGCCAGCTCGTCTTCCAGGCGCCGGCGTTCGTGGCGCAGCTCGCGCCGAGCTTCCCTGTCCAGCTCGTCCCGGCGCAGCTCGCCGCCGATCTCGTGGATGCGGTGCTCGATGTCGTGGATGCGATCCCGCAGGTAGGCGAGGCGCTGTTCCTCCTGGTAGATCCGGTAGCCGCGCTCGTACTGGGCCAGGAAGCGTTCCGCCACCTCGCCCTGGCAGGCGCCGGAGTAGGCTTCGCCGCGCCGGCCCACCAGGAAGCCGTTGCCGGGTTCACAGTAGCGGCCGTTGCCCTGCTGCCAGCCCAGGTAGTAGGCCTGGTCGTCGATCCGGTAGCCGTGTTCACTGCACTGGGCCTGCCAGTGGCTGGGTCTGGCCAGGTGGCCGGCGGCGCCGTCGGCCTCGCCGCGCCAGCGCCAGTCCATGGTGGCGCATTCCTGTGGGCTCAGCGAGCAGCCGTTCAGCAGGGCCAGCAGGGTGGCCAGGATCAGCAAATTTTTCATCATCTTGTGCTTATTCGTTATGTCCTTAACCAGAGGTTAATCCGGCTGGCTGAATCAGGGCTGACAAAAAAGGGGCGCCGCAGCGCCCCTTTGTCTACCGCGTTCTGGCTCAGATGCGGTTGCCGTTTTCGTCCAGCTTGATCACCTCGCCCAGCTTCAGGCTGCGGACCTTGTCTTCGATCTGCTCCAGATCGCCGACGATGACCCAGGTGAAGGCCTCGGGGGTGAGCACCTCCTTGGCGTTGATGCGCACCTGATCCAGGGCGATGTTGTTGACGCGCTGGCCGTAGCTTTCCAGCCACTGCACGTCCTTGCCCTTGTCCAGGGTCTCTACCAGGGAGCCCAGCAGCGAGCCCTTGGTCTCGTAGGCACCGGGCAGCTTGGCGGTCTTGTTGGCCTTGACCTTGGCCAGCTCCTCGGCGGTGGCGGGCTTTTTGCCGATATAGCCGCGGAACTCCTTGAGGATCTCCTGGATGGATTCCTTGGTCTTGTCGGTCTGCACCGGGGCATAGGCCAGGTACAGGCCCTGGGCCTTGGCGTCCAGCCACATGGAGCGGGCACCGTAGGACCAGTGCTTGTCCTCGCGCAGGTTCATGTTCAGGCGGCTGGTGAAGGTGCCACCCAGTATGGTGTTCATCACGTTGATCAGCTCGGCCTGTTCGGAGGTACCGGACGGGGCCAGCTGGCCGGCGATGATGGTGGACTGGGGGGTGCCGGGCTGGTTGATCAGGTAGACCTTGGCCTTCTTGGGCGGGGCCACCTTGGCCAGCTTCTTCACCGGCTTGGGCGTGGCCGGGGCCTGCCAGTTGGCCAGGTGCTGCTCCAGCAGCGGCTTGATGGTTTCGACCTTGGTGTCGCCGACGATGACCAGGCGGGCATTGTCCGGGCGCAGCCAGGTCTGGTGGAAGTTGACCAGGTCGTCGCGGGTCAGGGCGTTGACGGACGCCTCGGTGCCGGAGCCGGTCAGGGGCACGCCATAGCCGTGCTCTTCACCGAACAGCAGCGGCGGCAGTACCCGCAGGGCCATGGACATGGGCCTGGCCTTTTCCTTGCGGATGCCTTCCAGCCAGCGGGAGCGCAGCTTGTCCATTTCCTCCTGGTCGAAGGCCGGGTTCTGCAGCACGTCGCTGAACAGGGCCAGGGACTGATCCAGGTTGGCGGTCAGGCTGTCCAGGCTGAGGGTGGCGTTGTCCAGGCTGGCGTTGCTGCCCCAGTTGGTACCCAGCTTCTGCATGGCCTCGGACAGTTCCACCGAGGTCATGTTCTTGGTGCCCTCGGCCAGCATGGCCATGGCGAAGCTGGCGGTGCCGGGCTTGGCGCCCTGGTCGGCGGCATAGCCGGCGTCAAAGACCAGCTGCATTTCCACGTTGGGGGTGTCGTGGCGTTCGGCGACGGCCACTTCCAGGCCGTTGCTGAGGGTGAAGCTGGTCAGCTCGGGCAGATCCAGGGTCGGCAGCTTGCCCACGGTCGGCAGCTTGCTGCGGTCGGCACCGGCCTCGGCGACCTGGTACTTGGGCTGGGGGGTGACCTCCATGATCAGCTGGCCGTCGTCCAGCCAACGGTTCATGGCCGCCTTGATGTCGGCCGGGGTGGCCTTGGCGAAGATGTCCATCTGCTTGTCGAAGTAGCCGGGATCGCCGTGGTAGACCATGCCGGAGGCCAGGATGTCGGACTTGCCGCCGAAGCCGCCGATGCGCTCGGCGCCGCGCACGAAGTTGGCGGCGGTGCTGAAGCGGATGCGGTCAAGCTCGTCCTGGGTGGGGCCCTCGGCCATCAGTTTGGCCAGCTCCTCGTCGATGATCCTGTCCAGGGTGTCCAGGGACACGCCGGCCTTGGCGTCGGCGATGATGATCAGCTGGCCGGCCAGCTTGCGTTCGTAGTTGAAGGAGGCCACGGAAGAGGCGACCTGCTCATCCTGCACCAGGCGCTTGTAGAGGCGGGAGCTCTTGCCCATGGTCAGCACGTCGCTGAGCAGGTTCATGTATTCGGAGTCGGCCGTGCCCATCTGGGCGGTGTTCCAGGCCTTGTAGATGCGGGCCGCCGGGACATGGTCTTCCATGGTCAGGCGCTTGGTGCCGGTGCGCTTGGCGACCCAGGCGTCCAGCTTCTTCAGCGGCTTGCCGGCGGGGATGTCGCCGAAGTATTGCTCGGCCTTGGCGCGGGCGGTCTTGGCGTCGATGTCGCCGGCCAGCACCAGCACGGCGTTGGCGGCGCCGTAGTAGTCCTTGAACCACTGGTGCACGTCATCTAGGGAGGCGGCGTTGAGATCGTCCATGGAGCCGATCACCGACCAGGAGTAGGGGTGACCCTTGGGGAAGCTGTTCTCGGCCAGCACACCCCAGACCCGGCCATAGGGCTGGGATTCGCCCTGGCGCTTTTCGTTCTGCACCACGCCGCGCTGCTCGTCCAGCTTGGCCTGGGTGACGGCGCCCAGCAGGTGGCCCATGCGGTCGGATTCCATCCACAGTGCCATGTCCAGGGCCGGGGTGGGTACGTTCTGGAAGTAGTTGGTACGGTCGTTGTTGGTGGTGCCGTTCATGTCGGTGGCACCGGCCTTTTCGAAGGGACCGAAGTATTCGTCGTCGTAGTTTTCGCTGCCGTTGAACATCAGGTGCTCGAACAGGTGGGCGAAGCCGGTCTTGCCGGGCTTTTCATCCTTGGAGCCGACGCCGTACCAGACGTTGACGGCCACTATGGGGGCCTTGCGATCCTCATGGACCACCACGGTCAGGCCGTTATCCAGGGTGAAGACCTCATAGGGGATCTTCAGCTCGGGCAGTTGCTGGGCCGCCACATTGGCGGCGGGGGCTTGGCTTTCGGTCTGGGCTGACATGGTGCAGCCGCCCAGCAGGGCCGCGGATACGGCGACGGCGGTAAGGGTACGCATCAGGCGCATGGGACTCTCCCTGGTCACTGGTTATTAAAATCTGTTCAAAGGTACAAAAAAACAGGCCCGAACGGGAAACGTCCGGGCCTGGTGCAAATGTAACAAAAGGTGAACAGTTGTGATCAATTCTGTTCCAGGCTGGCCACGAACTGTTCGGATTCGCGGATGGAGGCGTTCATCTCACTTACCAGGCGGTTGACCTGTTGTTCGATGCCGCGCAGCTCGCCCCTGAGGGCGCCTATGGCCCGGGCGTTGAGGTTGTGCTTGAGAAAGAGCACCTGGTCGCGGAACTTGTCCAGCACCGGATCCATCTTGGCCTCGGCCCGGCGCATGGCCCGCAGCAGGCGCTGGTAGCGCTTCTGGGTGTCGCGCAGGGTGCGGGCGGAGGCGGCCTTGAGGCTGGCAGAGCTGTACTGGTCCAGCTCGTCCTGCCATTCCTCGAACAGGGCCTCGGCCACGTCTTCGACGGCGTCGATGCGGTTGCGGACATCCTCGGCGGCCGCCTCGCTGAGTTCGAACTCGCTGCTCAGTTCGTCATAGCGTTCTTCCAGCTCGCCGGCGTCCACCTTGACCACGGCCCGGAAGTGCTCCAGGGCGGACTTGAACTGCTGCTGGGCATCCTGCTGGGCCTCGGAGGCGGACTCGACCCTGTCGGCCAGGATGTCGCGCTTGTGGATGCCGACCTTTTCCATGGTGGCGTAGTAGGCACTTTGGCAGCCCCCCAGCAGCAACGGCAGGGACAGGGCAAATGTCAGTAAAAAGGCGCGCATCTTCAGGGACTTTCCTTTATTCCGAGTGATTGGTGATAGAGTAAGAGTCAGGACACCCATAAGCAACATGAGCCCAGTTTGATGACCCTGCCGCACTGGTCCCGGGTGAAGGAGCTGATCAGCGGATTCACCCACAGGGTGAGGGAAGATCGCCTGACCCTTTACGCCGGATCCATGGCCTACACCACCCTGCTGTCGCTGGTTCCCCTGGTGGCGGTGCTGTTTGCGCTGTTTTCCGCCTTTCCCGGTTTCGAGGCCCTCAAGCAGGACATCCAGCAGTTCCTGTTCAACAACCTGGTGCCCACCGCCTCGGACGTCATTGCCAGGCAGGTGCAGGGTTTCGCCGCCAATGCCGCCCGCATGTCGGCGGTGGGGGTACTGGCGCTGGTGGTGGTGGCGCTGCTGTTGATCAGCTCGGTGGACAGGACCATCAACCAGATCTTCCGGGTCGGCCAGGGGCGGCGCTGGTCGGTGGCCTTTGCCATCTACTGGTCGGTACTGACCCTGGGACCGCTGCTGATGGGGGTGTCCCTGGCCCTGACCTCCTACGTGGTCAGCCTGGAGCTGTTCCAGGACGGGGCCCTGTCGGCCCTGCGCGGTTACCTGATCCAGCTGGCGCCCATGGTGGCGTCCTGGCTGGCCTTCCTGGTGCTGTACCTGCTGGTGCCCAACATGAGGGTCAGGGTCAAGCACGCCATGGCCGGCGCCGTGCTGGCCGCCATTCTCTTCGAGATCTCCAAGGAGATCTTCGCCTTTTACGTCACCAGTTTCCCGTCCTACCAGGCCATCTACGGCGCCCTGGCGGCGGTGCCCATCCTCTTCGTATGGATCTACCTGTGCTGGCTGATCGTACTGCTGGGGGCCGAACTGACCGCCTACCTGGGGGAAGTGGAGAAGCAACAACAACGGGAGGAGCCGTTGGATGCGGACGCTGTATCCTGAACTCAAGGCCAATGACAGCTTTCACCTGCCGGTGGGAGACGGCCATGAACTCTATGTGGAAACCTCGGGCAACCCGGACGGCCTGCCGGTGGTGGTGTTGCATGGCGGCCCAGGTGCCGGCAGCAACCCGGACCAGCGCCGTTTCTTCGATCCCAACCGCTTCCATATCGTCCTCTTCGATCAGCGCGGCGCCGGCCGCTCCCGGCCCCATGCCAGCCTCAAGGCCAACACCACGGCGCACCTGATCGCCGATATCGAGGCCATCCGCCAGCACCTGGGCATAGGCCAGTGGCTGGTGTTCGGCGGCTCCTGGGGCTCCACCCTGGCCCTGGCCTACGGGCAGGCACACCCCGAGAAGGTACTGGGCCTGGTGCTCAGGGGCATCTTCCTGGGTCGCCAGGAGGACATCCACTGGATGGTATCGCCCCGGGGCGGCTCGGCCCAGGTCTTTCCGGATCATTACAAGGACTTCCTGGCGCCCCTGGAGCAGGACAGCGAGCGGCTGCTGGAGCGCTACTACGAGCTGCTGACCTCGGACAACGAGCTGGCCCGGATGCAGGCGGCCAAGGCCTGGACCCTGTGGGAAGGGCGCATGTGCACCCTGATGCCCCTGGCCGACGAGTCCCCCTACCTGGAGCCTTCCGCGGCCCTGGCGGTGGGGCGGCTGGAATGCCATTACTTTATCAACCAGTGCTTTATGAAAGAGGGCCAGTTGCTGAACAACGCCCACAGGCTGGCCGAGCTGCCGGTGGCCATAGTCCACGGCCGCTACGACATGGTCTGCAAGCTGGAAAATGCCCTGACCCTGGCCGAGCACCTGCCCCAGGCCCGGCTGCACATAGTGCCGGCGGCCGGCCACAGCGCCATGGAGCCCGGCATCACCGATGGCCTGCTGAGGGCGGTGGAGCAGATCTACGGGGAATTGAAGCGATGATTGCCCTGATCCAGCGCGTGAGCCAGGCCAGGGTGGACATCGACGGCCAGACCGCAGGCGCCATAGACCAGGGGCTGCTGGTACTGCTGGGAGTGGAGAAGGGCGACGACGACGCCAAGGCCAGGCGCCTGGCCCAGCGGGTCTGCAACTACCGGGTGTTCGAGGACGACCAGGGCAAGATGAACCTCAATGTGGCCCAGGCCGGGGGGCGGCTGCTGGTGGTGTCCCAGTTTACCCTGGCCGCCGACACCAACTGCGGCAACAGGCCCAGCTTTTCCAGCGCCGCCGTGCCCAGCGAAGGCGAGCGCCTCTATGAACGTTTTATGGCCGACTGCGAGGCCCTGGGGCTGGGCGTGGAAAGGGGCGAATTCGGCGCCGACATGCAGGTCAGCCTCTGTAATGACGGGCCTGTTACCTTCTGGCTGCAGGTCTGAGGAAATAGCTTCGGGAGCCGTCCCTGGCGCTACGCCCGGCTCGCCCATCCCGAGGCTCGCGTGCAGCCGCACCCAAGCGGCGCTTGGGTTTCTGTCTGCACCCTTCTGGCTGCAGGTCTGAGGGAATAGCTTCGGGAGCCGTCCCTGGCGCTACGCCCGGCTCGCCCATCCCGAGGCCCGCGTGCAGCCGCACCCAAGCGGCGCTTGGGTTTCTGTCTGCACCCTTCTGGCTGCAGGTCTGAGGGGCCATCAAACAGACGAAAAGGCGCCATCGGGCGCCTTTTCTCTTTACGGGCGCTACTTAGCGGTTCAGGTAGGCGGCCAGCATCCACACCGTCTTTTCCTGCTGGCCGATATAGTCGCTCATCAGCGCGGCGGTGCCTTCGTCGCCGATGTCGCCGGCCAGGCTGAGGATCTGGCGCTGCTCGCTGATCAGCTGCTGGTAGGCTGCCAGCAGGTGGGCGACGCCGTCCTTGCCGTTGCTGACGTCCTTCTGCTCCCGGACCTGGGAGCGGGCGATGTAGTCGCTGAAGGCGTGCATGGGGCGACCGCCCAGGGTCAGGATCCGCTCGGCTAGCTCGTCCACCTTCAGCAGCAGATCGTTGTAGGTTTCCTCGAACTTGGCATGCAGCTCGAAGAAGTCGTCACCACGGACGTTCCAGTGAAAGCCCCGGGCATTCATGTACAGGATCTGGTAGTTGGCCAGCAGCTGGTTCAACTGCTCGGACAGCTGGGTGACGCCTTCCTGGTTCAAACCGATCAGGTTGTGATGACTCATGTCTTGCTCCTCTGTTCAACTCAGCCCTTAGTCTAGACGCGCCATGGCCTAACAAATAAACGGTTAAGCTAGATTTCATTAATCGGTAATGTAGATTGGTCGGTCTTGTCTATGCCCCTGCCCTGGGGTTAAATGCCGAACAGCATCTGTTTGGGAGCCCGTCCATGCACCTCGTCACCCCCGTCAGCCAGGATGATTTCGAACGCCTCTATTTGTTGCGCTGGCAGCTGCTGCGCCAGCCCTGGGCACAGCCGCCGGGCTCGGAGCGAGACGAGCTGGAAGACCAGGCCCACCACCGCATGCTGGTGGACGACCGGGGCGAGATCTGCGCCGTGGGCCGGCTGCACTGCCCGGACGGGCAAGTGGGCCAGATCCGCTATATGGCGGTGGCCGATGGCCACCAGGGCCAGGGGCTGGGCCGGCGCATGCTGGCCGCCCTGGAGACCCTGGCCGCCAGCCTTGGCCTTGAACGCATCGATCTCAATGCCAGGGAGACGGCCGTCGGTTTCTACCAGGCCCTTGGCTATGAGCTGGGGGAGCGGGCCCATAGCCTCTTTGGCGAGGTGCATCACTGGCGCATGGGCAAGTCCCTGGCCGCTCGCCCTGAGCAGGCCTGGGCCAAGGAGCTGACCCGTACCTGGCACGACACCATTCCCCTGGCCAGGTTCATGACCCTGAGGGTGGACAACTACGACGGCGAGCAGCTGCAGTGCGGCGCCGACTTTGGTCCCAACGCCAACCTGCACGGCACCCTCTTTGCCGGCAGCCACTATGCCCTGGCCACCCTGACCGCCTGGGGCCGGATCTGGCTGCTGCTCAGGGAAAACGGCCTGGATGGTGACATAGTGCTGGCGGACGGCCATATTCAATACAAGAGGCCCCTGGCGGAAACGCCGCGGCTGATCAGCGCCGGCCCCCTGGATCGCCAGGGCCTGGAGGCCCTGCGCAAGGGGCGGCGGGCGCGCTTCACGGTGCGCAGCCAGGTTTGCGGCCAGGGGCAGGGCAAGGCGGCCGCCTTGTTCGAGGGCCAATTCGCGGTGTTACCCAAGGAGACGAGCAGATGACAGACTGGGCCAAGCTGCTGGACGAACTGGAAGTCGAACTCAACGAGGAACTGGAGGGGCTGCGCCAGGCCGCTTCGGTGGTGACGCTGGATCAGCAGGCCCTGGGCCGGATCTCCCGCAACGAAGCGCTGCAGCAGCAGGCCATGGCCAAGGCCAACCTCCTCCAGGTGGAAAGGCGCCTGGGCCAGCTCAAGGCGGCCCGGCAGCGGCTGGCCGACGGCGATTACGGCTACTGCCTGGACTGCGGCCAGGCCATCGAAGAGGCCAGGCTCAGGGTGCGGCCGGAAAGCCCCTACTGCCTGAATTGCCAGGGGCGGCGGGAAAGCGCCTAGTCGTGGCCGACGGCCCAAGGCTATAATGGTGGGCCCTTCGGTCTTCTTGAACATCCATGCTGCTCCTGGCTTCAAGCGTCCTGGCCCTGCTGGCCGGTCCTCTCCTCTACCACTGGCTGTCCAGAAGACAAAGCTGGCTGGCCCTGCTGGACAACTTCATCTTCGTCGTCATCGGCGGCCTGCTGCTGTTCCATGTCATGCCGGAGGCCCTGCAACTGGGCGGCTGGCCGGTGCTGGTACTGCTGCTGCTGGGCGCACTGGGCCCGGGGCAGCTGGAACACCTGTTCAGCAAGGCGGCCAGGACCACCCATAACCTGACCCTGCTGGTGGGCGTGTCCGGCCTGGCGTTGCATGCCATGACCGACGGCGCCGCCCTGGTCGACGTGGATCGCAGCCACAGCGATGCCCTGCTGGCCCTGGGGGTGGTGCTGCACCGGCTGCCGGTGGGCCTGACCATCTGGTGGCTGCTCCGGCCCCATTTCGGCCGTGCCGTGGCAGGGTCTGTCCTGGCGCTGCTGATGGCCGGTACCCTGGTCGGCTACGGCATCGGCTTCCAGTGGCTGCCGCAGTTGGGCGATGCCCAGCTGGGCTGGCTGCAGGGCCTGGTGGCGGGCACCCTGCTGCACGTGGTGCTGCACCGGCCCTTCCATAAGGGCAAGGAAGCCAGGGCCTGGATGGCCGGCCTGGGCGGGGTGCTGGGCGCGGCCGTGCTGCTGCTGATCTCGGTGCCGGCCTGGCTGGGCTTCCATCTCCATCACGACCACGAGCTGGTGGAGCCGGCCCTGGCCACGGGGGCGGCCCTGGAGCGGCTGTGGATGCTGCTGCTGGCGCTGTCGCCCTGGCTGCTGCTGTCCTATGCCCTGGCGTTGCTGCTCAATCGCTGGCGGCCCTTCCGTCACCAACAGGCCGTGACCGACGGCTCCAAGGGCGCCTTCACCGGCATGGCCTGGGGGCTGGCGCTGCCGGTGTGCCTGCCGGACGCGGCCCGGGTCTATCCCAGGCTGCTGCAGCACGGCGCCAGGCCGCCCATGGCCCTGGCCTTCCTGCTGGCGGCACCTGTGTTCGGCATAGACGCCCTGCTGGCGAGCCTGGCCCTGCTGGGCCCGGAGCTGACCCTGTGGCGTTTTGGCGCCGTGCTGGCCCTGGCGCTGCTGTCGGTGGCGATCCTGATGCGGCTGGTGCCGCAGCTGCCGCCGCGCAGCTGCTACAAGCATGACGCCCAGGCGCCGCTGCGCTCGGCCTTCGAGATGGGCTATGGCCACCTGGTGGATCACACCGCCCCCTGGGTGATCACCGGCCTGGTGCTGGCCGCCACCCTGGCCCCTCATCCCATCTGGGAGGCCCTGGCCGTCCATCCCATAGGGCAGACCCTGTTGGTGCTGGTGCTGGCCCTGCCGCTGCACCTCTGTGCCACCGGCCTGACGCCTGTGGTGGCCATACTGCTGGCCTTCGGCCTGGATCTGGGGGCGGCCCTGGCGCTGCTGCTGGTGGGCCCGGCCCTGAACCTGGGGCTGCTCCGTTACCTGGCCGAGCAGCACAGCCGCCGCTTCGCCTTCGCCTACGGCCTGGTGGTGATGGCCCTGGCCGCGCTGCTGGCGCTCTTTGTCGGCCAGGGCCTTGGCCTGGCCGTCACGCCGCCGGCCCTGGACATGGCCGAGCTGAGTTCGCCCTGGCGCATTGCTTCGGCCCTGGCCCTGGTGGGCATCTTCGTCTGGGTCATGCTCAGGCGCGGCGCCCGGGGCTTCGTGGCCGAGCTGTGGCCCAAGGGGCTCAATATCAGCCCCCACCATCACCATTAGATCTTGCTCCCAAGTGCTTGTCCTGCTAAGGCTTTATCAGGACAAGCAACAAGGAAAACGCGATGAACCTGTTAAAACGGCTGCTGGCATTGGCCATCCTGCTGGTGGTGGCCTTCATGGTGATCGGCCTGTTCCTGCCCAGGGAAGTGCAGGTGGAAAGGCGGATCCATATCGATGCCGCGCCCGCCGCCGTCTATGCCAAGGTCAGTGATCTGCGCAGCTTCAACGACTGGTCACCCTGGTACGAACTGGATCCGCAGGCCCAATACCAGTATGAAGGCCCGGATGCCGGCGTCGGCGCCAAGATGAGCTGGCATTCCGACAAGCCCGATGTGGGCTCCGGCAGCCAGGAGATCGTCGAGGTCTCGGCGCCCGGCTATGTGGCCATTCGCCTGGACTTTGGCGACCAGGGCCAGGCCGACTCCTATTTCCGCATCCGCGAGGAAAAAGGCGGCAGCGAGCTGACCTGGGGATTCAGGGTCGACTTCGGCAACGACATCATGGGCCGCTACATGGGCCTGATGATGGATACCATGGTCGGCGGTGAATACGAGAAGGGCTTGGCCAAGCTCAAGGGCCAGCTGGAAAGCGAAGGCTGAGAAAAAGAAAAAGCCCGACAACAATGGCAAATGAGGGAAGAGGGGATTCTGCCAATGCGTTTTTGTTGTCGGGCTGCCTGATACTTGTGGTAACCCATAGCTACCCAGGCTAACACCATCTGTCATGCAGTCGGGACGTCGGCTGCATGACGCACGCGCGTACTGAATTCGGCAGGGCGGCCCTGCTTGCGACAGGCCGTCCCACCGGTGGCAGCCCTGCTTGCAACGGGCCGCCTCAGCACGGGATCCAATCTAACGGATTTTTCTAGGCATGAGAAGAGAAAGGGTTAAATTTTATGCCTAACGGCTTCAGCCATAACGTTTGCGTGGTGGGGGCTGGCTGGCTGGGCGCCCCACTAGGCATGGCCTTGAAGGCCAAGGGAAAAAAGGTGCTGGTGACCCGCCGTGACGCCCTAGCCCTGGCCCGTCTCGCGGAGCTGGGCCTGGCGGTGGCGCCGCTGTCATTGGAGACCGACAAGGTGGTCGGCCTGGGCGCCCTTGCCCATTGCGACACCCTGGTGCTGGCCTTCCCGCCAGGACTGCGGCGCGGCGGTGGCGAGGCCTACCTGGCCCGGATCCGCACCCTGCTGGCGGCCCTGCCCGGTACCCAGGTCCAGCAACTGCTGCTGGTGTCCTCCAGCGGCGCCCTTGGCCATGGTGACGGGGAGATGGATGAGACCAGCCCGGCCGAGGCCGGCAATCCCCTGGCCCAGGCCGAGCAGCTGATCCTGGAAAGTCCGTACCGGGCGGCGGTGATCCGCATGGCCGGGCTGTTCGGCCCGGACCGCCACCCCGGCCGCTGGCTGGCCGGCAAGACCGATCTCAAGGGCGGCGGGGCACCGGTGAATCTTGTTCACCAGCATGACGCCGTCGGCCTGTGCCTGGCCATCATAGAGCGCCAGGCCTGGGGACGGATCTACCATGGTGTCTGCCCGGTAACGCCGCCCAAGGATCAGTTCTACCCGGCCGCGGCACGGGCCCTGGGGCTGACGCCGCCGACCTTTGCCGACCAGGTGGGGGGCAAGAAGGTGCTGGGCGAAGACACGGCCAGGGCGCTGGACTACCACTACCAGGTGCCGGATCCCCTCAAATGGCTGGAGATGGCCTGAGCCCAGGGTTACAATCCGGCCTTTACCCTTCACCTATCCTAGCGGCAAAGACAGGACGGCTCAGTGAACATTCAAACCCTCCTCAATGACAAGATCGCCTCTGCCATGGTGGCAGCGGGCGCACCTGAAGGCACGCCGGCGGCGGTGCGCCAATCGGCCAAGCCTCAGTTTGGCGATTATCAGGCCAACGGTGTCATGGGGGCGGCCAAGCGAATGAAGCAGAACCCCAGGGAGTTCGCCCAGGCGGTTCTGGATAACCTGGACCTGTCCGACATCGCCGACAAGGTGGAGATCGCCGGTCCCGGTTTCATCAACCTCTTCCTCAAGCCGGCCTTCCTGGCGGCCCAGGCGGAGCTGGCTCTGGCCGACACGCATCTGGGCGTGAGCCGCGCCCAGCCCCAGACCGTGGTGGTGGACTACTCCTCCCCCAACCTGGCCAAGGAGATGCACGTGGGCCACCTGCGTTCCACCATCATTGGTGACGCCGTGGTGCGTACCCTGGAATTCCTGGGCCACAAGGTGATCCGCCAGAACCACGTCGGCGACTGGGGCACCCAGTTCGGCATGCTGCTGGCCTACATGGAGGAGCTGCGCGCCCAGGGCAACACCCAGGCCGAGCTGGAGCTGTCCGATTTGGAGACCTTCTACCGCGCCGCCAAGCAGCGTTTCGACGAGTCCGCCGATTTCGCCGACCGCGCCCGGGAGCTGGTGGTGGCGCTGCAGTCCGGCGACGAGTACTGCAACAAGCTGTGGCGCGAGTTCAACGACATCTCCCTGAGCCACTGCCACGAGATCTACCAGCGCCTCAACGTCAGCCTGAGCCGCGACGACGTCATGGGCGAGAGTGCCTACAACGACGATCTGGCCCAGGTAGTGGCCGATCTGGACGCCAAGGGCCTGCTGGTGGAAGACCAGGGCGCCAAGTGCGTGTTCCTCGACGAGTTCAAGGGCAAGGACGACGAACCCCTGCCGATCATCGTCCAGAAGGCCGACGGCGGCTTCCTGTACGCCTCCACCGACCTGGCGGCCATGCGCTACCGCGCCAAGGTGCTCAAGGCCGACCGCGCCATGTACTTCGTGGACCAGCGCCAGGCCCTGCACTTCAAGCAGGTGTTCACCCTGGCCAAACAGGCCGGCTTCGTGCCCGAGGCCATGAGCCTGGAGCACCTGGGCTTCGGCACCATGAACGGTGAGGACGGCAAGCCCTTCAAGACCCGCAGCGGCGGCACCGTCAAGCTCATCGACCTGCTGGTGGAGGCCGAGGACAAGGCCTACAAGCTGGTCGCCGAGCGTGATGCAGGCTTCAGCGAGGACGAGCTCAAGGAGATCGCCCATGCCGTTGGCATCGGCGCCGTCAAGTACGCGGATCTGTCCAAGCACCGCACCTCGGACTACATCTTCAGCTTCGACGCCATGCTCAGTTTCGAGGGCAACACCGCCCCCTACATGCTCTACGCCTACACCAGGGTGGCGTCCATCTTCCGCAAGGCCGGCATCGATCCCAGCCAGCTCCAGGCCGAGCTGCGCCTGGTCGAGCCCCAGGAGAAGGCCCTGGCCCTGAAGCTGGTGCAGTTCGAGGAAGCGGTGGACGTGGTGGCCCGGGAAGGCTGCCCCCACCACCTGTGCGCCTACCTGTTCGAGCTGGCCGGGCTGTTCTCCGGCTTCTACGAAGGCTGCCCCATCCTCAGCCAGGAAGACGAGGCCATCAAGGGCTCCCGCCTCAAGCTGGCGGCACTGACCGCCCGGACCCTCAAGCAGGGGCTGTCGCTACTGGGCATCAAGACCCTGGAGCGGATGTAAGCTTCGTCCTGAATGAGAAAAGGCGGCCTTCGGGCCGCCTTTTTGGTGTCAGGGCCACTGTCAGAGGGCTGCCAGCGAGCGGGCCAGCATGGCCCGGATCTGTTCGACGATGGCGATTTCCTTGTCCTTTTCGTAACCGGAAATCCTGGGGGTATGGATATGGCCGGACGGCACCGAGCTGCCCAGGTTGTTGCGCAGGCGGATGGCCCGGTAGGAAATCTCGTTGGAAAGGTAGCCGCCGCCGGCGCCGCTGACGCTGGTCTCGCCCTTGAGCTGGGCCAGGCTGGTCGGCGCCAGGTCGCCGCTCAGGGTGCCGACCTTGTTGTTGTCGTGGACGGGGAAGGGAGCGGTCTGCACCATGGCCGCCACCGGCAGGCTGAATTCCACGAACTCGGGCCCCCTGAGCGGCTTGCCATGAAGGCGCGGCGCCAGGGGATGCTCCTTGCTGGCGCCGGTCAGCACATTGAGGTTGTCCGGGGCGGCGGCGCTGCGGTTGCGGCCCGGGAAGCGCTCCAGGTCGAAGTCCTGGCGGCCCATGGAAATGGTCACCACCATGTCGACGCCGTCGTCCTTGTAATGGGGCAGCAGCAGGGTTTCGATCAGGCCCTGGTCGAAATCGGCGAAGCGCACCGGCACCAGGGCCGCCTCGATGCGGGCCTGCTTGCCCTGGTATGCGATGATCTGGCCATCCAGGCGCAGTGCCGCCAGGCCCGAGGGGTTGGACTGGCCGATGTTGCGGTCCAGGAAGAAGGGATCGAAGCCGGTGATCAGGATTTTTCCAATGCCGTCGTCGAAGCGGATATCGCTGATGCCGCGGCTGGCCCGCTCGAAGGCGTGCAGGTAGCGGTCCTTGGCTATGGGGGCCAGCTGGGCGGCCCTGAGCCTGGCCTTGCCGGCCAGGCGGAACCAGTACAGGGGCCTGTCGTCGCCCTCTGCCAGGGCGATGGCCTTGCCGACGGCAAAGCCTTGCGCGCCCAGGGCTTCGGCTTGCTCTGGGTGGCGGTCGAGTTCTTCGAGCAGCCCGGCAAAGGGGGCCCGCAGGCCGGGCAGGGCGGCCTCGGCCCTGGCCAGGCGGGCCTCTTCGACATTGGCCAGGGCAGCGGGCAACAACAGCAAAAAGCTGAGCAGGAACAGGGCAATACGCATGGCAGGGTCCGGCCGGTGGAGACTGCCAGCAGCTTGCCACGGGGGCGGGGAGACAACAAGGGGCGCCGGAGCGCCCCTGGTTCAGCTGTCCTTGCGGGCCTTTTTGCCGGCCTTGAGCTGCTTCTTGACATGGTCCATCACGGCGCCGGTGATGTCCTTGCCGGTGGCCCGCTCTATGCCTTCGACGCCGGGGGAGGAGTTGACCTCCACCACCAGGGGGCCGCGCTCGGAGCGCAGCAGATCCACGCCGGCCACTTCCAGGCCCAGGGTCCTGGCGGCCTGCAGGGCTATCTTGCGCTCCCGGGGGGTGATCTTCACCGCCCGCGCTTCGCCGCCCCTGTGGATGTTGGCCCGGAAGTCGCCGTCCTTGGCGACCCGTTCCATGGCGCCCACCACCTTGTCGCCCACCACGAACAGGCGCAGGTCGTGGCCGGCTGCCTCCTTGATGTACTCCTGGACCATGATGTTGGCCTTGATGCCCATGAAGGCCTCGATGACGCTCTCGGCGGCCTGGCGGGTTTCGGCCAGCACCACGCCGATGCCCTGGGAGCCTTCCAGCAGCTTGATCACCAGCGGCGCGCCACCGACCATGTCGATGAGGTCTGGGATGTCATCCGGGGCGTTGGCGAAGCCGGTGATGGGCATGTCGATGCCCTGGCGGGCCAGCACCTGCATGGCCCTGAGCTTGTCCCGGGAGCGGGTCAGGGCCGCCGACGAGATGGGGCTGTACACGCCCATGGCCTCGAACTGGCGCAGAACGGCGGCGCCATAGAAGGTGATTTCCGGACCTATGCGGGGGATCACGGCGTCGAAGTGGGGCAGATCCTGGCCGCGGCTGTGCATGGCCGGGCCGCCGGCGTTGATGCTCATGTAGCTGTTGACGGGATTCACCACCATGGCTTCCATCCCGCGTTCCTCTGCTGCGGCGATCAGGCGCTTGGTGGAATGCAGCTCGGGATTGGCGGAAAGGATGGCAATTCTCATAGTTACTCCAGGGCGCCCCGGGGCGCGAACATAAAAAAGGGCAGCGCAAGGCTGCCCTTGGTGTCATTCAGCTGAGCCTAGTCGTCGCTGTCGTCGGCATCGTCGTAGACGACGGTCGAACGGCTGCTCACCCAGTCGTTGCTGGCCGTAAACAGCTTGTGCTTGCGGCCAAGTACCTGGCGGTACTTGCTCCAGAGCTTTTCCAGGGACGAACTCGGTTGGCGGACGCCCTGGCAGACGGCCAGGAACTGGTGCTCTTCGGCGGTGGCGGGCTCGCGCAGGCCGGTTTCCAGGGCCAGCAGCGCTTCGCCATGCATTTCCAGCAGCTCGGCCTCGGTGCGGGTGAAATCACCGCTGCGGGCGAAACCCCGGGGATAATGCTTGTGGTCACAGAAGCGCTTTTGGCTGACGAAGCTGTTGCTCATAAACACCTCCAATGCAATTCGCGTGGAGTATTGCCGACGCCTTTTCAGGGGTAAAACAAAAAGTTTTTATCGTCGGCATAAGCAAAAATTGTCGAACCTCAGCCCTGTTCGGACAGCAGGGCCTGGACGGCCCTGAGCTTGTCCTTGAGGCGGCCGCGGTTGTCCGGCCCCATGCGCAGCAGCAGTTTCTGGATGGGTTTGAGGGCTTCCAGCTCCGGGTCGGCGTACTGGTACAGCACCCTGGGCTGGCTGAGACGGATGGGCTCCAGGGGCTCAGGGGTGGCCAGCAGCAGCGCCATGGTCTTGTCCAGGTTGGCGGTGAAGGCGTCGGCGGGCAGGCCCAGCTCCTGGTAGGCGGCCGAGAACAGCGGGCCGAAGCGGGCCAGGAAGGCGCCCAGCAGCCGATCGTCCACCGCCACCAGGGCGTCCACATAGGGGGTGAAGCGCCGGTAGCTTTCCGGATCCATATAGATGCCGTCGTCCAGGCGCAGGATCTCGAAGGAGGAGGCCGGCGGGGCGATCAGCTTCTGCCGGGGCGGCAGGTAGCCGTCGGCCAGGGTGACGCTGTACTGGGCCATCTTGCGCACCAGCTCCGCCTCCTGCAGGCGCAAGGGAGCGCCTTCGGGCAGCAGCGACCGCAGCTCGGCGCGCACCAGTTCATCGCTCTGGCCCAGGGGCGGCAAGGGCTCGGGCTCTGGCTCGGGGACCACCTCGGGCTCCGGTGCCTCTTGCTGGGCCTGCACCGGCTCGACCGGCTCCTGCTCAGGCTCGACCTCGGCCTGCACGTCCTCGGCCTCCATGACAGGCTCGGGCGCCACGGGCAGCGGCTCGACCACCGGCTGAGGCGCCGGCTCGGGCTCGCCCTGCTGGCTCCAGAACCAGTAGGCGCCGGCGCCCGCCGCCAGCACCAGGGCCACGACCACGGGCACCAGGGGACTGGTCTGCTTGTCCTGCTGGGTCTTTCTGGGTTCGGCTTGCATCTTGCCTCCTGCTACCAATACTGCTCGACTGTGACCTGGCCCGGTTTGCGGCGCAGGTTCTTGGATAGGCCCTTCTCGGCCAGGGCGGCCTGGGCGTCGCGGATCATGTCCGGGTTGCCGCACAACATTACCTGGGCGCCATTATCCAGTTTGTCACCCAGGGCGGCCTCAAGTTCACCGCTTTCGATCAGGGCCGGCAGGCGCCGGCTCAGCGCGCCGGGATAGGCTTCCCGGGTGACCACCGGCAGGTAGGTGAGCCCTTGCCCACGGGCCTGCTGCCAGTTTGCGATCCAGTCTCGGTAGGCCAGATCGGCGCCGAAACGCACGCCGTGGACCAGGTGGATGCGCCGGAACCTTTGCCAGGGGACCTCGGTGGCCAGCATCGACAGGTAAGGCCCTATGCCGGTACCCGTGCTGAGCAGCCAGAGGCTGTCAGCGTCCGGCACTTCGTCCAGGGTGAAGAAGCCGCTGGCGGGCTGGCTGACCTGGATGCCGTCGCCGGCCCTGAGGCCGTGCAGGGCCGGGGAAAGCCGGCCGCCGTCCACGTCCGTGACCAGGAACTCCAGGATGTCGTCACCCGGTCCGTTGACCAGGGAGTAGGCGCGCTGGGCCCGGCCCTGGGGCAGCTCAAGGGCCAGCCTGACGAACTGTCCGGCAATGAAATCGAAGGGCTCGGCCTTCACCCTGAGGCTGAACAGTTGTTCTGTCCAGGCCCTGTTCTCGATGACCTCGGCGTCTAGCCAGCGTGCCATGGCACCTCCTTACAACCAGTTGAGCCAGGATAACGGCGACTTGCTGATCGCAACCCCAACCATGTAGGCAAAGGTCAGCACCGCGCCCAGGGCGCTGGCGGCCCTGAGCCCGGGGGTGGGGGCGCGCTTGATGGCCAGGGTGCCCAGAGCGATATAGAGCAGCAGCGCCAGCACCTTGGCGGTGAGCCAGTGGTGCACGAAGGGGTACTGATGCAGCAGCATCATCAGATACAGGCCGGCCAGCAACAGGCCGGTATCGATTATGTGGGGTGCGACCCGGGCCCATTTGGGAATGCGTCCCGGGTCGGGAATGGCCCTGATGGCGCGCCAGATAAAGAGGGCCAGGCTCAGGAAGGCCAGGCTCTGGTGGAGGTGTTTTATGGCCAAGTAACTCACTTGGTCCCCCTGTCCATAGCAATATGGCTTCCAAAGTAGCACGGTACCGACGGCGCCTCCATAGCTGACAGCGGGAGACGCAGCGGCTAGCATAGCGGCATGAAAATGAAGCTTTTTTTGCTCTGCGCCCTGCTGCTGGCCCCGCTGCTGGCCACGGCTGTCGACGAGAGCCGTTTCCCCAGGATGCTGGGGCCCAAGCTGGACCGGGCTCAAGGGCTGCTGGACAAGCAGCGCCACCAGGAGGCCCGGGTTCTGTTGCAGGAACTGGCCGCCCAGCTGCCGGAGGACGCCAGCTCCGTGGAGGCGGCCAGGCTCTACCATCTGCTGGCGACATCCCTGAGCGGCCTGCGCAGCATGGAAGAAGCCTATGAGGCCGCCCTCAAGGCAGAAGAGGTACTGCTGTCCAGCGCCGTGGAAGCGCCAAAACTGCTGGCCGAGATCTACCTGCATCTGACCAAGCTGATGGGCCACTTTGAGTCTTGGGAGCAGGCCAGCCAATATGCCAGGCAGGCACTGGCCCTGGGGCGCCGTATCGGTGATCTGCAGATCCAGGCCCAGGCCCATATCAAGCTGGCCGATAACTTCCGGGCCACGGGCGACCGCCTGGCGGCCCTGGAAATGTACCGGCAGGGAGCAGAGCTGGCGGGGCAGGGTGGCTTCATGGAGGAGATGATCACCGCCAGGGGACTCAGTGCCACGACCAGCCAGATCATGGGTCAGTCAGGCCTGGAGATTGTTAGCCAGTTGCTGGATGTGGCCGGCCGGGAAGAGCTGTCTCCGTTGATGAAGGCCAAGGCCCAGATTTACCTGGGCACCGTCCAGTTTTATCGCCAGGAATACGAGCTGGCCCTGGATGCCTTCCTTTCCGCCCGCGATTGGCTGTCGGGGAGCGAACACCACAACTGGATCGGCCTGGTGGAAGGCAATATCGGCGAAACCTATATGGCCCTCGAGCAGTGGGACAGGGCCAGGTTCTACCTGTTGTCTGCCATGGAGCACCACGGGAAGGCCAACATGGTCCACTGGCGCCTGGACAGCATGATGATGCTGGCCAGGATCGAAGCCTCCCAGGGCAACACAAAGGCGCATCGCGACTGGCTCGAGAAGGTGCTGGCGACCCAGAACTCCACCCAGAGCCTGAAGCAGCAAAGGCTGGTTGCCCAGGCCCATGAAGAGCTGGCGGCATTGACCAGGGGTAAAGAGCGGGAAGTACATCAGCAGCAGGCCCTGGCCATCAACAAGGCCCTAGGGGAGCGGTTGCAGCAGGAAAAGCAGTCCGCGGAGCGCCGGGTGCTGGCCCTGCTGCAGCAGGAGGATGCCGAAGACACCTTGCCCAGAGCCGAGCCGAACATGGCCCCCTGGTACGGCGGCCTGGCGGCAATGGGGCTGCTGAGCACCTTGCTGGTGATGGGGATGAGGCGGCAGTCGGCGCAGATAGAAAGGCTCAATGCGTTGTCGCTGAGGCCATTCTCCGAGCTGCCCCACAGCAAGGCCACCACCCTGGCGCTGTCCCGGCTGCTGCAAAAGGGCCACGACATGACCCTGCTGTTCTTCTCCCCGGATTTCAACAGCGAACCTTACTACGGCAGCGGCTACCTGCAGGGCAAGGACTGGCAGGCGGCCCTGGCGGCGACGCTGCGCCAGCAGTATCCCCAGGCGCTGCTGGTGGCCGAGCCGGATGCCTTCTGCTATCTGGTGGTGTTGCCGGGGGCCCTGGAGGTGGACGGCCTGGCCGAACGCCATGGCGACATCGATGCCCGGCTCAGGGTGGTGTGCCCGGCGGTGACGGGGGTGCGCCTGGCGGCGCTGAACTACCCCTTCTTCCCCCATATCAGCCGCTCACCGGATCCGTCCCTGGCCATCGAATTCCTGCTGCTGTCCCTGCACCTGGCCAGGCAGCTGCCGGCCCCGGGCTGGCTGTGCCTGAGGCCCCTGCCGGTGGTCAGCGACCTGCTCGAGGACGGGCCCTGCCGGGATCGTATCCTGGAGGCCCTGGACAAGGGGCTGATCACCCTGTCGGCGGGTACGCCCGAGCCCATCAGGTGGTTTCCTCCACAAGAAAAACCATAATGACCCCATGAAGATGAAAGGCTTTTCAGGCTGGCTGCTGCGCCGGCTCGGTTGGCATGTTGAAGGCGAGCTGCCCGGGCTGCGCCAGTACCTGATCATCGCCGGCCCCCACACCTCCAACTGGGACTTCGTGATGGGCATGCTGGCCAGGACCGCCCTTGGGCAAAAGGTCCGCTTCCTGGGCAAGCACCAGTTGTTCCGTTTCCCCTTCGGCTGGCTGTTCCGGGCCCTGGGCGGCTATCCGGTGGTGCGGCACAGGGCCAATGCCCTGGTGGCCCAGGTGGTGCAGTACTTTCGCGACGAGCCGGACTTCGTCCTTGGCTTGGCCCCGGAAGGCACCCGCAGCCCGGTCAAGCGCTGGAAGCTGGGCTTCTACCATATCGCCAGGGAGGCCGGGGTGCCCGTGGTGATGGTGGGCCTGGACTTCGGCCGCAGGCGCTTCGTGATCAGCGAGCCGCTGTGGCCCGGCGAGGAGATGGAAGCCGATCTGGACCAGATCCGCACCTTCTTCCTGGGTATTACCGGCCGCCACCCCAAGGTGATCCCCCCCGGCCTGGGCTACTTCCAAGACTGAGCCGCCTTTGCCATAATGCCCCCGCTCTTGGGGGAGTAGTCTCTCGCGCCCTACATGCGAGGCAGTGGTCAACATGATTGGCGTTCGCCATGGTCACTGCGGCCTTCGTGCTTGACGAGACCCGAGACGGTGCCGACCTGCCGGGGCAGGGGCGGCAGCGTCTTGGTATTCGTCTGCCCCAAAGAAGGATCCCCATGGAAACCCTGCTAACCTCCACCCTGGCCATCTTCCTGGCCGAGATCGGCGACAAGACCCAACTGCTGACCCTGCTGTTGATCGGCCGCTTCCGGGCGCCGCTGCCGATCCTGGCCGGCATGCTGGTGGCGACCCTGCTCAACCACGGCCTGGCCGGCAGCCTGGGCGTCTGGCTGTTCGAGCAGCTGGCGCTGTGGTTGTCGCCGTCCTGGCGTGACGGCCTGGTCACGGCCGGCCTGCTGGCCATGGCCCTGTGGCTGCTGGTGCCGGACACCCTGGAAGAGGACTCACAATCCCTGGGCGGCTCTCGGGCCTTCTGGGTCACCCTGGGCGCCTTCTTCCTGGCAGAGATGGGCGACAAGACCCAGGTGGCGACCCTGGTGCTGGCCGCCGACGCGGTGCAGTGGGGCTGGGTGCTGGTGGGCAGCACCCTGGGGCTGATGCTGGCCAACCTGCCGGTGGTGCTGGCCGGCCCCGGGCTGCTGGCCAGGCTGCCCCTCAGGGCCTTGCGCTTGGCATCTGCGCTGCTTTTTTCCGCAATGGCGCTATGGCCCTGGTTGTCCCCTTCATCTTAGGGTCAGCAAGCACTACTACACTTGATGCTGCGTCCATATAACAACGACTCCTTAGGAGGGAAGATGAAAACCAAACTGGCCCTGACCAGCCTTGCAGCCCTGATGCTCACCGCCTGTGGCGGTGGTAGCGGCGATACCCCCGCCGTCAGCGAAGCCCGCCTGAGCGTGGCCATAGGCGATGCCCCCGTCGACACCGCCGACGAGGTGGTGGTCACCATCGATCAGATCACCCTCAAGCGTGAAGGCGAAGCGGACGTGGTGCTGCCCATCCAGGACGCCGACGGCAATCCCGTGACCCTGGACCTGCTCGACTTCCAGGGCGGTGAGACCTTCCTGGCCCTGGATGGCGTCGTCATCCCTGCCGGCACCTACACCGACCTGCGCCTGTCCATCCTCGACGAAAACCTGGACCTGTCCTGGGTGACCACGGGCGAAGGCAAGTTCGAACTCAAGGGCCCCAGCGATGAACTCAAGCTGGGTGGCTTCGAGGCCGCCGCCGGCGGCAACCTGGCCTTCACCATCGATTTCAACCTGCGCAAGGCCATGACCTACAACCCGGGCCCGCAGCGCTACATCATCAAGCCCCGCGGCGTCGAGCTGCTGGAAACCGCCACCCTGGGCGCCATCAGCGGCACCGTGGCCGCGGATCTGGCCGCCAACTGTGCCAATGAGGAAGGGACCACCTTCGGTGCCGTCTACCTCTACCAGGGCCACGGCATCGCCAACCCGTCCGAGGACTTCGATGCCGGCGCCGCCGGTGCCCCGGCCGACGCCACCGCGTCCTTCTCCTCCACCACAGTGGCGCTGGACGGCGAGGTCTATGGCTACAAGTTTGGCCTGGTGGAAAGCGGCGATTACAGCCTGGCCTACTCCTGTAACGGCGAGGCCGACCTGCCCGAGACCTTTGAAGGTCCCGAGCTGGTGACCATCCCCGCCGAAGGCACGGCCGTACAGGAAGTGACCCTGGCCGATGCCGAACTGGTGGTACCGGAGTTCGCCCTGGCGGCCAGCGGCGCCCAGCCGACCCAGTAAGCTTGCCAGCCTCCTGGCGATGACCTAGGATGCCCTGCCAGTTTGGCAGGGCATTTTTTATGAACGCACAGAAAGCAACAGACAGCCTGAAGGCACTCCTCGAGGACGTATTGCTGCAGGGCCATCCCCTGGACAAGGTGCTGCAGCGCCTGTTGCCGACCCTGCCGGCGCCGGCCAGGCCCTGGCTGGCGGAAAGCGGCCAGCATCTGGTGCGTTTCGGCCGCCGCTACGCCTTCCTGGCCGGTGTCGGCTGGCCCTTACGCCACAAGGGGGAAATTCCCCTGCTGCTCAGCGCCTGGCAGCGACTCGAACGGCCGGCCCAGGCCCTGGAGCTGCCGCGGCTCAGGGGCGTCGACTGGCCGGCCCGGCTGCGCGAGGCCAAGGCCGATGGCGCCGTCTGGCACAGCTTCCCCCAGTGGCTGGATGAACGTGCCCAGGCCGAGCTGGGCGATGGCTGGCCGCCGCTGCGTGCAGCCCTCAATAGACCACCGGCCCAGTACCTGCGCGCCAACACCCTGGTTACCGATGCCAAGTCCTTGCACCACGCCCTGCACCATGAAAAGGTGCCGACCCGCCTGGAAGGGGAGGCGCTCAAGGTCCAGGGCCACCGGGCCCTGTTCAAGACCAAGGCCTTCCACCAGGGCGCCTTCGAACAGCAGGACTTGGGCTCCCAGCAGGTGGCGCCCTTCCTGGAGGTGACGCCCGGCATGACCGTCATCGATGCCTGTGCCGGTGCCGGCGGCAAGACCCTGCACCTGGCGGCGCTGATGGCAAACCGGGGCCGGTTGCTGGCCATGGACATCTTCGAGGGCAAGCTCAAGGCCCTGAAGAAGCGTGCCCGCCGGGCCGGCATCCACAACCTGGAAAGCCGCCACATCGAAGGCAGCGCCACCATCAAGCGCCTCAAGGGCAAGGCCGATCGGCTGCTGCTGGACGTGCCCTGCAGCGGCACCGGCGTGCTGCGCCGCAACCCCGACGGCAAGTGGCAGCTGCAGGCCGCCGATCTCGACCAGCTGCTGGCCACCCAGGCCGAGATCCTCGACTCCTACGCCCGCATGCTCAAGGCCGGCGGCAAGCTGGTCTACGCCACCTGCTCCATCCTGCCCAGTGAAAACGAGGCCCAGGTGGCCGCCTTCCTGGCACGCCACCCCGGCCGTTTCCTGCTGGAGGCCGAGCGGCGCCTGCAGCCGGATCAGTACGATGGCGACGGTTTCTACATGGCCAGGCTCGTCAAGATAGATTGACGTTTTTACAGTTTTAATGCCGAAACTGTATCAAGGCGCCGTCATGACAAGTTAACCCCTGGCTGGTAGATTGCGCGCGATTCTCCAAGGCCTTGTTTTTATTTTGGTGCCAGAGAGCGGGGTAGTGCCGATTTTTCCCGCTCTTTTAGGCCGTTGATGGTCGTGAGAAGAATTTTTTAGCGCTTTTTTAACAAATTTCAGGGGTTTGGTGTTCGTTATGCCGCGTACGCCTTCTTTGTCTACCTTTCTCTTCCTGCTGGCCAGCCTGACCGCCGTCGGTCAGATGGCCCAGACCCTGTTCGTGCCGGGCCAGGGCGCCATAGCCCAGGAATTTGCCATAGCGCCTGGTCAGACCCAGCTGCTGATGGCCCTGTACCTGTTCTGCTACGGCCTGTCGCAATTCTGCTACGGTCCCTGGTCCGACGCCGTCGGTCGCCGGCCGGTGATCCTGTTCGGCCTGGCGGTGTTCTGCCTGGGATCACTGCTGGCCACCTTTGCCGCCAGCTTTGAACTGCTGCTGCTGGGCTCGGCCGTACAGGGCCTGGGCTCCGGTGTTGGCGGTGTCATGGCCAGGACCGTGCCCAGGGACAGGTTCGAAGGGCCGCAGCTGACCAGGGTCAACGGCCTGCTGGGCATGGCGCTGATCTTCTCGCCTATCCTGGCGCCGGTGATCGGCGGCGGCCTGGTGTCCTGGTTCGACTGGCGGGCCTGCTACGGCTTCCTGGCCGGCTTCTCGGTGCTGGTGTGGGTTCTGCTGTGGCTGGCCTTCGACGAGACCCATGCCGAGGCCGGTGCCGAACAGGGCTCCCTGCTGCGCCGCTACCAGAGCGTCTGGCGAGAGCCGGTCTTCCAGGGCCACCTGTGGACCCTGGTGGCGGTGTTCGCCGGCGTGGTGGTGTTCGAGGCCGTGGCCGGCATCCTGCTGGGCGAGCGCCTGGGTTACCCGGCCTGGGCGGTGAGCCTGATGTTCGTGCTGCCGCTGCCGCCCTATGTGGCCGGCTCCTTCGCGGCCGCCTTCTTCAGCACCAGGTGGTCCCACAACAGGCTGATGAAGGTCGGGCTGCGGCTGCTGCTGGCCTCGGCCCTGCTGTTGCTGCTGCTGGCCTGGGCATTGCCGCTGTCGGCCTGGAGCCTGCTGCTGCCGGTGTCCTGCTACTTCTTCGCCGCCGGCCTGCTGGGGCCCGTGGCCACCTCGGGGGCCCTGTCGCCTTTTCGCAAGGGCGCCGGCGCCGCCGGGGCCCTGCTGGGCGGCCTGCAGAACCTGGGCTGCGGCCTGGCGGCGGCGCTGTCGGCGCAGATCCCCCAGCACGACGCCCTGCCCCTGGGGGCCCTGCTGAGCGGCTTTGCGGTGCTGGCCATCTGGCAGGGCAGGAAAGTTGGTGAAACACACCAGCAAGTGGTGGAACACGCCAGTCTCAAAACGGAAGTCGTCCAGTAATAGTTTGTAAAACAACTAATTAGCGGTTTGGCATGGCGGTTGCTAAATTGTAACCGTCAACACATCAAAGGAGATGCTTGTGAAACCGCAATTTGCCATTTTGGGCGCCGCCGCCCTGGTCATGGGTACCGTTCACCTGTCCGCCTACGCCTGGGGCGACAAGGACATCGAAGGCAACGGCAAGATGACCGAACAGCAGCAGAGCCTGGGCCAGGTCGACGAAGTCAATATCGCCATCCCCGCCCATGTCACCATCAAGAAGGGCGACCGGGCCGAGCTGCGCATCAGCGCCGAGGAAAACATCCTGGCCCATATCGTCATCGACCTGGACGGTGACGAGCTGTCCCTCAAGGCCAAGCGCGGCTATGACCTGGAACCCAGCAAGGATATCGAGGTGGAGATCACCCTGTCCGCCCTGGAAGAGCTGAACCTGGCCGGCTCAGGCGATGTCAAGGTCGAGGCCTTCAGCGGCGATCATCTGGATCTGGGCGTGGCCGGCAGCGGTGACCTGGACATGGCCGGTGCCAACTACAGTGACATCGACCTGGACGTGGCCGGCAGCGGTGACATCCGTATCGGCAAGGGCCAGGCCGACAGCATGGACATCAGCATCGCCGGCTCCGGCTCCACCAGCAGCCAGGTCAAGGCCAGCAGGGTCGAGGTGTCCATCGCCGGCAGCGGTGATGTCGAGGTCCATGCCGCCGACAAGCTGGACATCAGCATCGCCGGCAGCGGTGATGTCAGCTACCACGGCTCGCCCAAGCTCAGCCAGAGCATCATGGGCTCCGGCAAGGTCAAGCAGAAAGGCGAATAAGCCTAGGGGGCCGACGAGGTATGGTCGGCCACCACCTTCCAGTCTCCCCGGATCTTCTCCATCAACAGGGTGAACAGGCCTTCGGGCCTGTCACCCTGTCTTTGCAGCTGCCAGTGGCCGAATACCAGGGCGTGGCGCTCGCCCAGCACCCGCACTTCCCTGATGTCGAAGCGCAGCTCGCCCATGGTGGCCTGGTCCGGGTAGCGCTGCTGGTAGCCCTTGAGGGTCTGTTGCCAGCCGTGGGTGACCCTGTTGCCGGAGGCGAAGCGCAACTGCTCGCTTTGCCAGTAGCCGTCCATAAAGGCCGGGATGTCGCCCCGGTTCCAGGCCGCGCTCTGCTTGGCCAGCACCGCCCTGATGGCGTCTTCCTCGCTGGCCTGGACGGCGCCGGCCGCCAGCAAGAAGGCCAGTGCTAATGCTCTGATCCCCATCCTTTTTCCCCAAATTGCCTGGTCTGTCCGGACAGGCTAACATGCCATCAAAAAGGAGCGAAGATGCTCAGTTACATGATCGCCCTGCACGTGCTGGGCGCCTTACTGTTCGGGGGCGGGCCCTTGCTGCTGCTGGCGGCCGTGTTGCCCTATGCCCTGTCGCGCCAGGACTTGCAGCCGTTCAACGATTTCGTGCTGGCCTGGGAAAAGCTGCTGTTGCCGATGCTGCTGCTGCTGCTGGCGACCGGGGTGGCCCTGTCCTGGCTGAACGCGCCCAACATCGAGGCGCTCTGGGATCCCGGCACCGCCGTCGGCCGCCTGGTGCTGATGAAGCTGGGCGCCCTGGCGCTGTTCCTGGGCAGCGGCTATTGGCTGCGTTACCGGCTGCTGCCGCGCCTTAGCCGGGACCACCTGGGCCTGCTGTTCGTTGCCGTCGGCCTGCTGGCGCTGGCCACCGTGGCCCTGGTGGTGCTGGGGGTTCTCTTTCAACAAGGCCATTTTTAACGGAGGCAAGGGATGGGACGATGGCTGCTGCTGTGCCTGCTCTGGACCCCCTGCCTCTGGGCCGGCGCCTTCGAGGATCTGAAGACAGCCTGGGAGCAGCGCAAGAGCTGGCCCCAGGGCCGGCTCGGCAACTGGCAGCAGCTGGTCGAACTGGCCCGGGAGGAAAGCCTGGCCGGGGGCGACGACCTGACCCTGGCGCGAGCCCTCTATCTGCACGCCAACTACCAGAGCCGGGTCGACCGCGACTATGAGGCCTCGCTGACGACCCTGGCCGAGGCCGCCGCCCTGGTGGCCCCCATCCAGGACCGGCTGGCCCTGCCGGTGCAGATGGAGATCTGGGTAGAGCAGGGCTCCCTCAACCAGTTCCTGGCCCGCTACGATCACGCCGAGTTCCACTTCCGCCACGCCCTGGAGCAGGCCGGCCAGCGCCAGTCGCCCCGGGATGAAGCCCGGGCCCTGTACCGGCTCGGCCGGCTCATGTACCGCCAGGATGCCCTGGTGGCCGCCCTGGACCATCTGGACGAGGCGTCGCTGCGGCTGGTGGCTGAGGACGATCCCGGCCTGCGCCAGTCGATCCTGGCCACCAAGGGCCGCATCTACCGCAAGAACCAGGACTATCCCCAGGCCAGGCGCTACCTGAGCGAGGCCCTGGCGCTGGCGCAACAGCACGGACCGGCCTCGGCCGTGCCGGATCTGCTGGTGGGCCTGGCCGTCACCTACCAGAAGATGGGCCAGCTCGGCCGGGCCCTGGACGAGAACCTCAACGCCATGGCGCTGTACCGGGAGCAGGGCCGGCGGCTGTCGGTGGCCAAGGCCCAGCTCAACATGGGCCAGCTCTACCTGGAGATGGGCTCCGACGCCGACAAGGCCGGCCGCTACCTGGACGAGGCCATCAAGGCCTTCAGGGGCAGCAAGAACCCCTTCTACCTGGGCACCGCCCTGGGGCTGCGGGCATCCATGCTGGAAGCCGAGGCGCCACAAAGCGCCATTGCCATGCTGGAGGAATCGGTGCAGCTGCTGGCCGGCCGGGATGACATCAGTTCCTGGCAGGAGCGGACCCACGCCCATGAGCGGCTGGCCAAACTCTACGAGGACGGCGGGGAGCCGGCCCTGGCCCTGGCGCACCTGCGCCAGGCCTGGCAACTCAACGAGAAGATGGCCGCCGACGACATCAACGAAGGGCGCCGGGCCCTGAACCGGCTCCAGGACAGGGTCGACATGGCCGATCGCCTGCGCCAGAGCGAACAGCAGCGCCTGGCGCTGGCCGGCCGGTCCCAGTGGTGGCAGGGCCTGGGCTGGGCCATGGCGCTGTTGTCGCTGCTGGCCCTGGCCGCCTGGCTTTGGCAGTGGCAAAGGGCCAGGCGGCTGGTGGCCGAGCTGGTCGTTAGCGAGCGCCAGGCCAGCCAGCACCCCTTGAGCGGCCTGGCCAATGAGCAGGGCATGCTGCCCAGGCTGGTGCCGGTGATGCGGCATTTCCAGGACCAGGCCAACAGCCACCGGGAGCAGGACAGCCGTCCGCAGCAGGCGCTGCTGCTGCTGAGCTTCTACCCCGTCTTCATGCGCGAGCTGGCCAGAACCAGGGGTATTGCGGCCAGCACCGCCGCCACCCGGCGCTACGTGCGGGCCCTGAACCAGGCCTTCCCCCGACAGCAGCTACTGGCCCAGGTTGCGGACGAGCATTTCCTGCTGGCGCTGCCGGTGGCCAGCGACGGCAGCGAACTGGCCGGGGTGTTCGAGCAGCTGGCCGGCCTCACCGGCCGCTTCGTCAGCGACGAGGGGCTCTCGGATGGCCGGCTGGCCATGGGTATGACCCTGCACCCCTTCATCGCCCAGCGCAGCGCCGGCCTGGCTACCGGCGTCATCACCGAGCTGCTGCGCTTCACCCAGGCCCAGGCCAACCTGCAACTGGAGGAAACCGGCCAGTCCTGCTGGGTCTGGCTGCAGAGCCTGGAGCTGACCCCCCCTGGGCAGCTGGATGGGGAAGACGGCCACCAGGCCATCCAGGAGGCGCTGCGCAAGGGCTTCCTGAAGCTGCGGGTCGGCCACTGACCTGCTCATAAGTATTTGAGTTCAGGCGGCTTCTGCCGGATGATGGGGCGATACACCACTCCGAGGAATTGAGATGGAATTTGAGATCCAATACTGGCACTGGCTGGTGTTCGGCGTGCTGCTGATCCTGGCGGAGCTGGCCGTGCCCAGCTTCACCCTGTTCTGGTTCGGCCTGGGCGCCATGGTGGTGGCCCTGCTGCTGGGCCTGGCGCTGCCGCTGTCCCTGGCCTGGCAACTGGCCATCTGGGCCCTGGCCTCCACCGCTATGACGGTATTCTGGTTCCGCTACTTCAAGCCGATGATGCGCGACCGCACCAAGGCCGGCATCGCCGGCGAGGCCATCAAGGGCGAGGTGGGCCAGGTGATCCGCAAGCCCCAGGACGACCAGCGCGGCCTGGTGCGTTTCACCACGCCCCTGCTGGGTGACGACGAATGGCCCTTCATCTGCCAGAGCGAGGTGGACGTGGGCGACAGGGTCGCGGTGGTGGAGATGTCGGGCAATACCCTGATCGTGGAAAAACGCGGCTGAGGCCGCAGCTATAAAGGAAAAACAACATGGAAAAAGGATTGATAATGGCCTTGGCACTGCTGGTACTGGTGCTGGTGACCCTGCTGATGGGGGTCAAGATCGTGCCCCAGGGCAGCAAGTTCGTGATCCAGCGCCTCGGCAAATACAGCCGTACCCTGGGCCCGGGCCTGAACTTCATCCTGCCCTATATCGATCTGGTGGCCTACAAGGTCACCACCAAGGACATCGTCCTGGATATCCCCTCCCAGGAGGTGATCACCAGGGATAACGCGGTGATCATCGCCAATGCCGTGGCCTACATCAACATCGTCTCCCCGGAGAAGGCGGTCTACGGCGTCGAGGACTACAGCTTCGCCATCCAGAACCTGGTGCAGACCTCGCTGCGTTCCATCATCGGCGAGATGGACCTGGACGATGCCCTGTCCAACCGCGATGCCATCAAGGCCAAGCTCAAGGCCGGCATCTCCGACGACATCTCCGACTGGGGCATCACCCTGAAGACGGTGGAGATCCAGGACATCAACCCCTCCAACACCATGCAGAAGGCCATGGAAGAGCAGGCCGCCGCCGAGCGTGGCCGCCGTGCCACCGTGACCCGGGCCGACGGCGAGAAGGCCGCCGCCATCCTGGAGGCGGAGGGCCGTCTGGAAGCCTCCCGTCGTGACGCCGAGGCCCAGGTGGTGCTGGCCACCGCCAGCCAGACCGCCATCGAGAAGGTCACCATCGCCATCCAGAACAACGAGCTGCCGGTCATGTACCTGCTGGGCGAACGCTACGTGGAGGCCATGAAGGACATGTCCACCTCCGACAACAGCAAGCTGGTGGTGCTGCCTGGGGATATCCCCGCCGCCATCCGCGCCATGATGGGCGCCGTCGTCAAATAAGAAAAAGGCCCCGGACGGGGCCTTTTTTTCGCCTGCTACCTGGCCAGAAGATGGTCCAGGGCGCCGCAGACGGCCGCCACCTGGGCGGCGTTGCAGAGGGCATCGGTGGCCCTGGGGCTGTCCGGGTACACCTCTGTGGTGCAGGTAAAGGGGGCGCCGGTGACGCTGGCGCACAGGCCCAGCTGCTTGAGGGGGTAGCGGATCACGCCATGGTCGACCACCGGCGAGCCGATGATGTTGCCGTCGGCGTCCGGCGGGGCGATATGGGTGACCCTGGCCACGGCGTCGATGATGGCCTTCTGGAATTCGGGCTGGGGATGTTCGCTGTCGTCCACCACATAAAAGCCGTCGGGGATGCCGCCCGGCACGAAGGCCTTGCCGTCCCGGGCCGCCAGGGCCGGGCGGAACTCGGACTCGTCGCTGTCGGTGGTCTCGTGCAGGTCAATATGGGCCAGGAAGTCCACGCCCTGGTCGGCCACCAGCGCCATCAGCGCCGCCGCCTCCTCGGAGGGGCTGTTGTCGACGAAGGAGCGGTTGGGATCCACGGCATTGGGGTTCCAGCGGTTGATCACTTCATAGCCCCAGGGGCTGACGCAGGGCACCATGAGCAGGTTGAAATGCGCCCCATAGGCCAGGGCCCGCTCCCTGGCGAACTGCAGGGCGCCCTGGACGCCACTGGTCTCGTAGCCGTGGATGCCGCCGGTGATCAGCACATGGGGCCTGCCCGGCTGCCAGTCCCTGCTCTTCAGGGCCAGCAGCGGGTAGCGCTCCGGCGCCACCGGCAGGGCGCCGTAGCGGATCAGTTCGAAGTCGCCGGCCAGGGCCTCAACCTGGGCCACCACGTCATCCTGGTAGCTGCGCTTGATGTTCTGGCTTGCCAGCCACTGGGCCTTTTCCGCCTCGCTCCAGGCCTGGCCCGGGGTGCCGATGGGATAGAAGTGCTGTTCGCTCATGGGTTTTTCTCTGTTGTCCTTGGATATGAAAACAGACTACCAGAGTGGCTGCGGCTCTGCCGCCGTTCACTTTAAGGTAACGCCTTGTGTGGTAAGGTGTTGTGGTCTTTTCATAACAGGGATTGTTGCATGAAGATCCGTACCCTGGCCTTGGCCCTGCTGACCGGCCTGTTGAGCGCCCCCACCTTTGCCGCCACCGACGCCTCCGGCCTCTTTACCTTGCTGCCCGGCAGCAAGAAGAGTGAAACGCTGCAGCGCCACTACAGCCCCTACCAGCTGGTGACGGGCCGCAAGGGCAGGCAGTACGCCACCACCGAGGTGGCGGGCAAGCTGACCAGCTCCTACTACAAGCTGTCCGGCCAGTACGCCCCCAGCCATATCTTCAACAACTACCGCCAGGCCCTTCAGGAGCAAGGGGCCGAGCTGCTGTTCCAATGCCGTGAGCAGGACTGCGGCAATGAGCGCAAGTTCAAGGACAGGATCGGCGGCCTGTTCGTCTACACCAATGAAATGCACTACCTGGCCGCCAGGCTGCCCCGGCCCCAAGGAGACATCTACGCCATGGTGGTGGCCACCACCTCGGGCAAGCAGAGCTTCCTGCAGCTGGACGTGGTGGAAACCATTCCCGAGCCCCTGGGCCTGGTGAAGGTCAACGGCGACTTCCTGGGCCAGGCGCCCAGCCAGATCAGCTTCAAGGACAACCGCCAGCGCGACAAGCAGGGCAGTGCCGACCATCCGCTGCTGGCCCGCCTGCCCGGCGCCCATATCAACGACTACCGCCAGCTCGGCTTTGCCAAGGTGCCCTTCGCCCGCGCCGTCACCAGGGGCAAGGCGACCCTGGAACAAGGGGAGGGCAAGTTGACCCAGATTGGCTATGAGCTGCCCCGCGGCTACTCGGAGTACGAGGTCCATGCCAACTACCAGGCGGCGTTGGAGAAGCTGGGCTTCGTCGAGCAGTTCAGCTGCCGGGGCAAGGCCTGCGGCTCCGAGAAACGCTTTGCCAAGGCCATAGATTCCCTGGAAGACATCGGCTTCGAGGAAAACCAGTACTACGGCTGGTACAAGCTGGCGCGACCCGAGGGTGACGTCCATGTCAGCACCTATGTGCTGGGTTTTCCCGGCCGCCTGGGCCTGGATCTCAAGGTGTTGGAAAGCAGCGCCCTCAAGGACGACAGGGTGGCCATCAACCTGGAGGGCCTCAACGACGCCATGGCCAGCCAGGGTCGAGCGATACTGGACGGCCTGCTGTTCAAGTACGACAGCGACCAGCTGCTACCCGAGTCCAAGCCGGTGCTGGACGTGCTGGTCAGCTACCTCAAGGCCAACCCCAGGATGCGCTTCTACGTGGTGGGCCACACCGACGACAAGGGCAAGCGCGGCTACAACCAGGCCCTGGCCAAGCGCCGCGCCGACGCCGTGGTGAAGACCCTTCAGGGGCAGGGCCTGGCCCCGGCCCAGCTGGAGGCCGTGGGCGTGGGTGAATTCGCCCCCGTGGCCAGCAACCTGGACGAGCAGGGCCAGGCCCAGAACCGCCGGGTGGAGCTGGTGGTGCGTTCGGACCAGAGCTGAGCCTTCGGACAATAAAAAAGGTTCTTCGCACATTAGCGGGGAATAGATGTGAAAACGGCTGGATAGGTTATTGTGATGTCGCCAAACAAAGACACTAACCAACCAGCCGTTTTCGATGTCGCAGCTTACCCTTCCGTTCGAGCTGTGGGAAGGCTTTAGCCCCGACCACATAGAGCAACACGACCAACATCTCACCATTCACCTCAGCCCCAATCGCCCGCCCTGCTGTCGTTGCGGCAAGCTGGCCCAAGCCGTCCACGACACCACCTGGAGAACGGTCGCCGATCGCGCACTGATGGACCATACCGTGACCCTCAAGGTGCCGGTGCGACGGCTTAACTGCCATCAGTGCGGCCGAGGGACCGAACACATCTCCTGGCTGCGTCCCTTCGCCCGTTTGAGCTGCCGTCTGGAACGCTACGCCGAACGCCTACTGGCGTTACTGCCGGTCAAGCAGGTCGGTGAACTGCTGGGGCTGCACTGGCACACCGTGAAGGCCATCGACAAGCGCCGCCTGCAGCGGCAGGTCACCGAGCCCGACTGGTCCCGGTTGCGACGACTGGTCATGGATGAGTTCGCCCTGTTCAAGGGCCACCGCTACGCCACCGTCATCGCCGATGCGGATACCCACCAGGTGTTGTGGATAGGCGAGGGACGCAGTCGCCGCAGCATCCGGCCCTTCTTCGAGCGGCTAGGCGAACGCTGTCAGCAGATCGAGGCCGTGGCGATGGACATGAACACCGCCTTCGATCTGGAGGTGCAGGCGCATTGCCCCAACGCCAGGGTGGTCTACGACCTGTTCCATGTGGTGGCCAAGTATGGCCGGGAGGTGATTGACCGGGTGCGGCTCGACTGTGCCAAGGCCCAGGGCACCGAGCAGCAGGCCCGCCGTCATATCAAGCGTAGCCGCTGGGTGTTGCTCAAAAACGAGGGCAATCTCAATGACAAGGAACGTGGCCGCCTCGAAGCCTTGCTGGCCGCCAACCGTGATCTGATGGTGGTCTACGTGCTCAAGGAGCAGTTGAAGGCGCTGTGGTACTGCCGCGATGAGCAAACGGCCCATCGCCAATGGCGGCTCTGGTGGCAGCAGGTGGAGGAAAGTGGCATCGCGCCGCTGTTGCAGTTCGCCCGTAAGCTAAAACCCTACTTGCCAGGGATAGTCGCTTCCGCCAGCTATCCCCTCCATACCTGCCGGCTGGAGGGGATGAACAACAAAATCAAACTGATGAAGCGGATGGCTTATGGCTATCGGGATCTGGAGTACTTCTTCCTGAAGATAAAAGCCGCCTTCCCCGGAGATCCGCGATGAACCATAAAAAAGGCCTCCCAAGGGAGGCCTTTTTGCTGCCGGTAAGGAAACTTACAGGCTGGGCAGTATGCCGGCGGGCACCAGGGCATTCAGCTCGGCGCTGGCCAGGATGGCGTCGGCGGCCTCGATGTCGGCGGCCATGTAGCGGTCCTGGTCGTAGAAGGGCACCTGGGCACGCAGGGTGGCCTTGGCGCTTTCCACGGCCTCGGCGGCCTTCAGCGGGGCGCGGAAGTCCAGGCCCTGGTTGGCGGCCAGGTATTCCACGGCCAGCACGCCTCTGGTGTTGGCGGCCATGTCGCGCAGGCGGCGGCCGGCGAAGGTGGCCATGGACACATGGTCTTCCTGGTTGGCGCTGGTGGGCAGGGAATCCACCGAGGCCGGGTGGGCCAACGTCTTGTTCTCGGAGGCCAGGGCCGCGGCCGTGACCTGGGCGATCATGAAGCCGGAGTTGACGCCGCCGTTGTTGACCAGGAAGGCCGGCAGGCCGGACAGGTGCTTGTCGATCAGCAGCGCCATGCGCCGCTCGGACAGGGCACCGATCTCGCTGATGGCGATGGCCAGGTTGTCGGCGGCCATGGCCACCGGCTCGGCGTGGAAGTTGCCGCCGCTGATGATGTCGTCGTCCTCGGCGAACACCAGCGGGTTGTCGGTGACGCCGTTGGCTTCACACAGCAGCACCTCGGCGGCCTGGCGGATCTGGGTCAGCACGGCGCCCATCACCTGGGGCTGGCAGCGCAGGCTGTAGGGATCCTGGACCTTGTCGCAGTTGGCGTGGGAAGCGCCCACTTCGGAGCTCTCGCCCAAGAGATGCCGGTAGACGGCGGCGGCGTCGATCTGGCCCTGCTGGCCACGCACCTCATGGATGCGGGCATCGAAGGGGCGACGGGAGCCCAGGGCCGCTTCGACGCTGGTGGCGCCGCAGACGGCACCGGCCACGAACAGATCTTCGGCGGCGAACAGGCCCTGCAGGGCAAAGGCGGTGGAGGCCTGGGTGCCGTTCAGCAGCGCCAGGCCTTCCTTGGCGGCCAGTACCACCGGCTCGATGCCGGCGATCTTCAGGCCTTCGGCGGCGGTGAGCTTCTCGCCCTTGTGCAGCACATGGCCTTCACCGATCAGCGGGCAGACCATATGGGACAGGGGCGCCAGGTCGCCGGAGGCGCCCACGGAGCCCTTCTCGGGGATGCAGGGATAGACCTGGGCGTTGATCAGCGCCATCAGGCCGTCCAGCACCACGGGGCGGATGCCGGAGAAGCCACGGGACAGGGAGTTGAGCTTGAGCACCATCAGCAGGCGCACGGTGTCTTCGCTCATCAGCTCGCCGATGCCGGCGGCATGGGACAGCACGATGCGGCGCTGCAGCTCTTCCAGCTCGTGGTGGGCGATGCGGGTGTTGGCCAGCAGGCCAAAACCGGTGTTGATGCCGTAAACGGTGCGATCCTCGCTGATGACCTTCTGCACCTGGGCGGCGCTGGCCTCGATGGCGGGCAGGGCGCTGGGATCCAGGCTCAGCTGCACGGGCTCGCGGGCGACCCGGCGCAGCTGGGCCAGGGTCAGGGTGCCGGGTTTCAGAACCAGTTCAAACATCTCACTTCTCCAGCATGGGCAGGTCGAGGCCCTGTTCGCGGGCACAGTTCTTGGCGATGTCGTAGCCGGCATCGGCGTGACGCATGACACCGGTAGCCGGGTCGTTGCGCAGCACCCGGCCGAGGCGGGCGTGGGCGGCATCGGTGCCGTCGGCCACGATGACCACGCCGGCGTGTTGGCTGAAGCCCATGCCGACGCCGCCGCCATGGTGCAGGGACACCCAGGTGGCGCCACCGGCGGTGTTGAGCAGGGCGTTCAGCAGCGGCCAGTCGGACACGGCGTCGGAGCCGTCCATCATGGACTCGGTCTCGCGGTTGGGGCTGGCCACGGAGCCGGAATCCAGGTGGTCACGGCCGATGACGATGGGGGCCTTGAGCTCGCCGTTTCTGACCATCTCGTTGAAGGCCAGGGCCAGGCGGGCACGGTCCTTGAGGCCGACCCAGCAGATCCGCGCCGGCAGGCCCTGGAAGGCGATGCGCTCGCGGGCCATGTCCAGCCAGTTGTGCAGGTGCGGATTGTCGGGGATCAGCTCCTTGACCTTGGCGTCGGTCTTGTAGATGTCCTCCGGGTCGCCGGACAGGGCTGCCCAGCGGAAGGGACCTATGCCTTCGCAGAACAGCGGGCGGATGTAGGCCGGTACGAAGCCGGGGAAGTCGAAGGCGTTCTCGACACCTTCCTCGAAGGCCATCTGGCGGATGTTGTTGCCGTAATCCAGGGTGGCGGCGCCGCGCTCCTGCAGGGCCAGCATGGCGCGGACCTGTACGGCCATGGACTGCTTGGCGGCCTTGACCACGGCGGCCTCGTCCTGCTTGCGCATCTCGGCGGCGTGCTCCATGGTCCAGCCCTGGGGCAGGTAGCCGTTCAGGGGGTCATGGGCGGAGGTCTGGTCGGTGACCACGTCCGGGGTGATGTTCTTCTCGACCAGCTCGGCGAAGACGTCGGCGGCGTTGGCCAGCAGGCCCACGGACACGGCCTCGCCCCTGGCGTGGGCTTCCTGGACTATGGCCAGGGCCTCATCCAGGGTGGTGGCCTTGCGGTCCACGTAGCGGGTGCGCAGGCGGAAGTCGATGCGGGTCTCGTCGCACTCCACGGCAATCATGGAGAAGCCGGCCATGGTGCCGGCCAGGGGCTGGGCGCCGCCCATGCCGCCGAGGCCGCCGGTGAGGATCCACTTGCCACGGGCCTCGCCGCCGAAGTGCTGCTTGGCCACGGCCACGAAGGTCTCGTAGGTACCCTGGACGATGCCCTGGGAGCCGATGTAGATCCAGGAGCCGGCGGTCATCTGGCCGTACATCATCAGGCCCTTCTTATCCAGCTCGTTGAAGTGCTCCCAGTTGGCCCAGTGGGGCACCAGGTTGGAGTTGGCGATCAGCACCCGGGGGGCGTCGGCATGGGTCTTGAAGACGCCGACCGGCTTGCCGGACTGGACCAGCAGGGTCTCGTCGTCTTCCAGGCGCTGCAGCACCTCCACTATCTTGTCGAAGCAGGCCCAGTTGCGGGCGGCGCGGCCGATGCCGCCGTACACCACCAGGCCCTGGGGATGCTCGGCCACGTCCGGATCCAGGTTGTTCATCAGCATGCGCAGGGCGGCTTCGGTCAGCCAGCTCTTGCAGCGCAGTTGTGAGCCGTGGGGCGCACGGATCACGCGGCTTTCGTCGATACGCGGGTCGGTCATAGTGTTTCCCCCAATGTGGTTTTAATGGTGATTTCGCCGCCCAGGCGGTAGCGATCGCCCGGGTGGTAGAGTCGGGCCAGGCTGACCGCGCCCTGGCGGGCGGCGGTCAACCGGGTCAGTTTCAGCAGTGGTGTCTTTTCTTGGACAGCCAGCCAGGCCGATTGCTCGGCATTGGCGGCCACGGCCTCCACCCAGTGGTGGGCGGCGGTCAGCGGTGCCACCTGGCTGAGGTATTCGTGGGGCGTGTGCCGGCCGAAGTCCTGGGCCAGGTAGTCCGGGACCAGGGCCGGGTTCACGAAGCGTTCCTCCAGCTGCACCGGGAGATCGTTGTCCAGGTGCAGGATGCGGGAGAAGGCCAGCGCCGTGCCCTCGGCCAGCCCCAGGGCCCGGGCCACCTCAAGCGGGGCCGGGCGACTCTCCAGGGCCAGCACCTGGGCCGAATGGCCGTGGCCGCGCTCGGCTATCTCGTCGGCTATATTGCGGATGGCCAGCATGGAGCTCTGGGTCTTAAGTTCGGCCACGAAGGTACCCTGGCCCTGGCGCCTTTCCAGCACGCCGCCGTCCACCAGGGCGGTGAGGGCCCGGCGGGCGGTCATCCGCGACACGCCGAACCGCTCGGCCAGGGCGTTTTCCGAGGGCACGGCGTCCCCCGGGGCCAGGCTGCCCTGGTCGATGGCGTCGCAGAGATGACGGCGGATCTGTTCGAATTTGGCGGTGGCCATGGCACTTTGGTCTTGTTTACGTGAACGTCAATGTGGCACAGTTGGGTTGTATATACAAGTTTGGAGGGACTATGTCGTCGGATTGGGATTGGCTGATCGTCAACGTGAACCTGGCCACCATGGCGGACCAGGGCAACATCCAGGATGCCGCCCTGGCGGTACGGGACGGGCGCATCGCCTGGCTGGGCAGCAAGGCCGAGCTGCCCGCCCTGGACCCGCTGCTGCCGGTGGTGGACGGCAAGGGTGGCTGGCTGCTGCCCGGCCTCATCGATTGCCACACCCACCTGGTCTACGGCGGCAGCCGGGCCCGGGAATTCGCCATGCGCCTGGAGGGGGCCAGCTACGAGGACATCGCCAGGGCCGGCGGCGGCATCATGAGCACGGTGCGGGCCACCCGTGAGGCAAGCGAAGAGGAGCTCTATCATGGCGCCCGGGCCAGGCTCAGGGCGCTGCTGGACGAGGGCGTCACCACGGTGGAGGTGAAATCCGGCTATGGCCTGGCGCTGGAGGCCGAGCTCAAGTGCCTGAAGGTGGCCCGGCTGCTGGGCGAGCAGATGCCCCAGCGCATCCGTACCACCTTCCTGGGCGCCCACGCCGTGCCCGCCGAGCACAAGGACGACCCGGACGCCTATCTCGACCAGGTCTGCGACGAGATGCTGCCGGCCGTGGCCGAGCAGGATCTCGCCGACGCCGTGGACGCCTTCTGCGAGGGCATCGGCTTCTCCCTGGAGCAGACCCGCAAGGTGTTCGAGGCGGCCCAAAAGCACGGTCTGCCGGTCAAGCTGCACGCCGAGCAGCTCTCCAACCTGGGCGGCTCCGAGCTGGCGGCCTCCTTTAAGGCCCTGTCCGTGGATCACCTGGAGTACCTGGACGAGGCCGGCATCAAGGCCATCAAGGACAGCGGCACCGTCGCCGTGCTGCTGCCGGGCGCCTTCTACTTCCTGCGCGAGACCAAGCTGCCGCCCCTGGAACTGCTGCGCCAGTACCAGGTGCCCATGGCCATCGCCACCGACATCAACCCCGGCACCTCGCCGCTGAGCTCGGCGCTGCTGATGCTGAACATGGCCTGCACCCTGCTGCGGATGACCACGGACGAGGCGCTGAAGGGCATGACCATCCACGCCGCCCAGGCCCTGGGCATGGCCGACCAGGTGGGCAGCCTGGAGGTGGGCAAGCAGGCGGATCTGGCGCTGTGGGCCATTGCGGAGCCGGCGGAGCTCTGTTATCAATTCGGCGTGCGGCCGTTGACCCAGCTTTGGATCGGCGGCAGAGAAGTGCCCGGCATCCGTCGCTGAGCGCCCCTGTTCAAGGAGGAAACATGAGTATCAATGCCGGCCTGTTGGCCAACATCCTGATGTGTAACGTGCTGCTGACCACCGGGCTGATGCTGTTCTGGCGTTATTCCCGGGGCCGCAAACTGCGCGGCAGTTATGTTTTGAACGGCCTGCTCAACCTGTTCTTCGGCCCCCTGGGGTGGATCTATACCGCCTATGGAGTTGGGCCGGAGCGCAGTCAGGGTTGATAGCCTGTAGGGGGGAGCCTTGGCGATACCCACCAAACCTGATTCAGGGTTCACCCACATGGGTAACGGAAAAGTTCAGGGACATGGGTAACACCTGGCTTGGGTGTTGTCTTATGTCCCTTTCTTATCAGTAAGTTGCTTTCTTCGAGGTTCCCCTGCGGGGCCCCACTTTCTTGCTCGCCCAAGAAAGTGGGCAAAGAAGGGCGGCCCGGTTCGAGTGGCCTTCGGCCCCCCACGCTCCGGTGCGGCTTGCCGGGGCATGGGCCAGACTCACATCCCTGTTCGGCTGGTCCTAAACCGGCATCCCTGCCGGTTTACCCCTCTCGCAGCACCTACGCTCGGCACTCTCAACGGGCGATCTTGGCCGCTGCGCGGCCATTAGTTCCGGCGCAATGCCCTTCGGTTATTGCGCCCTACGCGGCTGGATCGGCGGACAGCCGGTGAGTGGGATCAGGCGTTAACAGGCCTGATGACGGTGTAGGGTGGGTTAGCGTAGCGTAACCCACCAAGCCTGGACCGGAGCTGGGAAGCGTCCGTAGTAATTCATCCTGGCCGGTACATCCTCTGTACCGGCTCGTAGGTTGGGATGAGGAACGAATCCCAACGCTTGATGGCCGCAGGCCACCATTGCCCGTTGAGCATCGCCGAGGGGAAAAGGGTGAGAGGTAAAGGGAGGCAGGACGCCGACCTAGGCGCTGCTGAGCAGGAAGCGAATCAGCGCCGGTTTCCGGTAAGCCCTTTGGACCGAGGAAGACGATGTGAGCCGGGCCGCCCTTCTTTGCCCCCTTTCTTAGGCGAGTAAGAAAGGGGGGCGCGCGCAGCGCAACCTCGAAGAGAGCTGCTCCAATACATCAGCGCAGTTACAAAAAGGCACCTATTCCTGAACCGAGGAAAACACGCATCAAGCCGACTCGCCTTCGGCCGCCGCCTTGGCTCTGCCCAGCCGTAACACCCCCATGGAATAGGCGGTGCCGAACAGGATCACGGCGCCGCCCAGCACCATGGTCAGGGTGACCGGTTCGTCCAGGAACAGGTTGCCCCAGAAGGCGCCGAAGATGGGGATCAGGAAGGTGACCATGACGGCATTGCCCGGGCCCACATGGTTGATGAGCCGGAAGAACAGCAGGTAGGCCAGGCCGGTGCAGAGCACGCCCAGGGCGATGGCGGCCAGCCAGGCCTGGCTGGGGATGCTGGCGGTGGGCCACAGCCAGACGGCCAGGGGCAGCAGCATCAGGGTGGCGGTGATCTGGCTGCCGACCGTGGTGACCAGGGCCGGCACCCCGGGCAGGTAACGCTTGGTGTAGTTGGCGCCGAAACCATAGCAGAGCGAGGCCAGCACCCCGGCGCCTATGGCCCAGAGGGCATCACTCATGCCCAGCTTGTCCCACACCAGTATGCACATGCCACCCAGGCCGATGAGGATGCCAAGCAGGCGGCGGGCGCTGAGCCTTTCGTGCCAGAGGGCGAAGGCCACCAGGGCCGTCCACAGCGGCGCCGTGGAATTGACGATGGCGGTCAGGCCGGCGCTCAGGTAAAGGGTGGCGAAGGCGAACAGGCTGAACGGCAGCGCCGAGTTGACGAGGCCGACCACGACCAGGGGCTTGGTCTGGGCCAGCATCGCCCGGCCCTGGCGGCGCCACAAAAGGACCGGCAGCAGCACCAGGGCGGCGACGCCGACCCGGATGGCGATCAGTGGCACCGGGCCAAAGGCCGGGGCCGACACCCGCATGAAGAGGAAGGACGCCCCCCAGACGGCGGCGAGCAGCAAGAGTTCGGGCAGGTAACGGCGTGGCATGGGACCTCCTTGGCAAGGGCAACATCATACGCCCCTGAGGTGACGGCGTCTTGCCGAAATCGGACCGGCAATTCACATCTCTTTCTGGCCATAAAAAAGGCCGCATGGTGCGGCCTTTCTGGTATTGCGCCTGGGTCAGGCTTCGGCTGCCTTACTGGCGCCGAGCTGGTTGATACCGACGGCGGCCAGGATGATCACCAGGGCGGCCCAGGTGGTGGTGGCCAGCTCCTCGCTGTTGAGGGTGGCGGCCAGGATCACCCCGACCAGGGGCACCAGGTAGTTGGACAGCGAGGCGAACACCGGGCCGGCGTGGCGGATCAGCACCATGTACAGGAAATAGACGACGCCGGCACACATCACGCCCAGGTAGATCACCGAGCCCAGGCTCGGCAGCGTCGGCTCGAAGCTGCCGATGGGCGCCATCACCAGGGCGACCAGCAGCAGCTGGCCGGTGGCGGCGATCAGCACGTTGCGGGCGATGATCAGCGGATCTTCGCCGTCCAGGCGCTTGAGCAGCAGCAGCGCCACGGCGAAGCAGGCCGAGGCGACCACTATGGCCAGGGCGCCCCAGATCTCGGCGTTGACGCCGGCGCCAAGCTGGGGGGCGAACAGCGTCAGCACGCCACCGAAGCCCAGCACCACAGAGCCGAGGCCGGCCAGGGTGATGCGGGCGCCGGCCACCAGCAGCGGGCTCAGCAGTATGGCGAAGAAGGGGATGGTGCCCATGAGGATGGCGGCCACGGCCGTGTCCAGGTACTGCTGGCCCCAGGCCACCAGCACGAAGGGCACTGTCGCTTCCAAAAAGCCGATCAGGTGGTACATGCCCCACTGTTTCTTCTTGGCCCTGAGGTCGAGCAGCTGGCAGATCAGCACCAGGGTGATGCAGCCCACCAGGGCGCGGCCAGCGCCGACCCACAGCGGCGGCAGGCTGGCCACGGCCTTTTGCTGGAACAGGAACTGGGAACCCCAGATCAGGCCCACGCCCAGCAGGAAGAGGTAATTCTTGAGCATTGTTTGCCTCCAATTTCGATGAAGGCATTCTAGGTAGGGCCATGCCATGCTAAAAATGAATAATCTTCACTGAGCTATGGCGAATATCGATATGAGCCGCCTGGATCTCAACCTGCTGCGCATCTTCGAGGCCTTGCTGGCCACCAAGTCGGTGTCCAGGGCCGCCCGGGCGCTGCACCTGTCCCAGTCCACCGTTTCCCATGCCCTGGCCCGATTGCGCGAGCAGCTGGACGACCCGCTGTTCGTGCAGAGCCGCGACGGCATGCAGCCCACCCCCAGGGCCCAGGCCCTGGCCCCGGCCTTTGGCCAGGCGCTGAGCCTGGTGGAGGAGGCGGTCAGCCAGCGCCAGCGCTTCGTGCCTGCCGAGGCCCAGCGCCGTTTCACCCTGGCCGGCGGCAGCTATTTCGACATGGTGCTGCTGCCGCCGCTGATGGCGGCCCTGGCCGAGCAGGCGCCGGGAGTCAGCCTGCGGCTGACCGGACTGGGGCCAAGCGACTACGAAAAGGAGCTGGAGGAAGGGGAGCTGGATCTGGTGGTGGGCTTCGCGGCGCCGCGGCATCTGTCCCATCGCCTGGCCAGGGTGGAGCTGGTCACCGAGTCCCTGAGCCTGCTGTCCGGCCGGCCGCTGCCGGCCGAGCTGAGCCCGGCCTGGCTGGGGGAGCAGCAGCATATCTACCCGTCCGACTGGGGCCACAGCCAGCTGCTGCTGGACAACTGGCTCAGGCTGCACGGGGTCGAGCGGCGCATCCGGTTGCAGGTGCCGGACTTCCTGGCCGTGCCCGGCCTGCTGGCGCGCACCGAGCTGGTGGTGGTGCTGCCCAGCGCCGTGGCCAGGCAGTTCGCCGAGCAGCACGGCCTGCACGAACGGGCCCTGCCTGAGGCGGCGCTGCGCTTCACCCAGGTGCTGGCCTGGCATCCCAGATTCGCCGTGGATCCCGGCCTGGTCTGGCTTAAGTCTCAGATCCTGGCGGTGGCCGCCCACCCCTAGCCAGGCTCCGTCCAGCCTGCCTTTGGCGTCAGGGCCCCAGCAATAGCGCCGGCTCGGTCAGCGGCAGTTCGTGGTCCTGGTGGGGGTAGGGGCGGTAGCAGCCGGGATTGCCGGCCCGCTGGCACAGGCTCTGGTAGTAAGCCTTGCCCTCTGCCTGCCAGCGCCTGAGGCCGGCGTCGTCATCGCCGCCCAGCCACTGTTGTTCGAAGTCGCTGTCCCAGACCGTCAGTGGCAAGCCGTCGGGCCAGTCCAGCCGGGCGCTTCCTTCCAGATCCTCGTAATAGGCGAACACCTCGTTCACCCTGGCCAGCTGTCCGGCAATGCCGTGGCGGAACTCCAGGTGCGCCTGCTGGCTCTGGTTGTCGGCGGGGCCGCCGAGTGCCACCAGCCTTGCCTTGATTTCCGCCAGGCGCTGCTCGGTGCGCTCCTGGTAGCCGCCGGCGCGGATATGGTCCTGGAAGCGGCGGTAGATCTGGCGAAAGACCTTGGCGTCGCCCTGGTAGCGGGAGATGGAGTAGGGCAGCAGTACGTCCGGATCGATCATCACCACCGAGTGGATGCGGCTGTGGAAACCGGGCTGCTGCAGGGCCCGCTGCAGGGCCAGGTTGGCACTGGCGAAGCTCAGCACCCGCCAGGATGTCACGCCATGGGCCTGGCTCAGCTCGGCCAGGCGCTCTGGCAACTCCTGGGCCAGGGCCCGGTAGGACTGGCCCTGGCGGCTCACCGCCACCCAGGTGACGTCTTGCGGCAACAGCGGCGTTAACCTGGACCAGATCAGGGCGTCGGAGAACCAGTACTGGTCCGGGCCGGCCAGCAGCAGGTAGCCGGTGTCGGCGTTGCCGGGGCGCACTTGCCAATGACCGGCCTGGGCGCTGCCGGCCAGCAGGACCGCCAGCAGCAACAACATCCTTGTCATGGGGTTTTCCTTAGTCGTTCATGGCCTGGATAAAGGCGGTGACCAGGGCCGCCGTGGCCTGGCCCACGTCGCTCATGCCGTGCTGGCTGCCGGCCGGGTGCCGGGCCGGGGCCCCTTCGCACAGGTGCAGGTAACTGGGCCTGAGCAGGCGGGCACCCTTGAAGATCAGGTGCTCGGCGTCGGCCAGGGGCATGCCGGCGTTGGTGTAGGCGCTGGCGGGCAGGAAGCTGATGGCGTCCAGATCCAGCTCCAGGCCGGTGGGGTGGCCACCCAGCAGCTGCTTGCTGCACCGGGTCAGGGCCTCGCCCAGGGTCACGGAGCGCTCCACATAGAGCTGCTGGTAGCTGACGCCGCCGAAGCCGGCCTCGGCCAAGGCCTGCTGGCTGGATGCGGAGTTCTTCAAGGGGTTGAAGGCCAGCACCTGGTAAGCGGCCAGGGCACCCTCGTCATGGGCGTAGCGGAAGCCGTTGCCGGAGTGGCGGCCTTCCGGCGGCCGGAAGTCGGCATGGGGATCCACGTTCAGCACCGCCAGCGGCTGGCCCAGGGCGTCGTGCATGCCGGCCAGTATGGGGTAGGCGTTGTTGTGGCCGCCACCGATGACGATGGGGATCAGCCCGGCGTCGGCCAGGGCCTTGATCACGGGACGCAAGCGTTTGTCTACCTCGCCGACCAGATCCCGCAGCCGGGCCAGCTGCTCGGGGCGCTGGTTGGAGAGGGCATCGCCCTGCTCCTGCAGGTCGTTCAGCTCCAGTTCGCCCAGCAGCAGGATAGACTGGGGGGCGAGGGAGCCGTGGCTCTGCAGGTTCAGAAAGCGGCTCAGGAAGGCCTGCCAGCCGAGCTGAGAGCCGCCCCGGCCCATGTTGGCCTTGGGACCCAGATCCTCGGGTACGCCGAGGATGGCGAAACGGGCGCCGAGCTGTTTGGCCTTGGCCAGGCGATCGGCCAGATCGTCGCCCTGGGGCAGCAGCATCAGGGCTTCGCCCAGCTTGGTTTCCAGGGGTCTGTGCGCCACCAGGGGGGCGATGTCGATGTGTCTAAAGACCTTCAGGGTCATGGGATCCCTTTCCCTCAATACAGCGGTGTGCGCTTAAGTTACAATAACCGCCATGGCGCAGGCCAGAGTGGATCCGGCCTGCTGGGCGCCAAATCTCATTTAAGGGGTAACAATGTCATTGGAATTGCTTGAGAAGCTGGAAGCAAAGGTACAGGCGGCGGTGGACACCATCGGCCTGCTGCAGATGGAAATCGAAGAGCTGAAAACCGAAAAAGAACAGCTTGGCCAGAACAACGAGCAGCTGCAGGCGGAAAACGCCCGCATCAAGGAAGAGCTGGGCGCGGTGCAGGGCCGCATCAACGCCGTGCTGGGCAAGATAGCCCAGGTCGACGACCTGCTCTGAGCCCTTGTGCTCCATGAAAAAGCCCCGGCAATGCCGGGGCTTTTTCATGGCCGGCGCTCAGGCCTCCTTGGCCAGCAGCCGGCAGTTGCGCAGGGCCAGGGACAGGGTGTCGCACGCGAAGCCGATGCCGTAGGGCGACCAGGTCAGGTCGGTGCTGATCTGGCTGCGATCCACCTCGATGCTGTGGCGCTGGTCGTCCAGTTCCAGCTCCAGTCGGCCGCTGTCGCAGATGCCGTTGTTGCTGGCGCCGGGCAGGCAGGCGGTGAGCCGGTAGGGGCGCTCGGGCTGCTCCGCCGTGGCCGGCAGGGTGCCCTGGTATTCCAGCTCGATATAGATGTTGTCTTCCGGCAGCTCCTTGATGGCGAAGGCCAAGCGGTCGTCCAGGGGCAGCTGGTAGTGGCTGTCCGTGGGCGGCCAGTGAAGGTCGACCAGGAGTTCGGTTGCCAGGGGTGGCAGCGACTCGAACTTGTCCATGAACTCGAAATAGAGGCCGGCCTCGTTGGCCTTTTGGGCCTCCTCGCACTGGGTGGCCACCAGGGTACGGTCGTCGCCGCTGAGGTAGAGTGCCAGCCGACCGATATTGAGGTACTGGCAGTGCTTGGCGACGGCGCGAATGATGGCCGGCCGCTCGGCATGGTCGTCGCTCAGCACCTTCATGGCCTGGTTGAGTTCGTCGATACGCTCAAGGTGCAGCAGGGCATAGAGCTTGAAGGCACTGTATTGGGCCAGGGTGTCGAGCTGCTGCCTGTCGTCCTTGAGGTCGGCTTCGCCGTCGGCAAAAGCCTTCAGTACCCCCTCAAGGTCGTTGCCAACCAGGGCCACATGGGCCTGGCGGTAGTAATGTTCTGCCGTTTTCGGCGGCTGCTTTTTGCTGCGCCAGAAGACCATCTGTCGTCCCTCTTGGATGTCGATATGTCACTATAACAGCCGTTGCCGCAACAAAAAGCCCCGCGGGCGGCGGGGCTTTTTGTGGTTGGCGCTCAGGCCAGATCCAGGGCTTCCGGCGACAGCACTATGCCGGTCTCGTCGGCGTAGAGGAAATCCTCGGGCAGGAAGGTGACGCCGCCGAAGTTCACGGCCACGTCGGCCTCGCCTATGCCTTCGCCCTCGGCACCGACCGGGAAGCTGGCCAGGGCCTGGATGCCGATATCCAGCTCCTCCAGGGCGTCGACCTCGCGCACGCAGCCGTAGATCACCAGGCCTTCCCAGTTGTTGCTGGCGGCCAGTTCGGCCAGCTCGCCGTCCACCAGGGCCCGGCGCAGGGAGCCGCCGCCGTCCACTAGCAGGACCCGGCCCTTGCCGTCTTCCTCCAGCAGCTCGCGGATGACGCCGTTGTCCTCGAAGCACTTCACCGTGGTGAGCTGGCCACCAAAGGAGGCGCGTCCGCCATAAGAGACGAACATGGGTTCGACCACGTCGACCATGTCGATATAGGTGTCGCAAAGAGCTGACGTATTGTATTCCATGGCAAAAATCCCGTTGCTGGAGAAGCTACTACAGGTTAGCGCCAAAGGGGGGACGGCGGCAAACCCGGTTTCAGGCTCTGTTCACCGGGGCGGGGCTAGAGTGAAAAACAGGGGGCTCCCATTGCGTTAGCAAGTCGTTAAAATGGGGCAAAAAAATAATGGGTTGGATATGAGATTACTTTGCTCAGTACTCCTTGCGCTGCTGGTGGGCCTGTGGCCCGGCGCCGCCAGTGCCGAGGTACCGGCAAATGGCCTGCAGCAGGAGGTGGACGAGGCCATCGACGCCTTCCTGGAATCCGATCCCGGTCTCAAGGTCTTCTTCAACCGCGCCCATGGCTATGTGGTCTTTCCCAAGGTAGGCAAGGCCGGCCTGCTGCTGGGGGGCGCCTACGGCAAGGGCCTGGTCTACCGCAAGGGCCAGCTGGTGGGCAAGGCCAAGCTCAGGCAGATGACCCTGGGCTTCCAGATCGGCGGCCAGACCTACCGCCAGCTGATCTTCTTCAAGAACAAGGCCGCCTTCGAACGCTTCACCCAGGAGAAGCTGGAGCTTGGTGCCCAGGCCTCGGCCGTGGCCCTGGATGCCGGCGCCAGCACCAACGTGGACTACAGCCAGGGCGTGGCGGTGTTCACCCTGGCCATAGGCGGCCTGATGTACGAGGCCTCCCTGTCCGGGCAGGTGTTCAGCTACAGCCCCTACGGTAAGTAAGCACTTTCATCATTCCTTCAAACCGCTGTCACCCCTTTGTCATTGTGGCTGGCTAGATTTCAGCCATAAGCAACGGCAAGGTGCGACCGTCATGCGTTTGATGGCTCTGACAACCCTGGATCATCGGCTGTTCCTGCTCAGCCAGTCACACCAGTACTGGCGCCAGCTGGCGGTGGTGGCCAGGTGGGTTTCCCGCAGCGGCGACGGCCCCCTCTACGCCGTCTTCGCCCTCAGCCTGTGGCTGGCGGCGGTGCCCGGTGCCAACGCCTTCCTGGTCGACGCCCTGCAGGCCTTTGCCCTGGAGCTGCCCCTGTACCTGCTGCTCAAGAACACCATCAAGCGGCGCCGCCCGGCCGTGGCCCTGCCCGGCTGCCAGGCCTTCATCGAGCCGTCCGACCGTTTCAGCCTGCCGTCGGGCCACACCGCGGCGGCCTTCGTGATGGCGGTATGCATCAGCGCCCATTACCCGGCCATGGCCGTGCTGGTGCTGCCCTGGGCGGCGGCCATAGGCTTGTCGCGCCTGGCCCTTGGGGTGCACTTTCCCACCGATATTCTTGCCGGCGCCTGCCTGGGCAGCCTGGCAGCCCTGTTCGCCCTGCTCTGAGGACACTCGATGCGCATACTCTACGGTGTACAAGGCACAGGTAATGGCCACATTACCCGTGCCCGCGTGATGGCCAAGGCCCTGGCCGAGCGCAATGTGAAGGTGGATTACCTGTTCTCCGGCCGCCCCGCCGAGGCCTTCTTCGACATGGAGCCCTTCGGCGACTACCGGATCCGCAAGGGCCTGACCTTCGTCACCGCCAACGGCAGGGTGCAGCTGGGCCAGACCCTGCGCCAGAGCAGGCTGCTGCAGTTTCGCCGCGACATCCGCGAGCTGGATCTGAGCGGCTACGATCTGGTGCTCAACGACTTCGAACCGGTCAGCGCCTGGGCGGCGCGGCGCCAGCAGGTGCCCTGCATCGGCATCAGCCACCAGGCCGCCTTCCTGCAGCCCATCCCCAAGGACGGCGAGAACCTGGTGGCGCGGCTGCTGATGCGCCACTTCGCACCTGTGGATGTGGAGATGGGCGTGCACTGGTACCACTTCGGCCACAAGCTGCTGCCGCCCATCATCGAGGATCACGGCCACCAGGGGCCGCTCAAGCACGACAAGGTGGTGGTCTACCTGCCCTTCGAGGCCCTGGATCAGGTGGTGGCCCTGCTGGAGAACTTCCCGGACTACGAGTTCCATTGCTACCACCCCGATGCCAGGCACGAGGACAGGGGCCATATCCACCTGCGACCGCCGTCCCGGCACCAGTTCCCCCGGGATCTGGCCGAGGCGGTGGGGGTGATGGCCAATGGTGGTTTCGAGCTGCCGTCAGAGGCCCTGAAGCTGGGCAAGAAGCTGCTGCTCAAGCCCCTGCATGGCCAGTTCGAGCAGCTGTCCAACGTGCTGACGTTGCGCCAGCTGGGCCTGGCCAGCGTCATGTACGAGCTGTCGGCGGTGGATCTGGATGCCTGGCTGGAGTTGCCGCCGGCCCAGCCCATCAACTACCCCAATGTGGCCGAGGCCCTGGTGGACTGGGTGCTGGCCGGCGCCTGGGACGACCACGAACAGCTCTGCCAGTCGCTGTGGCGGCAGGTGGCCTTTCCCAGTTACTGCAAGTTGTCGGCGTCGTCGGCCAAGAGCTGACAGATGGCGTCGATCAGGGTGCCGAGCTCGGTGCCGCTGAGGTAGGTGGCGTAGAGCTCGCGGTGGATGACGGGGGCGTCTTCGACCCTGTGCAGCAGCCCTTCGGCCAGGGGCTCGGCCACCATGGAGGCCGGCAGGTAGGCGGCGCCGCCATGGGTGAGCAGGAACTCCAGGGCGATGCGGGCAATGGAGGTGTGCAGTATGGGCGGGGCCTGATCCCGGGCCAGCTTGGCGTGCTGCAGGTTGAACACAGTGCCCCAGTCCACCTTCACGTACTGGCTGGACAGGGCCTCGGCCAGGGTGGTGTTGGTGCGGGTGGACACCAGGTGCAGGGACAGCCGTCCCACTTCCCGACTCTGCAGTTCCTCCACCTTGGGGGGATCGGCCAGCAGCGCCAGATCCAGTCGCCGTTCCAGCACCGAGCGCACCAGCACGTCCGGCGGCGCCGTATCGGCCCGCAGCGCCACATTGCCCAGGGTCTGGTAGATCAGCGGCAGCTTGCGCTGCAGCAGGGCGTCCCAGATGTTGGCGGTGGCGGAAATGGCCAGCTGGGTCGACTGGTGTGAGGCCAGGGCGATGTCCTGCTTGGCCCGCTGCCAGGACAGCAGTATCGCCTCGGCATGGGGCAGCAGCCGTTCGCCGGCGGCGGTGAGCTGGATGTTGTTGCGATGGCGGTTGAACAGCGCCACCCCCAGCAGGCCTTCCAGCTGGCGGATACGGAAGCTGACCGCCGACTGGGTCAGGTAGAGGTTCTCCGCGGCCTTGCCGAAATGGCGGGAGCGGTGCACCTCGATAAAGGTTTTCAGCAGTTCGGTATCCAAGCTGGCCTCTGATAAAAAAGTCTTCTAGTGGCGATTAAAAATTTTCATTTTACCCCTGGCGGGGCCTTAACCATACTCGCCGCGAACCCATGGCTCTCCTGACAAGCAACGGGGACAGATGTAATGAACAGCTTCTCATCTAGCAAGCAATTTTTTGACGATGTGAACTTCCCGCGCGGTTTTCAGCGCAGCGGTGACTTCACCATAGGCGAAGCCAAGCTGCTTATCGAGCAGGGCCGGGCCATGCAGGAACTGGCCAGTGGCCTGCGCGAAGCCATGACGGAGCAGGAGCAGCACTTCCTGATGGTCTGCCGGGGCGAGGCCCAGCCGGCCAGTCCCCAGGAGAAGGTCTGGCTTAAGTACCAGGGCCGTATCAGCCAGCGCCGCCACATGCACACCATGTGCGGCGTAGTGAGCAAGCAGGCCGTCACCGAAGTGGTCGCCAGCGAAGAAGACTGATCCCCTTTCTCTGGGCATGTGGGCTGGTCCGATCCGCTCATATGCCCTGTTTCCCGCCTTGAATATCACCAAGATGCCTGCCCTGCGTCACCAGGTTCGACGGCTTTTTTCTGGTCCGGGCGGCTAAATTTTTCGCCGTCGACGCCGATAACCCAAGTAGCCCCGCCAAGGATGGTATGCGCAGTATTCCCTGGTTCCTGAAGCTTTAAGGCGAGGCTCATGCTCATACGTCAAAAACTCTATGCCCTGGTCGGACTCACCCTGTTCGCTCTGGCAGCGCTGCTGCTGGGGGCCTGGCTGGCCTGGCAGTCACTGCAATCCTTCAATGACGGCACCAAGCTCACCGGCGCCCTGAATATCCACATGCTGCAGCTCAGGCGCAGCGAGAAGGATTTTTTGATGCGCCTGGATCCGAAGTACCAGCAGAAATTCCAGGATGGCCTGGCCGGTTTCGACCGTGATGCCCAGGCCCTGGCGGCGGTGCTCGACAGTCACGACATCAACAGCCGCCAGTTGGCCGAGTTGCGCCAGGCCATGGCCCGGTACGGCAACACCTTCAATGCCCTGGTGGCCAAGTATCAGCAGCTGGGCCTGGATCCCAAGTCCGGTCTCTACGGCAGCTTGCGCAGCGCCGTGCACGGCGCCGAGGAAGAGGTCAAGGCCCTGGGCCGGGACGATCTGCTGGCGGGCATACTGCAGCTGCGCCGCAACGAGAAGGATCTGATGCTGCGCCTGGATCTGAAGTACGTGCAGAAATTCGAGGACAACTTCGCCAAGCTGCAGCGGCTGGTGTCCTTCCTGAGCAGTGGCGAGGCCAAGAAGGTGGCCGCGGCCCTGAACGCCTACCGCAGCGACTTCCTGGCCCTGGCGGCCGGGCTGCAGGAAGTGGGCCTGGATGCCAAGTCCGGCCTGCAGGGGCAGATGCGTGAGCAGGTGCACCAGACCGAATCCCTGTTTGAGGAAATCCGGCACGAGCTGCAGGCAGAGCTGGCGGCGGCCGAGTCCGCCATGGCGGTGCGTCTGGTGCTCTTCGCGGCGCTGATCGGCCTGGTGGTCACCGCCCTGGCCGTGGTGGTGGTGCGCCAGCTCAATGCCAGCCTGGCTCAGACCATCAGCGTGATGAAGGACATCTCCGAGAACAATGACCTGTCCCTGCGCCTGACCGACCTGGGCAGGGACGAGCTGGGCGATATGGGCCGCTATTTCAATCAGATGCTGGACAATGTCTCCCAGCTGGTGCTGCAGGCCCAGCAGGCGGTCCATTACCTGACCCAGGCCACCGCCGAGCTCAGCGCCAATGCCGAGCAGACCTCCGCCGGCATGGCCACCCAGCTCAGTGAAACCGATCTGGTGGCCACGGCCGTCACCGAGATGGGCTCCACCATAGAGGAGATCGCCCGCAACACCGAGCAGGCGGCGTCCATGGCCGAGAGCACCAACGCCAGTGCCCAGAGCGGCAGGGCGGAAGTGGAGGAGACCATCCACCGCATCAACGGCCTGGCCAACCAGCTGGAGGAAAGCAGCAGGGTGGTGGCCGAGCTTTCCGCCAGCAGCGACACCATAGGCTCGGTGCTGGACGTGATCCGCGGCATCGCCGAGCAGACCAACCTGCTGGCCCTGAACGCCGCCATCGAAGCGGCCCGGGCCGGCGAGCAGGGCCGGGGCTTTGCGGTGGTGGCCGACGAGGTGCGCTCCCTGGCCATGCGTACCCAGGAATCCACCGAGGAGATCGCCACCATCATCAGTCAGCTGCAGAGCAAGACCGGCGACATCGTCGGCCTGATGGAGGGCTGCCGCAACGAGGGCCTGGAAAGCGCCAGCCAGGCCGCCGGTGCCGGTGAGCTGTTGGCCAGCATCACCGCCGACGTCACCCGCATCATGGACATGAACACCCAGATCGCCGCCGCCATCGAGGAGCAGAGCCAGGTGGCCGGCGAGGTGAACCGCAACGTGGTGGTGATCCGTGACGTGGCCGAGCAGTCCGCCGAGGCGGCCCGCCTCAACGCGGAAACCTCGGGCCATGTGGCCGAACACACCGAGCAGCTGCATCAGGTCATCGCCAGGTTCAGGACCTGAGCCCAGGCCATGAAAAAAGGCAGCCCGGGGGCTGCCTTTTTTTGTGCCGCTTTCTTAGAGGATGAAGCGGGACAGATCCTCGTCTTCCACCAGCTTGCCCAAGTGTTCCTGGACATAGGCGGCGTCTATGGTCACCGTCTGACCGGCATGGTCGGCGGCGCCGTAGGAGATCTCCTCCATCAGCCGCTCCATGACGGTGTGCAGGCGGCGGGCACCGATGTTCTCCGTGGTCTCGTTGACCTGCCAGGCCGCCTCGGCCAGGCGGCGGATGCCGTCCTCGGTGAAGCTCAGGGTGACGCCCTCGGTGGCCATCAGCGCCTTGTACTGCTCGGTGAGGCTGGCGGTGGGCTCGGTGAGGATGCGCACGAAGTCCTCTGTGGTGAGGGCGTCCAGCTCGACGCGGATCGGCAGCCGGCCCTGCAGCTCGGGGATCAGATCCGAGGGCTTGGTGAGCTGGAAGGCGCCGGAGGCGATGAACAGGATGTGGTCGGTCTTGACCATGCCGTGCTTGGTGTTGACGGTGCAGCCTTCCACCAGCGGCAGCAGATCCCGCTGCACCCCTTCCCGGGACACGTCCGGGCCGGAGGTGTCGCCACGTTTGCAGATCTTGTCGATCTCGTCGATGAAGACGATGCCGTGGTTCTCCACCGCGGCCAGGGCCTTCTCCTTGACCTCTTCCGGGTTCAGCAGCTTGGCGGCCTCTTCCTCGACGGCCTGCTTGAGGGCGTCCTTCACCTTGACCTTGCGGCTCTGCTTGGTGTTGCCGCCCAGGTTCTGGAACATGGACTGCAGCTGGCTGGTCATCTCCTCCATGCCGGGAGGCGACATGATCTGCATCTCCATCTGGGGGGCGGCCAGATCGATCTCGATCTCCTTGTCGTCCAGCTTGCCCTCGCGCAGCTTCTTGCGGAAGCTCTGGCGGGTGCCGGAGTCGCTGTCGCTGCGTTCCGGCTCGCCCCACTGGTTGCGGGCCGGCGGCAGCAGGGCGTCGAGGATGCGCTCCTCGGCCGCTTCCTCGGCGCGGTGGCGGACCCGCTTCATTTCCTGCTCGCGGGTCATCTTCATGGCCATGTCGGCCAGATCGCGGATGATCTGCTCCACTTCCTTGCCCACATAGCCCACTTCGGTGAACTTGGTCGCCTCCACCTTGATGAAGGGGGCGTTGGCCAGCTTGGCCAGGCGGCGGGCGATCTCGGTCTTGCCGACGCCGGTGGGGCCGATCATCAGGATGTTCTTGGGGGTCACTTCCTGGCGCAGGGCTTCGTCCAGCTGCATGCGGCGCCAGCGGTTGCGCAGGGCGATGGCCACGGAGCGCTTGGCGTTGGCCTGACCGATGATGTGGTTGTCCAGCTCGTGGACGATTTCACGGGGGGTCATTTCAGACATGCTTTACTCCGCGTCCAGGGTTTCGACGACATGGTTGAGGTTGGTGAACACGCAGATCTCGCCGGCGATGTGCAGGGACTGCTCGACGATCTCGCGGGCGCCGAGCTCGGTGTTGCGCAGCAGCGCCTTGGCGGCGGCCAGGGCGTAGTTGCCGCCGGAGCCGATGGCGATGATGTCCTCTTCCGGCTGCACCACGTCACCGTTGCCGGTGATGATGAAGGAGCGCTCGGCGTCGGCCACGGCCAGCATGGCCTCCAGGCGGCGCAGGGCGCGGTCGGTGCGCCAGTCCTTGGCCAGGGCCACGGCGGCCCGCTCCAGGTTGCCCTGGTGGGACTGCAGCTTGGCTTCGAAACGCTCGAGCAGGGTGAAGGCGTCGGCGGTGCCGCCGGCAAAGCCGGCCAGGACCTTGCCGCCGTGCAGGCGATGCACCTTGCGGGCATTGCCTTTCATGACCGTATTGCCCAGGGAAACCTGGCCGTCGCCGGCAAGGGCGACCTGACCGTTACGACGTACGGAGACTATTGTGGTCATTCCGTCTCTCCTGAAAATGCGAGGGCGCGGCAGGGCCGCGCCAAAAATGGGCTTGTTTCAGGAGGTGGGGGCAGGGCCCGGGGAATTCAAGGGGCGGGCTCGGGGATCCGTCCAGCCCCGGATTGGGCAGGTGATGGTGTTGCCCCGCTTCGGCTTATGCCTGCCTTGCGGGATCCGCATCAAGGATCCGTCCAGCCCCGGATTGGGCAGGTGATGGTGTTGCCCCGCTTCGGCTTATGCCTGCCTTGCGGGATCCGCATCAAGGATCCGTCCAGCCCCGGATCTGGCAGGTGATGGTGTTGCCTCGCTTCGGCTTATGCCTGCCTTGCGGGATCCGCATCAAGGATCCGTCCAGCCCCGGATTGGGCAGGTGATGGTGTTGCCCCGCTTCGGCTTATGCCTGCCTTGCGGGATCCGCATCAAGGATCCGTCCAGCCCTGGATTGGGCCGGTGATGGTGTTGCCCCGCTTCGGCTTATGCCTGCCTTGCGGGATCCGCATCAAGGATCCGTCCAGCCCCAGATCTGGCAGGTGATGATCTTGGCCCGCTCCAGCTTGTGCTTGTCCCGTTCGGCGGGTCGCTTGCCCTGGTAGGGGCCCAGCACCACCCGGTACCAGGCGGAACCTTCGGCGTGCCTGACCTGGGATTCCAGGCCCTGGAAGGCTATTTTGGCCTTCATGGCCTCGGCCTGGGAGCGGCTCTTGAAGGAGCCGCACTGCATCTGGTAACGCTTGGTGGTTTCCGGCTTGTCCGGCACCTCCACCGTCACTTCCTTGTTCTTGAGGGTTTCCACGTACTGCCACTCTTCCTTGGGGGGCGGCGGCAGGCTGTCCCTGGCTTGCTGCTTGGCCGGCTTGGGCTTGTCCTGCTGCACCGGCGCCGGATCCGGCTTGGGGCTGGTGGCCAGGCCGTAGAGCAGGTAGCCGAAGGCGCCGGCGGCCACCAGGAAGATCAGGATGGCCAGCCAGGGCACCGACCGTGGGTTGCCCTGGCCTTTCTTGGCCGGAGCGCGTCGGGCGGGGCGCCTCTTGGGGGCGGAGTTGCGGACGTAGTCTTTGCGCGCCATCGTGGTGAGTCAGCTGCTGTTGTGCCGCTATGCTGCGCAAGGCGGTCGGCAAAATCAAGCCATGTCGATGGGATCCATGTCCAGGGACCAGTTCACCCGCCGCGCCAGCGGCAGCTGCTCCAGGGCCGGCAGCTGGCGGGCCAGCCAGTGCCGCAGCGGCTGGCGGGCCTCATGTTGCAGCAGCAGCTGGAAGCGGAACTTGCCGGCCCGCCGTTCCAGGGGCGCCGGTATGGGCCCCATCACCCAGCCCTGCTCGGGGGCACTGGCCTTGAGCAGCTCGGCGGCCTGGGCCAGGAAGCCCTGGGCGTCGTCGCCCTGGTGGGCCTCGGCCCTGAGCAGGGCCTGGGCGCTGAAGGGGGGCAGCAGGGTCTGCTGGCGTTCGGCCAGGGCCTCGGTGGCGAAGTCGCCATAGCCGCCGGCGATCAGGGTCTGCAGCAGGGGATGCTCTGGGTGGTGGCTCTGCAGCACCAGGGTGCCGGCCTTGCTGGCCCGGCCGGCCCGGCCGGACACCTGTACGAACAGCTGGGCCAGGCGTTCGGCGGCGCGAAAATCCGAGGCATAGAGGGCACCGTCCACGTCCACCAGCACCACCAGGGTCACGTCGGGAAAGTGGTGGCCCTTGGCCAGCATCTGGGTACCCACCAGCAGCCGGTATTTGCCGTCGCGAATGTCGGTCAGGGACTTTTCCAGGCTGCCCTTGCGGCGGGTGGCGTCGCGGTCGATGCGCACCAGGGGATGCTCGGGGAAGCGCTCCCTGAGCTGGCTCTCCAGCTGCTCCGTGCCCAGGCCGACACCGAGCAACTGGCTGGAGCCGCATTGCTGGCACTGACGGGGCAGTGGGCCTTCGCTGCCACAGTGGTGGCAGGTCAGCTTCTGGCTGCCCTGGTGCACGGTCGGGTAGGCGCTGCACCTGTGGCAGGCGGCCAGCCAGCCACATTCATGGCAGAGCAGGGCAGGGGCATAGCCGCGGCGGTTGAGGAACACCAGCACCTGTTCGCCCCTGTCCAGGTGCTTTGCCATCAGCTGCTGTACCGCCGGCGACAGGCCGCCCTGCAGCGGCTGGTGTTTGAGATCCACCACCAGTTGCCGCACCGGCAGGGCGCCGCCGGCGCGCTGGCTCAGGGTCAGCTCCCGGTACTTGTCCTGGGCCACGTTGGCCAGGCTCTCCAGGGAGGGGGTGGCCGAGCCCAGCACTATGGGCAGCTTCTCCAGGTGGGCCCGCATCACCGCCAGATCCCGGCCGTGGTAGCGAAAGCCCTCCTGCTGCTTGAAGGAGGCGTCGTGCTCCTCGTCCACCACGATCAGGCCGGGCCTGGCCATGGGCGTGAACACGGCGCTGCGGGTACCTATGATGATGGCGGCGGCGCCGCTGCGGGCCAGCCGCCAGGCCTTGAGTCTCTCCAGATCGGTCATGGCCGAGTGCAGCACCACCATGGGCACGGTGAAGCGGCGTTCGAAGCGAGCCAGGGTCTGGGGGGTCAGGCCGATCTCCGGCACCAGTACCAGCACCTGCTTGCCGGCGTTGAGCACGGGCGCCATGGCCTGCAGGTAGACCTCGGTCTTGCCGGCGCCGGTGACGCCGTTGAGCAGGAAGGGCTGGAAGCCCTCGGCCTGGTTGAGGGCGGCCACCGCCACCGCCTGCTCGGTGTTGAGCCTGGGACCTTCGTTGTCGTAAGGGCCGGGAAGCTGCCAGAAGGGCACATGGTCTTCCTGGATGCTGATCTCCTCTGCCAGGCCCTTGTCGGCCAGGGCCTTGAGATGGCTGCGCTGGATGGCCTTTTGTGCCAAAGCTTCCGGTTCCAGGGGCCCCTGTTGCAGGGCATGCCAGGCGCTGCGCTGCTTGACGGCGCGGCCGAAGCTGCTCTCCTCTGTGGCCAATCCCTGCTCGGTGAGTTGCCAGGCCTTGCTGGCGCCGTGCAGTTCGGCGCCCTTGCGGATCAACACCGGCAGCGCCTGTTGCCAGGCGTCACCTAAACTGTGCAGGTAGTAGTCGGCGGCCCAGTGCACCAGCCTGGACAGGGCCGGCGACAGCACCGGCTCGCTGTCCAGCAGCTCGGCAATGGGCTTGAGTTTGTCCAGGGCCACGGCGGCTTCCACGCCGATCTGCCCCAGCAGGCCGATGCGCTGGCCACGGCCGAAGGGCACCCTGACCCGGGCGCCGGCCACGGCCTTTTCGGCCAGCTCGGGCGGCAGCAGGTAGTCGAAGCCGCGCCGCAGTGGCGTGGCCAGCCAGACCCGGGCAATTAAGGGGGGTTGCTGGGCGTTGCGGGGTTGATTATTAACCAAGGGATCCAGTATCATGCGCGCCTTCGAACACCCTAGTGTAAACAAAATCGTATGGTATCTGGCACTGGACCAGATGGCGATACGGCCTGACAGAGGTTTCCCATGAAACAAGGTATCCACCCGGAATACAAAGAAATTACCGCTAACTGCTCCTGCGGTAACGTCATCAAGACCCGCTCCACCGGCAGCGACCTGAACCTGGACGTCTGCTCCGAGTGCCACCCCTTCTACACTGGCAAGCAGAAGATCCTCGACACCGGTGGTCGTGTTGACAAGTTCAAGAAGCGTTTCGGCGTACTGGGCAAGAAGTAAGCCCGACGTTGATTGCAGAAAAAGGCGCCGTAAGGCGCCTTTTTTGTACAAGAAAATCGGTTAAGTTCAGCTAAACTCCGCGCTGAGGTCGGATTTTTACCTAGACCCGCCCATGAGACACTATCCATGGCGCCCACTGGGCGGCGTTTTCCACAAAACCGTGCCATCCGGCCTCGTATTTTGCAGGCCCCGCCTCACCCTACGGGCGGACTACTTTTAAAAAAATGGGACTTTGCTAGCAAAATGTCTGAACTTCGTGAAAAAGCACTGGAATATCACGCTTCTCCCCGTCCCGGAAAGATCGCTATCAGCCTGACCAAGCCGGCCGATACCGCTCGTGATCTCGCCCTGGCCTATTCCCCCGGCGTTGCCGAACCGGTCCGGGAAATCGCCGCCGATCCGGACAACGCCTACAAGTACACCTCCAAGGGCAACCTGGTGGCGGTGATCTCCAACGGCACCGCCATCCTTGGCCTGGGCAACCTGGGGCCCCTGGCCTCCAAGCCGGTGATGGAAGGCAAGGCCCTGCTGTTCAAGCGTTTTGCGGACCTGGATTCCATCGACATCGAGGTCAAGCACCGCACCGTGGAAGAGTTCGTCAACACCGTGGCCAACATCGCCGACACCTTCGGCGGCATCAACCTGGAAGACATCAAGGCCCCCGAGTGCTTCGAGATCGAACAGGCGCTGATCGAACGCTGCTCGGTGCCCGTTTTCCACGATGACCAGCACGGTACCGCCATCGTCACCGCCGCCGGCCTGATCAACGCCCTGGAGATCCAAGGCAAGCAGGTGGACACCGCCAAGATCGTCTGCATGGGTGCCGGCGCCGCCGCCATCGCCTGCATGGAGCTGCTGATCAAGTGCGGCGCCCAGCGCGAGAACATCTACATGCTGGACCGCAAGGGCGTGATCCACACCCGCCGCGACGATCTCAACGAATACAAGCGCTTGTTCGCCAACAACACCGACAAGCGTACCCTGGAAGACGTCATCGACGGCGCCGATGTCTTTGTCGGCGTGTCCGGCCCAGACGTGCTGCCCCCCGAGGCCCTCAAGCTGATGGCCGCCAATCCTGTGGTGTTCGCCTGCTCCAACCCGGATCCGGAGATCAAGCCGGAGCTGGCCCACGCCACCCGCGACGACCTGATCATGGCCACCGGCCGCTCCGACTACCCGAACCAGGTCAACAACGTGCTCTGCTTCCCCTTCATCTTCCGTGGTGCCCTGGACGTGCGTGCCACCGCCATCAACGACCAGATGAAGGTCGCCGCCGTGCATGCCATCCGTACCCTGGCCAAGGAAGCCGTGCCCGCCGAGGTGCTGGCAGCCTCGGGCGACAAGGAACTGAGCTTCGGCCGCCATTACATCATTCCCAAGCCCATGGATCCGCGCCTGCTGCCGCGGGTGGCCAGGGCCGTGGCGGAAGCGGCCGTCGCCTCCGAGGTGGCCCAGATCCCCATGCCGGAAGACTACATGGCATAAGAAAAGGCGCCGAAAGGCGCCTTTTTTGTCACAAATATCCGATAAAAAGCCCGCTTCGTGCGGGCTTTTTCGTTATTCGTCGTCGCCGTACATGTCCGGCAGGGGCAGGCCCTTGTCACGCATGATCTGCTTGGCTTCCTCCGGCAGATCGTCCGGCCTGTCCTTGCGCAGATCGTCGTCCTGGGGCAGGGGTTGGCCGGTGAAGGCATGCAGGAAGGCTTCGCAGAGCAGCTCGGAGTTGGTGGCGTGGCGCAGGTTGCTGACCTGGCGACGGGTCCGCTCGTCGGTGAGGATCTTCAGTACCTTCAGCGGGATGGAGACGGTGATCTTCTTGACCTGCTCGCTCTTCTTGCCGTGTTCCGCATAGGGACTGATGTAGTCGCCGTTCCACTTAGCCATGTGTCACCTGTAAGCCCTGAATAAGTTGGGGGAAATTTTACCCGTTGTGGGCCAGCAGTCAATTTGCCATTTTTGGACGGCTAAACGTCTTGACGCCCAGATGGATTAAATTTAAGGTTTGTCCATCTTCAGTGGAGGAACCCATGACCATTCATCGCCTGCATCAAGACGACAGCGCCCGGGCCGCGGTCTGCGGCATCAGCCGCTGGCAGACCCCCCTGGCCCTGGCCAGCGGTGACCGCCTGGCCAGCTGGCAGCTGGCCTACCGCTGGCAGGGCAAGGCTGGCGCGCCCGTGGTGCTGGTGTTGGGGGGGATCAGTGCCGACCGCTTCGCCTGGCGTGCCGACGGCAGCGGCTGGTGGCAGGGCCTGTTCGACCATGGCCTGGATCTGGCGCGCTTCAGGGTGCTGACCCTGGACTACCTGGGCGGCGTTGGCGAGTCCAGCCCGGCGCCCGGCCCCCTGGCGGTGGCCGATCAGGCCCTGGCCATCGCCCTGCTGCTGGAAAGGCTCAATGTCACCCGTCTCGACGCCGTCATCGGCGCCTCCTTCGGCGCCATGGTGGCCCTGGAGCTGGCCAGGCACAGCCCCGAGCTGGTCGAACGGCTGGTGCTGATCGCCGGTGCCCACCGCAGCCACCGGCTGGGTGCCGCCTGGCGGGGCCTGCAGCGCCAGGTGCTGGCGCTGGGTGAGCAGGCCGGCGACCCCGCCCTTGGGGTGGCCCTGGCCCGGGCCTTGGCCATGTGCAGCTACCGCTGCGCCAGGGAGTTCGACGAGCGCTTCGCCGAGACGCCCCAGGCCGCCCTGGACTATGTGCTGTCCCGCGGCCAGCGGTTCGCCGAGCGCCATGACGGCCAGGTACTGAGCCGGTTGGGCCAGGCCATAGACGAGCACCGGCTGGATCCGCACCGGATCCACTGCCCCTGCCTGGTACTGGGCCTGGACAGCGACCAACTGGTGCCGCCCTGGCTGCTGGCCGAACTGGCCGAACAACTGCCCCGCTGCCGGGGCCTGGAGATCTGGCCGTCCAAATACGGCCACGACGGATTCATCAAGGAGACCCGGGCCTTTGGGCCAGTCTTGTCATCGTTTTTGATTGGGGAGAAAGACCATGGCCAACAGCCAGACCACCTGCGCCGTGCGAGCGGGCATTGACAGCGACCATCAACACAACGCCGTCGTCCCGCCCCTGTACCTGTCCAGCAACTACCGCTTCCATGCCCCGGATGCGCCGGCCCGCTACGACTACAGCCGTTCCGGCAATCCCACCCGGGATCTGCTGGGCAAGGCCATCGCCGAGCTGGAAGGGGGGCACGACGCCGTGATCACCGCCTCCGGCATGGGCGCGGTGACGGTGGCGGTGCAGGGGCTGGGCCCGGACGATCTGCTGGTGGTGCCCCACGACTGCTATGGCGGCTCCTGGCGGCTGTTCAACGCCCTGGCCAATAGGGGCCAGTTCCGGCTGTTGTCCATCGATCAGGGCGACGCCACCGCCCTGGCCGAGGCCCTGGCACAAAGGCCCAAGCTGGTGTGGATCGAAACCCCCTCCAACCCCCTGCTGCGGGTGGTGGACGTGCAGGCCATCTGCGAGCAGGCCCATGCCGTGGGCGCCAAGGTGCTGGTGGACAACACCTTTTTGTCGCCCCTTGGCCAGCGTCCCCTGGCCCTGGGCGCCGACTGGGTGCTGCATTCCACCACCAAGTACCTGAACGGCCACAGCGATGTGGTGGGCGGCGCCCTGGTGGCCAGCACCGCCGAGGACGCCGAGCAGCACGCCTGGTGGGCCAACTGCCTGGGCCTGACCGGCGCCCCCTTCGACAGCTTCCTGACCCTGAGGGGGCTGCGTACCCTCTCGGCCCGCTATCAGGTCCACGAGGCCAACGCCCAGGAGCTGGTGGACTGGCTGGTGGAGCAGCCCGGGGTCAGGACGGTGCACTATCCGGGCCTGCCCAGCCACCCCGGCCACGAGCTGGCCAGGCGCCAGCAGCAGAGCTTCGGCGCCATGTTCTCGGTGGAGCTGGACACCACGGCCGAGGGCCTGCGCCACTTCCTGGCCCAGCTCAAGTATTTCTCCCTGGCCGAGTCCCTGGGCGGGGTGGAGAGCCTGGTGGCGGTGCCCGCCACCATGACCCATGCCGCCATGAGCGCCGAGGCCAGGGCCAGGGCCGGCATCAGCGACGGCCTGCTGCGCTTCTCGGTGGGCATAGAGGACGTGGCCGATCTCATCGAGGATCTGCGCAGTGCCTGGCACTGTCTGGAGGCCAGGGATGCGTAATGTACACAAGTTTGGCGGCTCCAGCCTGGCCAGCGTGGACTGCTACCGCCGGGTGGCGGAGCTGGTGCGCAGCCATGGCGGCCGCCAGGATCTGGTGGTGGTGTCGGCCGCCGGCAATACCACGGATCTGCTGCTGGCCCTGACCCCGGCATCCCTGTCGGCCCTGGCCGACTACCAGCACCAGCTGCTGCAGGCGGTGGCCGAGCCGGCCCAGCGCCTGGCCCTGGCCGAGCTGCTGGACCAGGATCTGCTGGCCATAGCCGCGGCGCTGAAAAGCGGCGAGTGGGATCCGGACTGGCTGCTGGCCTTCGGCGAGATCTGGTCGGCGCGGCTGCTCGGCGCCCTGCTGGGCTGCGACTGGCTGGATGCCAGGCGCTGGCTGCGCATCGATCTGCTGCCGGACATCACCGAGAGCCGGCGCCTGCTGCTGGAGTGCCTGGGCCAGGCGCTGACCGTGGTGACCGGCTTTATCGGTGTCGACGGCGCCGGTGCCACCCGCACCCTGGGCCGCAACGGCTCCGACTACAGCGCGGCCCTGCTGGCCCAGTGCCTGCAAGCCACCTCCGTGACCCTGTGGACGGACGTGGCCGGCATCTACACCGCCGATCCCGGCCAGCTGGAGGGCGCCTACGCCATCGCCAACCTGGCCGGCACCGTGGCCACCGAGCTGGCCAGGCTGGGCTCGCCGGTGCTGCACCCGCGCACCCTCAGCGCCCTGGAGCTGAGCCGCCAGCACCTGCACATCCGCTCCAGCTTCGCGCCCTTCGAGGCCGGTACCCGCATCGGCACCGGCCACGGCGGCCGCTGTCCCGGCAGCCTGACCTGGCGCACCGACATCCTCTGCGGCCACTGGCAACAGCCGGACGCCGACGAAAGGGCCGCCATCCAGGCCAGTGCCCTGGCGGTGCAGGAGGATCAGGCCGGCCTCAGGGCCTACTTCACCGAACTGCCCCAGGAGCTGATCCCGGATCAGCTGGAAAGGGTGACCCTGCTGGGCCTGGTGGGCCAGCAGCTGGACTGGGACTGCCCGGCCGGCCGCCGCCTCCAGACCTTGGCCAAGGACCATGAACCGCTGGGTTTCCACCAGGGCAGGGCCGGCAGCGCCCTCTACTGCTTCGTGCGCCAGGCCCCGGCCCTGGAAGAACTGGCCGAGCTGCACGACCGCCTGTTCGCGGTGGGGGTGGTGGTGCTGGGCCTTGGCAACATCGGCAGCAGCTGGTTGGACGGCTTCGCCGGCCAGCTCGGCGATCGGCTGCGGCTGTTTGGCCTGGTCAATTCCAGGCGGGCTTGTTTCCTGCGCGAAGGCATAGAGCCCGGCCGGTGGCGTCAGACCCTGGCAAGCCGTGGCCAGGCCAGGACGGACGGCGACCTGCTGGCCGCCTTCAAGGAGGCGCCCTTCGCCCACCTGCTGGTGCTGGATCTGACCGCCAGCGCCGCCGTGGCGGCCTGTTACCCGCAGTGGCTGGCGGCCGGGGTGCACCTGATCAGCGCCAACAAGCAGGCCGGCTCGGCGCCCCTGGAGCAGTTCGACCAGCTGCAGGTGACGCTGCGCCAGAGCGGCCGGCGCTGGTTCTACAACACCACGGTCGGCGCCGGCCTGCCGGTGCAGTCGGCGATCCGCGATCTGGCCGGCTGCGGCGATCAGGTGCTGGGGGTGGCCGGGATCTTCAGCGGCACCCTGTGCTGGCTGTTCCAGCAATACGACGGCAGCAGGCCCTTCTCGACCCTGGTGCGCCAGGCCCATGGTGAAGGGATCACCGAGCCGGATCCCCGGGACGATCTCAACGGCCTGGACGCGGCCCGCAAGCTGCTGATCCTGGCCCGGGAGTCGGGGCTGCGCCTGGAGCTGGCCGACGTGACCGTAGAGAGCCTGGTGCCGGAGCCGCTGGCCGGGCTCGACCGGGAGGCCTTCTTCGAGCGGCTAGACGAACTGGACGGCCCCGTGTCCCGGGCCCTGGCCGAGGCCAGGGAGCAGGGCCGGGTGCTGCGCTACGTGGCCAGGCTGGAGCAGGGCCCGGATGGTCTTAGGGCCAGGGTAGGCCTGGAGGCTCTGGAGCCGGCCCATGCCTTTGCCGAGCTGACCCCGGGCGACAACATCTTTGCCATCCGCAGCCGCTACTACGACGCCAACCCCCTGATCATCCGGGGACCTGGGGCGGGCCGCGAGGTCACCGCCGCCGGCGTCCAGTCCGACGTGCTGCAGTGCCTGGCCGCCCTGGCCTGAGCATCAGTACCGCCAGCAAGGCCGCTCATGGAGCGGCCTTTTTTTGTGCCGGATCGGCGATCTTTTTTCGATCCCCGTCTTGACCTTCGATCATTTCTCTCTATCATGGCCATTTAGACGGCTAAACATCTAAACATCCAATTCAAGGAGAGAACCATGGCCCAGACCCACTCCCTCGGCTTCCCCCGCATCGGCCGACGCCGGGAACTCAAGTTCGCCCTGGAATCCTACTGGCGCGGCGACAGCGACGCCGGCGAGCTGGCCCAGGTGGCCAGCCAGATCCGCCACCACAACTGGCAGCGCCAGGGCAACCTGGACTGGGTGCCGGTGGGCGATTTCTCCCTCTACGATCATGTGCTGGACACCGCCCAGCGCCTGGGCGTGCTGCCGGCGCGTTTCCAGGCCCAGGAGCCGGTCCTGACCCGCTACTTCCGCCAGGCCCGCGGCCGCGCCCCGGGCGGCGCCGACGTGCCGGCCCTGGAAATGACCAAGTGGTTCGACACCAACTACCACTACCTGGTCCCGGAGCTGGCCGCCGAGCAGCGCTTCGAACTTCATATCGACGACCAGCTGGCCCAGCTGGCCGAGGCCAGGGCCGCCGGCGTCAACGCCAAGCCGGTGCTGCTGGGTCCGGTCAGCTTCCTGCACCTGAGCAAGGGGGAGGGCGACAGGCTGGCGCTGCTGCCGGCCCTGCTGGTCCAGTACCGGGCCTGGCTTGAGGCCCTGGCTGCCGAGGACGTGGCCTGGGTGCAGATCGACGAGCCGCTGCTGGTGCAGGATCTCGACGACGACTGGCACCAAGCCTATGTGGACGCCTACCAGACCCTGGCCGGCAGCGGCGTCAGGCTGCTGCTGACCACCTACTTCGGCGCCCTGGCGGACAACCTGGCCCTGGCGACGGCGCTGCCGGTGGACGGCCTGCATGTGGATCTGGTGGCGGGCCGCGGCCAGCTGGCAGCCGTGGACGCCGCCTGGCCGGCCGACAGGGTGCTGTCCCTGGGGGTGGTGGACGGCCGCAACATCTGGCGCACCGATCTCAGGGCGGTGCTGGAGGGGCTGGCACCGCTGGCCGAGCGGCGCGGCGACAACCTCTGGCTGGCCAGTTCCTGCTCGCTGCTGCACTGCCCTGTGGATCTGGCCCTGGAGGAGCAGCTGGATGACGAGCTCAAGTCCTGGCTGGCCTTCGCCGTACAGAAGCTGGAGGAGATCGAGCTGCTGGGCCGGGGCCTCAACGAGGGCCCGGACAGCATCGCCGACGAGCTGGCCAGCTCCGACGCCGCCCAGGCCGCCCGCCGCCAGTCGCCGCGCATCCACAACCCGGCCGTGGCCGAACGCCTGGCCGCCATCACCCCGGCACAGAGCCAGCGCACCAGTCCCTACCGGCAGCGCATCGCCCTGCAGCGCGAGCACCTCAAGCTGCCCCTTTACCCCACCACCACCATCGGCTCCTTCCCCCAGACCCCGGCCATCCGTGGCCTGCGCCGGGACTGGCGGGCCGGGCGCCTGAGCGACGACCAGTACCATGAGGCCATCGCCGCCGAGATCGAGACCGTGGTGCGCGAACAGGAACGGCTGGGCCTGGACGTGCTGGTGCACGGCGAGGCGGAGCGCAACGACATGGTGGAATACTTCGGTGAGCTGCTGGCCGGCTTCGCCTTCACCCGCTTCGGCTGGGTGCAGAGCTACGGCTCCCGCTGCGTCAAGCCGCCGATCATCTATGGCGACGTGTCCCGCCTGGCGCCTTTGACCGTGCAATGGACCCGCTACGCCCAGGGCCTCACCGACAAGCCCATCAAGGGCATGCTCACCGGCCCGGTGACCATTTTGGCCTGGTCCTTCCCCCGCGACGACCTGGCCCCCGAGACCATAGCCCGGCAGCTTGGCCTGGCCCTGCGCGACGAGGTGCTGGATCTCGAGGCCGCCGGCATCCAGGTGATCCAGATCGACGAGCCCGCCTTCAGGGAGCTGGTGCCGCTGCGCAAGGCCCAGCAGGGCCGCTACTTCGACTGGGCGGTGGAGAGCTTCCGCCTGGCCGCCAGTGGTGTGAAGGACAGCACCCAGATCCACACCCACATGTGTTACGCCGAGTTCAACGCCATCATCGAGTCCATCGCCGACCTGGACGCGGACGTGATCACCATAGAGACCTCCCGTTCCGCCGCCGAGCTGCTGGACGTGTTCCGGGCCTACGCCTACCCGAACGAGCTCGGCCCCGGTGTCTACGACATCCATTCGCCGCGCATCCCCTCGGTGGACGAGATGGTGGCCCTCATCGAACGGGCCAGCGCCTACATCCCCGCCGACCGCCTCTGGGTGAACCCGGACTGCGGCCTGAAGACCCGCGGCTGGGAGGAAGTGCGCCCGGCCCTGGAAAACCTGGTCAAGGCGGCGCGGCAGCTGCGCCAGGCCGCCTAGGAGAACGACAATGGCTTTGAGTCACGCCCAGCATCTGGAGCTCATCAACCAGTCCCTGGCTTCCCTGGGGCCGGACATCAGCGTCTCCTTCGAGTTCTTCCCACCCGGCAGCGCCGAGGCGGAGGCCTCCCTCTGGCAGACCCTGGGGCGCCTGGCGCCCCTGGCACCCAAGTTCGTGTCGGTGACCTACGGCCACAGCGAGGAGTCCCGTCAGCGCACCCATGGCGTCATCAAGCAGATCCGCGACCGCACCGGCCTTACCGCCGCGCCGCACCTGACCTGTATCGACACCCCGGAAGAGGAGCTGCGGGCCATTGCCCGGGACTACTGGCAAAGCGGCATCCGCCACATAGTGGCGCTGCGCGGTGACCGCCAGCCCGGCCGCGACTACACCAGCCTCTATGGCCTGGATCTGGTGCGCATCCTCAGGGAAGAGGCGGACTTCGACATCTCGGTGGCCGCCTATCCGGAGGTGCACCCGGAGGCCCCCAACGCCCAGTTCGATCTGCTCAACCTCAAGCGCAAGGTGGAGGCCGGCGCCAGCCGCGCCATCACCCAGTTCTTCTTCGACGTGGAGGCCTACCTGCGCTTTCGTGACCGCTGCGTGGCCACCGGCATAGAGGCGGAGATCGTGCCCGGCATACTGCCGGTGACCAACTTCCGGCAGCTGCAGAGGTTCGCCGAGATGACCAGGGTGTCGGTGCCGCCCTGGCTGCACCGCCTCTACGACGGCCTGGACGACGACCCCACCACCCGCTCCCTGGTGGGCGCCTCGGTGGCCATCGACATGGTCAAGGTGCTGCAGCGCGAAGGGGTGCGGGACTTCCACTTCTACACCCTGAACCGGGCCGAGCTCAGCTATGCCATCTGCCATACCTTGGGGGTGAGACCCGCCTTGGCGGCCGTCGGCTGAGCCATCTGCCCTGTTCCCGGCAGGTGTCAGGCCTGCCTTGGCGGCCGTCGGCTGAGCCATCTGCCCTGTTCCCGGCAGGCGTTCACCCGGCATTGGCGGCGGTTGGCTGATGGCATCTGTGCTGTTCCCGGCAGGTGTCAGGCCTGCCTTGGCGGCGGTGTGCTGATGTAGCCCTGTCGTCGATTAATGAGAAAAGGCGCCCCTGGGCGCCTTTTTCCTTATTGGGCCTTACGGCAGCTATTTTCTACTGGGCCTTGCGGCCAAGGGGCACGATCTTGTCGCCGTCCAGCTGCAGATCCAGGCGCTCGAGGGTGGCCAGGTGGGCCTCTATGGGCTCGGCCCTGGCATAGAGCCAGCCCTGGAACTGGTGCACGCCCCGGCCGAGCAGGCTCTGCTCCTGCTGGTGGGTTTCCACCCCTTCGGCCAACAGCTCCAGGTGCAGTCGGGCGGCCAGGTCGATGATGGCGTCCAGCACCGGGGTGTTGAGGGAGTCGGTGCCGATGGAGGCGATGAAGCTGCGGTCTATCTTCAGGCAGTCCACCGGCAGTGAGCCCAGGTAGCTGAGGCCGCAGTAGCCGGTGCCGAAGTCGTCGATGGCGAAGCGCACCCCCAGGCTCTTGAGGCCGTTGATGGCGGCCTGGATCAGCGGCGCCTCCACTTCCAGCATGTCGTGTTCGGTGATCTCCAGCACCAGCTGCCGGCCATGGTTGGGGTTTGCCGCCAGGTAGAGCATCAGTGCCTGCACGAAGTCGTTGGAGGCCAGGTGCTGGTGGCTGATATTGATATGGACGGCGAAGCGCTCCCGGTTTTTCAGGGCCGGGGCCAGCTCCTTGAACACCTGTTCGATCAGCCACAGGGTGATGGGCCGGATCTGGCCGCTGCGCTCGGCCTCGGGGATGAACACCGAGGGCGGCACCAGCTCGGCCCCCTTCTGCCAGCGCAGCAGCACCTCCACGCCCTTGACCTGGCGCTGCTGCAGATCCAGCAGCGGCTGGTAATAGGGCAGGAACTCGCCGCGCCTGAAGGCCCTGGCCAGATCCTGGCCGGTGTGGCGGTTCCAGTGCAGCACCAGGTAGAACACCAGGGTCGACAGCAGCAGGGCTATGCCATAGGGCGCCAGCCTGGCCAGGGCCTGCCGGTAGATACCGGCGTAGAGCCGGTCGCAGGGCAGGGAATAGACCAGGCTCAGGCCCGGCAGCACCGGCAGGGTGCGTGACAGCAGGAAGCGGGACTGGCCGTCGTCGAAGCGGCCCTGGTACTGGAAGCGGCTGTCGTATTCCCCCCGGCCGGCTGCCAGGGGCCTGGTATAGCGGCCGTTGAGGGCGACGGGCACCCGGCTGTCGCTGTGGATCAGGGCCAGGTAGCCGCTGTCATGGCCCTTGTTGGCCAGGATCTCGTTCAGCACCACCAGCGGCAGCAGCATGTTTATCTCGCTGCCGTCCGGCCTGGTCTTGGCGATCACCAGGGCATTGCGGCCCATGAACTCCACGTTGACCGGGCCGAAATGGCGCAGATTGGGATTGTCCTGGGGCGGCGGCATGACCTTGATGGGCTCGGCGATGGCTCCCCAGCTGGTGCAGATCAGATGGCCGTCCCTGGTGGCGAGGCCCACCTCGGCCACCTGGGGCAGCTCGAAGGTGACGGAGCGCATCTGATGCAGATCGTCCGCACTGCAGTCGCTGCCGATATGACCGAGGTTGTCCAGGGACTGGTTGATCTTCGCCAGCAGGCCGTTGATGCGGTCCAGGCGGCCATCCAGGTCGCTGGCCACCTGCTGCTGCCGCTCCTGGCGGATGCCGTCCAGGCTCACCAGCAGGTGCACCGCGAAGGCGGGCAACACCACCGCCATGGCGAGGAGGAAGGCGGTCCTGAGTTGTCTGGCGGACTGGGGCATGGCCGTTATCAAGCAAAACCTTTTCCCCTTTATAACGGCCCGCCCAACTGTTCACAAGTTGTTAACCTGTGTTGCGCATGCCGGCGGCGATGCCGGCTATGGTCACCATCAAGGCCCGCTCCACCGGCTTGGGCAGCTCGGCCTGCTGGCGGGCCCGCCTCAGCAGCTCCGCCTGCAGTATGTTGAGGGGATCCGTGTAGGGATTGCGCAGCCGGATGGACTCCTGGATCCAGGGCTCCTTGTCCATCAGGCTGTCTTCCTTGGACAGGGTCAGCAGGGTGTGGATACCTTCGCGCAGCAGGGCCCGCAGCTGCTTGCCCAGGGGCCACAGCTCGTTTGGCACCAGGCGCTGCTCGTAGTAGGCGGCCAACTCGGTGTCGGCCTTCATGTAGACCATCTCTAGCATGTCCAGGCGGGCCTTGAAGAAGGGCCAGTGCTCGTAGAGGCTTTCCAGCTCGTCCTGCTGGCCGCGCTCTATGGCCAGGCGCAGCGCCTCGCCGGAGCCCAGCCAGGCCGGCAGCATCAGCCGGTTCTGGGTCCAGGCGAAGATCCAGGGAATGGCCCGCAGCGATTCCACGCCGCCTTCGGGACGGCGCTTGGTGGGCCTGCTGCCGAGCGGCAGGGCGCCCAGCTCCTGCTCGGGGGTGGCGGCCCGGAAGTAGGGCACGAAGTCCGGCGCCTCTCGGACGATGCGGCGATAGCAGTTGCAGGCGTCCTCGGCCAGCTGGTCCATGACCTGGCGCCACTGGGGCTGGGGCGGGGGCGGCGGCAGCAGCCTGGCCTCCAGCACCGCCGCCGTGTAGAGGTTGAGGCTGTTCACGGCCAGGGCCGGCAGGCCGAACTTGAAGCGGATCATCTCGCCCTGCTCCGTGACCCTCAGGCCGGCGTTCACCGAGCCCGGCGGCTGGGAAAGGATGCCGGCATGGGCCGGGCCGCCGCCGCGGCCGATGGAGCCGCCCCGGCCGTGGAACAGGCGGATGGCGATGCCTTCCTTGCGACCGATGGCCACCAGGGCTTCCTGGGCCCGGTACTGGGCCCAGGCCGCGGCGATGACGCCGGCGTCCTTGGCCGAATCCGAATAGCCGATCATCACCTCCTGGCGGCCGCCCACGTAGTCCCGGTACCAGGGAATGGCCAGCAGGCTGTCGATGACGTCTGCGGCGTTGTTGAGGTCGTCCAGGGTCTCGAACAGCGGCGCTATGGGCATGGGCCAGTCGACACCGGCTTCCTGCAGCAGCAGCGCCACCGCCAGCACGTCCGAGGGCCTGGAGGCCATGGAGATCACATAGGTGCCCAGGGCGCTTTTCGGCTGGCGGGCGATGACGGCGCAGGTGTCCAGCACCTCCTGGACATCCGGGCTGGGCTGCCAATGCCGGGGCAGCAGCGGCCGCTTGCTGGCCAGCTCTTCAAGCAGGAAGGCCTGGCGCTGCTGCTCGCTCCAGCCGTGGTAATCGCCCAGCTCCAGGGCGGCGACGATCTCGGCGACGGCGTCCTGGTGGCGCTGGGCGTCCTGGCGGATGTCCAGGCGCACCAGGGTCAGGCCGAAGCAGTGGATGCGCTGCAGCAGATCCTTGAGGGCGCCGTCGGCGATGAGATCCATGCCGGTCTGGTGCAGGGAGTCGTACAGGGCCTGCACCGGCGTCAGCAGCTCGTCATCTTCCCAAAGGTACTCGCCCACCTCGGCGGTCTCGCCCTTCAGCCTGGCCTCGATATGGGCCAGGGTGTTGTGCAGCCTGGTGCGCAGGCCGCGCAGCACCTGCCGGTAGGGTTCGGCGGCGTCACCTGCCAGGGCCCGGACCTGGTCGTTGCAGCAGGTCATGGACAGCTCGGAGATCAGCGGCGCCAGATCGCGCAGATAGAGATCCGCCGCCGTCCAGCGCGACAGCAGCATCACCCGCTCGGTGACCTGGGCGGTGACGAAGGGATTGCCGTCGCGGTCGCCGCCCATCCAGGAGGCGAAGCGCACCGGCCGCCAGTCCACCGGCAGCCGGAGGTCGCAGCCGGCTTCCAGCTTGTCGCCGAGCTGGCGCAGGAACAGCGGCAGGGCCTGCCAGAGGCTGTGCTCCACTGTGGCGAAGCCCCACTTGGCCTCGTCGACCGGGGTGGGGCGGGAATGGCGAATTTCATCGGTATGCCAGGCCTGGGCGATGAGCTGGCGCAGCCGGTTCAGGCACTGCTGCTGTTCCCAGTGGCTGAGCGCCGTGTTCTCCAGCTCGTGCAGGCAGTGGTTGAGCTCGGCGTACTTGCGGATCAGGGTACGGCGGGTCACCTCGGTGGGGTGGGCGGTGAGCACCAGCTCGATGTCCAGCTCGGCCAGCACCTGGGGCAGGCGGGCCTTCTCGGCATCGCCCAGCTTGGCCAGCAGCTGGCCAATGGGGTCCTGCTGGTGCTGGCTGCGTGACACGCTGTGGTACTGCTCGGCGATGTTGGCCAGGTTGAGGAACTGGCTGAAGGCCCGGGCCACCGGCAGCAGCTCGTCGTCGGAGAGGGAGCTGAGGGTCTCGAGCAGCTCGTCCCGGCGCTGGCGATCGCCGCCCCGGGCCGCCTTGGCCAGCTGGCGGATGTCCTCGATGCGGTCCAGGCAGGCCTGGCCCTGGTCGTCCTTGATGGTCTGGCCCAGCATGTCGCCGAGCATGTGCACCTGGCGCTTCAGGGGGCTGTAACTGTCGTTCATACCAATCTCCTTAGTAGCCTTGGGCAGGGAGCCAGGTTCAAGGCGTACTCCCATCGCTTTAAAATTCAACAGCCTGGCCCATGTTACGGGAGGCAGAGCGCCTTGACCATGGTCTGTACCAGGGCCATGGCCGGTTTCAGCTGGCTCAATTCGATGTACTCGTCGCTCTGGTGGGCCTGGCGGATGGAGCCGGGGCCCAGCACCAGCACCTCGCCGCCGAGCTGGTGGTAGAAGGGCGCTTCTGTGGCGTAGTTGGCGGCGCCGACGGGTTGCCCGCACTGTCGGCTCACCGCCGCCTGCCAGGGACCCGGCTCGCTGACGAAGGGCGGGCAGGGGGTGTGCAGGTGCTGCCAGCTTATGGCCCCGGGGTGCCTTTCACGCACTGGCGCCAGGGCTCGATCGATCAGGCCTTCCAGTTCGGTGATGCCCATGCCCGGCAGGGGACGGATGTCCAGGTGCAGCTCGCAGCAGCCACAGATGCGGTTGGCATTGTCGCCGCCGTGGATGTGACCCAGGTTCAGGGTCGGCATGGGCACCTCGAACAGGGGATCCCGGTGGCGTTCGGCAAGCGATGCCTTGAGCGCCAGCAGCTCGCCCATCACCTGGTGCATCAACTCCAGGGCGTTGAGGCCCAGGCCCGGATCCGAGGAATGGCCGCTCTGGCCGGTGATGCGGATGGCGGCGCTGACATGACCCTTGTGGCGGCCAATGGGCTTGAGTTCGGTGGGCTCGCCGACCAGGGTCAGGGCCGGGCTGAAGGGTCTGGCGTTGGCCAGCTGCCTGGCCCCCTCCATGGTGGTTTCCTCATCGGCGGTGGCGGCGATGCGCAGCGGCGCCTTGAGCCTGGTCAGATCCAGTTCGGCCAGGGCCGCCAGCACGATGGCGAAGAAGCCCTTCATGTCGGCACTGCCCAGGCCGTACCAGCGACCATCCGCTTCGGTGAGATTGAGCGGATCCTTGTGCCAGCGTTCCTCGTCGAAGGGCACGGTATCGGCGTGACCGGCCAGCAACAGGCCGCCGTCGCCACTGCCGAGCTCCGCCCAGAGGTTGAGCTTGTTGGGCCCCAGCGGTTGCAACTGCACCTCGAACCCCAGGCTTTCGCACCAGTCCGCCAGTTGCAGGATCACCGCCTTGTTGCCGGTGTCCAGGGCCGGATCCGTGGCGGATATGGAGGGCAGGCTGAGCAGGCGACGGTACATCTCGGTCAGGCCGGGGATCTTTTTCATGAATAATTTCTCAAAAGAGTTGCATCAAAAATCAGCAGTGGCTAGTCTACGCACATCTGAATTGAAATCCACTTTTGGTGAATAAAAATGTTTAAGGTCTCTCTGCGACGATCTCGTACCACCCCCCACTGAGTCCGGGAGGCCCTGTGCCTGCCCCGGGGGCAGGCACGCCAACAGGTCGCTGACTGCCCAGGTTGAAATTGAACGAGAGCAGTCAGACATGTTGAACACCCTCATTATCGGCGGCGCCGGCTACACCGGGCAGGAATTGTGCAAGCTGGTCGCCCGCCATCCCCAGCTGCGGTTGACCCAGGTCTTCGGCTCCCCCGGCGGCCAGCATACCGGCGAGGCCCTGCCCCTGGGCTGCGGCCAGGGCGTCATCGAAGACGGCCAGCTGGACGCCATCCTCAGCGCCGCCTGGAAGGCCCACGTGATCCTGCTGGCCACGCCGCACCAGGCCTCCAGCGAGCTGGTGCCGCTGCTGATGGCGCAGAGCCAGGCCCTGATCGTCGATCTGTCTGGTGCCTTCCGGCTGCCGGCAGACCTCTACCCTCTGCATTACGGCTTTGCGCACCAGGCTCCCGAACTGCTGGACAGCGCCGTCTACGGCCTGGTCGGCTGGAACGACGCCGCCATCAGGGAAAGCCGGCTCATCGCCGCACCGGGCTGTTACCCCACCGCCGCCCTGCTTGGCCTCAAGCCCCTGGCCCGGGCCGGGCTGATCCAGGGCCTGCCCATCATCAACGCCGTCAGCGGCGTCAGCGGTGCCGGTCGCAAGGCCACCGCCGGCAACGCCTTTTGCGAGGTCAGTCTCAAACCCTACGGCGTCCTGGGCCACAGGCACCAGCCGGAGATCGATCAGCACCTGGGCCAAAGCACCCTGTTCACCCCCCACCTGGGCGCCTTCGAGCGGGGCATCCTGGCCACCATGGCCGTGCCCGTGACTGGCGGACTGGCCCAGGAGCAGGCAAGCGAGGTGTTCGAGGCGGCCTACGGCGGCCATGCCAGCATCCTGCTGAGCGGCGACCTCAAGCAGCAGACCCCGTCGGTCAAGGCGGTGGCCCACAGCCCCTATGCCCAGCTTGGCTGGGCCCTGGATCCCGACAAACAGCTGCTGCTGGTGGTCAGCGCCATCGACAACCTGCTCAAGGGCGCTGCCAGTCAGGCCCTTGAGTGCATAAACATTCACTTTGATTTTCAGCTGACGCCGGTGCCCGGACCGGCCTGGGAGGCCTGATGAAACCCTTGGTCGTAAAACTGGGCGGCAGTGCCCTGGACGCCATCCCCGTGCTCGAGAAGCTGCTGCTGGCCCTCAATGAGCTGCCCCGCCCCTGGGTGCTGGTCCACGGCGGCGGCCGCCGGGTGGACGAGGTGCTCAAGCAGGCCGGCATTGAGCCCCAGAAAAAGAACGGCAAGCGCATCACCTGCGAGCAGTCCCTGCCGCTGGTGGCGGGCACCCTGGCCGGCGAGGTCAACAAGAAGCTGGTGGCCAAGGCCAGGAGCCTGGGCCTGGAGCCCATCGGCCTGTCCCTGGCGGACGGTATCGCCCAGGCCGAGCCCCTGGGCGAGGACTGGGGCGCGGTCGGCAAGCTGGTCGGCGGCAACCCGGCGCCCCTGACCCTGATGCTGGACGGCGGCTTCGTGCCCTTCGTCAGCTCCATCAGCGCCGATGCTGAAGGCAAGCTGCTCAACATCAACGCCGACGAGGCGGCGGTGAAGGTGGCCGAGCTGCTGCAGGCCGATCTGCTGCTGCTCACCGACGTCACCGGTGTGCTGGACGGCAAGGGCCAGCTGCTGCCTCGGCTCGACGGCCAGGCCATTGCCAGCCTCAAGGCCCAGAGCGTCATCAGCGGCGGCATGGTGGTCAAGGTGGAGGCGGCCCTGGACGCGGCCAAGACCCTGGGGCAGGGCGTGCGCCTGGCCAGCTGGCGCCAGCCCCACCAGCTCCAGGCCATGGCCTGTGGCGACAGCCCCTTCGGCACCCTGATCAGCGCATGAGAGAGACCAAGATGAAACACCTGTTATCCGACTTCGACTGGCAGCCCCAGCAGCTGCAATCCCTGCTGCAGCTGGCGGCCACCGTCAAGCAATTCCCGGCCGATTATGCCAGGGCCCTGGAAGGCAAATCCGTGGCGCTGCTGTTCGAGAAGCCCTCCCTGCGCACCAGGGTGACCTTCGAGCTGGGCGTGCAGCAACTGGGGGCCCATGTGGTCTACCTGGACCAGCAGCACGGCGCCTTGGGCAAGCGGGAGCCGGTGGCGGATTTCGCCAGCAACCTGTCCTGCTGGGTGGACGCCATAGTGGCGCGGACCTTCAGCCAGGCCACCATCGACGAGCTGGCCGCCACCGGCAGTGCCAGCGTCATCAACGCCCTGTCCGACCGCTTCCACCCCTGCCAGGGGCTGGCGGACATGCTGTCGCTGTTCGAGATCTTCGGCAAGCTGGACGGCATCAAGCTGGGCTATGTGGGCGACGGCAACAATGTCAGCCATTCGCTGATGCTGTTGGCAAAGCTGCTGGGCGTGCAGATGACCGTGGTCACCCCTGAAGGTTTCGCGCCCGATGCCGACATCACTGCCGCCAGCGGCGCCAAGGTCAGTCATGACCTCAAGATGCTGGAAGGGGTGGATGCCATCTACACCGACACCTGGATCTCCATGGGCGACGATGCCGACCCGGCCGCCATCAAGGCCAGCTTTTCACCCTACCAGGTCAACGAGGCGCTGATGCAGGCCACCGGCGCCAAGGCCGTGATGCACTGCCTGCCGGCCTACCGGGGCCTGGAGGTCAGCGCCGAGGTCATCGACGGTCCCCAGTCCCAGATTTTGCGCCAGGCGGAGAACCGCCTCCATGTTCAAAAAGCCCTGCTGCTCACCCTGCTCAAGGAGTCCAACTGATGAAAGCTGTAAACAAAGTCGTACTGGCCTACTCGGGCGGCCTGGATACCTCCGCCATCATCCCCTGGTTGAAGGAAAACTACGGCTGCGAGGTGATCGCCTTCGTGGCCGACGTGGGCCAGGGCGCCGAGGAGCTGGAGGGGGTCGAGGACAAGGCCCTGGCCTCAGGTGCCAGCGAATGCCACGTGGTGGACCTGAAGAGTGAGCTGGCCGAGCACTACATCCTGCCCATGCTGCAGGCCGAGGCCGTCTATGAGGATGTCTACCTGCTGGGTACCTCCGTGGCCAGGCCCATCATCGCCAAGGCCCAGGTGGAGCTGGCCCGCAAGGTGGGCGCCGACGCCCTGGCCCACGGCTGTACCGGCAAGGGCAACGACCAGGTACGTTTCGAATCCGCTTTTGCGGCCCTGGCCCCCGACCTGGCGGTGATCGCCCCCTGGCGGGAGTGGGACATGAAGGGCAGGGAAGATCTGCTGGCCTACCTGGCCGAGCGCAGCATTCCCACCACCGCCAGCGCCGAGAAGATCTACAGCCGGGATGCCAATCTCTGGCACATCTCCACCGAGGGCGGCGAGTTGGAGGACACCTGGACCCCGGCCGGCAGTGCCGTCTGGGCCTGGACTGTGGATCCCAAACAGGCGCCGGAGCAGGCCCAGGAGCTGACCCTGAGCTTCGAGGCCGGCAAGCCGGTGGCCCTGAACGGCCAGCTCCTGCCTTTCGAGGTGCTGATCGCCAGCCTCAACGAGATCGCCGCCGCCCATGGCGTGGGCCGGGTGGATCTGGTGGAGAACCGGCTGGTGGGCATGAAGTCCAGGGGCTGCTACGAGACCCCGGCCGGTACCGTGCTGCTGACCGCCCACCAGGGCCTGACGCACCTGGTGCTGGACAAGGATTGCCACCAGCACCTCAAGGCCCTGGGCCAGACCTTCGCCCAGCTTCTCTATGACGGCCGCTGGTTCACCCCCCTGTGCGACGCCCTGGTGGCCGGGGTGCAGAGCCTGAACCAGTCCGTCAGCGGCGAGGTGAAGGTGGAACTGTACAAGGGCCAGGTCAAGGTGCTGGGCTGCCGGTCCGAGCACAGCCTGTTCGACGAGGACTTCGCCACCTTCAGCGCCGACCAGGTCTACGACCAGAAGGATGCGGCCGGCTTTATCCGCCTCTATTCCCTGCCGTCCCGGATCAAGGCACTCAAGGGAGGGCACTGAGATGGCACTTTGGGGTGGTCGGTTCGAGGGCGGCGCCAGTGACGCCTTCGCCAGGTTCAATGCCTCGCTGCCGGTGGATTGGCGGCTCTGGGAAGAAGACATCGCCGGCTCCCGGGCCTGGGCCAAGGCCCTGGCCGAGGTGGGGGTGCTGACGGCCGAGGAGCAGCAGGCCCTGGATTTGGGCCTGGCCAAGCTGGCCGGCCAGCTGGCGGCGGATCCGACGCCGTTGCACCAGAGCGGCGAAGAGGATATCCATGCCTTCGTGGAGGTCTGGCTCATCAACGAACTGGGCGAACTCGGCAAGAAACTGCATACGGGGCGGTCCCGCAACGACCAGGTGGCCACGGATCTGCGGCTATGGTGCCGCAAGACCGGCCGGCAGCTGCTGGCGGAGGTCGATGATACCCTGGCGGTGATCCTGGCCCTGGCCGAGTCCCATGTGGGCACCCTGATGCCGGGCTACACCCACCTGCAGCGGGCCCAGCCGGTAACCTTGGGTCACTGGGCCATGGCCTACGGCCAGATGCTGGAGCGGGACAGGAGCCGGTTGCTGGACGCGCTCAAGCGCCTCAATGTCTGCCCCCTGGGCAGCGGCGCCCTGGCCGGCACCGCCTACGCCATCGACCGGGAGGCCCTGGCCAAAAGGCTCGGCTTCGACCGGGCCAGCCACAACAGCCTGGATGCGGTATCCGACCGGGACCATGTGCTGGAGCTGATGCAGGCGGCCTCCACCTGCCTGCTGCACCTGTCGCGCCTGGCCGAGGACCTGATCTTCTTCGGCAGCGGCGAGGCCGGCTTCGTGCGCTTCGCCGATGCGGTGTCGTCCGGCTCTTCACTGATGCCCCAAAAGAAGAACCCGGACGCCCTGGAGCTGATCCGCGGCAAGTGCGGCCGGGTTTTCGGTGCCATGGCCGGCTTTGCCATGACCCTCAAGGCCCTGCCCCTGGCCTACAACAAGGACATGCAGGAGGACAAGGCGCCGCTGTTCGACGCCCTGGACAGCCTCAGCGACTGCCTGCTGCTGACCCGGGAGGTGCTGACCGGCCTGGAGGTGAACCTGGACGCCTGCGCCCGGGCCGCCGGCGGCGGCTACTCCAACGCCACCGAGCTGGCCGACTACCTGGTGGCCAAGGGCATCCCCTTCAGGGAGGCGCACCACCTGGTGGGGGTGCTGGTGCGCAGCGCCTTGGAAGCCGGCAAACCCCTGGAAGGCCTCAGCCTGGCCGAACTGCAGGCGGTTTGCCCGCAGATCGATGAGGACGTTTACCCGGCCCTGGATCTGTTAGAGGCCCTTGAGAAACGCTGCGCCAAGGGCGGCGTGTCCCAGGCCAGGCAGCAGGAGGCGGTCAAGGCCATGGCGGTGCGCCTGGCCGGCCACAAGGTGCGCCGGGCCCATATGGACGACCTGGACGCCATCGGCGCCCTGGTGGGCCATTGGGCGGGGCAGGGAGAGAACCTGCCGAGAAGCCGGGAGGAAATCATCCACTCCATCCAGGATTTCGTGGTGGCGGAGCTGGACGGCCAGGTGGTGGGCTGCGCCAGCCTCTACATCTACTCCACCGGCCTGGCGGAGATCCGCTCCCTGGGCCTGTTCGACGCCGGCCAGGGCCAGGGTCTGGGCCAGGCCATGGTCATGGAACTGCTGGAGGAGGCCAGGGAGCTGCGGTTGCAGCGGGTCATAGTGCTGACCCGGGTGGCGCCCTTCTTCGCCAAGCTGGGCTTCGAGGTTATCGGCAAGGACAGCCTGCCGGAGAAGGTGATGAAGGACTGCGCCCTTTGCCCGCGCCAGCAGAACTGCGACGAGGTGGCCATGGAATACCGGCTGTGAAATGAAAAAGGGGCCTTAGGGCCCCTTGCTTTTGCCTGCCTCGCATCCGTGATGCGATCTCGAGGTTCACTCGTTGGCGTTGACCATCTGGGTCTGCAGGTAGTTCTGCAGGCCGACCTTGTCGATCAGGCCTAGCTGGGTTTCCAGCCAGTCGGTATGCTCTTCTTCGCTGTCGAGAATGCGTTGCAGCAGGTCGCGGCTGACGTAGTCGCGGACGCTTTCGCAGTAGGCGATACCGTCGCGGAGATCCGGGATGGCCTTCTGCTCGACGGCCAGGTCGGCCTTGAGCATCTCTTCCACATCCTCGCCGATATTGAGCTTGCCGAGGTCCTGCAGGTTGGGGATGCCTTCCAGGAACAGGATGCGCTCCACCAGCCAGTCGGCGTGCTTCATCTCGTCAATGGACTCGTGGTACTCCTTGTCGGCCAGGTGCTTGAAGCCCCAGTCCTTGAGCATGCGGGCATGCAGGAAGTACTGGTTGATGGCCACCAGCTCGTTGGCCAGCACCTTGTTGAGGTGGGCGATGACGGTCTTGTCCCCTTTCATGTCGGCTCCGTGCGATAGGCTGAAGCGCCAGTATAGGGTGGAAAAACCTTTTTTAAAACAAAAGTTTAGTTACTGAAAAAGGTTCTCTTTTTCATTCTTGCTTAGGGGCTGAGGGGCCAGGCCCCTCACTCCTCGTCGGCCGGCTTCATCTGGGTCTGCAGGTAGTTCTGCAGGCCGACCTTGCCGATCAGCTCCAGCTGGGTCTCCAGCCAGTCCACGTGCTCCTCCTCGCCGTCGAGTATGGCGGTGAGGATGTCCCGGCTGACGTAGTCGCGGATGCTCTCACAGTATTCGATGGCGTCCTTGAGGTCGGGAATGGCCTTCTGCTCGACCTCCAGATCGCTCTTGAGCATCTCTTCCACGTCTTCGCCGATATTGAGCTTGCCCAGATCCTGGAGATTGGGCAGGCCTTCCAGGAACAGGATGCGCTCGGTGAGGGTATCGGCGTGCTTCATCTCGTCGATGGACTCGTGATACTCCTTCTCCGCCAGATGGGGCAGTCCCCAATTCTTCAGCATGCGGGCGTGCAGGAAGTACTGGTTGATGGCGACCAGTTCGTTGCCGAGCACCTTGTTGAGGTGCTGGATGACCTTTTTATCCCCTTTCATGACGAGCTCCGGTTTGGGTGCCTAAAGGGGAAGTGTTGGAAGGGAATTTGGGCTTGTCAAACAGCCTGTTGGGTAATGAGAAGCGTTTGCTGCCTGGTGGCCTGCTCGCTCTGATCCAGGACCTGGCGGGCCTGGCGGGCGCACTTGCCGCACTGGCTGGCCACCTTCAGCTCGCTGCGCAGCTGGGCCAGGCTGGAGCAGCCGGCGGCCGCCGCTTTGCGGATGGCTTTGTCGGTGACACCGTGGCAGAGGCAGACGTACATGAAAAAGGCCCAAATCAAACGACTTGGGCCGAATTATAAATGCGAACCGTTCTTATTACAAACCTTAAAAGAGCTCTTCGCTTTCCGTTTCGTCTTCAGTCACTTGCAAGGCTGGTCCGTCGAAGGGGTTGGCCAGGCTGTCGCGAATGAACTCCTTGGGCTCGGTGCCGGCCGCGAAATATTCGAAGCGGCTGCTGTGGTCACGGCGGCGGGTCAGCTTGCCGGTGGCCCTGTCGATGCGCATGCTGACGATGCCGGTGGGCATGGGCAGCTCCTGCTCCGGGATACCTTCCAGGGCCTTGGCCATGAAGGCATTCCAGGCCGGCTGGGCGGTGCGGGCGCCGAATTCCTTGCCGAAGATCTGATCGCCCTTGACGGCCGGGTTGCGGGTGGCCTTGCCCAGCTCGCGCCTGTGGTCGTCGAAGCCGATCCAGCTGGTGGCCACCAGTTCGGGATTGAAGCCGGAGAACCAGGCGTCCTTGGCCTCGTTGGTGGTGCCCGTCTTGCCGGCGATGTCGTGGCGCTTGACGGTCTTCTGGGCCCGCCAGCCGGTGCCGTTCCAACCGGTACCCTGGTTCCAGTTGCCGCCACCCCAGATCACGCTCTCCATGGCCTGGCTGACCAGGAATGCGGTCTGGGCACTGATGGCCCTGGGCGCCAGCTTGTTGATGCCGATGGGGGCAATGGGGCACTGCCTTGGCCAGCCTGCGTCCATTTCCGGTGTGGTCATGGCGTCCGGTTGCAGCTGTTCCTGCAGCTCGGCCTCGTTGGCCTGCAGCGGATCCACCCATTCTTCCCTGGCCAGGGCCTGTTCACAGCTCAGGCAGGCCAGCTTGGGCGAGGCCTGCCAGATCAGCTTGCCGTAGCCGTCCTCGATGCGGCTGATCAGGTAGGGCTCCACCAGGAAACCGCCATTGGCGAAGGCCGCGAAGCCCCTGGCCACTTCCAGGGGCGTCAGCGAGGCAGAACCCAGGGAGATGGATTCGTTGCGGGGCAACTCTTCACGGGCGAAGCCGAATCTGGTCAGCTGCTCTATCACATTGTCTATGCCCACTGCCCTGAGCAGCCGCACCGACATGACGTTCTTGGATTGGGCCAGCCCCAGGCGCAGCCGGGTCGGGCCGTTGTAGACGGGCGGTGAATTCTTGGGCCGCCAGGCATAACCCTGGCTGCGATCCCATTGGTTGATGGGCGCGTCGTTGATCAGGCTGGCCAGGGTGAAGCCGCGCTCGAAGGCGGCGGCATAGACGAAGGGCTTGATGTTGGAGCCCACCTGGCGCTTGGCCTGCTCGACCCTGTTGTACTTGCTCAGCTTGAAGCTGAAGCCGCCCACCAGGGCCTCGATGGCGCCGTCTTCCGGGTTCAGGGCCACCAGGCCGGCGTTGGCGTCCGGAAGCTGCGCCAGCCACCAGCCGGTTTCCGTCGGCCGGACATAGATGAGGTCGCCCTCGGCCAGTACCTCCAAGGCCGTCTTGGGGTTTGGGCCCTGCTTGTTGTCGTTGATGTAGGGCCTGGCCCAAGCGATGGCATCCCAGGCCAGGATGGCGTTCCCCTGGTCCTTGATGCGGACGTGGGCCTGCTGCTCCTCGACCCGGATTACCACGGCCGGCACCAGCGGCTTATAGGAGGCCTTGCGTTTGAGCAGCTTGTCGATAGCGGCATCGTCCAAGGGCCAATCGGCAATTTTCTCGACGGCGCCGCGCCAGCCGTGGCGGCTGTCATAGGCCAGCAGGTTGTCTATCAGCGCGGCTTCGGCGGCGCGCTGGCGGTCGCCGCTGATGGTGGTATAGACCTGATAGCCCTCACCATAGGCGTTTTCCTCGCCAAACAGCTGTACCATCTGCTGACGGACCATTTCTGCCACATAAGGCGCACCCAGGCTTATCTGGGCGCCGTGGTACTTGGCGGTGATGGGAGCGGCCTTGGCCTGCTGGTATTCCTGGTCGGTGATATAGCCGGTTTCCAGCATGCGTCCCAGCACTACGGCCCGGCGGGCTTTGGCCCGCTCCGGCGAGGCGATGGGGTTGAGGGTGGAAGGGGCCTTGGGCAGGCCGGCGATGACGGCGATCTGGGCCAGGGTGAGATCCTTGGCCTCTTTTCCGTAATAAACCTGGGCGGCGGCACCGACGCCAAAGGCCCTGTTGCCCAGCTCTATCTTATTTAGATAAAGCTCAAGTATTTCGTCTTTAGTTAATAGCTGCTCGATGTGCCAGGCAATGAAGATTTCCTTGATCTTACGAATATAGGTTTTTTCCCGGGTCAGGAAGAAGTTCCGTGCCAGCTGCATGGTGATGGTGCTTGCCCCCTGCTTCTTCTGCCCCGTGGTCAGCAGGGTAAAGGCGGCGCGGGCGACGCCGATGAAGTCGATGCCGGGGTGCTCGTAGAAGCGGTTATCCTCGGTGGCCAGGAAGGCCTGGATCAGCTTGGGGGGCATCTCGTCCAGGGTCAGGGGGATCCGGCGCTTTTCACCGAATTGGGAGATCAGTTCGCCATCCTGGCTGTAGACCCGCATGGGGGTCTGCAGGCGGACTTCTTTCAGGACCTCAACGCTGGGCAGCTCGGGCTTGAAGTGATAGTACATACCCACTATCCCGCCAAGGCCCAACAGGCCTAGCAGGAAAAAAACGAACAAAATTCTAACCAACCACTTCACTAATCACCTCGCATTGCACCCCTGTTCTGGCCTATTATCTGTTTGATTAAGCGGCAAAACCAGAAGAGTCTTACTAGACCCGCAGGTAAAAGCCCACTATTCTTTGATTGCCCATAACAAATAATTAACGACGGATATGCTTGCCAAATTGTTTCGTCGACAGACTCCCAACATGGTTGGTGTTGATATCGGCTCACAGTCCATCAAGGCCGTGTTGCTTGCAAAGCATGGTAACACGTACAAGGTGGAATCTGTGGCCGTCGAACCTACCCCCAGGGGAGCCGTAGTCGACCATGAAATCCAAGATATAGAGCCGGTCGGGGAGGCATTGCGCCGCCTCGTTCGCCGCCTGCCTTCCAAAGCCCAGGCCACCGCCATGGCGGTTGCCGGGTCTTCGGTCATGACCAAGGTCATTTTCATGGACGCATCCTTAAACGATGATGAAATGATGAGTCAGATCGAGGTGGAGGCGGAAAACCTCATTCCCCACCCCCTGGACGAGATCAACCTCGATTTCGAAAAGCTGGGAGCCAATGCCAGTGATCCTTCCCGGAACGACGTGCTGCTGTCGGCCGCACGGTCCGAGTCGGTGGAGGCAAGGGTCAGTGCCATGGATATCGCCGGCCTGGATACTCTGGTGATGGACATCGAAGCCTATGCGTTGGGCCGAGCCGTCACCACTGCCATGCCCAAGATACCGGAGCTGGCGGGTGCCAAGCTGGTGGCCATCCTGGATATCGGCTGTCGTGTGACGACGCTGTCGGTCCTGCTGGACGGCGAAGTGGTCTACACCAGGGAAGATGCCTTTGGTGGTGAAAACCTCAACCAGCACATCCAGAATGCATACGAGATGAGCGCCGACGAGGCGGAACGGGTCAAGCTGAGGGGCGAATTACCCGGTTCCGCATCGCTGGAAGTGCTGGAGCCTTTCCATAAGGAATTGGCACAGCAGGTCCGTCGGGCCGTGCAACTCTTTTGCACCTCCAGTGGCCATGACGACGTCGATGCTCTGGTGTTGACCGGTGGCGCGGCTAACCTGGAGGGCCTGAGCGACATGCTTGCGGCGGAAATGGGCGTACCCTGCGCAGTTCTGGATCCCTTTGCCGGCATGAAGCTGGGCTCTGACGCCAACAAGAAAGATATCGAAAAATACGGTCCAGGGCTGGCATTGGCCACGGGACTGGCTCTGAGGAGTTTCGGCACATGGCAAACATAAACCTGCTGCCCTGGCGTGAAGAGGCGAGGGAGCGTCGCCAGAAGGAGTTCCTTGTCTCGCTGTTTGTCATGGTGGCATTGACTCTGGTCCTGGCGCTGGGAGTGAACTGGGTCATCGGCCAATATATCGATGGTCAGCTCAAGCGTAACCAGTATATGCAGGCGCAGATCCAAGTATTGGAAAGGGCCATCAGCGAGATCAACCAGCTGAAGAAAAGAAAGGCCGACCTGGAACAGCGCATGCGGCTGATTGCCCGCCTGCGGGCCAGCCGTAACGTAACGGCCCATATCTTTGATACCGTCGCCGATGCCGTCCCGCCTGGCATGTATTTCAATACCCTGGTTCGCCAAGGTGACGATCTCAATGCCAAGGGCAAGACGGAGTCCAACAACAGGGTTTCGACGCTGATCCGCTATATCAAGGAATCCGACTGGTTGTCCAACCCAGAGCCTCGCCGCATCAAGTCAAGCGGAGCCAAGGCGCCGTTGTCTGACTTCGATATCGGCATCAGGGTGCGCCTGGAAGGTATCAATGAAATTACCAATGGAGGGCAGTAACAGATGAATGTCAATGAACTGGAACTGTCCGAAATCGGCAACTGGCCGGCGCCGGCCAAGGCCATCTTTATCGCCTTGGTCTGTGTATTGGTGACCGTCGGCATGTATTTCGCGGTAATTGAACAGCAATGGGATGAGCTGAACCGGGTTCAACAGGAAGAGCAGAAACTCAAAAAGACCTTTGAAGCCAAGCAGAGACTGGCCGCCAACCTGGAAGCCTATCGCGAGCAGATGGAACAGCTGGAAATGACCTTGGCCCAGTTCCTGAAACAATTGCCGACCGAAGACGAAACGGCGGGCCTGCTGGACGATATCAACTTCGTCGGCACCGCCAGTGGCCTGGATTTCCAGGTGATCGAATGGAGTGCGCCTCAGGAGAAGGAGTTCTACATCGAACTGCCGATCAATATCCAGGTGTCGGGGGATTACCATCAGCTGGGCACCTTCGTCAGTGATGTGGCGGCCTTGCCCCGTATCGTGACTCTCCATGATTTCAACATCAAGACGGTGTCCGAAGGCCGCCTGTCCATGTCGCTCCAAGCCAAGACTTATAAATACAAGGAGGGTAGTGCTGATGTTAAGAAAGGCTAACCTCCTGATCGCATTGACGGTACTGGGTCTTGCCGGTTGTAACGACGACACCAGTGACCTCGAGGCCTTTGTTCAGGAAGTCAAACAACGGCCGGTGCCGGGGATCGAGCCCATGCCGGAGTTGAAACCCTTCGAACATTTCCGCTATGAGCCGGGCGAACGTCGCAGCCCATTTGCGCCGCCCGATCCCGAACTGTTGGCCGAGGCGGCTGCCACCCGCAATCCCGATTGCCTCCAGCCGGATATGGATCGCATGAAAGAGCCGCTCGAACAGTTCCCGTTGGATACCCTGTCCATGAAAGGGACCCTGGGTGCTGATGGGGAGCTGTGGGCCCTGGTTGCCGCTGGCGATGGCAACCTTTACCGGATCACAACGGGGAATTTCCTGGGGCTTTACCACGGCCGAATCGAGCAGGTTTCCCGCAAGGGGCTGTTGCTCAGGGAATTGGTACCGGACGGTGCTGGCTGTTGGCAGGAGAGGGAAGCAACCCTCGAACTGGTCAGCGAATAAGAAAGAGATTCTCGTAGGGACGATCACGTGATGAATATTGCTTGCCAATCTCACACCAAAGGAAGTTCCAGGCTGCAAAGATTGGGCGCCTGGGCTTCCAAGGGGGCGCTGTGCGCCATGATGTTTATTCTGCCTGCGGAGATGGCCCTGGCTGCCACTCTCAAGGAAGTCCGCCAAAACACGGTAGGCAAGAAGGGGGTTGAGCTGGAGTTCGTGGTCGATGGCGATTTCATTGAACCGCGTACCCGCATCTCCTACAACCCGGCCCAGCTGTTCATCGATTTCCGCGGTGTCGACTCCGGCCTGGTCATGTCCGACATGGATATCAAGGCCGGTGGCCTGGATCACATCTCGACGACCGGTATCAACGACGGTATCCGGGCAACGCTGCACCTGGACAAACTGGTGTCCTATGAAACCCGCCGGGTAGACAACAGCTACATAGTGTCCCTGGGCCAGGCCATCGCCGGTGGTGGCGAAGAAGGTGGCCAGATCAACAAGATCAAGGCCATCGATTTCCGTCGCGGCAAGATGGGCGAAGGGCGCATGCTGGTCTTCATGGAAAGTACCTCGGCCGCTGTCGATGTCCGTCAGCAGGGCTCCCGCATCGTAGCCGAATTCCTCAACACCGGTATTCCCGATGACCTGATTTACCAGCTCGACGTCGTGGACTTTGGCACCCCTGTTCAGAGCATTGAAACCTTCAGGGATGCGGACAAGACCCGGGTCGTGGTCAAGCCCAGCGGCGGATTTACCTTCCGCTACCAGCAGACCAACAACCTCTTTACCCTGGAAGTGGTGCCGGAGCAGAAGGACAAGCAGGAAAAGGAAAAGGTCAGCTATGACGGCAAACGCATGTCGCTGAATTTCCAAGATATTCCTGTGCGCACCGTGCTGCAGATCATTGCCGACTACAACAACTTCAACCTGGTTACGGCCGATACCGTCAGCGGCAACATCACGTTGCGCCTGGACGGCGTACCCTGGGACCAGGCGCTGGACGTGGTACTCAAGGTCAAGGGCCTGGATAAGCGCGTCGAAGGCAATATCCTGATGGTAGCACCGGCCAAGGAGCTGGCTGCCCGCGAGGCCCAGGAACTGGAAGCCAAGAAGAAGGTCGAGGATCTGGTCCCGGTCTACTCCGAGTTCCTGCAGGTCAACTACGCCAAGGCGACCGACATCGCGGAGCTGCTCAAGACCAGTGAAGCCAGCCTGCTGTCCGACCGCGGTACCGTCACCATAGACGAACGTACCAACACCCTGCTGCTGCAGGACACCGAAGCCAAGCTGGCCGAGATCAAGAAACTGATCGAGGTGCTGGATGTACCGGTGCGCCAGGTGCTGATCGAGTCCCGTATCGTCACCGTCAATGACGATGTCACCGAAGATCTGGGCGTGCGCCTGGGCTTCAGTGACCAGAATGGCAACAACGGCATCTCCGGTACCCTGGAAGGTGCCCAGGATGCTGCCAACGCTGCATTGGCCGACCGGTTGAACCTGGACCTGCCCGCTGGCGGCCAGGCTGCCTCCATCGGCTTCCATATCGCCAAGCTGGCCGACGGGGCCCTGCTGGATCTGGAGCTTTCCGCTCTGGAACAGGAGAACAAGGGTGAGGTCATCTCCAGTCCCCGCGTGACCACGGCCAACCAGAAGGAAGCCTACATAGAGCAGGGTACCGAGATCCCCTTCGTGCAGAGCACCTCTTCCGGCGCCACTTCCGTCACCTTTAAAAAGGCGGTGTTGAGTCTGAAGGTGACGCCGCAGATCACCCCGGACGACAAGGTCATCCTGGATTTGGTGATTACCGAGGACACCAAGGGCGAAACGGTGCAGACCGCAACAGGCCCCGCGACCGCCATCGACACCAAGCAGCTGGAAACCCAGGTGCTGGTCGATAATGGCGAAACCATAGTTCTGGGCGGCATCTTCCAGCAGGAGAAGAAGAAGGTCGTCTCCAAGGTACCACTGTTGGGCGACATCCCCGGCGTCGGCTGGTTGTTCCGCAACACTTCCGATCAAGCCAGCAAGACGGAGCTGCTGATCTTCGTGACCCCGCGGATCATCACAGAGCCACTGTAAGCTCCGGCTTCGATAACAAAAGGCGGCCTCGGCCGCCTTTTCTGTTGCCGGTTGCCTGGCCAGGCGACAACTGCGATAATCCCCTGTCCATTCAGCCTGACCTGTGGGGAATCTTTACCAGGGCTGAGCCCAGCGAACTCGAGTATTCAGACGTAGTACGAATATGGCAGAAAAACGAAATATCTTTCTCGTAGGTCCCATGGGGGCCGGTAAAAGCACCATCGGCCGTCACCTGGCACAGCAGCTGCACCTGGAATTTTTTGACTCCGACCAGGAAATTGAGCGCCGCACCGGCGCCGATATCAGCTGGGTTTTTGACGTGGAAGGCGAAGAAGGCTTTCGTGTCCGCGAATACAAGGTCATCGATGAACTGAGCGAGATGCAAGGTATCGTGCTTGCCACGGGCGGTGGTGCCGTGATCAACAAAGATGTGCGCAATCGCCTGTCCGCTCGGGGAATCGTGGTCTATCTGGAAACCACCATCGACAAGCAGCTCGCTCGTACCCAAAAGGACAAGCGTCGTCCCCTGCTGCAGAACGGTGAGCCACGCAACATCCTGGAAGATCTGGCCAAGGAACGTAATCCTCTCTATGAGGAAATCGCCGATGTGGTCGTCAAGACCGACGAGCAGAGCGCCCGGGTCGTTGCCAACCAAATCATTGACCAACTGGGCTTCTAGCCCGGAACACGCGGGGCCATGGAGCAGATAGACGTTGGATTGGGGAGGCGACAGTACCCCATTTTCATTGCAAACCAGATTGCCCCTGCTCTGAGTGCCCTGGTGCATGGGCGGCAGCTGATGGTTGTTACACAGGAAGCCATAGCCGCCGCCCACCTCCCGGATCTACTACCTCACCTTGCCTCTGCCGCCGGTCTTCATCGGTACCTCCTTCCCGATGGCGAAGTGGCGAAATCCCTGGTGCAACTTGAAAAGCTGACCACGGCCATGATCGAGGCCGGGCTGGGTCGGGATGCCTTGATCCTGGCTTTCGGCGGCGGTGTCGTGGGGGACCTGGCCGGCTTCGCGGCAGCCTGTTTCCACAGGGGCATCGATTTTATTCAGCTGCCGACCACACTGTTGGCCCAGGTTGATTCGGCCGTCGGTGGCAAGACGGCGGTCAATCATTCCTTGGGCAAAAACCTTATCGGCGCCTTCCACCAACCCAAGGCCGTTTTCGTCAATGTGAAGTGGCTTGATACCTTGCCGGCCCGGGAACTCAGTGCCGGCCTGGCCGAGGTGATCAAGTACGGTGTCATTGCCGATGCCGAATTTTTCCGTTGGCTGGAAGAACATGCCGAGCAACTGATGGCCCGCGATGAGCGGGCCTTGATCCATGCCATCAAGCGCTCTCTTGCCGTCAAGGCCGAGGTGGTTGCCCAGGATGAACAAGAACGGGGCGTCAGGGCGCTGCTGAATCTTGGCCACACCTTCGGCCATGCCATCGAAGCCCATCAGGGCTTTGGGCAGTGGTTGCACGGCGAAGCCGTTGCCGCCGGTACCATGATGGCCGCCGAGCTTGCCTTTTCGCGGGGCATGCTGAAAGATGAGGAAAGACAACGGCTTCTGAGCCTGTTAGAGGCCTGTGGGCTGCCCGTAAAGGGGCCGGATGAAATGGCTCCCGAGGCCTATCTTCCCCTGATGATGCGTGACAAGAAGGTGCTTTCAGGCAAGTTGCGGCTGGTTTTGCCCCGGGGCTTGGGTCGTGCCGAGGTCATTGACGACGCCTCCGGGCAGGAGATCCTGGCCGCCATAGGGGCAACCCAGCAACGCTAAGGCTAATGGTGAACAATGACGGCAGCCACCGATACCGTGGATTGGTATTCGCGCCTCAAGTACTTGCTGCATTATGGGCGTGATCCCGTTGCCTTTGTTTCCGGCCAGAGAGAAGAACGCCAACATCTGTTCGGCCGTCTGGTCGATGTCCTCCCAACCCAGTGCAATGCGGCACTGATCAAGGCCGCTAAAGGCAGCGGGGTGCGCAAGCTTCGCTCCGAACTTTTGGCGCAATGGTTCAGCGACCCCCTGTTCAACCCCGATGACAGCCTCTTGGACAGCTATGCCCGCATGGGGGGCGGCTCCCAAGTGCTGGCCATCATCGAAGTGGTGGATGTACTGCCAACCGAGTTCATTGATGAGCTACTGGCACTCAGGCGCTGGCTGCTCAGCCAGGGGGGCGATTGCAGGCTGCTCATGCTGGGGCCGGCTTCGGCGAACTTTATCAACGCCTGCGGCCAAAAAGGTATGGTGGTGCTTGGTACGGGTGCGCCGGCCCTTCCCTCAGATGCGGCAGCAGCCAGGCCAATCAAGCCCTGGCTCATGGCGCCCCTGGTGCTGGTGGTGATGGGGCTCATGCTGTACCTGACGTATTCACAGCCCCCTACGCCCGAAGCGGTCCCGGTCCCGATCGTCCTGTCACCGTCACCTAAACCCGTTGAAGCTCCAGCCCGGGCTGCAGAGGTCCACCCTGCCGATCTCCAGGCTGAACAGGAGCGGACCGTCACCGTCGAGCAGGCCCCAGAGCAGCCCCAACCAGAGGTTGCGGATCCTGAGCCGACAGCAGGCAGCGCCATCAGCGAGGAAGTGGGGGACCAAGCGGCCGCCGAGTCCGTGGCTCCTCAAATCGTTATGGCGGTCGATGACGGCGTTGTTGAGCTTATTGAACCGGCGTCATCGGAAGGGGAGCAAGAGGTGTCTCTGCCCGAGCCCGAGGCCCCAGCCAAGCCTGCCTTCTCCATCGCCGGCGACCATTACACCCTGCAGCTGGCAGCCGGTACCCAGGAAAAAGGACTTCGCGAGTCCATGCAGGGTTCCGGGGTAACCGGTTGGTATCTCTATGAAGCCAGGCGAAATGGTCAGCCCTGGTATGTGGTGATCTATGGTGACTACCCCGACAAGGCGTCAGCCAGGGCTGCCCTGGCGGCCCTTCCCGAGCGTTTCCGAAAAGCCGGTGCCTGGATCAAGTCCGGAGAGAAGGTGATGGCAGAAATTGCGGTAAAGCCACAGGGATAACGTTAGAATGACGGTCTGCACTTGAGCACATCCGAAACATGAAAAAACACCGCGCTTTTCTGAAATGGGCCGGCGGAAAATACTCGCTGGCCGAGGATATCTGTCGTCGCCTTCCCGAAGCCGACGTATTGGTCGAACCCTTCGTGGGGGCGGCCTCGGTATTCCTGAATAGCGATTTTGAACGCTACGTGCTCAACGACATCAACCAGGATCTCATCAACCTGTACAGGCACCTGGCCAGGGCTCCGGCAAAGTTCATCCGTGACAGCCGCGAGCTGTTCCGCTCCGAATATAACGATCGCCATTGTTACTATCAGCTGCGCAACGAGTTCAATGCCAGTAGAGACAGTTACAGACGCAGCCAGCTTTTTCTCTACATGAACCGCCATGGATTCAATGGCCTGTGCCGTTACAACCGTCAAGGTGGTTTCAACGTTCCCTTTGGCTCCTATAAGAGGCCCTATTTTCCGGAAGAGGAAATGTGGTTTTTTGCCGAGAAGGCGCGCAAGGCCACCTTTACCTCCCGGGGTTACGATACATGCATGGACTCGGCCAAAGACGGCGCCGTGATCTACTGCGATCCCCCTTATGCCCCCCTGTCTACGTCGGCCTACTTCACCAGCTATGCCAGTCACGGCTTCAGCCTGAAGGACCAGGAAGGGCTGGCAGACAAGGCCAGGGAAACCGCCGCCCGCGGCGTACCCGTGTTGATTTCCAACCACGACACGCCATTGACCCGGCTGCTTTACCAGGGGGCCGAGCTGGATGTGGTGCAGGTAAAACGGACCATCAGCCGTAACGGCGCCGGTCGGCAGAAGGTGGATGAATTGCTGGCGCTGTACCCGGGTTAAGCCAGGACCAGCTTGACCACCAGCATCAGGCCCACCACAAAGGTGACAACGCCGATGATGCCGGCAAGGATATAGGGCAGGGCGGAACTGGACTGGAAGTCCTGGGAATGGCGGGCGCTGCTCTGCACGCCGAACAAGGCGCCGGCCACACTGAGCAGCAGGCTGCGCTTAGCCTTGGTGGGAGAAGCGGGCATTGCGTTCCTTGCCGGAGGTGCTGCGGTTCAGCAGTTCCAGCAGATCAAGAAAGTGCATCTGGGTGGAGCGACTGTTGCCACTGAACCATTGTCCCCAACTCACTTCCTGGCGGTCACTGCAAACTCCGGCCTGACCCGGCTGTACACAACTGCAGGCATACAGCAGTACCTGCTCATCGCTAGATGAATTGACCATCAGGGCGCACAGGGACAGTAAGGCCGGTCCCATCAGCCGCTTTGCAAACTGCACGTCTGACTCCAGGGTGACAAAGTTGTGTACGAGTATAACAATCTGACTACTTTGTCGCCAACAAAAAACGGCGCCCCAGGGCGCCGTTTTCGTCTTGCCTCACAACGTTAGAAGCTGGCGGTGATGCCGAGCAGGACCTTGCCTTCGGTGGCGTGGTCGTCGTTGTCGTCTTCGTGCCAGCTGTAGCCGGCGAAAACGGTGTGCTTGTCGCTCAGCTTGTAACCAAACTTGACGGAGGCATCGGCGTATTCCTTGCCGTAGGCCCAGTGGCTGGTCTCGTACTTCTTCTCACCATAGTTCTTGTAACCCAGGTGCAGCTGCATATCGAGACGATCGGCCAGGGGGATGGCCTTGTTCAGCTCGTAGTAGTTGTGGCCATACTGCCAGTCATGGCGCGCGGTCACCTTGACCCAGGGCGTCATCAGGGTGACATAACCTTCGGTCTGGTGGCCGGTCTCTCCCGGGTAGTAGAAGCGGGCGGCACCGACATCCAGTGCAAAATCTTCGTTGAGTTCATAGACGTAACCGGCGTACCAGTCGATCTCACCTCTGGCATCACCGCTGGTGGCCCAGACACCGGCATAGGCGCCAGAGCTGTGGGCGACATCCATGGCACCCTGGATCACGGGCTCGTTGGAAGAGCCGCTGATACCACGGGTCACATAGTTGTTGGCAAAGGTCAGGGTGTTGGTCACTTCCAGGTTGTCGACAAACTGACTTTCAGTTGCCTGGGCATAGGAAGTCAGGCCCAGGGCCAAGACTAACGGAGTGTAAAACTTGCTCACGTCGTTGTCCTCACATCTAAATTACTAATTATATTGGTAAGACCAACTTACCCATTCGGATGAGGTGGAACCTTCGAATCTACGGATGAGGAATTTCGTAATCAAGCAGAAATATGAAAACCGTGAGCTGGTCGGCGTTGGCTGTTGTGTTTCATGGCTTGTGGTTAAGAAAAGGTGAACTCGGAGGTTTGAGTTCACCCATCATTAACAAGGAAAACGTTTGGTAAGACCAAAGTCTAATTGGCGGTAATTCACTCAGTTGCTAGCCAAGGCCATCCAGGCAGATGTACTTGAGCTCCTGATATTCCTCCATGCCGTACTTGGAGCCTTCCCGTCCCAGGCCAGATGCCTTGACGCCACCAAAGGGGGCCACTTCGTTGGATACCAGGCCGGTGTTGACGCCCACCATGCCGGACTCGAGGGCATCGGCGACCCTGAACGCCCGCGCCAGGTCGGTGGTATAGAAATAGGCTGCCAGTCCGAAGGGGCTGTCGTTGGCGGCGGCGATGGCGTCCGCCTCATCGATGAATCGGAACAGTGGCGCCACCGGGCCGAAGGTTTCCTCGGCGGCGATGCGCATCTCCTTGTTCATGTCCGTCAACAGGGTCGGCTGGAAAAACAGCGGGCCCTTCTCGTGGGCTTGGCCGCCCAGCCGGATGTTGGCTCCCTTGCTGGTGGCGTCGGCGATATGGGCCCGGACCTTGTCGACGGCGGCCTGGTTGATCAGGGGGCCCGTGGTGACGCCGGGCTCGGTACCCTTGCCAAGGGTCAGGGTATTCATGGCGATGGCCAGGCGCTCGGCAAAGTCGTCGTAGATGCGATCCTGTACGTAGATGCGATTGGCGCAGACGCAGGTCTGGCCGGCATTGCGAAACTTGGCCGCCATCACCCCCTCAATGGCCGCGTCCAAATCGGCGTCGTCGAAGACAATAAAGGGGGCGTTACCGCCCAGCTCCAGGGAAAGCTTCTTGATGTCGGGGGCGCAGGCCGCCATCAGCAGGCTGCCGATACGGGTCGAACCGGTGAAGGACAGCTTGCGTACCTTGGCGCTGGAGGTCAGCACCTTGCCGATGACTTCGGCGTCCCCCGTGACCACGTTGAAGACGCCGGCCGGGATCCCGGCCCGCTCGGCCAGCTCCGCCAATGCCAGGGCGCTGAGCGGGGTTTCCAGGGCCGGCTTGACCACGGCGGTGCAGCCGGCGGCCAGGGCCGGCGCCACCTTGCGGGTGATCATGGCGGCCGGGAAGTTCCAGGGGGTAATGGCGGCCACCACGCCAACCGGCTCGCGGCTGACCAGCAGCTTTTGGCCGGGCCGCGGGGAAGGGATGATATCGCCGTAACTGCGCTTGGCTTCCTCGGCGAACCACTGCACGAAGGAGGCGGCGTAGCGGATCTCGCCCTTGGCCTCGGCCAGGGGCTTGCCCTGCTCGGCCGTCATGATCTGTGCCAGATCGCCCAAATGCTCATGCATCAGTTCATACCAGCGGTACAGGCGCCTGGCGCGCTCATGGCCGCTGAGGGTGCGCCAGCCGTGAAAGGCCAGCTCGGCGGCGTCGATGGCCTGCTGGACGGCTTCTTCACCCAGCATGGGCACCTGGGCCAGCTCCTGGCCGGTGGCCGGATCCATGACCGACGCTCGGGTATCGGCATCCAGCCAACGGCCGTTGACATAGGCCTTGCTGCGCAGCAGTTCGCTATCCTCTAAATGCATGAGAAGTTTCCTTTAATCGGCATTTTTCAAAGGTAGCAAGGGGCAATGGGGGGCTCAATGACGAGGTCGCTGCTGATCATGGATTGTGACGTGCTGCCCCGGGCCCTGGCGGGGAAGCATGGCAGCTATGCACTGATGATGCGTCGGGCGCTATCGGCATGGCCGGGTTGCGAGGTCCATAGCTGCAATGCCGTGCTGGGCACCCTGCCGCCACTGGATGAGCGGTTCGAACTGGTGCTGGTGACCGGCTCCAAGGCCGATGCCTTTGCCGATGAGCCCTGGCTGCTGAGGTTGCTGGACTGGCTGGAAGCCCGCATCGGCCAAGGGCAGCAGCTGCTGGGGATCTGCTTCGGCCATCAGCTTATCGCCAGGCTCCATGGGGCCCGGGTGGCGCGTGCCACACAGGGCTGGCAGCTGGGGGCCCTGGATTATCGCCGTGAGGCCGTGCTGCCAGGCCTGAGCCTACCCGCCACCTTGCGGCTGCTGGCCAGCCACCGGGATCAGGTGCAAAGCCTGCCCAGCGGCGGCCAAGTCTGGCTGCGTCACGAGTCCTGTCCCTACGCCGGCCTTCGTTATGGCAAGCAGATCCTGACGATGCAGCCGCATCCGGAGTTCAGTAGTGACTACCTGGCCGCCTTGCTGGAGAAACGCCGCGCCGAGATCGGCGAAACGGCCTATCGACAGGCCCTGGCCAGCCTGGCCAGATCACATCAGGGGCCACTGCTGTTTTCTCTGCTGGCCGACTGGTTATAAAATGACGGCGCCCAAACCGCCGTGGAACCCCTAAAAATGAAAGATTTCCTGATCGCCCCCTCCATCCTGTCCGCCGACTTTGCTCGACTTGGCGAGGAGGTGGACAATGTGCTGGCCGCCGGTGCCGACGTGGTGCACTTCGACGTCATGGACAACCACTATGTGCCCAACCTCACCATAGGCCCCCTGGTCTGCGATGCCCTGCGCAACCACGGCGTGACGGCCCCCATAGACGTGCACCTGATGATCAAGCCGGTGGATCGCATCATTCCCGACTTCGCCAAGGCCGGTGCCAGCTACATCACCTTCCACCCGGAAGCCTCGGAGCATATCGATCGTACCCTGGGTCTGATCAAGGAGCAGGGCTGCAAGGCCGGCCTGGTGTTCAATCCGTCCACGCCCCTGCATTATCTCGATCACGTGATGGACAAGCTGGACGTGATCCTGCTGATGTCCGTCAACCCTGGCTTCGGCGGCCAGAGCTTCATCCCCGGCACCCTGGACAAGCTGCGCGAGGCCCGTCGCCGCATCGAGGCCAGCGGCCATGACATCCGCCTGGAGATCGACGGCGGCGTCAAGGTAGACAACATCCGCGAGATCGCTGCCGCCGGTGCCGACATGTTCGTGGCCGGCTCCGCCATCTTCGGCCAGCCCGACTACAAGGCCGTCATCGACGCCATGCGCGCCGAGCTGGCCGAGGTGAAATGAGCTACCGCTACATCGCCTTCGATCTGGACGGCACCCTGGTCGACTCCCTGCCCGCCCTAGCCCAGGCCACCAACGCCATGCTGGCGGAGCTGGGCAGGGACACCCAGAGCCAGGCCCAGGTGGGCCACTGGGTCGGCAATGGCATTTCGACCCTGGTCAAACGTGCTCTGGGCGGGGAGCCCGACGCCGGCCTGTTCGAGCAGGGACTGGACAGCTTCCAGATCCATTACCGGGCTCATCTGGTGTCCGGCACCCGGCCCTACCAGGGCGTGCGGGAGCTGCTGGCGGACTTGCACGGCCAGGGCATCCGCCTGGCCCTGATCACCAACAAGGCCAGGCGTTTTACCGAGCCGCTGCTGGCCGGCCTGGATCTGGCCCAGTACTTCGAGTTGGTATTGGCCGGCGACGACCTGGCCGAAAAGAAACCCCACCCGGCGCCGCTGCTGCATTTGTGTGAGCAATGGCAACTGACCCCGGAGCAGCTGTTGATGGTGGGGGATTCCAGGAACGACATCCAGGCCGCCAAGGCGGCCGGATGCGCCAGCGCCGGCTTGACGGCCGGTTACAACTACGGGGAAGATATCCGTCTTTGCGAGCCAGACTGGGTGCTCGATGCCGTCACCGAGCTGCGACGGCTCCCCGGTCTTCCCATTTCGAACTGAATAGAGGTAATCAGAGCATGTCCAAGCCTATCGTCTTGAGTGGCGCCCAGCCCTCCGGCCAACTGACCCTGGGGAACTATCTTGGTGCCCTGCGGCAGTGGGACCGGATGCAAGATGAATATGATTGCCTCTACTGCATCGTCGATCTGCACGCCATCACCGTGCGCCAGGATCCCAGGAGCCTGTATGAGGCGAGCCTGGACAGCCTGGCCCTGTACCTGGCCTGCGGCATCGATCCCGAGCGTTCCACCGTGTTCGTACAGAGCCACGTGCCCGAGCATACCCAGCTGGCCTGGATCCTGAACTGCTACACCCAGTTCGGCGAACTGAGCCGCATGACCCAGTTCAAGGACAAGTCCGCCCGTTTCGCCGACAACATCAACGCCGGTCTGTTCACCTACCCGGCACTGATGGCGGCGGACATCCTGCTGTACGGCGCCGACCAGGTGCCGGTGGGCAACGACCAGAAGCAGCACCTGGAGCTGTCACGGGACGTGGCCACCCGCTTCAACAACCTCTACGGCGAGATCTTCAAGGTGCCGGAGCCCTTCATCCCCAAGGTTGGCGCCCGCATCATGAGCCTGCAGGATCCCACCAAGAAGATGTCCAAGTCCGACGAGAACCAGGGCAACTTCATCGGTCTGCTGGAAGAGCCCAAGAAGATCGCCAAGAAGATCAAACGCGCTGTCACCGACTCCGAAGAGCCGCCGCGCGTGGCCTTCGATGTCGACAACAAGCCAGGGGTGTCCAACCTGATGGGTATCCTCAGCGCCATCACCGGCAAGAGCCTGCCGGAGATCGAGGCCGAGTACAGCGACAAGATGTACGGCCACCTCAAGACCGACGTGGCCGACGCCGTGGTCGACCTTATCGAGCCGGTCCAGGCCCGCTTCCGCGAGCTGCGTGAAGACAGGCCGACCCTGGACGCCATCATGAAGCGTGGCGCCGAGCAGGCCCAGGCCCGGGCCCAGGCCACCCTGAAGCAGGTCTATGAGGTGCTGGGCTTCGTACCCCGTCCCTGATGCTGCTGCTCATCGACAACTACGACTCCTTCACCTACAACCTGGTGCAGTACTTCCAGGAGCTGGGTGAAGAGGTGCTGGTGCGCCGCAACGATGCCGTCGACCTGGACGGCATCCGTGCCCTGGCGCCCGATCGTCTGGTGATCTCCCCCGGCCCCTGCAGTCCAGACCAGGCCGGCATTTCCCTGGCCGCCATCGAGGCCCTTGCCGGCCAGCTGCCCATATTGGGGGTCTGCCTGGGCCACCAGGCCCTGGCCCAGAGCTTTGGCGCCAGGGTGATCCGGGCCGACAAGGTGATGCACGGCAAGACCTCAGAGATCAGGCATGCGGGGAAGGGGGTGTTCAGGGCGCTGCCGGATCCGCTCACCGTCACCCGCTACCACTCGTTGCTGGTGGACAGGGACGGCCTGCCGGACTGTTTCGAGATCACCGCCTGGACCGACAAGGGCGAGATCATGGGCCTGCGCCACAGGACCCTGCCCCTGGAGGGGGTACAGTTCCATCCCGAGGCGATCCTCACCCAGGCCGGGCATCAGCTGCTGCAGAACTTCCTTCGCGGCTGAGCCCGGCCTCAGCCCTTGCCCTTGCTCAACCTGGCATCCAGGCTCCAGCAGCCGGCGCCATGGGCGGCCAGCATCAGCAGGCCGCCGGTGATGGCCAGGTTCTTCATGAACATGATGAACTGCATCTGGTCGTTGAAGTCGGCGTGAAAGAGCATGGCCGCCAGCAGGGTGAACACCGCCAGGGCCAGGGCCGCCCAGCGGGTGAACCAGCCCAGGATCAGCGCCGCGCCGCCGCCCACCTCCACCATGATCACCGCCGGCAGCAGCAGGCCGGGTACGCCCATCTGCTCCATGTAGGCCTGGGTGTCGGCATAGCCGCCGATCTTGTGGAGTCCGCTCAACAGGAAGATCAGCGCCAGCAGGATGCGCCCCGCCAGGGGCAGCCAGGTGGTGTGCATGGCCAGGGTCTCCAGAAGGGGCAATCGGTTTCATTATAGGAAGGAAAAATCGCCTGGCGGTGCATATTTATCGAGGCAGAGAGGCCCGGGAGGGGGCCGGACGGCAGTGGTTATTTATCTCTTTAAATGACAAAAATCATGTTTTCTTATGTGATGAAGTTATAAAAACGATCTTTTTTCAGGCACTTCTGCCGGTTTTTTGACTGGCCCGACCGGGCCGGGCGCAGACAAGGCAGGCCGTATTTGGGATAATCAGGCCACTTTTGGACTGCCTGTGACGGGAGCCTTGGCCCGCCGAGAGCGTGCATAAATAGTCTTTCAACCCGCCAAGCTCCCCCCTATTCACAAGAGGAAGAAATCCATGTCAGAGCAGATGACCGTCACCCGCGCCTTGTTCGACGAGGTCATGGTACCCAACTACAACCCGTCCGCCGTCATCCCCGTGCGTGGTGAAGGCTCCCGCATCTGGGATCAGGAAGGCAAGGAATACGTCGACTTCGCCGGTGGTATCGCCGTTAACTGTCTGGGCCATTGCCACCCGGCCTTGGTTTCTGCTCTGAAGGAGCAGGGCGAGAAGCTGTGGCACCTGTCCAACGTCATGACCAACGAGCCGGCCCTGCGCCTGGCCAAGAAGCTGACCGACGCCACCTTCGCCGAGCGCGTCTACTTCGCCAACTCCGGCGCCGAGTCCAACGAAGCGGCCCTGAAACTGGCCCGTCGCTACGCCCTGGACAAGCACGGCGAAGGCAAGGACCAGATCATCGCCTTCCACAAGGGCTTCCACGGCCGTACCTTCTTCACCGTATCCGTGGGTGGCCAGGCCGCCTACTCCGAGGGTTTCGGTCCCAAGCCGGGCGCCATCGAGCACATCGAGTATAACGACCTGGCTGCCCTGGAGCAGTTGATCTCCGATAAGACCTGCGCCGTCATGCTCGAGCCCACCCAGGGCGAAGGCGGCATCATCGCTGGCGAGAAGGCCTTCCTGGAAGGCGTGCGCGCCCTCTGTGACAAGCACAACGCCCTGCTGATCTTCGACGAAGTCCAGACCGGCGTTGGCCGCACCGGCCACCTGTACGCCTACATGGAGCACGGCGTGGTACCGGACATCCTGACCACCGCCAAGGCCCTGGGCGGCGGCTTCCCCATCGGCGCCATGCTGACCACCGCCGAGATCGCCACCAGCCTCAAGCCCGGCACCCATGGTTCCACCTACGGTGGCAACCCCCTGGCCTGTGCCGTTGCCGAAGCGGCCTTCGACACCGTCAACACCACCGAGGTGCTGGACGGCGTCAAGCGCAAGGAACAGCTGTTCCGCGAGCACCTGGAAGCCATCAACGCCAAGCACGGCTGCTTCAAGGAAGTCCGTGGCAAGGGCCTGCTGGTCGGCGCCGTACTGAACGACGACTACAAGGGTCGCGCCCGTGACTTCCTGGTCGCTTCCATGGCCGAGCAGCTGATGGTGCTGGTTGCCGGTGCCGACGTGGTGCGCTTCACCCCGTCTCTCGTCATCTCCGACGAGGACATCGCCGAGGGTATGGCCCGCTTCGAGCGCGCCGTGGCCAAGGTCGTTCAGGGCTAACAGCCCCTTTTGCATGCAGGGCCCGCCGCACAGGTGGGCCCTGTCTGTTCAGGCGGCCAAGACCGCCATCCAAGAAAAGAAAGGAGCGACTGATGCTGGTCATACGTCCGATCGCAAGCCAGGACCTTGGCGCCCTGGTGCGCATCGCTGAAGAATCCGGGATCGGTTTTACTTCCCTGCCGGTCAATGAAGAAAAGCTGGCTTCCAAGATTGCCTACTCGGAAGCCTCCTTTGCCCTGGGTGACGACACTTGTCGCCAGGGCGAGCAGGGTTATCTGTTCGTACTGGAAGACACCGACAACGGCGCCGTGGTAGGCACCACCGCCCTGGAAGCCCGCGTGGGCCAGAGCGACGCCTTCTGGCATTACCGCCTGGGCAAGGTGGTGCATTCCTCCCCCAAGCTGGGCGTACATAACGAGCTCGACGTGCTGACCCTGTGTAACGACTACAGCGGCGTTTCCGAGCTGTGTACCCTGTTCTTGAGCGAGCCCTACCGCCAGGGCTACAACGGCCGTCTGCTGTCCAAGACCCGCTTCCTGTTCCTGGCCGAGTTCCGCCAGCGTTTCTCCGACACCATCATCGCCGAGATGCGTGGCGTGTCCGACGAGAACGGCGACTCCCCCTTCTGGGGCTGGCTGCAGGACCACTTCTTCAGCATGGATTTCCCCAAGGCCGACTACCTGTCGGGTCTCGGCAAGAAGACCTTTATCGACGAGCTGATGCCCCGCTACCCCATCTACAGCTGCCTGCTGTCCGACGAGGCCAGGGCGGTGATCGGGGAAGTGCACGACAAGACCCGCCCGGCCCTGCGTCTGCTGCAGGCCGAGGGCTTCCGCTGGCGCGGCTATGTGGATATCTTTGATGCCGGCCCGACCGTGGAATGCGACGTGGACAACATCCACGCCATCCGCGACAGCAAGCGCCTGCCGGTGCGCATCGGTGATGTCAGCCAAGGCCTGACCACCATGGTCAGCAATACCAAGCTGCAGGATTTCCGTTCTACCCTGGCCAAGGCCGTCATCCTGGATGACGTCCTGGTGATGGACGCCGAAACCGCCCAAGCGCTGCAGGTCAGCGAAGGCGACTTCGTACGCGCCCTGCCTTTTGAGAGCAAGGAGTGATACATGACCCAACTGGTACAGTTTATCAATGGTGAGTGGCTGGCAGGCTCCGGCCCGGCCTTCCAATCCCTGAACCCCGCCGATGGTACCACCATCTGGGAAGGCCAGGGCGCCAGCGCCGAGCAGGTGGACGCCGCCGTCAAGGCCGCCCGTGACGCCTTTATCCCCTGGGCCGACAAGCCCCTGGAAGAGCGCGTTGCCGTGGTGCGCCGCTTCGCCGAGGTGCTCAAGGAAAACCAGGAGCACCTGGCCAGGGTCATCGCCGAAGAAACCGGCAAGCCCTTCTGGGAAACCAAGACCGAAGCGGCCGCCATGGTCGGCAAGGTGGAGCTGTCCATCAAGGCCTACAACGACCGCACCGGCGAGACCGAGAACCCGGCGCCGGCCGGCAAGGCCTTCATCCGTCACCGCCCCCATGGCGTGGTGGCCGTGTTCGGCCCCTACAACTTCCCCGGCCACCTGCCCAACGGCCACCTGGTACCGGCCCTGATCGCCGGTAACACCGCCGTGTTCAAGCCGTCCGAGCTGACCCCCAAGACCGCCCACGAAACCCTCAAGCTGTGGGAACAGGCCGGCCTGCCCAAGGGCGTGATCAACCTGGTCCAGGGCGAGCTGGAAACCGGCAAGGCCCTGGCCGCCCACGAAGGCATCGACGGCCTGTTCTTCACCGGCTCCTCCAACACCGGCCACCTGCTGCACAAGCAGTTCGGCGGTCGCCCCGACAAGATCCTGGCCCTGGAGATGGGCGGCAACAACCCGCTTATCGTCCGCGACGTGGCCGACATCAAGGGCGCCGTGCACGAGATCCTGCAGTCCGGCTACATCTCCTCCGGCCAGCGCTGCACCTGTGCCCGCCGCCTGTACGTGCCCAAGGGCGAAAAGGGCGACGCCCTGATCGCCACCCTGGCCGAGGCGGTCAAGGCCATCAAGGTCGGTGGCCAGTTCGACGAAGAGCAGCCCTTCATGGGCCCGCTGATCTCCGAGCGCGCCGCCAAGGGCATGGTCGAGGCCCAGGCCAAGCTGGAATCCCTGGGGGGCAAGGTGCTGGTGCGCATGGCCCATCTCAAGGAAGGTACCGGCCTGGTCAGCCCCGGCCTGATCGATGTCACCGACATCGCCGAGCTGCCCGATGAAGAATACTTCGGCCCGCTGGTCTCGGTGATCCGCTACGACGATTTCGACGCCGCCATCGCTCTGGCCAACAACACCAGGTACGGCCTGTCTGCCGGCCTGCTGTCCGACAGCCGCGAGGACTGGGAATACTTCTTCCGCCGCATCCGCGCCGGCATCGTCAACTGGAACAAGCAGACCACGGGTGCCTCAGGTGCCGCGCCCTTCGGCGGCATCGGCGCCTCCGGTAACCACAGGGCGTCCGCCTACTACGCGGCCGACTACTGTGCCTACCCCGTGGCCAGCGTCGAAGCCGACGCCGTAGCGGCCCCGGCCAGCCTGGCACCGGGCCTGAGCCTGTAAGACCCTATAATGAGGCAGCCCTGTGGCTGCCTCTTTTTGAATAACACCATCCTGAGGTCTGTATGCACAAGGACATCGACACCCTGTTCGGTCATCTCTGGGACAACTACCTGGAAGTGACCCCCAGCGCCCGCAAGGTACACGAGCTGCTGGCCACCGATGACGACATCATCAACGACCATGTCGCCTTCCGCACCTTCAAGGGCGACAAGCTGGGCCTGGAAAAACTGGCCGCCCACTTCCTGGCCCTGGGCTACGAGGAAAAAGGCGAGTACCACTTCGAAGCCAAGAAGCTGTACGCCAAGCACTTCGAACACGCCGATCCCACCAAGCCCAAGGTCTTCATCTCCGAGCTGCTGGTGGAGCAGTTCAGCCCCGAACTGCAGGCCATCGTCAACGGCCTGGTCGACCAGGCCGACGCCGAGGCGGTGACCGCCGACAACTTCCTGTATTCCGGCACCCACTGGCAGATCAGCCATGAGGACTACCAGAAGCTGCTGGCCGAGAGCGAGTATGCCGCCTGGATGGCCGCCTATGGCTTTCGCGCCAACCACTTCACCGTGTCCGTGAACTACCTGAAGAAGTTCGACAAGCTGGAAGAGGTGAATCAGGCCCTGAAGGACGCCGGCTTCGTGCTGAACAGCTCCGGCGGCGAGATCAAGGGCAGCCCCGAGGTGTTCCTGGAGCAGTCCTCCACCATGGCCGACACCGCCGTGGTCAAGTTCAGCGACGGCGAGTTCGAGATCCCCAGCTGCTTCTACGAGTTCGCCAAGCGCTATAACCTGCCCGGCGGCGAGCTCTACACCGGCTTCGTGGCCGCGTCCGCGGACAAGATCTTCGAAAGCACCAACGTCAAGGTGGAGTGCAACGCCTAAGTGGCATTGCCAGTGTAAAAAAAGGGCCGCGAACGCGGCCCTTTTTCATCTCAGTCCGTACTTGGTTTCCAGCTCCTGCCAGCGCCCTTCGCGCTTGAGGGTCAGCACGTCCTCCGACAGCCACTTCAGCCACTGCTCGGCGTCGGGCTTGGCGGTGGTGCAGGCCACATAGAGGGGCACCGGCTTGGTGAGCAGCCCGGCATCCCGCACCAGCTCGTGGAAGCCGGTGGCATTGAGGTAGGCCTCCATCTGCACCTTGGGCAGGGCCACCACGTCCACCTCGCCCAGGCGCAGCTTGCGCACCATTTCCGCGACCCCGTCCCATTCGTCGAATTCCAGCAGCCTTTCCGGCGCCATCTTCTTGAAGGGCTTGAGGGCTTCGGCCATGCGGCTGTCCTTGATCACCGCCACCCGACGCCGCTTGAAGCTGGTCAGATCCTCGTATTCCAGGGGATCGTCCTTGCGGACATAGATATGGGGGGCCATCACCGCCCAAGGCTCCTGGGTGTAGTCCAGCCTGGGCTCCTCCGAAGGATGGATCCCCAGCAGGCAGTCATAACGGCCCTTGTCGGTGCCTTCCAGCAGCCGGTTCCAGGGCAGCACCCCGTACTGGATGTCGATGCCGTGCAGGGCAAAGATGTCCCTGGCCACCTCCACCATGAAACCGGGGTGGGAGCTGTCGGCCGCGCCCGTATAGGGGTAGTAGTTGGGGCCGCGCAGGCGCAGGGTCTCGGCGCTGGCGACACCGCTCAGGGCCAGGACTAGGGTAGGGATCAGCAATGATTTCATCACCTTGCTCCGTGGTTTTCTTGTCACCTCTATCTTAGGTGAGAGCGACCTGCCTTGGTATTGTTCTGTGCCTTGGGTAGGCTTAAGCCAAAACCACAAGAGAAAAGTGCCGTGAGTCTGGATGCCGTCGTCAGTGAATTGAACAAGGTTGTATTGGGAAAAGCGCGGCAGACCAGGCTGGCCCTGTGCTGCCTGTTGGCCAGGGGGCACCTGCTCATCGAGGATCTGCCGGGCACCGGCAAGACCACCCTGTCCCACGCCCTGGCCGCCACCCTGGGTCTGGGCTATCAGCGGGTCCAGTTCACCTCCGACATGCTGCCGGCGGATCTGCTGGGGGTATCCATCTTCAACCAGCGCGACCAGCAGTTCGAATTCCACAAGGGGCCCCTGTTCAGCCAGGTGCTGCTGGCGGACGAGGTCAACAGGGCCAGCCCCAAGACCCAGAGCGCCCTGCTGGAGGCCATGGCCGAGCACCAGGTCAGTGTCGACGGCAAGACCTATGAACTGCCGGAGCCCTTCTTCGTCATCGCCACCCAGAACCCGGTGGACCAGGCCGGCACCTTCCCGTTGCCGGAGTCCCAGCTGGATCGCTTCATGATGCGCATCGAGCTGGGCTTCCCGCCCAAGGAGGCGGAGCGCAAGCTGCTCAAGGGCCAGGCCCTGGCCCACCAGAAAGTGCAGCCGGTGCTGGATCCCGAGCGCCTGGAGGCCCTGCAGCGGCAGGTGGATCAGGTGCACGCCTCGGACGATCTGCTCAACTATCTGCTGGCCCTGCTGGAGGCATCCCGCTCCCATCCCGATATCGCCCGGCCCCTCTCGCCCCGGGCCGGTCTGGCCATACTGGCGGCCGCCCGGGCCTGGGCCCTGCTCAGCGGCCGTGACTACGCCCTGCCGGAGGATATCCAGGCGGTCTTCCCGTCCGTGGCCGAGCACAGGCTCAGCCCCGTTTATGGCGAAGGCCAGGGCGACCAGGCCTATTCGGCCCAGCTGCTTGGCCTGGTGGATCCGGTGGAGAGCTGAGGTGCTGACCGCCGCCCTGCGCCGCTGGGAAGCGGCCTTCCTGGCCCGGCGCCAGCCCGCCGCCAGTCGCGTCCGCCTGGGGGCGGGCAACATCTACATACTGCCGACCCGCTTCGGCTATCTGTACCTGCTGGCGACCCTGGCCGTGTTCCTGCTGGGCACCAATTACCAGAACAACCTGGTGCTGCTGCTGGCCTATTTCATGATCAGCCTGTTCTTCACCGCCATGAACCTGACCCACCGCAACCTCAACGGCCTGGCCCTGGAGACGGTGCCCCTCAAGGCCCAGGCCGCCGATACCGAGCTGCACCTGGAGCTGCGGATCCAGGGGCGGCGCCGGCACCAGGCCATCGAGCTGGGTTATCAGGGCGGACCGGTGCGCCAGTTCCGGATACGGGAGCCGGAGACAGTGACCGTGCTGGCACCGGCCGGGGCCAGGGGCCGTCACAGCCCCGGCCGGCTCACGGTCGCCACCCGCTATCCCTTTGGCCTTTTCCGGGCCTGGAGCCGGCCGGATCTGGGCCAGGAGCTGTTGCTCTATCCCAAGCCCAGCCGCTGGCCCCGGGCCCGTTTCGCCGCCGGTCGTGACGACAAGCCCGGCCGCCAGGCCAGCCAGGGCAGCACCGACTGGCAGGGCCTGGCCGGCTACCAGCCCGGCGATCCCCTCAGCCAGGTGGCCTGGAAACAACTGGCCCAGGGCCGGGGCATGTGGACCAAGCGTTTTGCCGACGAGACCGGCCGGGGACGCTGGCTGCGCCTGGCCGACATACCGGGTCGCACCTTGGACGAACGCCTGTCCCGGCTGTGCTGGCAGGTGCTGGATGCGGCCCAGGAGCAGCAGGGCTTCGGCCTGGATCTGGGCGCCCAGCAGCTCGAGGAAGGGGCCGGCGCCGCCCATGTCCAGCGTTGCCTCAAGGCGCTGGCCCTGTACGGGAGGTCCTGATGCGCTGGTACCTGCCCAGGCAGATCCTGATCCTGCTGGTGCTGATCCAGCTGATGGCGGTGCTGCCGCTGTTCTCCGTGGTCGGCCCCGGCCTGGTGGTGCTGACCCTGGCCTGTTGCGGCTGGTGCAGTGCCATCTGCCTGGGCCGGGGCGGGGCGCCGCCGCGCTGGCTGCTGGTGGCCCTGGCCCTGGCCGGTGCTGGCCTGCTGGCGGTGACCCTGCCCGGCAAGGGCAGCCTGGTGGCCATGGTCAGCCTGCTGGTGCTGGGTTTTGGCCTCAAGCTGCTGGAAATAAAAAGCAGCCGCGATCTCCACGTGCTGGTGCTGATCGGCTATTTCCTGCTGGCCACGGATTTCGTCCATTACCAGTCCATGGCCATGGCCCTCTACCTGCTGCTGGCGGCCCTAGTCAATACCGCCATACTGCTCAGCCTTTACGGCAAGAGCCTGTCGATGTCCTTTATCGCCAGGGAAATGGGACGGGCGGCCCTGCTCAGCCTGCCCCTGACCCTGCTGCTGTTCCTCCTGACCCCCAGGCTGGCGCCACTGTGGCAGATGCCGGATGCCAGGCAGGCCACCACCGGCCTCTCCGACAGCATGAGCCCGGGGGACATTGCCGAGCTGTCCCGCTCCACCGAGCTGGCCTTCAGGGCCGCCCTGTCCTGGCGGCCGGCGCCGGACAGCCTCTACTGGCGAGCCCTGACCCTGGAATACTTCGACGGCCGCGCCTGGCACCAGGCGGCCTGGCGCCAGCGCGAAGAGCGCACGCCGCTGCCCAGGCCCAGGGGACGGGGCCGGGACTGGCAGCTGATCATGGAAGGCTCGGGGCAGCGCTGGCTGCCGATCCTGGCCGGCTCCGTGAGCAGGGATGGCCGCCTGATGCAGACCACGGACGGCCGCCTGCTCAGTACCGTTCCGGTGCTGAAGCGCCAGCAGTTCTTCCTGGCCCAGGGGGAAGGACGCGCCATAGACGCCGACAACCTGACCCTGAGACGCAACCTGGTGCTGCCCGAGGAAGGCAACCCCAGGACCCGGCGCAAGATCCAGGCCCAGGTACTTTCCCTGGGGCGGGGCCGGACCCTGATCTCGGCCCTGATGGAGGAATTCGGCCGGGCGCCCTTCAGGTACAGCCTGACCCCGCCGCTGCTGGGCAGCGACAGCGTCGATGATTTCCTGTTCGATAGCCGTAGCGGCTTCTGTGGCCACTACGCCTCGGCGCTGGCCTACCAGCTGCGCCTGGCGGGGATCCCGGCCAGGATAGTGGCCGGCTACCAGGGGGGGGAATACCTCCCGGAAGGGGATTTCTACGCCGTCTACCAGTACGACGCCCACGCCTGGGTGGAAGCCTGGCTGCCGGAGTCGGGCTGGCTGCGGCTGGATCCCACCGCCCGGGTGGCGCCGGAGCGGGTCGAGGCCGGCTTCAGCCGGGGCCTGATGCAGGACCAGGCCTTCGCCGGTGAGGCGGGGATGGTGATGCGGATGCGCAACCAGGGGCTGGTGCGCTGGCTGCGCCAGCAGGCGGCGTTGCTGGACTACCAATGGACCCGGTGGGTGCTCAACTACGACGGTGCCCGCCGCTCCGATCTGCTGCAGCGCCTGCTGGGGCGCACCGACATCCTGGGCGGCGGCCTGCTGTTCGTGGGCGCCCTGCTGGGACTGATCCTGTTCTTCAACTGGTGGAGCAACAGGGGGCCCAGGGTCCACCAGGGTGAGGCCACCCGGCTCTACCTCAAGGCCTGCCGCAGGCTGGCCCGCCATGGGCTTGAACGCCGCCCCGGCGAAACGGCCCTGGCCTTCGCCCGCCGGGTGGCGGACACCAGGCCGGAGCTGGCCGTCCACTTCAACCGCATCAGCCAGCTCTATAACCGCCTGCGCTACCAGCCGGAGGGGGGCGACAAGGGTGAACTGGAGCGGATGAAGCGCCTGATAGGCAGCATGCCCGGCCGGCGCTAGAATGGCGCCATGAACACATTAGAGCGGGCCAGGACACTCTGGCAGGAAGCCAGGACCAGCTGGCAAAGACGCTGGCTGTGCCTGGAAGGGGACAAGGCCAACCAGGGAGAGCTGCTGGCGCAGCTGGCCGGTGACGCCGGCCGGCCACTCTGGCTGGGCGAAGGGGCCCCGGCCGCCTTCGAAGCGGTCCGAGCCAACCAGGTCCGGCACCAGCTGGGCCGGGAATGCGATCTGCTGGTGGTGGACTGGCATGACGGCATCCAGGCCGAGGCCCTGGGGGCCCTGAGTGGCTGTCTGGTGGGCGGCGGCCTGCTGGTGCTGCTGACACCACCACTGGCCAAACTGGAACGCCAAAGTCCCTTCAGCCGCTGGCTGGTCCGGCAGCTGGACCAGGCGCCATCGTCATCCCCCCGGTCCCTGGCCAGGCCATCCCTGGCCGGTCCCACCGAGGACCAGCAGCAGGCGCTGGCGGCCATCGACAAGGTGGTCAAGGGGCACAGGCGCCGGCCCCTGGTGTTGACCGCCGACCGGGGCCGGGGCAAGAGCGCGGCCCTGGGCATGGCGGCGGCCCGGCTGCTGCCGGGGCTGGAGGGACCCATACTGGTCACGGCGCCCAGCCCCCAGGCGGTGGCGCCCCTGTTCGATTTTGCCGAAGCCGGCCTGCCCGGTGCCGAGCGCCACGGCAACAGCCTGAGTTGGCAGGGCAAGCACATCCGCTTCCTGGCCCCGGACGCCCTGCTGGCGGACAGGCCCAAGGCGGCCTTGCTGCTGGTGGACGAGGCGGCCGCCATCCCCACGCCGCTGCTCAGCCGGATGCTGGATCACTATGCCAGGCTGGTGTTCTCCACCACCTTGCACGGCTATGAGGGCTCGGGACGGGGCTTTGCGGTACGTTTCCAGGCCGAGCTGAAGAGGCGTTGCCCCCAGTACCAGCGGCTGCACCTGAAGGCGCCGGTGCGCTGGGCAGATGGCGATCCCCTGGAGGCCCTGATCAACCGCCTGCTGCTGCTGGACGCCGAGCTGCCCCAGGCGGTGCCCGGCAGTGAGCCCTTGAGTTTCCGGTGGTGTGACGGCGCCGAGCTGGTTCAGCACCCCCAGTGGCTGTCCCAGGCCATGGCGCTGCTGGTCCAGGCCCATTACCAGACCTCGCCGGGCGATCTGCAGCACTGGCTGGAGGATCCCGAGGTCAGGCTGCTGCTGGGCTTCCAGGGCGACAGCCTGGTGGGGGTGGTGGCCCTGGTGGCGGAAGGTGGCCTGGACGAGCCACTGGCCGAGGCGGTCTGGCTGGGCCAGCGCCGTCCCAAGGGGCACCTGTTCCTGCAGTCCCTGTCCGCCCATCTGGGCGCCAGGGAGGCGGTCGGGCTAAGGGCCTGGCGGGTGATGCGCATTGCCGTGCTGCCGGGACGCCAGGGCCGGGGGCTGGGCAGCCGGCTGCTAAGGGAGGTGGAGCGGGCCGCCCGGGAGCGGCAGCTGGATCTGCTTGGGGTCAGTTTCGGCGCCACCGCCGAGCTGCTGCCCTTCTGGCGGCGACAGGGTTGGCAGCCGGTGCGTCTGGGCAGCCACAGGGACCAGGCTTCCGGTACCTACTCGGTGATGCTGGCCCTGGGCCTGAATGAACCCGGGCGGCAGCTGGTGGCGCGCTGCCTGCACCGTTTTCGGGCCACATTGCCGGTGCAGATGCCGGCTCTGCGGCTGCCCTTTGCCATCTGGCGGGGGCTCTTCGAGGGCGCCGAGGTGGTGAAGCTGGATGACTGGGACCGGCAGGATCTGGATGCCTTCGTTCGCGGTAACAGGCCCCTGGAAAGCCTGGAGCTGGCCCTGCGCCGCCTGGCCCTGCTGGCCTCGGCGAAAGGCCTGGACTGCCCGCTGTTGGTGGCCCTGAGCCTGAGTCGGCTGGGGGTCGGTGAGCTGGCCGATGGCTTCGGCCTCAATGGCCGCAAGGCGGTGCTGGCCGCCTTGCGGGAGGAAGTGTCGGGACTGGTTCAGCGCGTGCCGTAGACCACTATGGTCTTGCCGCGGGCGTGGATCAGGTTCTGCTCTTCCAGCATCTTCAATACCCGGCCCACTGTCTCCCTGGAGCAGCCGACGATCTGGCCTATCTCCTGGCGGGTGATCTTGATCTGCATGCCGTCTGGATGGGTCATGGCATCCGGCTGCTGGGCCAGGTTCAGCAGGGTCTGGGCGATGCGGCCGGCCACGTCCAGGAAGGCCAGGTCGCCCACCTTGCGGCTGGTCTGGCGCAGTCGCCTGGCCATCTGCGAGGAGACCTTCATCAGGATTTCCGGCTTTTGCTGGATCAGCTGGCGGAACTTCTGGTAGGAAATCTCGGCGATGGAGCAGGGGCTCTTGGTCCTGACCCAGGCGGTGCGCACCGGCTCCTCTTCGAACAGGCCAAGCTCGCCGATGAAGTCCCCCTGGTTCAGGTAGGACAGGATCATCTCCTTGCCTTCATCATCCTTGATCAGCACGGCGACGGATCCCTTGACGATGTAATAAAGGGTATCTGCCACTTCGCCCTGGTGGATCAGGGTGCTCTTGTTGCCATAGTTCTTGACGTGGCACTGGGAAAGGAACCATTCCAGCACCGGATCGCCTTGCAGGCGGGGCAGAAAGGTCATGATAAGCCTCATCAAAAAGTTGCTCGCTAATCCTTGCAGCATATCACAAAAGCGAAATTGCCCCTGTGACCGGGCTGGAGAAATTTTCTTTCCCGGGGCCCTAACAACGCCGCCATGATGTGGTATCTTTGCGCGGATTTTTCCGCCACTGGGATAGCAGCATCATGCAGGCAAGTGTGAAATGGCTGGACGGCATGCGTTTCGTAGCCACCTCCGGCTCCGGGCACGCCCTGGTCATGGACGGTTCCGGCCCCGAAGGCCAGGCCGCCAGTCCCATGGAAATGGTGTTGATGGCCGTGGGCGGATGCAGCTCTGTGGATGTGGTGTCTATCCTGAAAAAGGCCCGCCAGGACGTGGCGGACGTGGAGGTGCTGGTCAAGGCGGACCGGGCCGACACCACCCCCAGGGTCTTTACGCGGATCGAGTTGGAATTTGTGGTGACTGGGCGTAATGTGAGCGAAACTCATGTGCAGCGGGCCGTGGCCCTGTCCATGGACAAGTACTGCTCGGTGTCCAGGATGCTGGAACAAGCCGCAGAGATACACCACAGTTACCGTATCGTTGAGTCAGAGCCGTCGGCCTAATTCGGGGTTTCCCCGGGGCCGAGTGGCCTCAGGGGATGAGGCGCACGCTTTCTTCATCGTGACTGCAGGTCAAGGCCTTGGCAAAGAGCCAGTGCCTTGGCATGCAGTCCAACGTGGCCGGCAGCAGCCGGCCGCGGCAGGCCCGACAAGGGCAGAACGTTTCCCAAGACCCTGGTCTCGGGAGGATTTGAAAGAGGTCGCCTGGCGACCGGGAAGGTGAGGAACCCCAGAAGTGCAAGAGTCCAGTACCAAGCTCAAGCTGCACGGCTTCAACAATCTGACCAAAAGCCTGAGCTTTTGTCTTTACGATATCTGCTACGCCAAGACGGAACAGCAGCGTAAGGAATACCTAGAGTACATTGACGAGCAGTACAATGCGGATCGTCTGACCGATATCCTGACCGAGGTCTGCGATATCATCGGCGCCAATATCCTCAATGTGGCCCGTCAGGACTACGAGCCCCAGGGCGCTTCCGTGACCATTTTGGTTTCCGAAGAACCCCTGAAAGACTCCCAGAAGGTCGACACCTCCGAGAAGCCGGGCCCGCTGGCCCCGGATTCCGTGGTGGCGCACCTGAACAAGTCCCACATCTGTGTGCACACTTACCCCGAGTCGCACCCCCATGAAGGCATCTGTACCTTCCGGGCCGACATCGAAGTGTCCACCTGTGGCGTGATCTCGCCCCTGAAGGCCCTGAACTACCTGATCCACCAGCTGGAGTCCGACATCGTCACCGTCGACTACCGGGTGCGTGGCTTCACCCGTGACGTGAACGGCGTCAAGCACTACATCGATCACGAGATCAACTCCATCCAGAACTTCATCAGCGACGATACCAAGAACATGTACCAGATGGTGGATGTGAACGTGTATCAGGAAAACATCTTCCATACCAAGATGATGCTCAAGGAGTACGATCTGGACCATTACCTGTTCGGCCTCAAGAAGAAGGATCTGACCGGTAACGAGGTGGAGGAGATCAGCGAGAAACTGTGGAAGGAGATGCAGGAAATCTTCTACGCGCGGAACCTGCCCGACGTCAAATGACGGCAAGCTAAGCGGACCACATGAAAACGGGGCCTGTCGGCCCCGTTTTTTATTCTATACAGATCCTATTACCGGGCGATGACGGGATCATTTCATGGCGAGGATCGCACTGTTGCTGGCGCTGCTGTCCCATGGCAGCTGGGCACTGGACTGGCAACAGCAGGACGGGCGCCTCTATGCCGACCCCCTGGCCCTGCGCCAGAGCGTGCTGGCGGAGCGCCGACTCAGCCTGCCCCTGCCCGAGCGGACCCTGGCGCTGCGCCTGGAGCCGGTGGCGCTGATGGCACCGGCCCTGGCGGCCCGCTACCCGGATATCCATAGCTTCAGGATTTTTGAAGGGCTACGGCCGGCGGGGCGGCTGACCCTCACCAAACAGGGCCTGAGCGCCCTGGTGATGGACGGTCGCCACCACTGGTATCTGCAAAGCCAGCCGGACGGCAGCCTTTCCTGGCGCCAGCAGCGGCCACAAGAGGGCTGGCAGGAGCAGCTGCGTCGCCCCAAGACGGCCGCCCCCAGGCGCCAGGCCCGCCAGGACAGTGCCGTCCGCCAGTACCGGCTGGCGGTGGCGGCCAGCAGCAGCTACACCGCCTTCCACGGCGGCAGCAAGGCCGACGCCCTGGCCGCCATTGTCACCACCCTCAACAACCTCAGCGCCATCTTCGAACGGGATCTGGGGATCCGCTTCCAGCTGGTGGCGGACAACGACCAGCTGATCTTCACCGATCCGGCCAGCGACCCCTTCAACGACGACAACGACGACATCGATGTGGTCACGGCCGTCATCAACGACCGTATCGGCGCCGACAACTATGATCTTGGCCATGTCTTCAACACCGGCTCCGGGGGCATCGCCTCGGTGGGTGTGACCTGCTCCGGCTTCAAGGCCGAGGGGGTCAGCGGCAGCAGCAACCCGGTCGGCCGCTTCTATGATATCGACGTGGTGGCCCACGAATTCGGCCACCAGTTTGCCGCCGAGCACAGCTTCAACGGCCAGGCCGGTGCCTGCGCCGGTAACAGGGTGGCGGACAGTGCCTTTGAGCCCGGCTCCGGCTCCACCATCATGTCCTATGCCGGCATCTGCGCCGAGCAGAACCTGCAGGGCTTCTCCGACACCTATTTCCACAGCCATTCCATAGCGCAGATCCGCGCCTTCCAGGCCGGCCTGGGCTGTGGTCAGGTCATGGTCACCGGCAATGCCGCCCCTAGCCTGTCGGTGCCGGCGGCGGCGGTGATCCCCGCCCAGACCCCCTTTGCCCTCAGCGGCAGCGGCTCGGACGATAACGGCGACAGCCTCGACTTCAACTGGGAGCAGATCGACCTGGGCGCCGTTTCCAACGGCGTGGCGGAGATGGTGGACGACGGCACCCGGCCGCTGTTCCGCTCCCTGGTGCCAAACGCCAGTGCCGAGCGGGAGCTGCCAATGCGGCAGAGCCTGTTGACGGGGCAAGCGGCATTGGGGGAGGTGTTGCCCAGCACCGACCGGGTGCTGCACTTCCGGCTCGTCGCCCGGGACGGCCGGGGTGGGGTCAGTACCGGGGAAACCAGCCTGCAGGTGGTCGCCTCGGCCGGGCCCGTGGCCTTCATGGCGCCGGCCAGCGGCAATGTCTGGGTGGCCGGGCGCAGCTTCACCACCAGCTGGCAAACGGCCGGCAGCCAGCTCAGCCCCATTTCCTGCAGCCAGGTGGCCCTGGACTTGTCCACCGACAACGGCCAGTTCTTCGCACCACTGCTGGCCAGCACCGCCAACGACGGCAGCGAGGAGGTGATGCTGCCGGCGGGCAGTGCCAGCCAGGCCAGGCTGCGGCTGCGCTGCCTGCAGCAGCCCTTCTTCGCCATCTCGGACGCCTTTGCCATCACCACCAGCGTCGACCCCGAGGTGCCGGTGATCACCGGCCAGCAGCAGCTCGCCATCGCCGAGGACCAGCCCCTGTCGCTGGCGGTCACGCAGCTGTTCATCTCGGACAGCGACACCCCCTTCCCGGACGGCTTCAGCCTGGAGGCCTTCGATGGGAACAATTATGGCCTGTCCGGCTTGCGGCTCACCCCGGACCGGGATTTCAACGGTACCCTGCAGGTGCCGGTGCGGGTCTTCGACGGCAGCCACCTGTCCAACCTCTTCCAGTTGCGCGTCCAGGTGACCCCGGTCAACGACGCCCCCCTGGCCGTCGATGACAGCGCCAGCGTCCAGGCCGGCCAGCAGCTGCGCATCGAGCCCCTGGTCAACGACAGCGACGTGGACGGCGACGCCCTGACCCTGGTCTCCTTCGACTACCAGGGCAGCGGCCAGCTCAGCCAGGACGGCAATGCGCTGCTGTACAGCCCGGCCTCCGGCTTCAGCGGCAATGAATTCATCGATTACCAGATCAGCGACGGCGAGCTGAGCGCCGCTGCCCGCATCAGCCTCAGCGTGGTGGCGCCACCGGCCCAGGCCCAGTCAGGTGGCGGCGGTGGCGGTGCCCTGGGCTGGCTTTGGCTGCTGGCCCTTGGTAACTTAGGGAGACGCACCCGAAGGAGTCATGCTGAATGCGCCTGCTACTTGCCCTGTTGTTGCCCTGGCTGCAATTCTTCACCATAGGCCGGCCCCTTTCCGGCATCATTTGCCTGATCCTGCAGATCACCCTGATCGGCTGGATCCCGGCCGCCATCTGGTCCGTCTACGCCCTCAGCCAGTACAAGACCGACCAAAAGATCCGCGATGCCATGCAGAACAGGTAAAAAAGACGGGCATTGAACAAAAAATACCCGTATAATGCGCGCCCTTTTGAGCCAAACAGGGCCCGTACCATGTCCCAAGCTTTTTCTGATCTTTCTTTGTCCGCATCCCTGATGCGGGCCCTGGCCGATCTGGGTTTCGAAACTCCGTCTCCTATTCAGTCCGCCTGTATCCCCCATCTGCTGGACGGCCGTGACGTGCTGGGCATCGCCCAGACCGGTACCGGCAAGACCGCGGCCTTCGCACTGCCGCTGCTGAACAACATCGACCTGGAGCGTCGCGAGCCCCAGCTGCTGATCCTGGCCCCGACCCGGGAGCTGGCCATCCAGGTCGCCAAGGCCTGTGAAGACTTCGGTCGTCACATGCCGGGCCTGAACGTCGCCACCATCTACGGCGGCTCCCCCTTCGGCCCCCAGCGCGGTGAACTGCGCCGTGGCGCCCAGGTGGTGGTGGGTACCCCCGGCCGCATGCTGGACCACATCCGTCGCGAGACCCTGATGTTGGAAAACATCCAGGCCGTGGTTCTGGATGAAGCCGACGAAATGCTGCGCATGGGCTTTATCGAAGACGTCGAGACCATCCTGGCCGAGACCCCGGAAAGCCGCCAGACCGCGCTCTTCTCCGCCACCCTGCCGCCGGTGATCCGCCGCCTGGTGGAGCGTTTCCTCAAGAACCACGAGGAAGTGCGCATCAAGGCCCAGACCCAGACCGTGGAGCGCATCGCCCAGCTGGGCCTGATGACCTTCGAAGAACACAAGCCGGCCGTGCTGGCCAGGGTGCTGGAGGCCGAGGACTTCGACGCCGCCATCATCTTTGCCCGTACCAAGGAATCCACCCTGGTACTGTCCGAGCGCCTCAACCGCCTGGGCATCCGCAGTGCCGCCCTGAACGGCGACCTGGGCCAGAAGGACCGCGAGCAGGCCGTGGAAGCCCTGCGTGCCGGCAAGCTGGACGTGGTGGTGGCCACCGACGTGGCCGCCCGTGGCCTGGACGTGGAGCGCATCGGCCTGGTCGTCAACTACGACATCCCCCGCGAGCCCGAGGCCTATGTGCACCGCATCGGCCGTACCGGCCGTGCCGGTCGTGAAGGCCGCGCCATAGTGCTGTTCACCCCCCGTGAGCGTCACCTGCTGGGCCGCATCGAGCGCGTCACCCGCCAGAAGGTGGAGATCGTCGAGCTGCCGTCCCGTGAGGCCCTCTACGAGAAGCGCCTGGCCAAGCTGCGCGACCGCCTGGAAGCCAAGGCCGTGGCCATCGACGAAGAGCAGCAGGCCCTGGCCAGCCGCCTGCAGGCCGAGCTGAGCCTGTCCCCAGAGGCCCTGGCCGCCGCCCTGCTGGCCCTGCAGGCCGACTTCCAGCCCCTGGAAGTGGACGCCGATCCCAAGATGCCGAACCCCAACCAGCGCCGCGAAGAGCGTGGTCCCCGCCAGGGCCGTGACCGCTTCGAGCGCAACGGTGACCGTCGCGGCCAGCGCTTCGAGCGCGGCGGCGAGCGTGGTGAGCGTCGCTTCGAGCGGGACGGCGACCGTCGTCCCCGCAAGCCCCGTGACGGCGACGTGCCCATGGAATCCTACCGCCTGGAGGTGGGCCGCAACCATGGCGCCACCCCGCGCCATATCGTCGGTGCCATCGCCAACGAGGCCAACCTGGATTCCCGCCACATCGGCCAGATCCGCATCAACGACGATCACAGCACCGTAATGCTGCCCAAGGACATGCCCAAGCAGATCGAGCACAAGTTCCAGAAGGTGTTCATCTGCCAGCGGCCCATGAAGCTGCGCCGCCAGGACGCCGCCTGATAAAAAAAGCCCGCCAATCGGCGGGCTTTTTTGTGGCCGCTATTCCAGGCCATGGCGAGCCATCTCCTTCAAGAGTCGTTGACCTGTTTCAAGGTCTCAGGCCTCATTCCAGGCCGTAGCGCTCCATCTTCTTCAGCAGTCCCTGCCGGCTCAGGCCCAGCTGGCGGGCGGCCTGGCTGCGGTTGCCGCCGCTCTCGGCCAGGGCCTGGCCGATAAGGCGGATCTCCAGGGTCCGTACCTGTTCATCCAGGGTCTGGCCGGCAGGCGCCTCGGCCTCGTCCGGGTGCAGCAGTCGGATGTCGGCCAGGGTGATCTGATCGCCCTGGGCGATGGCGGCCACGCTCTCCAGGGTATTCTTCAGCTCCCGCACATTGCCGGGCCAGCTGCGGCCCAGGAACCACTGCCTGGCCTCCGGGGACAGCCGCAGGGCCCGGCCGTGGCGCTGGCGCCAGTCGTCCAGCAGCCGCCCGCACAGCAGCGGCAGATCCTCCCGGCGCCTGTCCAGGGCCGGGGTATCCAGGCTGATGCCCTTGATGCGGTAGTAGAGATCCTCCCGGAAGCTGCCGTCCCGGACCCTGGCCGGCAGCTCGGCATTGGTGGCCGAGATCAGCCGCACGTCGATGCGGACCTGCTCGCGGCCGCCCACCGGGTAGAAGGTGCCTTCCTGCAGCACCCTCAGCAGCTTGACCTGCATGCCCAGGGGCATGTCGCCTATCTCGTCCAGAAACAGGGTGCCGCCGTCGGCCATGGCCAGCAGCCCGGGCCTGTCCCGGTCGGCGCCGGTGAAGGCGCCCTTCTTGTGGCCGAACAGCTCGCTCTCCAGCAGCTCAGCCGGGATGGCGCCGCAGTGCACCGACACGAAAGGTCCCTGGGCTCGGCGCGACAGCCGGTGCAGGGCCCGGCTGACCATCTCCTTGCCGGTGCCCGAGGGACCGCTGATCAGCACCGGCACTTCCGTGGGGGCGATGCGGCGCACCAGGGCCTTGAGGGTCTCCATGGCCGGCGAGCGGCCGACCAGCTCGTGCAGATCGCCCTCATCCTGACGCAGCCTGGCCAGCTCCCTGGACAGCTGGCGCTTGACCAGGGCGCGCCTGAGCACCACCGCCAGCATGTCCGGATCCACCGGCTTGGACAGGAAGTCCCAGGCCCCCAGCTTGATGGCCTCCAGGGCCAGCTTGCGCTCGCCGTGGCCGGACAGGATCACCACAGGCCTGTCGCCGAAACGGGGCAGGGCGGCCAGGGTCTGGTGGGGCGAAAAGGCCGGCGGCAGCGCCAGATCCAGCAGCACCAGATCGGCATCGAAGTCCTCCAGCCGGGCCAGGGCCTGGTCCAGATCCCCGGCCGTGGCCACCTCGTAGCCGTCCTTCTGCAGCCATTGGCCACACAGCTCGCAGAAGGCGTTCTCGTCGTCCACCAGCAGGATGCGTTGGCTCATGAATGTACCTCCAGGGGAAAGCGGATCTCGAAACTGACCGGCCAGCCCAGATCGGTGCGCAGCCGTGCGCTGCCGCCGTGGCCGGCCATGATGCGGCCCACTATGGCCAGGCCCAGGCCGGAGCCGCCTGGCCTCTTGCTGACGAAGGGCTGGAACAGCCGGTCGCGGATCGCCGCCGCCACCGCCGGGCCGTCGTTGTGGACCCGGATCCAGGTGGCAGCATCGTCCCGGCCCGCCTCCAGCAGGATCTGTTCCCTGGCGAAGGCGCGGGCGTTGCTCAGCAGGTTGTCCAGCACCTGGGTGACCCGGAAGGGATCGGCCCGAAGTTCGAGCCCGTCCGGCACCGCCAGGGTGACGCCGTCCAACGCCAGGCCGCGGATCAGGCCGGCCAGCCTGAGCGGCTGGACAGCCAGGTTGAGCTCGCCGCCGTAGACCAGCATGTCCTTGATCAGCAGGTCGGCGCGCTGGATCTGCTGCTGGATATGGCCGCGGACGGTCTGGTCGCAGCCGGCGGCGGCCATGGCAATGATGTTGAGGGGGTTGCGCAACTCATGGGCCATGGCCGCCGACAATGCGCCCAGCTCCACCAGATGCTGCTGGGCCAGGCGCTGCTTCTCCTGCTCGGCCAGGGCCAGGCTCTGGGCCAGGTTGGTGCAGGCCGAGGCCAGCAGGGAGGCGAACACCTCGGCGGCCAGGCGCTGGCCCGGGGTGCTGTCCTGCCAGTGCTGCAGATCCACCTGCCACTGGCCGTCCAGCTGCCGGCACAGCAGTTGCGGGGTGTCGCCGCCCTGGTCCGTGAGGCCCACCTGCACCTGGTGGCCCAGCTGGGCGCCCAGCAACCGGCCGGCCCTGGCCATCAGCTCGTCCCAGCCGGCGGCCCGGGCCAGCTGGCGCTGCCAGTCCCTGAGCCGTTCCTCCTGGAGTTCGCCACCGGGGAAGATCAGCCGCCTGGCCAGGGTGCTGATCCTGGGCCAGAGCCAGGCGCCGGCGCCAAGGATCAGCAGGCCGTAGAGCAGCAGCTGCCAGGCCGGTACCTGGGCCAGGCCGCCCAGGCCCAGCAGGCCGGCCAGGGGGCCCAGAGCGGCGATCAGCAGCCCCAGGGCCAGCAGCATCACCAGCCACTGCACCCCCTTCATGGCCCAGCGGTTCACCTCCAGCAGCCGGTAGCGCATCACCGCAAACACCAGCAGCAGCACATAGCTGGGCAGCAGCAGCATGGACCAGGGGAAGGCCCGGATACCCAGGGAGGGAAAGATAAAGCTGGAGGCCAGCAGCAGGCCCCAGGCGCCGACCCCGAACATGGCGATGATGGAGCGGCGCCTGTTGCCGCTGTGCCGCCACAGGCCCCACAGCAGCACCAGGTGCGCCAGCACACCCACCGCCATGGTCCAGGCCAGGTTGAGCCAGCCCAGGGCGTTAAGGTGAATAAAGTGCTCGAAGGGCGGCCAGGGCGCCAGTGTGGCGCCATCGGCCAGGCTGACCAGTATGGCCAAGCCGGCGGCGCCGTAGCACCAGGCCATGCGCCTTTGCAGCCAGGCCAGCCAGGGCGGAGGCTCGGCCGTGGCCACGAAGCGGCAGGCGAAATCCAGGAAAGCGGTGGGCATCAGCGGGTTGGCCAGCAGCAGCACCAGGGCCGGGGCCGGCCAGAAGGGGCCGAGCAGGTGGCCCAGGCACCAGGCGGCCATGGCCAGGGCGAAGCCGGCCAGGGCCTTGAGCTCGCCCTGGCCACCGCTGCGGCTGAGCAGCCAGAGGCCGGCGCCCGTGGCGCTGAGGCTGGTGACGGCCATGGCCAGCTCGAAGGCCAGCACCAGGCTATGATTTGTAAACATGGTTTACGGCTCGGCTCCGAAAATTGTCAACAGCGTTGACAGTTGCTGGCCAGCTTAAGGCCGGAACTTGACGCAAATCAAGGCCTGGCGCTGTTGGCACGGCCCTTGCCACTTAAGTTGGCATAAACCGCTGTAGCAAGGAGTACCGCATGTCGTTTTCAACCCTGATGGCCGACGCCCTGATCCTGATGTCGATCCTGGCCCTGGCGGCCGCCCCGAGCCTGCTGGGCTATTGGCGTTCAAGGAGCAACTGAGATGTGGGATGTCGCCCTGCTCTCCAGGCTGCAGATGAGCCTGACGTTGAGCTTTCATATCCTCTTCCCGACCCTGACCATAGGCCTGGCCCTGGCCATCGCCATCTGGGAGGGGCTCTGGCTCAAGACCCGTAACCCCCGTTACCTGCAACTGGCCAAGTTCTGGATCAAGCCCTTCGCCATCACCTTCGGCATGGGGGTGGTGTCCGGCATAGTGCTGTCCTACGAGTTCGGCACCAACTTCTCCCGCTTTTCCGAGCTGGCCGGGCCCGTGGTGGGGCCGCTGATGACCTACGAGGTGCTGACCGCCTTCTTCCTGGAGGCGGGCTTCCTGGGCATCATGCTGTTCGGCTGGCAGCGGGTGGGTGAAAGGCTGCATTTCGCCGCCACCGTCATAGTGGCCGTCGGCACCGTCATCTCCGCCTTCTGGATCCTGGCCGCCAACTCCTGGATGCAGACCCCGGCCGGCCATGCCTTGGAGGAAGGGCGGCTGGTGGTGACCAGCTGGTGGCAGGTGATCTTCAACCCCAGCTTTCCCTACCGCCTGGCCCATATGCTGCTGGCGTCATTTTTGACCACCAGCTTCGTCATCGCCGGGGTCAGCGCCTGGTACCTGCTGCAGGGCCGGGAGCAGGCCTTCGCCCGGCAGGGGCTGTCCATGGCCCTGGCTGCGGCCCTGGTGCTGGCGCCGCTGCAGGCCCTGGTGGGCGACCTCCACGGCCTCAACGTCAAGGAGCACCAGCCCATCAAGGTGGCCGCCATGGAGGGGATCTGGCCCGCCCGCGAGCAAGGGGCGGATCTGCTGCTGTTCGCCTGGCCGGACATGGCCGGCGAGCGCAACCGCTTCGAGGTCGCCATTCCCAAGGGCGCCGCCTGGATCCTCACCCACAGCGCCGACGGCGAGCTGCAGGGCCTGAAGTCGGTGCCGCCCGAGGACAGGCCGCCGGTGCCTGTGGTGTTCTTCTCCTTCCGCATCATGGTGGGCCTGGGGCTGCTGATGATCCTGGCCGCCCTCTGGGGCAACTGGCTGCGCCGGGGCGACCGCTTCTGGCGCCACAGAGGCCTGCTGCGCTTGCTGACCTGGCTGACCCCGGCCGGCTTCGTCGCCACCCTGGCCGGCTGGTACGTGGTGGAGGTGGGCCGCCAGCCCTGGGTGGTGCAGGGCCTCATCCGCACCAAGGACGTGGCCAGCCAGGTGCCGCCGGAGCGGGTGGCCCTGTCCCTGGCGCTGTTCCTGTTGGTGTACGGGGTCTTGTTCCTGGCCTACCTGCATTTCTTTCGCAAGCTCATCCGCAAGGGGCCGCCGCGCATGGACAAGCTGGAAAAACACCTGGTGGGCATGCAGGCCCCCGGCTATGCCCTGGCCTGGGTCCGTCAACTGAAAGAGGAGGGGCACTGATGGAACTGCTGTATTTCCTGCTGCTGGGCTTCGGCATCCTGATGTACGTGCTGCTGGACGGCTTCGATCTCGGCATCGGCATGCTGTTCCCCTGGTTCGAGGACCACCAGGACAGGGGCAAGATGATGCGGGCCGTGGCCCATGTCTGGGACGGCAACGAGACCTGGTTGGTGTTCGGCGGGGTGATCCTGTTAGGCGCCTTCCCGGCCGCCTATGGCCGGCTGCTGGAGGCCCTCTACCTGCCGATCATGCTGATGTTGCTGGCGCTGGTGTTCCGCGGCGTGGCCTTCGAATACCGCTTCAAGGCCAAGACCTCCAGGCGCTGGTGGGATCTGGCCTTTGGCCTGGGCTCGTCCCTGGCCGCCTTCTGCCAGGGCCTGATCCTGGGCACCCTGGTGGAAAGCGGCGCCGAGCGGCTGCTGACCCCCTTCAGCGTCTTCACCGCCTTCGCGGTCATGGCCGGCTACGGCCTGCTGGGCGCCACCTACCTCAACCTCAAGACCAGCGGCGCTTTGCAGGCCAAGGCCAGGGCCCTGGCCGGCACCCTGCTGGTGGCGGTGATGCTGGCCATGGCCGCGGTCAGCCTGTGGAACTTCGCCCTGGTGGACGGGGTGCGCGAACGCTGGCTGGCTTACCTGCCCTGGCTGTGGCCGATCCCGCTGCTGGCCCTGGCGGTGGCCCTGTGGCTGTGGCGCAGTCTCCAGGCCGGCGCCGAGCAGCGCCCCTTCTGGCTGGCCATGGCGCTGTTCGTGCTCGGCTTCCTGGGCCTGGTGGTGGGGTTGTTCCCGGAGCTGATCCCGGGTCGGCTGAACATTTACCAGGCCGCCGCGCCCAGGGCCAGCCTGGCCTTCATGCTGCCCGGCATCGCCATCTTCCTGCCGCTGATCCTCGGCTATACGCTCTGGGGCTACCGCATCTTCAAGGGCAAGGTGGAGCACTACGAGGAGGGCTACTGATGAGGCGTGCGCTCTGGTTCCTCGGCCTCTACCTGGCCGGCCTGGCGGCCCTGGCGCTGCTGGCCGGGGCCTTCAGGCTGCTGATCAATGCCATCTAAAAAATTGATTTTTGGCCGTTTTACCACCGACCTTGGGCGGTGCTAGATTGAATGGGAGGTCCGCAAACCCATAGGGAGTTCATGTGGCACAGGCAAACGTCCAAGACAGCTTTTCGGCCGCCGATACCCTCAAGGTCAACGGCAAGTCCTACCGCTACTACCGTCTGGCCGCCCTGGCTGGCCAGGGCGAGGTGGCCCGGCTGCCTTACTGCCTCAAGGTGCTGCTGGAGAACCTGCTGCGCCACGAGGATGGCGACACCGTTACCCGGGACGACATCCTGGCGCTGCTGGACTGGGCCAGGGACAGGCGCTCCGACAAGGAGATCCAGTTCCGCCCGGCCCGGGTGCTGATGCAGGACTTCACCGGGGTGCCGGCGGTGGTGGATCTGGCCGCCATGCGCGCCGCCATGGCCGGGGCCGGCGGCGATCCCGAGCGCATCAACCCGCTGTCGCCGGTGGATCTGGTCATAGACCACTCGGTGATGGTGGACAGCTTCGCCAGCCCGGCGGCCTTTGCCGACAATGTCGAGAAGGAGATGGCCCGCAACCATGAGCGCTACCAGTTCCTGCGCTGGGGCCAGCAGGCCTTCGACAACTTCAGGGTGGTGCCGCCGGGTACCGGCATCTGCCACCAGGTCAACCTGGAGTACCTGGCCAAGGGGGTCTGGCACGGCCACGGCGTGGCCTACCCGGACACCCTGGTGGGCACAGACTCCCACACCACCATGATCAACGGCCTGGGGGTGTTGGGCTGGGGCGTGGGCGGCATAGAGGCCGAGGCGGCCATGCTGGGCCAGCCCATCTCCATGCTGATCCCCGAGGTGGTGGGCTTCCGGCTCACCGGCCGGCTGCGGGAAGGGGTCACCGCCACCGATCTGGTGCTGACCGTCACCCAGATGCTGCGCAGCCACGGGGTGGTGGGCAAGTTCGTTGAATTCTTCGGTCCTGGCCTTGCCGATCTGCCGCTGGCGGACAGGGCCACCATCGCCAACATGGCGCCGGAGTACGGCGCCACCTGCGGCTTCTTCCCCATCGACCAGGAAAGCCTCGACTACATGGCCATGACCGGCCGGGAGCCCGATACCCTGGCCCTGACCCGCGCCTACTGCCAGGCCCAGGGCCTGTGGCGGGACGATCAGGCGCCGGAGCCCCTCTATACCGAAACCCTGGCGCTGGATCTGGATCTGGTGGTGCCCAGCCTGGCCGGGCCCAAGCGGCCCCAGGACAGGGTGCCGCTGCCCGAGCTGAAGTCGGCCATAGAGGAGCTGCTGGCCCTGGCCGGCGACGACCCGGACAAGGAGGTGCCGGCGGACGGCTTCAAGCTCAGGCAGGGGGACGTGGTCATCGCCGCCATCACCTCCTGCACCAACACCTCCAACCCTTCGGTGATGATGGCGGCCGGCCTGCTGGCCAAGAACGCCGTGGACAGGGGCCTGGGCCGCCGGCCCTGGGTCAAGTCGTCGCTGGCGCCGGGCTCCAAGGTGGTCACCGACTACCTGGCCGCGGCCGGCCTGCAGTCCTACCTGGACAAGCTGGGCTTCAACCTGGTCGGCTACGGCTGCACCACCTGCATCGGCAATTCCGGGCCGCTGCCGGAGCCCGTGGCCAAGGCCGTCGACGAGGGCGGTCTGACGGTCAGCTCGGTGCTGTCCGGCAACCGCAACTTCGAGGGCCGGGTCCATCCCCAGGTCAAGGCCAACTGGCTGGCCTCGCCGCCGCTGGTGGTGGCCTATGCCCTGGCTGGCACCACCCGTATCGACCTCAGTAGCGAGCCGTTGGGCACCGGCCTGGACGGCAAGCCCGTCTATCTGAAGGAGATCTGGCCCTCCAGCCAGGATATCGCCGCCGCCGTGGCCCAGGTCAGCGACCGCATGTTCCAGAAGGAATACGCCGCCGTCTTCGATGGCGACGACAATTGGAACGCCATCGCCGTCACCCCGGGCCAGACCTACCAGTGGACGGCGGATTCCACCTATGTGCAGCACCCGCCCTTCTTCGAGGGCATCGACAGGCCGGCCGAGGTCCTTGAGGACATCAAGGGCGCCCATATCCTGGCCCTGTTCGGCGACAGCATCACCACCGACCATATCTCCCCGGCCGGGGCCATCAAGGCCGACAGCCCGGCCGGCCGCTACCTGCAGGAGCACGGCGTGGCCCCCAGGGATTTCAACTCCTACGGCTCCCGGCGCGGCAACCACGAGGTGATGATGCGCGGCACCTTCGCCAACATCCGCATCAAGAACCAGATGCTGGCCGGCGTGGAGGGGGGCTTCACCCGCCATGTGCCCAGCGGTGAGCAGCTGCCCATCTATGACGCCGCCATGCGCTACCAGGCCGAGGGCATCCCCCTGGTGGTGATCGCCGGCCAGGAATACGGCACCGGCTCCAGCCGCGACTGGGCCGCCAAGGGCACCCGGCTGCTGGGGGTGAAGGCGGTGGTGGCCGAGAGCTTCGAGCGCATCCACAGATCCAACCTGGTGGGCATGGGGGTGCTGCCGGTGCAGCTGCCGCCGGCGCTGAGCAAGGACAAGCTGGCCCTGACCGGCGACGAGACCGTCAGCCTGCTGGGCCTGGACCGGCTGGCCCCGGGCGCCGAGCTGGAGCTGTTGATCCAGAGGCCCGACGGCTCCGAGGAGTGCCACAAGGTGCGGGCCAGGGTGGATACCGCCACCGAGCTGGCCTACATGAACAGCGGCGGCATACTGCACCATGTGCTGCGCCAGATGCTGGCGTCCTGAAACGACGAGGAGAACATCATGAAAGGGCTGCTGGGACTGTTGATCCTGCTGGCGGACATCTACGCCATCATCAAGATAGTGCAGAGTTCGGCCAGCACCGGCGCCAAGGCGCTGTGGGTGCTGCTGGTGTTGCTCTTCCCGGTGATCGGGGTGGTCGCCTGGTTCTTCCTGGGACCGGGCCGCAAATAACGTCTTGAATTAGAAGCTGTCTGTTCTAAGCTATGGCCTGAGCCTGGGGTTCAGGCCGCCCTCTTTCATAAGGACATGAACATGCTACGTGACGTCTTCCAGTCCATGCGCGCCCGGCGCATGGTGCGCTCGCTGCCCCCCATCCTGGTGGAACGCTTTTCCGTCCAGCCCAGCTACAGCCCCGCCCAGGTGGACTGGGCCCTGAAGCAGTCCCTTGGCAAGCTGCCCGACTACCGCTACCTGGCCTATGCCCTGTTCTGCCAGCAGGGTGACTTCCTGTCGGTGACCGGCGAGTCCGATGGCACCTGGCACCATTGCCGCAAGAGCCTGGCCCGGGCGCTGTTTTCCGGCCGCCTGGACTTCACCGTGGCCGAAGTGCTGGCCATGGGCGAATCGGGTACCGAGCTGGCCACCGAGACCAATTAAACAAAGTACTTTGTTTTTTTATTGCCCCGCCTCATTATATAAACTCAATTGTTTATTTAGTGGGGCAGGATCGTGTCGCAACAAGAAGCCAAACATCACCTCTGGGTCCTGGTGACCCTGAGCCTGATCGCCACCGCCGGCATCGCCCTGCCATACCCCGTGCTGGCGCCGCTGTTCGCCGGCGAAGTCTCGCCCCTGACCCGCTTCGCCGGCCTGGATCCCAAGCTGCTGCTGGGCCTGGTGCTGGCCATCTATCCCCTGGGGGTGCTGGTCGGTTCGGCGGTACTGGGGGCCTTGTCCGATCAGTGGGGTCGGCGAACCCTGTTGCTGTGGACCCTGGCCGGGGCCCTGGCCGGCTACGGCCTGACCGCCCTGGCCATCGGCTGGGAGAGCTACCCGCTCTTTGCCCTGGGCCGGCTGCTGACCGGCTTCTGCGAGGGCAACATCGCCATCGCCCGGGCCGCCACCGCCGAGCTGCACCCCCAGATCCCCCGCCACCGGGCCTTCGCCCGCCTCAATGCCGCCGGCTACGGCGGCTGGCTGCTGGGACCGGTGATCGGCGGCCAGGCCGCCTTCCTGGGCGCCGAAGCGGTGTTCCTGATCGCCGCCCTGGCCGTGGCGCTGGCACTGGTGCTGGTGTGGTTGGTGCTGCCGCGGGACCAGGCCAGTGGCGGCAAGAAGCCCCTGCTGGCGCTGCTGCGCCAGGACAACAGCCTGGTGCTGCTCAAGGACGGGCGCATCCGCGCCTTCTTCGCCATGTACCTGCTGCTGACCCTGGGGGTCAATGCCCATTACGAGTTCACCCCCCTGTACCTGTACGAGTCCTTCGGCTTCGACGAGGCGGCCATCAGCTATGTCACCCTGGCCGAGACGGTGATGATGGTCACGGCCTCGCTGTGGCTGCTGAACCGCCTCCAGGGCCGCTTCGGCATCACCAGCGTCACCGCCGCCGGCATGCTGGCCCTGGGGCTGCTGGTGGCGATGCTGGCGCTGGCGCCGCCGCTGTGGCTGGTGCTGTTCAGCTATCCGCTCTGCGGCCTGGCCATCGCCTGCTATAACGGCGGCCTGCCGGTGTTCGCCTCCGAGGGTTTCGGCGAGGAAGGCCAGGGCAAGGTCATGGGGCTGATGGTGACCACCTTCTGCCTGGGCAATGTGCTGATGGCGCTGGCGGGGTCGGTGCTGGCGCTGTGGGGAGCGCTCTGGGCCCTGGTGGCGGGCGGCCTGCTGTGCCTGCTGGCCTGGCTGAGCTTCCTGGCCCTGGGCCAGGCCGGGCCGGTCGCGGCCACAAAAAGGGCCTGAGGCTCAGCGCCCCGGCAGCAGGAAGCGGTGGAAGGCGTCCAGGGAATCGGGGGTAAAGGCCGGGCCGGGGGAGGCCAGCACCTGATCCAGCGGCAGCCACTGCACCGCCGCCACCTCGCTGGGCTGCAGGGTCAGCGGCCCCTGGTGGCGGCACAGGTAGGCGGCGCCATGGGCCCAGTTGCCCGGGCTCCTGTGCAGGAAACGGCCCAGGGCCACAAGCTCGGCCCGGATGCCGAGCTCCTCGTACAGCTCCCGCCTGGCGCTTTCCAGGTAATCCTCGCCCCAGGCCACCACGCCGCCGGCGGCCAGATCCCGAAGGCCGGGGCAGTAGCCCTTGCTGGCGGTGCGGGTCTGCACGCACAGCTCATCCCGGTCGTTCAGCACGAAGATGAAGGTGGATCTGTGGATCTGCTCGCCGAAGGGAAAGCGCGAGCGGGCCACGGCCTCCAGGGGCCTGTCCTGCTCGTCGACCCGCACCAGCCACTCCTCAGCCATGGCGCTCATCCATCAGGCGGCGGATCAGCGGCCTGAGGATCAGCTCCATGGCCAGGCCCATCTTGCCGCCGGGCACCACCAGGGTGTGGGCCCGGGAGATGAAGCTGCCGTGGATCATCTGCAGCAGGTAGGGGTAGTCCATGTCCGGCATGTTGCGAAAACGCACCACCACGAAGGATTCGTCCAGGGAGGGGATGGCCTTGGCGGAGAAGGGATTGGAGGTGTCCACCGTCGGCACCCGCTGGAAGTTGATATGGGTGCGGCTGAACTGGGGCGTGATGTACTCGAAATAGTCGTCCATGGAACGGACGATGGACTCCCGTACCTTTTCCTTGCTGTGGCCACGGTCGGCGGTATCGCGGCTGATCTTCTGGATCCACTCCAGGTTGACGATGGGCACCATGCCGATCAGCAGATCCACGTGCCGGGAAACGTCGACCTCGCCGTCGATGACGCCGCCGTGCAGGCCCTCGTAGAAGAGCAGATCGGTGTCGGCCGCCATGGCCTGCCAGGGGGTGAAGGTGCCCGGCATCTGGTTGTGGGGCACGGCCTCGTCGAAGGTGTGCAGGTACTGGCGCCACTGGCCGGTGCCCTGGTCGCCGTACTCCCGGAAGCAGGCTTCCAGGCGCGCGAAGTCGTTGGCCTCGGGACCGAAATGGCTGATATGGCGGCCTTCCTGCTTGGCCTTGCGCACCGCCGCCTGCATTTCCTGGCGGGTGAAGCGGTGGAAGGCGTCGCCGGCCAGGAAGCTGGCCTTGATCCCTTCGGCCTGGAAAATCTGCTGGAAGATGGTGCCTGTGGTGGTGGTGCCGGCACCACTGGAGCCGGTGACGGCGATGATGGGGTGGCGTTTGGACATGGGCTTTCCTTGCTAGCTGCCGAATTCCGATTCGTCGATGAAATCCCGGGCCGGCATGATGTTCAGGCTCTCGTGCAGTTCGGACCAGACCAGCACCACCTCCTTGCTGATCAGCTGCCGGCGCACCTGCTCCACCTTCTCGGCCAGGTACAGCTCCTGTTCGCCATAGTCGGTGCCTTCGCGCAGCACATAGTGCTCGATGATGGCGGTCAGGGTATCAGCTGGGACTTGTTCGACGGGGATGATCATGGGCACACCGGGTTACGGCCATGTGACCAGTGTACCAAGAAAACCCCCGCCGCCAAGCTCAGGGCAGCAACAGCACCAGGGCCATGGCCGTCATCAGCACGGCGGTGAGGCCGTCGATCCAGCGCCAGGCGCTGGGCCTGGCCAGTACCGGTGCCAGCCGGGCGGCGCCGATGCCCAGGCCGAAGAACCACAGTACCGAGGTGGTCATGGCGCCGGCGGCGAACACCCACTTGCCCATCTCGCCCTGGGCATCGGCCAGGGTGCCCAGTACCAGGGCGGTCTCCAGGAACACCTGGGGATTGAGTAGGGTCACCGCCAGGGCCGTTGCCGCCGCCCGGCGCCAGCTCATGGCATGCAGGGCTTCGCTGCCCAGGCTGCGCCTTTGCCGCCAGCGTTTGGCCGCCTCCCAGGCCAGGTACAGCAGGTAGAGGCCACCGACCAGCTGCAGCACCCGCACCAGCACCGGCAGGCCGGTCAGCAGCGCGGCCAGGCCGGCCACCCCCAGGCCGATGAACAGCAGGTCGAAGCCGGCGCAGATGGCGGCCACCAGCAGGTGGTGCTGCCGTCTCAGGCCCTGGCTGAGCACGAAGACGTTCTGGGCGCCGATGGACATGATCAGGCCGGCCGCCGTGGCCAGGCCCTTGAGAAATACCAGTGCGAGCATGCGGATCTCCTTCGATTCGGCTGGTCACCTTAAGGGGCTTTTGATATTTAATTAATCAATAAATAAAGATGTCTCATAAGGAATGCTTATGATGGACCCCAGGCAACTGGCCGCCCTGGCGGCGGTGCTGGAGCAGGGCAGCTTCGAGCAGGGGGCGCGCCGGCTCAACGTCACCCAGGCGACCGTCTCCCAGCGCATTCGCCAGCTGGAGGAGCGCCTCGGCTGCCCCGTGGTGGTGCGCAGCCAGCCGGTCAGGGCCACCGAGGCGGGCCTCAAGCTGTATCGGCACCAGCAGCAGCTGCAGCTGCTGGAGCGGGAGCTGGCGGTGCAGTTACCGCAGCTGCAGGAGAGCGGTCGGCCCAGGCTGAAGGTGGCGGTCAACGCCGACAGCCTGGCCACCTGGTTCCTGGATGCCGTGGCCAGGGTGAAGGACGAGCTGCTGCTGGATCTGACCGTGGAGGACCAGGACGTGACCCTGAACCGCCTCAAGGCCGGCGAGGTGATGGCGGCGGTCAGTGCCTTCGGGCGCCCCGTCCAGGGCTGCCGGGTGCTGCCGTTGGGGACCATGAGCTATACGGCGGTGGCCGGTCCGGCCATGGCCGAGCGGGATTTCGCCGGGGTCGAGCCGGCCGTGGCCTTTCGCCGTGCCACCGCCCTGGTCTATGGCCGCCATGACCAGCTGGTCAGCCAGTTCCTGGCCGGCTTCGGGCTCAGGGACACGGATGTGGAAAGCCACACCATGCCGGCAGCCCAGAGCTTTATCGATGCCGCCCTGGGCGGCATCGCCTGGACCCTGGTGCCCCTGCTCCAGGCCAGGCCCTACCTGGACAGCGGCCAGTTGGTGGAGCTGAGCCCCAGGCACAGGATGAAGGTGCCGCTGTTCTGGCACCACTGGCGCCTGCCCGCCAGCCGCCTGGAGCGGCTGACGGCGGCGGTGCTGCAATCTGCACAACTGCTTGGCAAATGACCTGAAGTCAATTGTCTGGATGACATGGTCGGGCCTGTTCGCCTCAGGCAGCCTCAAGGCACTCCCTCTCCCGTCATGGAACGATAACGGAGAATGCAATGAGGAAACTTCTTACCCTGGCGGCCCTCGCCGCCCTGTCCACCCCGGCCCTGGCCGCCAACGCCGACCGTGAGCTGGCCCTGGAGCTGGCCGAGCGGCTGCCGGCCTGGCAGCCCAGGGACGCCAATCCCGATTTCGCCGCCCCCCTGGGCGAGCTGGTCGCGCGGCACGGCCTGGGCAACCAGGTGGCCCGGCTGGCCGAGCGCCGGGATCTGGCCACCAGGGCCAAGCGCGGCCTGAGCCAGGAAATGGATCAGCTGCTGGAGGTGCGCCTGGCGCACCCGGCCATGGGCGCTGCCCTGGCCGAGGGCAAGGCGCCGCTGGTGGCCTATATCCCGGACGGTGACGAGAAGCAGTGGAGCGCCATCGAGGCCTTTGCCGCCGACGGCTCAAGCCACATGCTGGACGTGCACCGCCTGCCGGAGCGGCCGGTGTTCGTGGTCGGCGAGGACGGCCGCAAGGCCCACAGGGCGGGCATAAACCTGGTGCGCCGCAGCCTCAAGGAGGCCGGCTACCTGGCCGAAAGCCAGGCCCTGGCCAGCGTCGAGCCCCTGTCCGCCACCCTGATCAAGCAGATCAGGGTCAACGATGACCAAGAGCCCTGGCTGCTGGGCAAGGCGGAGGTCTTTGCCGTGGTGGCCGGGGTGGATCCCAGCCGTGACGAGCCCCAGGTGGACGTGGTGGACATGCCCTACCTGGACCATGACGGCAGCAACTACTACCCGAACCAGATCCTGGTGTACTGGGACCGCTACCGCTGGGGCGCCGCCGACGTGGTCTTCTTCGAGCAGGACGCCAACTACAACTACCAGGAGCTGGTGAGCCTGCTGCTGGAGGTGCTGGGCCAGGCCCTGGCGGTGGGCGGCGTGCCCGAGGCGCTGCCCTTTATCGGTCTGGGCCAGAAGATCGTCGAGGCCATGCCCGGCAACTGGTTCACCAATGACGACGACTACCTGGATTCCTTCTACACCCTGGAGCAGAACCAGCTCTACCGGGATTACCCGGGCGCCTCCGGCAATGTCTGGCTGACCCTGGAGCCCAAGACCATAGAGCCGAGCCAGTAAAAGTTACCCACCACCGGCTGTAACCAACAGCAAGCCCTTGCCGACCCTAATGGGTCGGCCTTTTTGTTTGAGGGGAGTGGTTCGGGCGCCGGGGGGCCGCCGCTTTTCCTACCTGTGCTCGGCCAGAAAGGCCGGGATCCGTTCCTCCAGCCAGTAGCGGGGCCGCCAGGCACTGCCGCTGACAAAGCCCACATGGCCGCCCTGGCGGCTCAGCTCCATGTGCACCGCGGCGCTGACCTCGTTGTCCCGGGGCACGGCCGTCGGGCAGATAAAGGGGTCATCCAGGGCGTGCAGCACCAGGGTCGGTACCCGGATGTCCTTCAGCAGCGGCTTGGATGAGGCCCTTTGGTAATAGTCGTGCACGTCCCTGAAGCCGTGCAGGGGGGCGGTGAAGGCGTCGTCGAAGCGGTAGAAATCGGCAAACAGCGTCTTGTCGCTCAGATCCGGCAGCTGCCTGGCCAGGGCCGGATCCCGGGCCTTGCGGCCCAGGCTTTCCTTGAGGCTGGCCAGCAGGTGGCGCTGGTAGAAGCGGGACAGGCCCTGGCGGATGCGCCTGGCACAGGCGCTCAGCTCCAGGGGCGCCGACACCGCCACGGCGGCGCTCAGCGGCGAGCCACCGCCGTCCTCGCCCAACCATTTCAGCAGCACGTTGCCGCCCAGGGAGTAGCCCACCGCCATCAGCGGCTGGCCGGGGAACTTACGCCTCAGCCAGCCGGCCAGGAAGCGGGGATCGGCGCTGTCGCCGCTGTGGTAGGCCCTGGGCAGCAGGTTGGGCAGGCCGCCGCAGCCGCGAAAATGCATCACCAGGGGCTGGAAGCCGGCCGTCATCAGTGCCTGCAGCTGGCCCTGGATATAGGGGGAGTCCACCGAGCCCTCCAGGCCGTGCAGCAGCAGCACTATGGGCCTGAGCGGATCCGCCTGTGGCCACTGGGGGTAGCAGAGCTGCAGCTGGTCGCCGTCCGGCAGCGCCAGCAGCCGTTTGTGGACAGGGATCCAGGGCCTGGGCCTGTGGTAGCGGGGGAACACGGTCTGGGCGTGACAGTTGCCCAGGCCCAGGGCGGGGCGGAAGTGGCTTTCGGTGATCACGGCATCTTGGCTCCGGGGCTTTGCCACAGCCTACCACAGCCGCCCCTGGGCCGGACTATGCTGGGGGCAGGAGGATTGCCCATGCGCCTTTTGTTTGCCCTTTGCCTGCTGTGCCTGAGCGCCCAGGCCGAGACCCTGAAGACCGACCTGACCAGCCTGGAGGTCGAGACCCTGGCCGAGCGGCTGGAACACCCCTGGGCCCTGGCCTTCCTGCCCGGCGGCGAGCTGCTGATCAGCGAACGGCCGGGGCGGCTGCGGCGCCTGTCCGGCGGCAAGCTGGGGCCGCCCATCCGCGGCCTGCCGGAGATCAGCGCCGTCGGCCAGGGCGGCCTGCTGGATCTGCTCTTTCATGACGGCTGGCTCTACTTCAGCTACGCCGAACCGGGCAAGCTGGGCAACTCCACCGCCGTGGCCAGGGCCAGGCTGCAGGGGGACCGTCTGGTGCAGCGCCAGCTGATCTTCCGCCAGCAGCCCAAGGTGGCCAGCTCCCTGCACTTCGGCTCCCGCCTGGCAATGGCGCCCAGCGGCCATCTGTTCATCACCCTGGGCGAGCGCTTCCACCAGATGGACGATGCCCAGAGCCTCGACAACCACCACGGCAAGATAGTGCGCCTCTGGCCGGACGGCCGCATCCCCAAGGACAACCCCTTCGTGGGCAGGGAAGGGGCCCTGGCCGGGATCTGGTCCTATGGCCACCGCAACAGCCAGGGGGCGGCCATACACCCGGACACGGGCGAGCTGTGGATCCATGAACACGGCCCCCAGGGCGGCGACGAGCTGAACAGGCCACAGCCGGGCCGGAACTACGGCTGGCCGGTGATCACTTATGGCGAGCAGTACGGCGGCGGCAAGATAGGCATAGGCACCCATAAGGCCGGCATGGAGCAGCCCCTGTACCAGTGGACGCCGTCCATAGCTCCGTCCGGCATGGTGTTCTACCGCGGCGACGCCATCCCCGCCTGGCAGGGGGATCTGCTGCTGGGCTCGCTGAAGTTCGGGCTGATCACACGGCTGCGGCTGGACGGTACCCAGGTGCTGGCCGAGGAGCGCATCGCCCTGGGCGCGCGCGTCCGCGATCTGCGCCAGGGCCCGGACGGCGCCCTCTATGTGCTCACCGACCAGCGCAACGGCCGCCTGCTCAGGCTGACGGCGAAGTAGCGGTCTGGGCCAGCAGGAAGTCCAGGAAGGCCTGGTTGGCCCTGGACAGGTGGCGGTCCCGGCGCCAGGCCAGGGTCAAGTCCAGCCATACCGGCTCGGCGAAGGGGCGGGTGACCAGGCCGGGAGCGTCCCTGGTGGCCATGGCCATCAGGGTGCTGATGCCGAAGCCCTGTTGCACCAGGGTGGTGATCAGCGGGATCAGGTTGGCCTGGAAGGCCACCCTGGGCTTGGCGCCGATGCGCCTGGCCAGGCCGTCCACCACCTGGCGGTGGAAGTAGCCCTGCTGGAACAGCACCAGCTCCTCGGCGAAGAAGTCCTCCAGGCTGATGGCCTGCCGGGCCGCCAGGGGATGACCCTGGGGCAGGGTGACCAGCATCTGCTCGCGCAGGAAGGGCCGCCCCTCCAGGCCGGGGGGCAGATCGGCCTGCACCACCACCCCCAGATCCAGCTCGCCGGCCTCCAGCTGGCGGCGGATCTCGCTGGTGCCCCCTTCCACCACCGACAGCTCCAGGTGCGGATGGCGAAGGCGAAAGGCCATCAGCAGCGGCGGGAAATAGTAGGAGCCAAGCATGTTGGACAGCCCCACCCGCACCTGGCCCCGCTCCAGCTCCCGGAGTTCGGCCATGGCCTGGCGGGCGTCGTCCAGATCCCGCAGCACCTTGTCGGCATGGGCCAGCAGCACCTTGCCTTCGTCGCTGAGGCTGATGCGCCTGTCGTGGCGGTGGAACAGGGCCAGCTCCAGCTCCTGCTCCAGCCGGGCTATGGCCATGCTCAGGGCCGGCTGGGCCAGGTTCAGCTCCCTGGCCGCTTGGGTGAAGCTGAGATGGCGGGCCACGGCCTGGAAGTAACGCAGGGCCTTGCTTTCCATGGATAAGATTTGATTATCAACTTTATAAAAAAGATATATTTTTCTTATGAAAAAGCCAGCCCTATAGTGACGGCACCTTAGCCGTGGGACGTCGTCATGATCACCTTGGGCAGCGCCGCTTACTGGCGGGCCACCTGGGCCCTGAGCCTGGGTTCCCTGCTGATCTTCTTCAACCTCTACGTGACCCAGCCGCTGCTGCCGCTGCTGGCCCAGCGTTTCTCGCTGTCGCCGCTGGCGGCCAGCTGGGCCTTCAACATCACTCCGGCGGCCATGGCCTGCTCGCTGCTCTGTTACGGGCCCCTCTCCGACGCCCTGGGCCGGCGCGGCATCATGCTGGTGACCATGAGCGGCGTCTGTCTTTGCACCCTGGCCCTGTCCCAGGCGGACAGCTACCCGGTGCTGCTGGCGCTGCGGGCCCTGCAGGGGCTGCTGCTGGGGGGACTACCGGCCATCGCCATCGCCTATATGAACGACGAGTTCGAACAGCCGGCGCTGGTGACGGCGGTGGGCCTCTATATAGGCGCCAACAGCCTGGGCGGCATAGGGGGGCGGCTGATCGGCGGCGGCCTGGGGGGCTGGCTGGGCTGGTCGGATACCCTGCTGGTGCTGGGGGCCCTGAGCCTGGCGTTGCTGGCGGTGTTCTGGCGGCTGCTGCCGCCGTCCCGGGGTTTCGTGGCCAAGCCGCTGGCGGCCAAGGCCATGGCGGCGGGGCTGCTGGGGCACCTGGGGCGGCCGGTGCTGCTGGCCAGCTACCTTATCGGCGGCCTCAACTTCATGGTGTTCGTCAACCAGTACAGCATGGCCACCTTCCGCCTGGCCGAGGCGCCCTACGGGTTGCCGCCCAGCCTGCTGGGGCTGCTGTTCCTGACCTACCTGAGCGGCACCCTGGCCTCGACCCTGTCCGGTCCCCTGGCCCGGCGCTGGGGCCAGCCCGGGGCCATGATGGCCGGCATAGGCCTGATGATGGCGGGCAGCCTGGTGACCCTGGCCGCGCCCCTGGCGCTGATCGTGCTGGGCTTTTTGCTCAGCGCCTTCGGCTTCTTCCTCTGCCATGCCAACGCCAGCAGCTGGGTGAGCCGCCAGGCCCAAGGCGCCAAGGCCAGTGCCTCGTCCCTGTATTTGGTGTTCTATTATCTCGGCGCCAGCACCGGCAGCCTCTACCTGACCCCTTTCTGGCAGGGCTGGGGCTGGCCCGGGGTGGTGGCGGCGTCGCTGGCGGTGTGCCTGGTGACCCTGGCGCTGGCGGCCCGGCTCCGGGAGCCGGCGCCTGTGGCGGTCAGGGCTTGAGCCGGTAGAAGGCCAGCAGCCTGGGCAGGTTGAGGCCGTTGTCGGCGGGTTCCGGGAAGGCGGCGCTGGCGGGATCCCTGGCCACCAGGGCCAGGTACTGGCGCTGGGCCTCTTTTTCCAGGCGCAGCTCCATGGTCTTGAGTTCGGCGTAGCCGTCCTTGTCCAGCTCGGCCTTCAGGGCCCGGCGCAGGCTCCTGAAGGGGTCAAGCAGCTGGGCCTGGAGGCGGCGGCTTTCGGCCAGCAGTGCCAGCCAGCTGGCCTGGCCCAGGTAGAGCTGTTCCTCGTCCAGCCAGGCGGCCAGCAGGTAGAGATTGACGTCCAGGCCATGGCTGTCCTGCCAGGCCAGCAGCTGCTTCTCATGGCGCGGATACTGCTGCAGGCAGTAGTCCCAGAAGGTCTCGCTCATTGGGCTTCCTCGGCAAAGGCCCTGTCCAGGGCCTCCAGCTCCTCGCTGATGTCCATCCATTCAAGCTCAGCCTCCTCCAGCGCCGCCCTGGCCTCGGCCTGTTGCTGGAGCAGCTGGGTGAGCTCGGCCTTGCGGGCGGCGTCGTAGAGGCCGGTGTCGCCCAGGCGCTGCTCCATGTCCGCCAGGGCCTGGCCGGCCCTGGCCATGGCCTGATCCAGCTTGTCCAGCCGGTTGCGCAGCGGCCTGGTCTTCTGGCGGTGCTCCGCCTCCAGGCGCTTGCGGTCCTTGCGGGACTGGGCGGAATGGGCCTTGGCCTCGGCCTGGTTGCCGGCGTTGGCCTGGCGCTCGCGGCTCAGGATCCACTGGTGGTAGTCGTCCAGGTCGCCCTCGAAGGGGCGTACGGCGCCGTCCAGCACGCACCAGAAGTCGTCGGTGGTGGTGCGCAGCAGGTGGCGGTCGTGGGAGACGATCACCATGGCGCCCTCGAAGCCCTGCAGGGCCAGGGTCAGGGCCTGGCGCATTTCCAGATCCAGGTGGTTGGTGGGCTCGTCCAGCAGCAGCAGGTTGGGGGCCTGCCAGACGATCAGCGCCAGGGCCAGGCGGGCCTTCTCGCCGCCGGAGAAGGGGCCTATGGCTTCCTTGGCCTTGTCGCCGCGAAAATCGAAGCGGCCCAGGAAGTCCCTGAGCTCCTGCTCGCGTTTTTCCGGGGCCAGGCGCTGCAGGTGCAGCAGCGGGCTGGCGCCGGCGTCCAGGTGTTCGAGCTGGTGCTGGGCGAAGTAGCCCACCTTCAGGCCCTGGGCCTGGACCACTTCGCCGGCCAGGGCCGGCAGCTCACCGGCCAGGAACTTGATCAGGGTGGACTTGCCGGCGCCGTTGGGGCCGAGCAGGCCGATACGCTGGCCGGGCTGCAGGCGCAGGCCGACGTTGCTGAGCAGCGGCCGATCGCCGTAGCCCAGGCTGACCTTGTCCACCGCCAGCAGCGGCGAGGGCAGGCTGTTGGCCTGGGGGAAGTCGAAGCTGAACGGCGAATCGATATGGGCCGGGGCCAGATCCTCCATGCGCTCCAGGGCCTTGATGCGGCTCTGGGCCTGCTTGGCCTTGCTGGCCTTGGCCTTGAACCTGTTGATGAAGCTTTCCAGGTGGGCGCGCTGGGCCTGCTGCTTCTCGTACAGCGCCTGCTGCTGGGCCAGCTTCTCGGCGCGCTGGCGCTCGAAGGCGGCATAGTTGCCGGCATAGAGGTGCAGCTGCTGCTGATGGACATGGGCGATATGGGTGACCACCTCGTCCAGGAAGTCCCGGTCGTGGGAGATCAGCACCAGGGTGCCGCGGTAGCCCTTGAGCCAGTCGGTGAGCCAGAACACCGCGTCCAGATCCAAGTGGTTGGTGGGTTCGTCCAGCAGCAGCAGGTCGGAGGGGCACATCAGCGCCTGGGCCAGGTTGAGGCGCATGCGCCAGCCGCCGGAGAAGGCCTTCACCGGCCGCTGCATCTGCTCGGCCCCGAAGCCGAGGCCATGCAGCAGTGCGCCGGCCCTGGCCTGGATGTCGTAGCTGCCGGCCTGTTCCAGCTCGGCCATGAGCCGGGCCATGGCATTGCCGTCGTCCCGCTGCTGGGCCTCGGCCAGCTGGGCCTCCAGCTGCCGGTAGCGGCGGTCGCCGTCGATGACATAGTCGAGGGCGGCCCTGTCCAGGGCCGGGGTCTCCTGGGCCACGGAGGCGATGACCCAGTCGCCGGGCAGGCTGAAGTCGCCGCCGTCCAGCTCCAGCTCGCCCTTGATGAGGGCAAAGAGGGTGGATTTGCCACAGCCGTTGGCGCCGATGAGGCCCAGGCGTTGCCCGGCATGGAGGCTGAGGTTGGCGCCGTCGAAGAGTTTGCGCCCGCCCCTGATCAATTGCAGGCCCTGAAGGTGTATCATTTGAGGTCTTTCTCGTCCCAGTTAGGGCGATCCTAAATGGCCGGGTTGGCCGGGAGCAAGCATGGCGAAGAAACGCTTTATCGCCGGGGCCGTCTGCCCCCAGTGCAAGGAGCAGGACGTGATCCAGCTCATTGCCGAAAACAATGTCGAGCGCATCCAGTGCGTGGCCTGCGGTTACAGCCAGACCCAGGAGCCGGAAGAAGTGAAGCAGGCCAGCCGGGAGGCCGAGCAGGTGATCGGCCTGTTCAAGCCGGAATAAGGCTCAGTAATGGGGAGGCGGGGTTTCCTCGTGCTCCCCGGCCACATGGCTGACCTGCACTTCCTTCATCTTCTGGGCCAGGTAGGCCATCTGCTGGCGCTGCTTTTCCACCAGCTGCTGCAGGGCTGCTATCTGATCCGACAGATCGTGGATGGTCGCGTCCTGGTAGGCCACCTTGGTCTCCAGGTATTCCAGTCTTTCGTTGATATCCGTCATCTTGCCTCCAGGGGCCAGGCTTCCAACAAGCCGGCGGAGCTTAGCGTGTAGAGCCTGTCGTTGGCAAAACCTATCCCATAGACAACGGCGCTGCGTGGCACCACCTTGCCAGCGACCCCTACCCGCTGGCGGCTGAGCTGGCTGCCGTCGGCCAGCCGCCACAGGGTCAGGGCCCGGCCCATGCCGCCCGTGGCCAGGTAGCTGTTGTCCGGTGAAAAGCGGGCAACGCTGAAGGTGTCCTGGCGGTCGTTGGTCTGCAGGGCGCTGACCCGTTCGCCGGTGGCCAGATCATAGATGTTGGCGTTGTGCATGGCGTCGGCGGCGAAGCCGAAGCGGCCGTCGCTGCTCAGGGCCACCTGGGTGACCCTGTTGGGAAAGTCGAACCGGCGCAGCACCTGGCCGCTCTGGCTGTCCCAGAGCAGGGCCCGGTAGTCGTTGCCGCCGCTCAGCAGGTAGCGGCCGTTGGCGGACATGGCGATGGCGTTGATCTTCTCGGAGTGGCCGAGAAACTCCAGGCGCCGGCCTGTGCCCAGGTTGATGTGCACCACCACGCCGTCGGCGCGGCCGTAGGCGATGAAGTTGCCGCCGTTGGAGACGGCCACGTCGCGGATGCTCCTGTCCTGGCTGGTGTCGGGCTCGTCGACCCGGGGCGCGCCGGTGCGTTCACCCGTGTGCCAATAGCCCAGGTTTTGGCCGTCGCTGGTGCGCCACAGGGCCAGCCTGTTCTGGTCGGCGGTAACCAGGTAATCGCCGTTTTCCGACAACTTCACGTGCACCACCGGCAGGCCCATGGCCGGCAGCCGTTCGTCCGGGGTCCAGCCGTCGCGCTCGAGATCGCTTGCGCTCAGTTCCCTGGGGTTCATCACCAGCCGGTACAGGGGCGCCGCCCTGTCCAGATCCCACACCACTATGCCTTCCGGATCGCCGCTGATGGCGGCCAGGCGGCCGTCCTGGCTGAAATCGCCGTCATAGGCGCCGTTACCGGTCAGGGCCCAGCGTGCCAGGGGTTCGGGGGCGGGCTGGCAGGCGGTCAGGACCGAGGTCAGCAGGGAAATAAACAGAATGCGCAACATGGATTTAATAGTGGTGACTTTTGCGTTTAGTATAAGGACTTTGAGCGTACTGGCGAGACAACAAGGTGCGCCATTATTCAAACCACAAGGAGATGCGCATGAAACCCTGGTTCAAGCTGGCGGTGATCCCGGCCCTGGTACTGGCCGCCACCGCCTGTCAGCAGAAAGAGCCTGAAGTGAAGCTGGAGGACGACCAGTCCAAGCAGGCCTACGCCATTGGCGCCAGTGTTGCCGAATACATCAGCAAATCCCTGGCCAAGCAGGAAGAGCTGGGCATCAAGCTGGACAAGAACATCGTCGTCGCCGGTTTCAAGGACGGCATCCATGGCCAGGCCAAGCTGGACCAGGAGGCCATGACCGCCGTACTGCAGGCCCTGGACAAGCAGGCCGTTGAAGCCTCCCAGGCCAAGGCCGAGGCCGACGCCGAAGCCAACAAGGTCGCCGGCGTCAAGTTCCTGGAAGAGAACGGCAAGCGTGAAGGCGTGGTGACCACCGAGTCCGGCCTGCAGTATGAAGTGCTCCAGGAAGGCGAAGGCGCCAAGCCGGCCGCTACCGACCGTGTCCAGGTCCACTACGAGGGCACCCTGATCCCCGCCGCGGGCGAAGAGAAGGGCAAGGTCTTCGACAGCTCCTACGAGCGCGGCCAGCCGCTGACCTTCCCGCTGAACGGCGTGATCAGGGGCTGGACCGAAGGCGTGCAGCTGATGTCCGTGGGCTCCAAATACCGCTTCTTCATCCCGTCCGAGCTGGCCTACGGCGAGCGCGGTGCCGGCAGTGATATCGGCCCCCACTCCACCCTGATCTTCGAGGTGGAGCTGCTGGACATCGAGGGCCAGGAGAACGCTCAGGAAGCAGCCCCTGCCGAGGAAGGCCACCAGCACGAAGACGGCCACCAGCACTAAGGTACAAAAAACCCGGCCAGGCGCCGGGTTTTTTTATGCGGGTTGGGCCTGGTGGCTATAGAGGGTCTGGATCAGTCGGTCTTCCAGTTCGAAGCGCCGCTCCAGTACCTCGCCGAGCCGGCCCAGCTCCCTGCCCAGATCGAACAGCTGCTCCTCGGATTCGATTTCCGCGTACCTGTCGTTGAAGTCGAGGATGGCCTGGGTGGTCTCGGTGATCTTGGGATAAATCCTGTTGGCCAGGGCCAGGCTGTCGGGGCCGCGCTTTTCGCATTGGGAGACGATCTGCTCGAAGATCTCGAAGTGGCCGGCGGACAGGTAGTCCATCAGCAGCTCGCAGAAGCTTTCCAGTTGCGCCGTGTCCGGCAGCGGGGTCTGGCCGTTGGGGGCCTTGGCGGCCAGTTCGCAGAAGCAGACCAGCAGTTGTTGGCGTTCGGCGAACCAGCGGTCGATGGTGTCGCTGGCTCCGCCCCACAGCGCCTTGGCCTTTTCCAGTTGGGTGAGCATAGGCTGTCTCCCTTTTGTGAGCCTTATGGCGGTTACTGCTGCCACCCCCTTATGATGTAATGAAGTCTGGGGGCGGGATCAACCCTTTTCGGAGTCCGTGTGAACATGTCCGAGCTGTACCTATCAACATTCGCAATTGAACAGGCCGCCTGCTATCTGGTGGTCTGCCAGGACCGTATCTGGCTGGTGGAAGGGGAAGTGCCCCTGGCCAGCCGCGCCGAGCTGGGCCTGCCCGAGCCGGCGGAGCCGCTGCTGAGGGTGGGCGAGCACCAGGGCCTGCCGGCGCTGCTCTACCCATGGCCGGACGTCAACGACACGCCTGCCGGCGGCGAGTTCGTGTCGCTGCGCAGCCTGCTGGGCCAGGAACTGTTCCAGCTGGGCGGCCGGGCCCTGCAGCTGGCCCATTTCCAGCGCACCCACAGGTTCTGCGGCCAGTGCGGTGCCCGCACCCGCATGGTGCAGGAGGAAATCGCCGCCCATTGCGACCATTGCCAGCATCGGGCCTACCCCAGGCTGTCGCCCAGCATGATAGTGGCGGTGCGCCGGGGCAACAGGCTGCTGCTGGGGCGCTCGCCGCGCCATCCCGAGGGCCTGTTTTCGGTGCTGGCCGGCTTCGCCGAGCCCGGTGAATCCCTGGAGCAAACCGTGGCCCGTGAGGTCATGGAGGAGGTGTCGGTCAAGGTCCGCAACATCCGCTACCACTGTTCCCAGAACTGGCCCTTCCCCCATTCGATGATGGTGGGCTTCCTGGCCGACTACGACAGCGGCGAGATCCAGGTGGATCCCCTGGAGCTGGAGGAGGCGCGCTGGTTCGAGGTGGACCGGCTGCCGGACATCCCCCGGGAAGGCACCATTTCCCGGGTGCTGATCGACGCCATGGTGGCCGAGATAAAAGGGGATTGAAGCGACGCCGGCCAAGGGACTAGAATTGCAGCAACAAATGCAAATCATTCTCAGTTTCAATGCAGCGCATCAGCTTCCGCCTCCACCAATGCCTGGGCCTGTGCTCGGCCCTGGTGCTGTTCATCGTCGGCCTTACCGGCGCCCTATTGTCCTTCGAGGAGGAGATCCTCTCCGCCTTTGGTCGTGGCGGCCACAGCCTGGAGGTGCGGGAGCAGGTGCTGCCGGCCCCGGAGCTGTCCGCCAGGCTGTCGGCCTGGGCCCGGGACCATGACCAGCAGCTGGCCCGCCTCTACCTGTACCCGGACGAGCCGCAGCGCCCTGGCCAGGCGCTGCTGAAGGGCGAGGGCAGTTTCGGCTTCAAGGTCTTCGACCCCTACACCGGCGAGGTGCTGGGCGACAGGCCGTTGGCGGCCGACGTGCTCACCGTGGTGATGTTCGTGCACCGCTGGCTGCTGCTGCCGCGCTCGGTGGGCGGCACCATCACCGGCATCGCCAGCTTCATGGCGCTCTTTCTGATCATCACCGGCCTGATCCGCCGCGCCCCGGACCGGCTCGGCAACGTCCGCCAGTGGCTGGGCTGGCGCCGGGGCCTCAGGGGCCGCCAGGCGCTGTGGCAGTGGCACGCCGTCATAGGGACCTGGCTGGTGCTGCCGCTGCTGATCATGGCCATCACCGGTCCCTGGTTCTCCTTCGACTGGTACCGCAGCGGCCTCAAGGCCATGCTGGCCTCCCCCGCCGCCGAGCAGGCCGAGCTGGTCAGCAGCGGCAGGGAAGTGGATCAGCACAAGGTCTGGGCCAGCTTCCTTAAGGCCAAGCCAGATGGCGAATATGCCCTGTGGATGCTGCCCAAGAAGCCCGGTGCGCCGCTGACGGTGCGCTACCTGGAAGACGATGCCCCCCATCACCATGCCTATTCCAAGCTGAGCTTCGACGCCGCCACCGGGGTGCTGCTGCAGCACGAGAAGTTTTCCGATCTCAAGGGCGGCGATTACCTGCTGGCCAACATCTACGGCCTGCACACCGGCCAGTACTTCGGCCTGGCCGGCAAGCTGATCTGGCTGCTGGCCTCTCTGGCGGTGTGCTCCTTCGCCGTCACCGGCCTCTGGTTGTTCCTGAAGCGGCGCCGGCGCCCCAGGGCCGAGACGAACGGCGAGGCCCAGACCCTGGTGGCCTATGCCAGCCAGAGCGGTACCGCCGCCCATTGGGGCCAGCGGGCCCACCAGTGGCTGGCCGGCCAGGGCGTCAACAGCCACCTCAGATCCATGACCGAGCTGGCTCCGGCCCAGCTGGGCCAGTACCGCCAGGTGCTGCTCCTGGCCTCCACCTACGGCGAGGGCGAGCCGCCGGACGCGGTACGCGGCTTTGCCCAGCAGCTGGCCGAGGCCGAGCTGTCCCTGGGCGACACCCGGGTGGCGGTGCTGGCCTTTGGCGACAGCCAGTACCAGGCCTTCTGCGCCTTCGGCCACTGGCTGGCCGAGCGCGCCCAGCAGCTGGGCGCGGCCCTGCTGCTGCCGGTGCAGGAGGTGGACAGGGGCGCCGAGGGCGCCATCCGCCACTGGTTCCAGGGCCTGTCCGCCAGGCTCGGCCTGGACGGCGAACTGGCAGAGGCGCCCTGGCAGCAGGCGCTGGTGGTGGGCAACCACTGCCTCAATCCCGGCCAGCCACTGCGCACGGCCCATCACCTGCGCCTGGCCCTGCCCGGGGCCCGCCGCCGCTACCGGGCCGGCGATCTGCTGGAGGTGCTGCCGGTGCGCCATCCCAGCCAGTTGCAGCCCGAGTTGGCGGCCGTCGGCCTGGATCCCCACGCCCAGGTGCGCCTGGCCGGCCGCCGCCTGACCCTGGCCGAGGCCCTGGCCGGCCATCTGGAGTGGCAGGGCGAGACCGCCGCCAGCCCCCAGCAGCTGGTGGACCGCCTGCCGCCCCTGGCGCCGCGCAGCTATTCCCTGGCCTCCAGTCCCCTGGCCAAGGGCGACGAGCTGCACCTGCTGGTGCGAAGGCTCGTCAAGGACGACGGCCGCACCGGCCTGGCGTCGGGGCAGCTGGCGGCCATCAAGCCGGGGCAGCAGCTGCAGGTGCGGCTCAAGACGCATGCCGGCTTCCATGGCCCCGATAGCGACCGGCCGCTGGTGATGATCGGCGCCGGCACCGGCCTGGCCCCCTATATCGGCTTTCTGGCCGAGCGGGCCAGCCGCGCCAACCCGGGCCCGGCCTGGCTGCTGATGGGGGAGCGCCACCCGGACCAGGACGCCTACTTCGACGCCGAACTTCGGCAATGGCAGGCCAACGGCGTGCTCAGTCGCCTGGACAGGGCCTGGTCCAGGGGTGAACAGCCGGCCCATGTGCAGGACCTGGTGGTGGCCAACCTGGCCGAGCTCAAGGCCTGGCTGGACGACGGCGCCGTGCTCCATGTGTGCGGCAGCGCCACCACCCTGGGGCCGGCGGTGCACCAGGTGCTGGTCGAGGGCCTGGGCCAGCAGCGGCTCGACGAGCTGCAAGACCAGGGCCGCTACAAGCGTGACCTCTATTGATCGAAAACAGGCCAGGGCGGCGGTTAGCTGGTACAATGCGGCCGTTTTTTGATGCGAGAGACTGGATATGAGCGAGCTGAAGAACGACCGCTACCTCCGCGCCCTGCTGCGCCAGCCGGTGGACATGACCCCGGTGTGGATGATGCGCCAGGCCGGCCGTTACCTGCCCGAGTACAAGGCCACCCGCGCCGAGGCCGGCAGCTTCATGGATCTGTGCAAGAACGCCGAGCTGGCCTGCGAGGTCACGTTGCAGCCCCTGCGCCGCTTCCCCCTGGACGCCGCCATCCTGTTCTCCGACATCCTCACCATCCCCGATGCCATGGGCCTGGGCCTGTACTTCGAGACCGGCGAGGGCCCCCGCTTCGAGCGCCCCATCCAGTGCGCCGCCGACATCGACAGGCTGCCGGTGCCGGATCCGGAGGACGAGCTGGGCTACGTGATGAACGCGGTGCGCACCATACGCCGCGAGCTCAAGGGCGAAGTGCCGCTGATCGGCTTCTCCGGCAGCCCCTGGACCCTGGCCACCTACATGGTCGAGGGCGGCTCCACCAAGACCTTCGCCAAGGTCAAGAAGCTGATCTTCTCCGAGCCGGCCCTGGCCCACCAGCTGCTGGACAAGCTGGCCCAGTCCGTGACCAGCTACCTCAACGCCCAGATCAAGGCCGGCGCCCAGGCGGTGCAGATCTTCGACACCTGGGGCGGGGTGCTGTCCGGCCCGGCCTACCGCGAATTCTCCCTGCGTTACATGCAGCAGATCGTCGACGGCCTCATTCGCGACCACGACGGCCGCAGGGTACCTGTGGTGCTGTTCACCAAAGGCGGTGGCCTCTGGCTGGAAGACATCGCCGCCACCGGCTGTGACGCCGTGGGCCTGGACTGGACAGTGGACATGGCCGACGCCCGCCGCCGCATCGGCGACCAGGTGGCGTTGCAGGGCAACATGGATCCCTCCATGCTGTACGCGCCCAAGGCCGTGATCCGCGACGAAGTGGCCCGCATCCTGGCCGGCTTCGGTCATGGCTCCGGCCACGTCTTCAACCTGGGCCACGGCATCCACCCCGAGGTGGATCCGGAGCACGCCGGCGCCTTCATCGAGGCGGTGCACGAGCTGTCCCGCACCTATCACGCCGAGTAGGACTCGACGGCAGCATAAGAAAGGCCCCGCATCGCGGGGCCTTTTTCGTCTCAGAGCTGGGGCTGGAACAGCAGCCTGCCTTGCTGCACCGTCATGCGGATCGGCACCTGGCCGATCAGTGCCTGGCGGGGATCATTGGGATCCAGCTTGTAGACCGGCCTGTTGTCCAGCACCTGGTGCACCAGCTGCATCAGCTCGTCGGACAGCGGCTGCAGGTTGCCCTTGTAGCCCAGGGCCTCGGCGCTGGAGTCCAGCAGCCGCAGCTCCTTGAGGTAGATGGCCTGCTCGGCTGGCTCGTAGACGGGCCTGGCCTGCAGGCTCAGCTTCAGGTTCACCGGCAGCCTGGCCAGCCAGGCATCAACCCTGGCACCGCCGGCCACGCTCAGGCGCACCACGTCCTGGCCGTCCGGGCCTATGGTCACGTCCATCTCGTTCAGGTGCAGCGACACCTTGCTCTTGGCGGCATATCTGGCGTTGAGCTCGTCCAGCTTGTCGGCCAGGGCGCTTTCCACCATGGCGTCGGTGACGGCGTACTGGCTGAACTGGGCCAGCTGGGCGCAGCCGCCAAGGAAGAGGGCGGCGGCAAGGAACAGCAGTTTCTTCATGAGTTTGTCCTTGTGGTTTTGGCCCAGTTTACCAGCCGGGGCTGAGCCCTGCCTGACCGGGCTTGCCGCACGCGTTTTTCCCAGGCAGAATAAACATAAGTTTGCATTGCTAACAAAAGTTTGATGACCGAGCGAGAGCAGCAGATCCTGGATCTGATCCGCACCGACCCGCTGATCCCCCAGCAGCAGCTGGCGGATAGGCTGGGCATCAGCCGCAGCGCCGTGGCCGGCCACATCATGCACCTGACCCAGAAGGGCTACATCCAGGGCAAGGGCTACATACTGGCGCCGGAGCGCTTTGCCGCCGTGCTGGGCGGCGCCAACATGGATCTGGCCGGCCAGGCCGACGGGGAACTGCGCCTGCAGGACTCCAACCCGGGCCGGCTGAGCGCCTCGCCGGGCGGCGTGGCCCGCAACGTGGCCGAGAACCTGGCCCGGCTCGGCAGCCGGGTCGAGCTGATCAGCGCCCTGGGCCAGGACGACTGGGGTGAGCGGCTGATCCAGTCCTGCCGCCTGGCCGGTGTCGGCACCGAGCACTGCCTGCGCCTGGCCGGCCAGCGCAGCTCCACCTACCTGTCGCTGCATGACGCCGATGGCGAGATGCAGCTGGCCCTCAACGACATGGCCATTCTCGAGCGCCTGGACAGCCAGGCCCTGGAAGCCCGCGTCGGCCTGCTGGAGCGGGCCGGGCTCTGGGTGCTGGACGCCAACCTGGGCCCGGACGCCCTGTCCTGGCTGTTCTCCCGGGCCGGCAACAAGCCGGTGCTGGTGGATACCGTCTCCGCCGCCAAGGCGGCCCGCTTCAAGCCTTATCTTGGCCAGATCCACACCCTCAAGCCCAATCGCCTGGAGGCGGAGGTGCTGACCGGCCTGAACATCGCCGGCCCGGCCGAGGTGGAAAGGGCCGTGGCCGAACTGCACGGCGCCGGCGTGCAGCGGGTGCTGCTCAGCCTGGGCGCCGACGGCGCCTACGCCAGCGAATGCGGCCAGGGCTTCTGGCTCGACACCGTGCCGGTGCAGGTGGCCAATGTCACCGGCGCCGGCGACGCCGCCATGGCCGCCTTGGCCCATGGCCTGCTCAACGACCGGGACTGGCGGCAGAGCTGCGAGCTGGCCATGGCCGCCAGCGCCCTGGCCGCCAGTGCCGCCGATACCATTCACCCCCTGATGTCCGAAGCGGCCCTGGGCCGCGTCCTGGAGGAAAACCATGCATAACCATCTGGAAATCAATCCCGAAGTCCAAGCCGCCCTCAATGCCGGCCAGGCCGTGGTGGCCCTGGAGTCCACCATCATCTCCCACGGCATGCCCTTCCCCCAGAACGTGGAAACGGCCCTTAAGGTGGAGCAGGCGGTGCGCGACCAGGGCGCCGTGCCGGCCACCCTGGCCATCATGGACGGCAAGCTGAAGATCGGCCTCACCGAGGAGGAGATCACCCGCCTGGGCCAGGCCGGCCAGAGCGTGATCAAGACCAGCCGCCGCGACATCCCCTTCGTGGTGGCCAGCGGCAAGATGGGCGCCACCACCGTGGCCGGCACCATGATCCTGGCGGCCATGGCCGGCATCCGGGTGTTCGCCACCGGCGGCATCGGCGGCGTGCACCGTGGCGCCGAGACCAGCTTCGACATCTCCGCCGATCTCCAGGAGCTGGCCAACACCGACGTGGCCGTGGTCTGCGCCGGCGCCAAGTCCATCCTGGACTTGGGCCTGACCCGGGAATACCTGGAGACCCACGGCGTGCCGGTGATCGGCCACCAGACCGACAGCCTGCCGGCCTTCTACAGTCGCGAGTCCGACTTCGGCATCGACTACCGCCTGGACAGCGCCGAAGACATCGCCGCCGCCCTCAAGGCCAAGTGGCAGCTGGCCCTCAAGGGCGGGGTGGTGATCGCCAACCCCATCCCGGCCGAATACGCCATGGACAAGGCGGTCATAGACGGCGCCATAGAGCAGGCCCTGGCCGAGGCCGAGCAGCAGGGCGTGACCGGCAAGGCCTCCACCCCCTTCCTGCTGAAGCGGGTGGTGGAGCTGACCGGCGGCAGCTCCCTGGACGCCAACATCCAGCTGGTGCTCAACAACGCCCGCCTGGCCGGGCGGATCGCGGTGGCCTACGCCGCCTGATCAGAAAAGGCTCCCTCGGGAGCCTTTTTAGTGGGCCAGCAAGGCCTGGACCCTTTGCCTCAGTACCGGCAGCACCTCGGCCTCGAACCAGGGGTTGCGCCTCAGCCACAGCAGGTTGCGGGGGCTGGGGTGGGGCAGCGGGAAATACAGCGGCCCGAACTCCTGATGGTGGCGCACCGTCTCGGCCAGGGTCCGGTAGGGGCTATCCAGGTAGTATGCCTGGGCGTAGCGGCCCACCAGCAGCACCAGCTCCAGGTTCGGCATCTGTGCCAGCAGCTTCTGGTGCCAGGTGGGGGCGCATTCCGGGCGGGGCGGCAGATCGCCGCCCTTGCCCCGGCCCGGGTAGCAGAAGCCCATGGGCATGATGGCGATGCGGCCGGTGTCGTAGAACTGCTCCCGGTCCAGTTGCAGCCAGTCCCGCAGGCGATCGCCGGAGGGGTCGTTGAAGGGGATGCCGGTCTCGTGGACCCTGGTGCCCGGGGCCTGGCCGATGATCAGCAGCCGGGCGGTGGCGGAGGCCCGCACCACCGGTCTGGGGCCCAGGGGCAGCTGGGCCTCGCAGAGCCGGCAGCGGCTGATCTCCTGAAGCAGGGGGATCATCTTGTCTTTGGCCATGGCGGCGCAGCCTCGAAACACAAGCCAGAGCCCCAGCTTGGGGAATTTGTGGGGCCGATGCAATCCCCTGGAGCCGGCGACAAGAAAGGCGCCCGCGGGCGCCCTGGTCAGAACCGGCCCAGCTGGTAGTCGCGTATGGCCTGGTTGATCTCCTCCTGACTGTTCATCACGAAGGGGCCGTAGCGCACCACGGGCTCGTTCAGGGGCCGCCCGGCAATGAGCAGGGCCCGGCCACCTTCCGCCCCGGCGTCAAGGGTGACGACGTCGCCGTCCTCCAGTATGGCCATGTTGCCCGCGGCCACTTCTTCACCGGCCAGGTGCAGGGCGCCTTCGAAGACATTGACCAGGGCGTTGTGGCCCAGTGGCACCGGCACGCTCAGGGAGGCGCCCGGCGCCAGCTCGATGTCCAGGTACAGGGGCGCCAGGGAAACGCCGTCCACCGGGCCCGTGATCTCGCCATAGCGGCCGGCGATGACCTTGATGCGGCTGCCGTCCTCGCCGGTCACCACAGGGATCTCGGCGGCCTTGATGTCCTGGTAGCGGGGCGCCTTCATCTTCTCGGCCGCCGGCAGGTTCACCCACAGCTGGAAGCCGCGCATCAGGCCCTCCTCCTGCTCGGGCATCTCCGAGTGGATGATGCCGCGGCCGGCGGTCATCCACTGCACGTCGCCGGACGCCAGCAGGCCCTCGTTGCCCTGGTTGTCGCGGTGGCGCATGCGGCCGTTGAGCATGTAGGTGACGGTTTCGAAGCCCCGGTGGGGATGATCCGGGAAGCCGGCCAGGTAGTCGTCGGCCTGGGCCGAGCTGAACTCGTCCAGGAGCAGGAAGGGATCCAGCTCGGACACGCCATGGGTGCCGATCAGGCGCTTGAGCTTGACGCCGGCGCCGTCGCTGGTGGGTTGGCCCCGGACTATGGCGCGCAGGGCGCGCTCTTGCTGCTGAGTCATATGACCTCCTGAGAAAGCGGTTTTGCCACGGGACCCAGCTTATTTTTCTTCTGAATAGATAAAAAGCGTTAAAAATAGCCAGCTTCTTTCGTTTTCGTGCATGTTTTAGCGGCCGCCCTTGACCCGGCCCGTCAAGGGCGGGGCCGCCAGGGGAGGGCCGTCATGGCCGGGCAGGTCGCCGAGGCGGCCCTGCTGCCAGTCGTCCCTGGCCTGGACGATCTCGGCCTGGCTGCGAGCCACGAAGTTCCACCAGATCACCACATCCTCCTCGAAGGGAATACCGCCGATCAGCAGCAGCCGGCTGCCGGCCGCCAGGGCCAGGGGCAGCTCGGTAAGGCCCGGGCCCAGGTACAGCAGTTCCGCCTTGTCGAGCTGACCGCCGGGGTGGTGGCACTGGCCGTCGATGAGCAGCAGGCCGTGCTCGAAGCCGCCGTCCAGGGGCAGGGTCAGGGTGGTCTTGTCACTGGCCTGGATCTCGGCGCCCACCAGGGGCCAGTGGCAGCGGGCTTGGGACTGCAGCTCGCCGAGGCGGCCGGCAAAGCAGTGGATCCGTGCCGCTCCCTCCCGGCGCTGGGGCAGGGACTCGATGTGCTCGAAGCGCGGCGGCTGGTGGCGTTCGGCCTCCGGCAGGGCCAGCCACAGCTGGGCGCCGTGCAGGATCGCGCCGGCCGGGCTGGTGCTTTGCTCCGAGTGGACGATGCCCCTGCCCGCCGTCATCAGGTTGAGCTGGCCGGGCCGGATCTCCAGGTCGTTGCCCAGGCTGTCCCGGTGGCGGATGGCGCCCTCGAACAGCCAGGTCACCGTCTGCAGGCCGATATGGGGATGGGGGCCGACATTGATGGTCCTGGGACCCGTCGAGAGGGCGGGTCCCATATGATCCAGGAAACACCAGGGGCCGATCAGCCGCCTGTCACGGTGCGGCAGGGCCCGGGCTATGGTCAGGCCGCCGCCCAGGGTGGTGGCACGCAGGGGCAGCGACTGCTGTTCGGGGCAGTTCTGGTGGTGGGGACAGTCCAGCAACTGGGGGGCAAGGAGTTCGCTCATGTCGACATCCACTAAAAAGGCGCCCGCAGGCGCCTTGGTTCATTTCACGGTGATGGTGATCTTCTCTGACAGCACCGGCTTGTGGTGGGGCCTGTGCAGATGGTCACCCAGCAGCAGCTGCAGGCTGTGCTTGCCCGGCGGCAGGGTCAGGGTGGTTTCGGTCTGGCCGCCGCCAAAGTGCTTGACATGGTCGCTGGCCGGCAGCGGCATGGACATGTCCGGCAGCTCGTCCAGGTCGATGAGCAGGTGGTGGTGGCCGGTATTGGCCTTGTCGATGCCGGCCGGGGCCACGCCCATGCCCTTGAGGCCGAACTTGATGGTGAAGCTCTGGTCGACGACGGCGCCGTCCTGGGGGCTGATGAAATAGACGCTGGCCTGTTCGGGGGCCGGGGTGGCGGCCAGGGCCAGGGGGCTGGCCAGCAGGGCGGCGGTCAACAGCTTCTTCATGGGATCTCCTCGGGTCCTTGGATAAACATTGCAACCATAGAGCGGGGCCGGGGGCTGTGCAAGTCAGCCTTGGCCGTAGCTCTGGCCGTTGCCGGCCAGGTAGGCCTGCTCCTGGGGGCTGCTCTGGCGGCCCAGTATGCGGTTGCGGTGCGGGAAGCGGCCGAAACGGGCAATGATGTCCCGGTGCTCCCTGGCAAAGTGCAGCGAATTGTTCACCGCCTCCCTGGCCGCCTCGCTGGTGCAGCCGGCCAGCAGGCGTTCGACACATTGCACGCTCAGCTCCTGCAGGGCCAGGTTCTCGGCGTGCATCAGCGGCATGTAGAAGAAGCGCTTTTCGTCCAGGGCCAGTTCGTCATCCTGGCCCAGGCTCAGCCCTTCCTCCACCAGGGCCTGGGCCAGCTCGTCCTGGGCAAAGGCCCTGGGCGTGCCCCGCCAGATCTGGCGGCTGAACTGATCCAGCAGCAGCACCAGCGCCAGCCGCCCCCTGGGACTGTCCCGCCAGTGCTCCAGCTCGCCGGCGATGGCGTCGCGCAGCAGGGGCTCGAACAGCGTCTTGATTTCCAGGTCGAACCCGGGATCGAACTGGTACCAGCGCCGGGCGGCGGCCTTGCCGGCCATGCCCTGGTCATCCAGTTCCCCGAACCAGAAGTCCAGTATTTCTTGTTGTGCGTCCATCTGCATTGGTGCCCTGACACATTCTGTTAAATAATTGTGATTGAGTGTTAGGCGATTCTTCCCTAACATGCCCGCGTTTTGCCTCGGCCCGTGCCGACGGCAAACGTTTGACAGGAGGAACCCATGATCAGTCTCATCCTGGCGGCAGCCCTGAGTGCAGAACCCGTTGAGGTCCGTGTCTGTACACCCGTCAACCACTATGGCGAAAGACCTGCGACCCGGCAATGCCATAACAAGAAAGCCGAGCCCGCCCCCAAGGTCCTGAAAGCCAAGACCAAGGCCCCCAAGGCCTGAACAAGACCCACCTCAAAAAAGCCTCCCGCCGGGAGGCTTTTTTCTAGCCGTTGAAGACCAGTTCGGCAATGTATTCCCAGAGCTTGTCCATGAGACCTCCTTGGCTTTCCTTGAGCCTGGGCCACGGGGCCCATGGCGGCACTTTCGCCCTGGCGGTATATGTTGAATAGAAGGACAAGGAGGGCGCCATGGCCAACTGGCAGGAGAGTTTCAAGAAGCTGTGGGAGATGCCGCTGTACACCAGCGGCGAAACCCAGATCCACCTCAACCAGCTGGCCATCGCCGGCCTCATCGTGCTGGTGGGCATGTTCCTGGCAAGGCGCCTGACCCGGTTGATGGGCCGGCGCCTGGGTGGCCACATGACCCAGAGCGGGGCCTACGCCGTGGAGCGGCTGGCGTCCTATTTCCTCTATGCCCTGGTGCTGCTGGTGGCGCTGCCCTTTGCCGGCATTCCCATCACCATCTTCGCGGTGCTGGGCGGCGCCCTGGCCATAGGCGTCGGTTTCGGGGCCCAGAACCTGATCAACAACCTGATCTCGGGGCTGATCCTGCTTATCGAGCGTCCCATCCGCATCGGCGATACCGTGGAGCTGGAGCAGGCCACCGGCCTGGTGGAGGACATCGGCAACCGCTGCGTGCGTATCCTGCGGGCCGATGGCGTTCATGTGCTGGTGCCCAACTCGGAATTCCTGGAAAGGCGGGTGGTGAACTGGACCCTGGTGTCGTCCCAGGTGCGGGGCCGGGTCAGTGTCGGGGTCCAGTATGGCACCGACGTGGACAAGGTACGGGAGCTGATGCTGCAGGCCGCCGCCGATAATCCCGGCGTGGAAAAGGCGCCGGCGCCCGAGGTGCTGTTCGAGGAATTCGGCGACAACGCCCTGCAGTTCAGCCTGCTGTTCTGGGCCAAGGCCAAGACCCCCATGGAGCTCAGGCGGATACAGTCGGCACTGCGTTTCGTGCTGGACGAGCTGCTGGCCGAGGCCGGCATCACCATTGCCTTCCCGCAGATGGACATGCACCTGGATACGGCCAGGCCGCTCCGGGTGGAGATAAGCCGGACACAGGGCGGCTGAGGTTTAATCCTGGAGGAAGGCCAGCAGGATCAGCCGGCCCTCCCGGCTGGTGAGCAGATCCGCCGGCACCGCCTCCAGCTCGGGGTGCTGTTCGGTCAGCCAGAGGTAATGTTCGACATCGGCCTCCAGCTCCTGGCCGAGCCTTTCCAGCAGGGTCGGCATCTCTTCGAACACCTCCCCTTCGGCGACCATGAAGGCCGGATAGCGCAGCTCGCCGCCCCAGGCGATCTCCAGCAGGAAGCCGCCTTCGGCCAGTTGCTGGCAAAGGGCCTCGGCGCCCATGGTGGCCCGGCCCTTGAGCCTGGCCACCACCTGCTCGGCGCTCAGCAGCGGGTAGTCGCGCACCCGGGATTTCAGGGCCGAGACCTGCAGGTGCTGGGTGCGAATGGACATGGTGCGGCGGCTTTCCGGATGGTGCATGGGGCCTCCAGTGGTTTCAACACCAGTTTAGCCAAAGGCGCCCGTCAGTGAGGCACAGGCACCACCTCGCCGTTGGCGATCTCCCGCTCGATCACCTCGGCCAGGCTTTCCTTGTGGAACTTGACCCTGAGGGTACCGAAACCGAGCACCACCTCGGCATTGCGCGCCCGGTGCAGGTGGCGGCAGTCCAGATCCAGATGGGCATGGCGAGCCGCGAAGTCCGCCAGGCTTTCGTCCTTGGACAGCACCACTTCCACATGCTCGTAGCCCACCCGGCTCGCCTTGCCGGCCTTGGGGGCGCACAGCTCCAGCAGGGGAATGCTGAGCTGGTGCCAGGTCACGGGTTCGGCCAGCTCGAAGGTGGCAATGGCGCGGCCGCCGATCAGGCCCTCCACCAGCAGCTTGTTGTCCCTGGCCAGCTCGGCCTTGAGCCGCCGGTACTGCCGGTCGCTTTCGGCGTGGTAGCAGAGGTGATCCACCTGACGCCTGAGCAGGCAGACGTCGGCCTCGGCCAGCAGGTAGAAGATGCGGTTGAGAAAGGCGTCCAGGTCGCCGGGCAGCGCGTTCAGCATGGGCCACTCCCGTCAAAAAGGGGCCAGTTTGCCATGGTCCGGCACTGCGGCAGAAGGGGCCGCCGTGCTAGTCTTTGCATCATGGGGAAGCCGTCAGGACGACTTGGACATTTCATGCGCATCATACATACCTCGGATTGGCATCTGGGCCAGCATTTCATGGGCAAGAGCCGGGCGGCCGAACACAAGGCCTTCCTGGACTGGCTGCTGGAGCAGGTGGCCGAACACCGGGTCGACGCCGTCATTGTCGCCGGTGATGTTTTCGATACCGGCGCACCGCCAAGCTATGCCCGGGAACTCTACAACCAGTTTATCGTGCAAATGCAGGCCCAGGGGGCACGCCTGGTGATCCTGGGCGGCAACCATGACTCCGTGGCCACCCTGGGCGAGTCCAGGGAGCTGCTGGCCTGCCTGAACACCCAGGTGATCCCGGGCGGCCTCAGCGGCCCGGAGCAGCACCTGATCGAACTTGAGGATCGCCAGGGCCAGCCCGGGGCCCTGCTCTGCGCCATTCCCTTCCTGCGGGCCCGGGATCTGCTGGCCAGCGAAGCCGGCCAGAGCGGCCAGGACAAGCAGGCGGCCCTGACCCAGGCCATTGCCGACCGGTACCGGGCCGTCTTTGAACTGGCCCAGGCCAGGAACAAGGCCAGCCAGAACAAGCTGCCGATCCTGGCCACCGGCCACCTGACCACCGTCGGTGCCCGCAGTTCGGAGTCGGTGCGCGACATCTACATCGGCACCCTGGACGCCTTCCCGGCCTCGGCCTTCCCCGAGGCGGACTACATCGCCCTCGGCCACCTGCACAAGGCCCAGAAGGTGGCCGGCAGCGAGCACATCCGCTACTGCGGCTCGCCCATACCGCTCAGCTTCGACGAGGCCGGGCAGCAGAAACAGGTACTGCTGGTGGCGTTCGACCAGGGCGCCCTGCAGTCGGTCAGTGCCCTGGCGGTGCCGCTGTTCCAGCCATTGGCCAGCCTCAAGGGCGAGCTGGAGGCGCTGGGAGAGCAGATCCGCGCCCTGCCGCCGGGCAGCTGGCTGGAGGTGGAGGTGACCGGCCAGGACTACCTCAGCGATCTCCAGGCCAGGGTGCAGGCGCTCTGCGAAGGTATCGAGGTGGAGCTGCTGCGGGTGCGCCGCAGCCGCAGCGGCGAGCGCCAGCTGGCCGCCGAGGCAAAGGAAACCCTGGCTGACCTGAACCCCACCGAGGTGTTCGAGCGCCGCCTGGCGGCCGAGCAGCTGGAGCCGGCCCTGGCCGGCGAACTCAGGAGCCGATTCAGCACCGTGCTGTCCGAGCTGGAGAACGACGCATGAAGATCCTCAGCCTGCGCCTGAAGAACATCAATTCCCTGAAGGGGGAGTGGAAGCTGGATTTCACCCAGCCCCCCTTCGACGGCAGCGGCCTGTTCGCCATCACCGGTCCCACCGGGGCCGGCAAGACCACCCTGCTGGACGCCATCTGCCTGGCCCTGTACCACCAGACCCCCAGGCTCAGCGTCTCACCCACCGCCAACGAGCTGATGACCCGCCACACCGGCGACAGCCTGGCGGAGGTGGAGTTCGAGGTGAAGGGCCAGGGCTACCGGGCTTTCTGGAGCCAGCGCCGGGCCCGGGGCCGGGCCGACGGCAAGCTGCAGCCGCCCACGGTGGAGCTGGCCCGCCTGGATGGCGAGATCCTGGCCGACAAGGTCAAGGACAAGCTGGGCCTGGTGGCGGAACTCACCGGCCTGGATTTCGAGCGCTTCACCAAGTCCATGCTGCTGGCCCAGGGCGGCTTCGCCGCCTTCCTCAACGCCAACGCCAACGACAGGGCCGAGCTGCTGGAGGAGCTGACCGGCACCGAGATCTACGGCCGCATCTCCGAGCTGGTATTCGAGCACAGCCGTGCCGCCCGGCAGCAGCTGGAGCAGCAGCAGGCCAGGATAGAGGGCGTACAGGTGTTGGCCGAGCCGGAGCGCCAGGAACTTTCCGAGCGCTTGCAGGCCCTGACCGAGCAGGAGGCCCAGGCCCAGGCCGGGCAGCAGCGCCTGCAGGAGCAGAAGATCTGGCTGGACGGCCTGGCCCGGGCCAGGGAGCGCCGCACCCGGGCCGAGAGCCAGCGGCAACAGGCCGGCCAGGCCCTGGCCGAACAGCAGCCGGAGCTTGACCGGCTGGCGGCCAGCCAGCCGGCCGAGAGCCTGCGCCACCCCTTCGAACGCTGCCAGGAGCAGCGCCAGGCCCAGAATCAGGCCCAGGCCCAGCTGAGCGAGCTGGAAGAGCAGCAGCAGCAGGCCTGGCGGCAGCGCTTTGCCAGCCAATGGGCGGCGAGCCGGCTGGCCATGGCGGACCGGGAGGCCGCCCAGCAGGCCAGGCAGCAGCACCAGCAGCGACTTAAGGACCTCCAGGAGCAGTTGGCGCAGCGCCAGGGCGAGGCCAGGCTGGGAGAGCAGCTGCCGCTGTGGCGGGAGCGCTTCCACCAGCGGGAACGGTTGGTGCTCAACCAGGCCAAGACCAGCAAAGAGATCGGCGCCCTCAGGCGCAAGCTGGAGGCGCTGGCCCTGGAGGAAAAGCACAAGGGCCTGGAAAAGCGCGAACTGCTCAAGGAGGTGCAGAGCCGCCGCGAACACTACGACGCCCTGCACCAGCGCCTGGACAAGCTGCTGGTGGGGCGTGACGAGCAGGAGCTCAGGGCCCAGTGGCAACAGCTGCAGGAGACCCAGAGCGAGCTGGCCGAGTTCAAGGGGCTGCTGGCCAGGCTCCAGGAGATCCAGCAGGAACGCCAGGAGCAGGAACAGCGCCTGGATCGGCAGCAGCACGAGTGCCGGCAGCAACAACAGCAGCTGCAGCAGCTGCGGGACCAGTACCGGCAACTGGGCAGCCACCTGGAGGATCTGGACCGGCTCGTCGAGCAGGAACGGCAGATCAACGAACTCAAGGCCCACCGGGAGCGACTGCAGCCCGGTGAGCCCTGTCCCCTCTGTGGCGCCAAGGAGCATCCCGCGGTCAGCCAGTACCAGCAGATCCAGCTCACCGAAACCGAACGGCGCCGCCAACAGCTGAAGGAGCAGCAGGCCCAATGCCTGGCCGATGGCCAGGCCCAGGGCGAACTGGTATCCCGGCTGGAGGCGCAGCTGGAATCGACCCGGGAACGCCTGGCGCGTCTGGCGGAGCAGGCCAGCCCCCTGGAGCAGCAATGGCGGGCCCATTGCCGTTCGCTGTCCCTGTCCGACGAGCTGGACCAGGCCAGGCTGGAGGAAGAGCTGAGCAGCCGCCTGGTCCAGCACCAGCAGCTGGTCAGGGTGATAGGCCAGCTCGACCAGATCCGCGACGAGATCCAGCAATCCCTGCTGGAGCTCAGGGATGGCAAGCACCGCCTTGCCGAGCTGGAAGGGCAGCAGCGCTTTTTCGACGACAAGCGCCAGGATCTGGTGGAGCAGGAGCGGGTCCAGGAGACGCGCAGCCGGGAGCTGGCCGACGAGCTGGCCGCCCTGGATCAGGGCCTGGCCGACGAGCTGGCGGCCCAGGGCGAGACCCTGCCCAACCCGGACGATTTCCATGCCTGGTTGCAGCAGCGCCAGGCCAGGTGGAACGACTACCAGGAACTGCAGAAGCAGCTGCAGGCGCTGGAAAAGCAGGGCCCGGAACTGAACGCGGCGCTGGAAGGCGCCACGGCCAGGGCAGGGCAACTGGCCGACGAGCTGGCGATGCTGGAAAGCCGGCTGCCCCTGGCGCCGGCGGTGCTGGACGAGATCAGGGCCGCGCCGGTCGAGGGCGAGCTGGAGGCCTGCCTCCAGGCCGCCAACGAGGCCAGGACCCGGCTGGATACCCTGGCCGGCGAGCACAAGCGCCTGCAGCAGCTTTGTCGGGAGCAGGCCGACAAGTGCCGCCAGGCCGAACAGGACTGGCAACAGGCCCTGGCCGACAGCCCCTTTGCCGATGACGCCGCCTTCCAGGCCGCGCTGCTGGACAAGGCGGAGCGGAACCGGCTGGAGACCCTCAAGCACAGCCTGGACAAGGCCGTGCAGGAGGCCGAAGTACTGCTGGCCCAGGCCAGGGAGCAGCTGGCCGAGCTGGAGGCCGAGCCCAAGACCGAACTCGACGGGCCGCAGCTCGAGGCCGCCCTGGCCAGCCTGGGCGCCGAGCTCAAGGCGCTGGCGGAGCAGCAGGGCCAGATCCGGGAGCAGCTGCGCAGCGACGAGGAGCGCCGCCAGGGCCGCGAGGCTCTGCTGGCGGAGCTGGAGGCCCTTCGCCGCGACGCCGATCTCTGGGCGCACCTGGCCAGCCTGATCGGCTCGGCGGACGGCGCCAAGTTCCGCCGCTTCGCCCAGGGCCTGACCCTGGATCACCTGATCTACCTGGCCAACCAGCGCCTGGCTCAGCTCCACGGCCGCTACCAGCTGGGCCGCAAGGCCGGCGAGACCCTGGAGCTGGAGGTGATGGACACCTGGCAGGGCGATGTGGTGCGCGACACCAAGACCCTCAGCGGCGGCGAAAGCTTCCTGGTCAGCCTGGCCCTGGCCCTGGCGTTGTCGGATCTGGTCTCCCACAAGACCAGCATCGATTCGCTGTTCCTGGATGAGGGCTTCGGCACCCTGGATGCCGAGACCCTGGACACGGCCCTGGACGCCCTGGATACCCTCAATGCCTCCGGCAAGATGGTGGGGGTGATCAGCCACGTGGAAGCGCTCAAGGAGCGGATCCCGGTGCAGATCCAGGTGGAAAAGCAGACCGGCCTTGGGATCAGCCGCCTCGACGGCCGTTACCGGATCGCCGGTTGAAAAAAAGCCCGCCAATCGGCGGGCTTTTTTGTGGGTTTGTGGCTCAGACCAGTTCGGCCAGCATGGACTCGTCGTAGCGGACCAGCGGCGCCTGGCGCTGCACCCTGGTGACATAGTCCGGGTTGGCGATGAAGGGGCGGCCTATGGCGGCCAGATCGAAGCGGCCGTCGTTGATGGCCTCGGCGGCCGTCTCCGGGCTCAGGCCGCCGACGCCCATCAGGCTGCCCCGGTAATGGCGGCGCAGGTAGTCGCTGGCACGGCCATCCAGGTAGTCGAAGGTCAGGCCGTCGTCGAAGATGCCCAGGTGCAGGTAGGCCAGGTTGCGCTTTTCCAGCTCGGCCAGCAGGTGGTCGAACACCTGGCGGTCGCGGGCGTCGCCTTCGATATGCACATAGGCGCCGGGGGACAGGCGCAGGCCGACCCGGTCGGCGCCGATCTCGGCGATGACCGCGTCCACCACCTCCAGGGCGAAGCGGGCCATGTTCTGCGGGCTGCCGCCATAGGCGTCGTCACGGATGTTGCTGGCATGGTGCAGGAACTGGTCGATGAGATAACCGTTGGCACCGTGGATCTCGACGCCGTCGAAGCCGGCCTCGATGGCGTTGCCGGCAGCCTTGGCATAGTCGTCCACCAGCTCGCGGATCTCCTCCACGGTCAGGGGCCGGGGCACCTGGTAGGTCAGCTCGCGCATGCGCGGCACAGTGCCCTCATGGGCCAGGGCCGAGGGCGCCACAGGCTCGGTGCCGGTGAAGTGGGGATGGGCCAGGCGGCCCACGTGCCAGAGCTGGTTGAAGATCAGGCCGCCCTGCTCGTGTACGGCCGCGGTCACCTGTTTCCAACCGTCGAGCTGCTCGCGGCTGAACAGGCCAGGGGTGTTGGGGTAGCCCTGGCCGTCCGGGCGGATGATGGTGGCCTCGGAGATGATCAGACCGGCGTCGGCGCGGCGGCCGTAATAGGCGGCCATCTCGGCCGTCGGCACCAGGCCGGGGCCGGCCATGCAGCGGGTCAGGGGGGCCATGGCGATGCGGTTTTTCAGGGTCAGGGTGTCGTTCAGGGCATAGGGCTGGAACAGGCTGTCGGTGCTCATGGGAACTCCAAGTCTTGAATGCCTGCTCAAAATAGAGTTTCTTGAATTACTGTTCAAGAATGTTTTTGAATCATCGTTCAAGAATTGGTTCTAAGGGGTTACAGGGGCTAGAATGGCCGCTTCGAACAGGAGAACACAGTGCGCACCGCCAGCTTCGATCGCGATCAGGTCCTGACCCAGGCCATGCAGGCCTTCCGGCTCAAGGGCTTCAACGCCACCACCATGGCCGACATCACCAGGGCCACCGGCCTGCATCCGGGCAGCCTGTACGGTGCCTTCGGCAACAAGCGGGGCCTGCTGCTGGCGGCCGTGGATCACTATGTGGACCAGCGCCACCAGGCCCTGGAAGGCTGTTTCCAGGAGGTATCCCTGGGCCAGGGCCTGCGCAACTACCTGGACGGCATGCTGGCCGAACTGCTGTGCTGTGATCAGCTGTCCTGCCTGCTCACCAAGACCCTGCAGGAGCTGGCGGAGAACGACGAGGAGATCGCCGCCAAGCTGTGCCAGCTGCTCACCGGCCTGGAGGACAGGGTGGTCCAGGCCATGGAAAGGGGCCTTGAGCGGGGCGAGCTGCCGGCGGATGCCCAGGTGGAGTCCCTGGCCCGCTTCTTCCTGGTCGGTGTCTACGGCCTGCGCACCTATGCCCACACCCATCCCGGCGAGGCGGCGCTGCGGGACTGCGCCGAGCGCCTGCTGGCCAGCCTGCCGCTTAAGGCTTGATCGCCTTATCCCAGGCCCTACACTAGGCGGCCTCAGAACCCGTTACCGACAGCCATGGCACTTTCCTACGACTACCTGGCCCTGGGGGCCGCTACCTGCTGGGCGGTGTCCAGCCTGTTGTCCGCCTCGGCGGCCCGGCACCTGGGCGCCTTCGCCTTTTCCCGCTGGCGCATGGCCTGCGTCACCCTGATGCTGTGGTCCCTGGCCCTGGCCAGCGGCGGCTGGCAGAGCCTGCAGGCGGACGACAGCCTGGTGATGGCGTTGTCGGGGCTGATCGGCATCTTCATCGGCGATACCGCCCTGTTCGCGGCCATGAACCGGCTGGGGCCGCGCCGCTCCGGGGTGCTGTTCGCCACCCATGCGCTCTTTTCCGCCGTGCTGGCCTACCTGGTGTTCGGTGAAACCATAGTGGGCTGGACCCTGGTGGGTTGTGGCCTGCTGGTGACCGGGGTCATGGGCGCCATCTTCTTCGGTAAGCGCGGCGGCGACGATCACGCCTGGGAGGCGGACAACGGCTCCAAGGCGGTGGGCATCGCCCTGGGACTGGTGGCGGCCTGCTGCCAGGCCCTGGCGACCCTGATCGTCAAGCCGGTGATGGAAGGGGATATCGATGCCGTGTCCGCCTCGGCGATGCGGATGTCGGCGGCCTTTGTGGCTCACATGGTGTTGTTGTGCTCCGGCGCCCGCCTGGCCAGGGCCCTGCAGCCCATCAACGCCAAGGTGTTCGGCCTGGTGGCCCTGAACGCCTTCCTGTCCATGGGGGTGGGCATGACCCTGATCCTGCTGGCGCTGCGCCATGGCAACGTGGGCATGGTGGCCATGCTCAGCTCGGTGAGCCCGGTGCTGGTGCTGCCCATGCTGTGGCTGGTGCTGAGGCGGGCGCCGGCTCCCGGGGCCTGGATAGGCGCCGCCCTGACCGTGGCCGGCACCATGCTGATCGTCAGTCGCTGACGGCCATCAGTCGTTAAGCAGCCGAACATTTCCTTGACCACCACGGGGTCGAAGGGGTTTGTATCGGGCATGGATGGCCCTTCGCCGGCCGTTAGTCGTTCAGTAATCGGTACAGCATTTCCTTGCCCACCATGGGGTCGAAGGGGCTTGTATCGGGCACAGGTGGCATTGATGCCGGGCAGGCATCAGTCGTTAAGCAGCCGGTACAGCATTTCCTTGACCACCATGGGTTCGAAGGGTTTGTCACAGATGGCATTGATGCCGGCCTGGGTGATGTTGGCCAGGTGAGCGCCGTTGGCCTCGCTGGTCACCATCAGGATCGGCAGGTGGGACTGCTGGCTCTGGCTGCGGATGTGTTCGGCCAGCTCCCGGCCGTTGACATGGGGCATGTTGTAATCGGTTACCACCAGATCGAACATATGCAGGCCCAGCAGTTGCTGGGCCTGGGCGCCGTCTTCGGCCTCGGTGATCCGGCTCACCCCCAGGTTCTCCAGTACCCTCTTGATGTGACGGCGCGCCAGGCGGCTGTCATCCACCACCAGTACCCGCAATGACTGCACGTCGAAATGGCTCAGCTCCAGCTCGTCCGGGCTGAGCAGATCCAGGGTGGCGTTGAGGGCCCGGCCCAGCTGCTCGCGGCTGAACGGCTTGGGCAGCAGCGCCACCACCCCTGACTGCTTGAAGGCCTCCAGCTGGGCAGGGCGCTGCTCGCTGGTCACCAGCATGAAGGGCACCTTGGCCAGCTCCGGATCCCGGCCCATGGCCCGGACCAGCTCCAGGGCGCTGCCGTCCTCGAAATGCAGGCTGCTCAGCACCAGATCAGGCCGGCTCTCGGCCAGCCTGGCCAGGGCGTCGGCCAGGCCGGTGGCGCAGTCCACCTGGTGGACGGCCTCTTCGGCCAGGTTGTTGCTGATGATACGGCGCTGGGTGGCGGAGGGTTCCACCAGCAGGATCACGAGATCGGCGGGAGACAGGCTGTGCATCTGCTTATTCTTGTTACATTCGATTAACCCATTGTCGGCACATTTGCCGCCGGCACAAGCCCTGAATGAAAAAGCCGCCCGGGCGGGCGGCTTGGGAGCCTCTTCGGCAGCCTTCTTCACAGACGGCTGGCGATGGGGTTCCGGCTCAGTTGACGGCGGGATAGCCGCAGTCGGCCAGGGCCTCCACCAGGCACTGGCGGCTCTCGCTGCTGGCGATCAGCAGCTCATTTCGGTCGCGGTCGACGCGAACCTTGGCTTCGATATCCTGGCATTGAATGGCCTGGAATATCTTGGAAATACAAAAATCGCTCTGGATGCTTTCCACTTCGATGCGATGCAAAACAAGGTCCTCTGCTAAGAATGCATCCTTATTGTCCCCTCTCTACTGGTCAGAGATCAAGCGTGAAACCCAAATAATCATTCGAGCTGGATTGATTTGAGTTCAAATGCATTTTCTGGTTGATCGCCACTGCCTGTTGCCAGTCGATTGTTTTTGTTGGCTTTACCCTGGTGTTTTGGCCGGCTGCGCCGCCCTTGCGCTAAGGGTTAGTGACATTTTTATTTCCGGGGTCATTCCGGGCCAATCGTCGTTCGTGCCGCTGCTGCGGGCCCTGCGAAAAGCCGCTATGCTGGGCCATCTCCAAGCATGGAAATGTCATCATGTCTTTGAAAAATCTGGGTCTGTTGGCCCTGTTCCCGACGCTGGTCCTGGCCGGGCCCCAGCAGCAATTCTTCGCCGCCCTCGGCGCCCAGTGCGGCAAGGCCTTCGAGGCCAGGGTGGTGGAGTCGGAAGCGGCCGACCAGGACTGGCGGGAGGCACGCATCGTCATGCATGTGCGCGACTGCAGCGACAGCGAGCTGCGCATCCCGCTTCAGGTGGGCGAGAACCGCTCGCGGATCTGGGTGCTGCGCAAGACAAGCGACGGCCTGGAACTCAAGCATGATCACCGCCACCAGGACGGCAGCGAAGACCGCCTGAGCCAATACGGCGGCCATACGGTAGAGAGCGGCAGTGCCGGCCGCCAGGCCTTTCCCGCCGATGCCCACAGCCAGGCCCTGTTCAAGGCCCAGGGCCTGGACGCGGCCGTGGCCAATACCTGGATCCTGGAGATCGAGCCGGGCAAGCACTTCAGCTATGGCCTGAGCCGGCCCGGCCGGCGTTTCCGGATGGAATTCGATCTCACCAGGCCGGTGGCCCCGCCGCCACCGGCCTGGGATCAGGCCTCCGGCGTCTCTTTGTACTGAATGGCCGACAGGAGCTCGCCGCTGGGGCTCTGGAACAGGCAGAAGATGCCGACACCGGGAATGGGCGTGGGCGGCACCAGTATGGTGGCGCCCAGCTCCTCGGCGAAGCGGGCGGTATGGTTGATGTCCAGCACCGTCACATAGTTGCCCCACATGGTGGGCATGTCCGCCGCCTGGGGCGGTTTCTTCATGATGCCGGCGATCTTCTGGCCGCCGCAGATGGCCACGTGGTACTCGCCGTCCTGCATGGGCAGGGTGTCGTAGGTCCAGCCGAACAGCTCGCCGTAGAAGGCCTTGGCCCTGTCCACGTCATCGCACATCAGCTCGGCCCAGCTGAAGGCGCCGTGGGTTGTAAAGGGGTCGTTCATCGCGATGTCCTCAGCAGAAAACGCCGGCCTTCATGCCGGCGTCTTTCAGCTTAGACCCAGATGTTCAGCCAAGCTCCCTGTGGGTCAGCCACAGGCGCATGTCCAGCTCAAGCTGGTGGTAGCCGGGCTCCATGTGACAGCAGAGCTGGTAGAAGGCCTTGTTGTGTTCCTTCTCGCGGACATGGGCCAGCTCATGGACCAGGATCATGGTCAGGAAGTCGGCCGGGGCCTCCTTGAAGATGGAGGCGACGCGGATCTCGTTCTTGGTCTTGAGCCTGCTACCCTGGACCCGCTGCACATAGTGGTGCTGGCCCAGGGCGTGCTTGATGACCTGGATCTTGCTGTCGTAACAGGCCTTGCTGATGGGGGCGGCATTCCTGAGGAAACGGCTGCGCAGCCGCTGCACTTCCTCGAACAGCGCCTTGTCGCTGGTGAGGGTGTTGGTCCGGGGATACTTGCGTTCCAGGTACGGGCCCAGCTTGCCGCTGTCGATAAGCTGGCGGGCCTGTTGCTGGAGCTGGGCCGGATAGCCGGCCAGGTACTTGAGCTGCTGCATGGCCGCTATTTTAGGGCTTTCGGGACCATTTCGGGAGCAGAACCGCGTTTTTCATTGCCATGGCTGCCCAGACGGCCATTGATCTTGGTTAAAGGTATGTTAATTTAGAGTCATTGCTTGACTGCTCAAAGGATGACCAATGACCCGTTTGCTGCAACTCTGCTTGGCCGCCCTGCTGCTGGGTGGTTGCGCCTCCACCGAAGACTCCCAGGGCGCTACCGACAGGACCCTGGCCATGCCGGCCTTCCAGAAGGTGGCCATCAAGACCGCCGGCCGGGTGGTGATCCTGCCCTACGGCAAACACTACCTGCACGCCGTGGGCGAGCCGGGCGGCCTGGCCAAGCTCAGCGCCGAGGTGGTGGACGGTACCCTGGTGGTCGGCTGCGGCGAATATTGCACCGAGCAGCTGGATCTGGAGATAGGCACCAGCACCCTCAATGGCCTGCAGCTGGTCAATGGTGGCGAGGTGGTGATCAAGCCCGGCTTCCTGCCGGTGCACCAGTTCAGCCTGTCCCTGAACAACGGCGGCCTGGTGGACGCCACCGCCCTCAGCAGCCGCCAGGTGGTGGCCAGCCTGTTCGGTGGCGGCATGGTAAGGGTCAAGGCCGAGCAACAGCTCAATGCCAATATCGCCCAGGGCGGCACCGTGCTCTACCAGGGCAGCCCCAGGGTGCAGAAGTCCATAGTGGGTGGCGGCAAGGTCCAGGCCATGGAGTAAGCCCGGATGAGCCAATGAAAAGGCAGCCGTTTGGCTGCCTTTTTGCGTTAGAAGGCCACCAGGGTGGACGCCACTTCCTCGGTCTCGCTCTGGATGGACAGGCGGATCCGCCGCTGCTGCCAGTCGATGTCTATCTGGCCGTAGTTGCTGCCGGTCTTGTTGATCAGGTGGCGGTCGGCGGTGGATACGGCGCCCAGCTCAGCCGGCACCTTGCCCACCAGCCCGGTGGGGATGGCGGCACCTTCGGGGGCGCAGTTGCCCCACTGGCCCTCGATGCCATTACCATTCCCGTCCACCTGGGTGTAGCACCAGGGCCTGTCATGGTCGCGGCTGGTGCAGGAATCGTAGCTGATCCCCTGGTACTTGAAGGGCAGCACGCACTGCTGGCCGTAGTTGCCGTCGCCCTGGCTGTCGGCCCAGACCGGCAGCCGGTTCGGGTTCGGCACATCATAGGGCCAGTTCTGGCCGAAGCCGGAGGCGGTCACCTCGAATACCGTCACCGCCGGGCCGTGCTCGGTGCTGGCGGGGATGTCTTTTTGCAGCAGCTCGCCCCAGTGCTGGTCGCCGCTGACGAAGATCACCTGCTTGGCCTTGCCGTCGTTGATCGCCTTCTGCACCAGGCGCAGCAGCCGCTCGCGCTGCTGGGGCATCTCCGCCCAGGACTCGTAGCTGGTGCCGGACAGGGCGCTCTCGCCGAGGCTTTCCACGGCGGCGTTGAAGGCCTGGCCGTTGCCATAGGCGCAGTAACTGCTCAGGCTGCGCTCCCGATGCAGCGGCGGCAGCACCTGGATGCCGGAGGCGATGATCTTGATCTCACTGGGCTTGGCCAGCTCCGCCTCCAGCCAGGCCCACTGGGTCTCGCCAAGTAGGGTGGAGGCGTCACCCCGGCACTGGCCGTAGCTGGAGAAGGTGGGGGATCTGTGGTAGCGGGCGTCCAGCATGATGCTGTGTACCCTCTTGCCGGCCGGGCCCTGGATCAGGGCGCTGTAGATACCTTCTTGGCCCTTGTAGCGGGGATCGTCGGCGGGTACATCGAAATGGCGCAGGAACTCCTGCTGGCTCTCGGCCCGTTTGGGGTAGTTGTCGCCGGCGTTGTTGGCGCCGAAGTCATGGTCGTCCCAGGTGGCCAGCACCGGGATGCCGGCCTCCAGGAAGGCCCGGTAGTCCGGGTTGGCCTTCTTGGCGTCGTACTTGGCGCGCATGGTGCTGATGTCGGTGGTGTCGGCATAGATGTTGTCGCCCAGCCACATGAACAGATCCGGCTGGCTGGCGGTCAGCCTGGCCATGGCCTGGCCCATGCTGCCCTGCTGCTTGAAGCAGGAACCCACCGCCACCGTCTCCACCAGCGCCGTGGCCTGGGGCTGGGCATGACCGAGCAGCTCGCCGCCGTCCTCGCCCTGGCAGTTCTCCCAGTTGCTGCCCTGGTCGTCGGTGTAGCACCAGAAGGTGGAGTGGCCCCTGGTGGAGCAGCCGTGGAAGGTTTCGCCCAGGTAGCTGCTGGTGGCGGCGCAGTTGGTGCCGGACACCGTCTTTTGCAGCGGTATGCTTTCTTCCCGCACCACGGCCCAGGTTGAGCCCTGCTGGGGCGTCTTCAGGTAGCACCACTGTACCCCGGCGTTGTCCCTGTCGGTGGTGCCCAGGTAGCTGCTGCCGCCGTAGCTGAACGGCTGGCGGCACTGGTCGTAGTGCACCTCGGGCGCCGCCAGGGCCTGGCCCGTGGCCAGGGCCGCGATGGTGGCCGCCAATATCTTGATTCTCATTGTTATGGTCCCCTCCTGTTGTGTTGACCGGCCATGGTGACAGGGCTTTCTTACGAAGCCGTGTCAGCCAGGTGACGGCCGCCTTGTCCCTTATAGCCCAGGGCGCGCCAGCGGTAACCCGGACGAAAGGGCTAGAAGGGGCAGCGGCGCCCGGTGCGCTCCGGTAGAATGGCCGTCCAATGATTGCCGCCGCGAGCCTTGAAATGACCTTTGCCGAGCTGGGCCTGTCCGCGCCCCTGGTCCGAGCCCTGGACTACCCCAAGCCCACCCCCATACAGCAGCAGGCCCTGCCGCCGGCCCTGGCCGGCAAGGATCTGCTGGCGGCGGCCGAGACCGGCTCCGGCAAGACCGCCGCCTTCCTGCTGCCGCTGCTTGAGCGCCTGGCCGGCCACAAGCGCCGCCAGGGCAACCAGGTACGGGCCCTGGTGCTGGTGCCGACCCGGGAGCTGGCGGTGCAGGTGGCCCAGGCCGCCAAGGACCATGGCCGCAACCTGAGCCTGAAGACGGTGGCGGTGTTCGGCGGCGTCAAGATCAACCCGCAGATGCTGGCCCTGCGCGGCGGCGCCGACATCCTGGTGGCCACCCCGGGGCGGCTGCTGGATCTGGCCGGCAGGAACGCCGTGGACATGAAACACTGCCAGGCCCTGGTGCTGGACGAGGCCGACCGCATGCTGGCCCTGGGCTTCGGCGACGAGCTGGCCCAGGTGCTGGCGCTGCTGCCCAAAAAGCGCCAGACGCTGCTGTTTTCCGCCACCTTTTCCGATGACATCCGTGCCCTGGCCAGGGAGCTGCTGCACCAGCCGGTGGAGGTGTCGGTGGGCCAGGCCAATGCCGCCGCTACCAAGGTCAGCCAGTGGCTGGTGCCGGTGGACAAGAAGCAGAAGGGGCCGCTGCTGGTGAAGCTGATGCAGGAGGAAGGCTGGCGGCAGCTGCTGGTGTTCATCAATGCCAAGACCGATGCCAACCACCTGGTGCGCTTCCTGGAAGGCAAGGGGCTGTCGGTGGCCGCCATCCACGGCGACAAGAGCCAGGGTGCCCGCACCCGCGCCCTGAATGACTTCAAGGCCGGCAGGCTGCAACTGCTGGTGGCCACGGATCTGGCCGCCCGCGGCCTGGATCTGGACGGCCTGGAGGTGGTGGTGAACTTCGAGCTGCCCAATGTGGCCGCCAACTATGTGCACCGCATCGGCCGCACCGGCCGGGCCGATCGGGAAGGCCTGGCCCTGTCCCTGGTCAGCGCCGCCGAGGCCCAGGAGCTAGTGGCCATAGAGCGGCTGGTGCAGCAGATCATCCCCAGGCAGCAGGTTGAGGGCTTCGAGCCGGTCAACGCCCTGCCCGAATCCAGGCCGCCCAAGCCGCTCAAGCCAAAGAAGCCCAAGAAACCGAAGAAGCCGAAGATGCCCAAGCCGGCGCTCTAGCGACTACGCCCAGGGCGGCTATACCTTTTAGGGAGCAACCGCCACTAAAGGGAACGCAGATCATGAGCAACCAACTTCATATCGTGCTGGTGCATGGCGCCTGGGGAGACGCCTCCCACTGGGCCAAGGTGATAGCGGCGCTGCACGCCAGGGGCCACGAGGTCAGCGCCGTGCAGCTGCCGCTGACCTCCCTGCTCGACGACATCCACAGGACCAAGCAGCACCTGGACGGCATAGACGGCCCCGTGCTGCTGGTGGGCCACTCCTACGGCGGCATGGTGATCAGCGGCGCCGGCAACGACGCCAAGGTGGTGGGCCTGGTCTATATCGCCGCCTTCGCCCCGGACGAAGGCGAGGCGCCTGGGCTGCTGCTGGCGCGGCAGGAGCCGCCCCCGGGCGCCGCCATCATCAGGCCGGACGAGCACGGCTTCCTGTGGCTGGACAAGGCGCAGTTTCGCGAGCACTTCTGCCAGGACCTGGACGAGACCCAGGCGCTGGTGATGGCCCGGACCCAGAAACCCATCGCCGCCCGCTGCTTCGAGGACGCCGCCGGCGCCCCGGCCTGGAAGAGCAAGCCGAGCTGGTACCAGGTGTCCGGCCAGGACCGCATGATCCCCCCCGACACCCAGCGCTGGTTTGCCGAGCGCATGCAGGCCCGGCAGGTGCTGGAGCTGGACGCCGGCCATGCCAGCCTGGCCTCCCAGCCCGAGGCAGTGGCCACCCTGATCGAAGGGGCGGCCCGGGACGTCGACTAGCCCTCAGCGGCCTATGGCGCGGACCCGGAAGCTGCGGCCCTTGAGCTTGTTGTTGCCGAGCTTGTCCAGGGCCCGCTTCTTCACCTCGCGGCTGACCGCCACGTAGGCCCAGTCGTCCATGACGTTGATCTTGCCCACCTGCTTGCCGCTGATGCTGTCGTCGTTGGTCAGGGCGCCGAGGATGTCGCCGGGCCTGAGCTTCTGGCGCTTGCCGCCGTCGATCTGCAAGGTGGCCATGGGGGCGAGGTAGGGGGCCTGTTCCAGCAGCTCGGCCGGGGGCAGGGGCCTGGGGTTGATATTGGTGCCCAGGTAGTCTTCCAGTTCGATGATGCGGTGGGCCTGGCGCTCCAGGTACAGCGAGCAGGCCAGGCCCTTGCTGCCGGCCCGGCCGGTACGACCGATGCGGTGCACGTGCACCTCGGGGTCGTGGGCCAGGTGGTAGTTCACCACCAGATCCAGATCCTGCACGTCCAGGCCCCGGGCCGCCACGTCGGTGGCCACCAGCACAGACACGCTCTTGTTGGCGAAGCGCACCAGGGCCTGATCCCGCTCGCGCTGCTCCAGATCGCCGTGCAGGGCCAGGGCGCCGTAGCCCTGGCCGGCCAGGATGTCGGCCAGCTCCTGGGTTTCCTTCTTGGTATTGCAGAACACCACCGCCGACTCCGGCTTGTGCCTGGCCAGCAGCAGGCGCACCGCGTCGATGCGGCTGCCGCCTTCGGCCAGCAGGTGGAAGTGCTGGCTGATGCTGGTGCCGTCGTGGCTGGCGGCCACCTGCACCTGCACCGGCTTGCTCATGATGCGCCCGGCAATGGCCTTGATCTCGTCCGGGTAGGTGGCGGAGAACAGCAGCGTCTGCCGGTTGCCGGGGGCGTGGGCCATGATGGCGTCCAGGGCGTCCTGGAAGCCCATGTCCAGCATGCGGTCGGCCTCGTCCAGCACCAGGGTGTTGAGCTCGTCCAGCACCAGTGTGCCGCGGCTGAGGTGGTCCAGCACCCGGCCCGGGGTGCCCACTATGATGTGGGCGCCGTGGGCCAGGGAGCCCACCTGGGGGCCGAACGGCATGCCGCCGCACAAGGTCAGCACCTTGGTGTTGTGGATGCCCCTGGCCAGGCGGCGGATCTCCACCGCCACCTGGTCGGCCAGCTCCCGGGTCGGGCACAGCACCAGGGACTGGATGCGAAAGCGCTTGACGTTGAGCCGGCTCAGCAGGCCCAGGCCGAAGGCGGCGGTCTTGCCGGAGCCGGTCTTGCCCTGGGCGATGACGTCCCGGCCCGCCAGCATGGGCGGCAGGCTTTGGGCCTGGATGGGGGTCATGGTGGTGTAGCCCAGGGTGGCCAGGTTGCCCAGCAGGGCGGGGGCCAGGTTCAGGGTGGCGAAATCGGGTTGGCTCAAGGGGGCATCCTACAAAATACGGGGTTGGAGCAAGAAAAAGGGCAAGACCCGTCGGCCTTGCCCTTTTGTTCTTAAATTTGGTGTCGGCTTACAGAACGACGATGTTCTCGGCCTGGGGACCTTTGGCGCCCTGGGTCACGGTGAACTCGACCTTCTGGCCTTCTTTCAGGGTCTTGAAGCCGTCGCCTTGGATGGCGCGGAAGTGGGCGAATACGTCAGGGCCGTTGTCCTGAGCGATGAAGCCATAACCTTTTTCTTCGTTGAACCACTTAACGGTGCCGGTAGTAGACATAAGAGTCATCCTATTGATCTTGATAAATAAAGCCCTGTAGGGGCGGTGTTGCTGGAAGTGCTACTTATGAACGACAGACCGGGTCACGAAGGGACGTCGAAATGGAATGCATAAACAACGGTACTTTCAAGCTGCGCAAATAGTAACCACTTTCTGGCGGGAGTCAATCTAATTCTTTGTTTTTTGTTGTTGTCCCGTCTTTTTCCTGCCGGATAAGGGCAAGGGGGGCTCAGGCCATGCGCCAGATCCTGTCCCTGTAACCGTCCAGCAGCGCCTGCTGGTCCTGGGCAAGCAGGCGGAAATCCGGGCTGATCCTGTCGTCGGCGCTGACCCTGCGCCAGAAGGCCATGGCCTGCTGCCAAGCCCAGCGCCAAGACTCCCCGCCGACCGAGGCGTCGAGGCTGGCATCAAGGGGGGCCGTGGCCATTTCACCCATGCGATTGGGGGCGAAGGCCATGGGCAACATATCGTAAAAAGGTGCCAGGGCCAGTGGCTTTCGCCCGTCGTAGAGGAACGAAAGATTGCCGTTGTGCATGTCGCTGTTGCCAATGAGGCGGCCGAAGCACCAGGCCTTGGTGACGTCTTCTAGCGCATCTAGGTCGACGACACCTTGGTCTGCCAAGGCCGCTACCAGCGCCGGCCACTCCCACAGGGCTTCTCCGACGAATTGGGCGTCCAGCATGGCCAGGGAAACCAGTCCCTGGCGGCCGTGGTCACCCAGGCGATCGAAGCGTTCGCTGATCAGGAACTGCCGCCGCTCCAGGCGGCACAGGCGGCTTTGGGCACAGCTCAGTCCCGCCTCGGCGAGCTGAGCCAGGGCCAGGGACTCGCACACCAGCAGATCTCCCCAACGCCGGGCCGGGGCATTGTCCAGGGGAGCGGAAAACTTGACCAGGCAATGGCAACCTTCCAGGTAACAGGCAAACTTGGGCTGCTCGCCGCCGGCAGATGAACCGGCCGGCATACCGGCCATGGCCTGCCGGGCCAGCTCCGGCAAAGCGGCTTTGGCCACTGGTTGAGGTGCTTCCGCCAGCCACTGCTGATAGGCCTTGTCTCCCACCAGCAGGTTGCCGATGGCCTCCCTGGGCTCCCGGCTCAGTGCCAGCAGGGTATCGTCGTCGCTCCAGTCCCTGGGGTCGGGAGACAGCGGCATGCCGGCCGCCAGTGACCTGGCCAGGGCCCGGCCCATAAAGCCCTGGGGCCTCATATCGGCCAGCCACCAGGGCAACCCCTCGAAATAGTCGAATTGGCCCGAAGGGGCAATACCCAGGTAGCCCTGGGGATAGACGGCGTGCAAGGTGGTGAGCAGCGCCGCCTTGCCCGAGACATCGACCCGGTACAGGGGCCATTGCGCCTGCCCTGCGACGGGGCGACGCAGGTAATAGCGGGTGGCCCTGGCCTTTCCTACCCGCAGCAGCTCGTCTCCCATTTCGCGCAGCCGCCGGGACAGGGTTGGTTGGCTCAAGCCGGTGAGCTTGGCCAACTCAGGAGCAGTGCGGTATTGCCCCCGTAGCAGCGGGCGGATCTGATCGCTCATGAATTAATTTTTGAATAAATTCTTGAATGGTTTTATCTGAGCTTGATTCTAGTTTTATCAATATGTTGTCGCAAGAACCTTCACGGAAATGAGGAGATTTTTGCGCCTTGTTGAATGGATACTCAGGAGGGCCATGGTAGCGGTAGCAGCTATGATGGCGGCTACTTATTGACCTGCCTGTTGCTTTAAGGCTCAATGACTTGAGGATTGTTCAAGGATGAACCATATGAGCCTGGCCTCAATACTGCAAATCCCCTCCGAGCTGATCACCCAGCACCTGCTGGACGGCATGAACACCAGCGTGGTCAGCAAGGCCGTGCCCTTCGAGGGGCAGATCATCCGCTTTACCCACCAGCTTTGGCGCATCGACCCCCGGTCGGTGTGCTTCGACCAATACCAGGACGCCACCCGCCACAGCCGCTGCACCCAGAGCGCCAAGAAGCTCTTCACCCTGCTGTGCCAGCAGGTGGACCACGACCGCTATCGCAACATGTACTGCCGCGCCGCCGCCCAATACCAGCCAGTGATAGCCGAGGTCAGCGACTACGGCCGGGACGACCCCAATAAAGCCGACATCAAGCGCCGCTGCGGCGATCTGCGCCTTGAGGCCATGGGCGACAAGGGCAAGGTGGCGGAGCGGGACAGGGTGTGTTCCGAGTTTGAGGGGATGGAGTAGGGAGATGGTTATGGATTCAAGCTGCTTTCTTCGAGGTTGCGCTGCGGGGGACGTGACTTTTGACGGGCCAAAAGTCACCAAAAGCCCTTCCCCTAATCGCAGCCCTACGCTCGCTCCACCTCAGCTGCTCATAAGGGATTACTTGGCCGCTGCGCGGCCATTGAATCCGGCGCAATAAGCAAAGCGCATTGCGCCGGATTGGTTAATCCTCGAACTCCAATGCATCGCCTGTACCGCACCAATCCTTGGGATACACGCCAAGACGAACATGGCGATGAAAGGTGGAGTACGGCCAGTCGACAACTCGGTTGACCAGGCCATGCTTCACCGGGTTGTAATGGATGTAATCCATATGGTTGGCGAGATCACGCTGGTCGCGGATCAGGTGTTCCCAATACCGCCTTTGCCAAATCCCCCGCTCCCTTCGATGAAGCCTGACCGGTGAACGACGCTCGGTTTTTGACAACTGCCTGGAAAAGCCGCCTTTGATGAGACGCCACCGGGTAGCGTAGTCGCAGTCGCCTTGGGGCAACTCGATAATGCAATGGAGGTGGTCGGGTAACACCACCCAGGCGTGGATGATAAAAGGGTGGCGGTGTTTAACCTGAAGCACGGCCTGTCGCAGCAGGTCGATATGCCTCACCAGCAGGTTATTGCCCTGGCGGCGAAGCAGGTTGACGGTGAAAAAGTAGGTGGCGCCGGGCAGCCACACTCTGCGGTAATCGGGCATGTTCCGAGTATTGGCCGCACATCAATACGGCGCAATTACTTCAATACGGCGCAATGCGCTGCGCTTATTGACGCCCTACGTTGGTTTTACGATCGGCTTTGTGGATGGCGTGGGCAGTCATCCGCCAGGTGCAGCCATTTAAGCTGGCCGTCGGTATGGATATGGTAGCTGGGGCTGATCTGGTTGGGGTCGTCCAGGGTGGTGATGGCCAGGGTGTAGTAGTCCGGATACTGGGTGCTGCGGTAGCTCATTGCCGTGCCGCAGTCGGGGCAGAAACCCCGGCGTACATCCTCGGACGAAGCGTATTCCTTCAACTCACCGCTGAGCCAGGTCACCTGAACCGCCTTCAGGTCCATCCAGACCCCGAACACCGAACCGGTGTTCAGCTGGCACTGGCGGCAATGGCAGTAATCCGCATCGAAGGGCTTGCCGGCGATTTCGTAGCGCAAGGCCCCGCACAGGCAGCCGCCTGCCATCTTTTGTTCCATTTCCTCTGCTCCCTACAGGCCATCCCCAAGGTGGTGTGCCTTTACATTGCCATAGCTTGTAGTCACCTGCTAATGGCCGCGCAGCGGCCAAGATCGCCCGTTGAGAGTGCCGAGTGGCGATGGTGCGATAGGGGCAAGCCGGCATGGATGCCGGCTTAGGGCCAGCCGAGCAGGGAAGCGAGTCTGGCCCGAGCCCCGGCAAGAAGCATCGACGCGAGGGTAGCCGAAGGCCACTTGAACCGGGACCGCCTTCTTTGGTGACTTTCTTGGCGGTGCAAGAAAGTCACGCCCCGCGCAGCGGATCTCGAAAAATGCAGTTCAAAGCTAATAAAGCAGCGTGAAAAAGGAAATGCACGGTGGGTTACGCTGCGCTAACCCACCCTACGAAGGGCATCTTGCCGGGGGGACACCAGCTCTTAGTCGTACAGTGCCTCCCGCAACCCCGACGATCGCACCACCCGCCTCTCCACGGCAGCAGCCAAGAGCCCAGGCTCCGGCGCCACCAAGGTAAAGCGCTCCCTGGCCCGGGTGATGCCGGTATAGACCAGCTCCCGGGTCAGCACCGGGTTCAGGGATTCCGGCAGCACCAGGGCGGTGTGGGCGAACTCCGAGCCCTGGGACTTGTGCACCGTCATGGCGTAGACGCTGTCCACGTCCAAAAGCCGCGACGGCAGCACCCACTTCACCGCGCCGTCCGGCAGCAGGAAGGCCACCCGCAGCAGGCCTTCCACCTCCAGGGCGATGCCGATGTCGCCGTTCATCAGCCCCAGGTGGTAGTCGTTGCGGCTGACCAGCACCGGCCGGCCCTCATACCAGCCGGAAGTGGCCGGGATCAGCCCGGCCTGGTGCAGGGCCTGGGCGGCCAGTTCGTTGAGGCCTTCCACCCCCCAGGGGCCCTTGCGCAAGGCGCTGAGCAGCTGGAAGTCGCCGAAGGCGGCCAGCACCGCCCTGGCCCAGGCGTCCCTGTCGTCCCTGGGGTGGTCGCGCAGCACCTTGAGGTAATGGCCGTAGCCGGGGCCGCCGTTGTGGCCCTGCACCACCAGCTGCTCCAGGGCGCGGGGGCGGTTGAGGTCGAGCCGGGCCAGATCGGCGTAGCCCGCCTGCCACAGCTGCTGCACCGCCGCCTTATCGCCCGCGTTGACGGCCCGGGCCAGCTGGCCAATGCCGGAGCGCTCGCCGAACCTGTGGCTCTTGCGGAGCATGGCCCTGTGCTGGGCAAGTCCAGGGCCGTCGCCGCCATAGGCGCCAAGGTCGTGGCCGGCCAGGGGCGCCAGCCAGGCCAGGGTGTCGGCATGGTAAAGGCCCGCCTCGGCGCCCTCGCAGAGGTCGCCCAGCACGGCGCCGGCCTCCACCGAGGCAAGCTGGTCCTTGTCGCCCAGCAGCACCAGGCGGGCATGCCGGGGCAGGGCGTCCAGCAACTGGGCCATCAGCTCCAGGTCGACCATGGAGGCCTCGTCCACCACCAGCAGATCCAGGTGCAGGGGGTTGCCGGCGTCATGGCGGAAATGGCGGCTGCCGGGAATGCTGCCCAGCAGCCGGTGCACCGTGCTGACCTCGGTGGGGATGGCGGCGCGCACCGCATCCGGCACCGCCAGGCGGGCCAGGGCGCCGCCGATGGATTCGGTGAGGCGGGCGGCGGCCTTGCCGGTGGGGGCGGCCAGCTGGATGCGCAGCTTGTGGCCGCCGTCCATGGCCAGCTGCTGCAGCAGGCCCAGCAGGCGCACCACAGTGGTGGTCTTGCCGGTGCCGGGGCCGCCGGTGATCACCGTGAAGCGGCCGCTTACCGCCAGGGCGCAGGCGATGCGCTGCCAGTCCGGCTCGTCTGTCGCCGGGAACAGGGCGTCCAGGCGGGCCTTGAGGTCATCCGGCAGCACCAGCGGCTCGGCCAGGCGGCTGCGGAGCTGCCCGGCCAGCTGCTGCTCGTACTGCCAGTAGCGGCGCAGGTAGAGGCGGTTGCCGCTCAGTACCAGGGGTTGGCTGCCCGGGCCCTGGTCCACCAGGGGCGAGGCGGCCAGGGCGGCCAGCCAGTCGCTGAGCTGGAGGCCGGCCAGGAGCCGGGATGGCAGGGTCGGCAGCTCCTCGCCGAAGTCCCCTTCCGGCGGCAGGCTGAGGGCGCCGTCGGGATCGGCCAGGGTGGCGGCCAGGTCCAGGCAGATGTGGCCGCGGCCGAGCTGGTGGGAGCAGAGGCCGGCGGCCAGCAGCACCAGGGGGCTGGCTTCGGCGTCCAGATCCCGCAGGAAGCGCACCAGGGCCCGGTCCAGGCGGCGCAGCCAGCCCCGCTCCACCCAGGCGTCCAGCAGGTCGTGCAGCTGATCAGGCATCATGGTCGGCCTCCTTGGCGAATAGGGCGTCCAGGCGCGCCAGCAGCGCCGGCCCGGGCCGGTCGCAGAAGCAGCCCTGGCCGCGCAGGAACAGGTAGAGGGCGCCGCCGAAGTAGCGCTCGTGGTCGTAGTCCGGCCCCAGGCGGGCCTTCAGCAGCCGGTGCAGGGCCAGGCAGTAGAGCACGTACTGGAGGTCGTAGCGCTTATCCAGCACCACCTGGGCCATGGCCTCCTGGCCGTAGGCGGCGTCGTCCTCGCCCAGCCAGTTGGACTTGTAGTCGGCAACAAAGAAGCGGCCCTGGTGCTCGAACACCAGGTCGATGAAGCCCTTGAGCATGCCGTTGAGCAGGCCCGGGGTCAGCGCCGGTCGGCTCCGGCCCGGCAGCACCTCGGCAGCAATGAGGCGGTCCAGGGCGGCCAGATCGACCCGGTGGGCGTCGAACCAGAACTCCATCTCCGCCTGGTGGGCCTTGAGCCCCGACAGGGCCACGGGATCGCCCACCGGCAGGGTCATGGGCGCCGACAGGTAGTGCTGCAGCCATCGGTCCAGGGGCTGGGCCCACTTTTCCCAGCCGCGCAGGGCGCAGCGGCGGCGCAGCATCTCGGCCAGCTCCGTCGGATCCGGCTTGAAGTCATGCTCGGCGGCCCATTCCAGCAGGCCGTGCAGGAAGGTGCCGGGCTCCGGGCCGCGGGGGAAGTGGTGCATGTCGTCGCCGGTGCTGGCCCTGGGACTGATCTTGGGTTCTTCGCGCTCTTCCAGCAGCTGCTCGCCCTGGGCGGTATCGGCGGCGATGCGTTCGCCCTCGGCCAGCTTCAGGGCCGAGTAGGAGGAAATCCACCAGTTTTCCGCCACCGGGCCGGTAAAGGTGCGGGCCTGGCCCAGGGGCTGGCCCTGGTCGCTGGGCAGGAAACCGTCGTCGCTGGCGTCCGGCAGGGCCTCGACCACCAGGCCGGGGATGGCGGCCTGCCAGGCTTGCAGGCGCTCACTTAGGGCCTGGGGATCCAGGGGTTGGCCGCCGCCCAGCAGCTGGCCGATGGCGCTCTTGTGCAGGGCGCTGTCCCTGCCGCGGCCCTTGATGGCGGCCAGGCCCAGCCAGCAGGCGTGCTTGGCCCGGGTCAGGGCCACGTACAGCAGGCGCAGATCCTCGGCCAGGCGCTCGCGGTCGGCCTTCTGGATGCTGTCCGGGTGCTTGTGGGGATCCAGGCGGCGTCTGCCGTTTTCGTGGTAGCTGACGAACTCGCCCTTGCCTTCCTCGGGGCGGAAGCCGCAGATAAAGGGCAGGAACACCAGGGGGTATTCCAGGCCCTTGGATTTGTGAATGGTGACCACCTTGACCAGATCGGCGTCGGATTCTAGGCGCAGGATCTGCTCCTGGCCGCCGGCGTCGCTGAGGTGGGCCTCCAGGTGGCGGATCAGCGCCTGTTCGCCGTCCAGGGTGGTGGCGGCCTGCTGCAGCAGCTCGGCCAGGTGCAGCAGGTTGGTCAGCGATCGCTCACCGAGCGGCCTGGCCAGCAGGCGGCCCGGCACCTGGAAGTCCTTCAGCCAGGCCCGCACCAGCGGCAGGGGCCCCTGGTGGCGCCAACTGTCCTGGTAGCCCTTGAGCCTTTCCACCTGGGCCTCCAGGGCCAGCTCGTCGCTGTTGAGCTGGTCCAGCCGGGCCCAGTCGAGAGCCAGGGTGGGGGTGGCCAGGGCGGCCCGCAGCAGGCGGTGGTTCTCGGGCTCGGCGCTGGCCCTGAGCCAGGCCAGCAGATCCACCGCCTCCTGGCTCTGGTACACCGATTCCTTGTCGGACAGGTACACGGACTGGACGCCGCGCTCGGCCAGGGCGGCGCGGATGGCGTCGGCCTCGGTCTTGGCGCGGACCAGCACCGCCATGTGCTTGGGCCTGAGCGGCTCGAACTCACCCTTGCTGTCGAAGCCGGCCTGGCCCTGCTGGCCCAGGTTCAGCAGCCGCACCATCTTGCTGGCGCAGCTGTCGGCCAGGGCGCTGCGGTACTGGGTCGTTGCCACCGGCTGGTCCGTGTCCAGCTGCCAGGCGGTGAGCGGCGGCTGGGGCTTGTCTTGAATGGTCAGCACTTCCTTACGGCCCTGGGCATCCACATGGATGAAGGGGATGGCGTCCTTGAACAGGAAGGCGCCGTCCGGGTGCTGCTCGCCCTGCTCGAAGACGCCGTTGACGGCGGCCACCAGTGCCTGGGTGGAGCGGTAGTTGCGGCCCAGGGTGTAGTGGCGGCCGGCGGTGTCGGTCTTGGCCTGCAGGTAGGTGAAGATGTCGGCGCCGCGGAACTTGTAGATGGCCTGCTTGGGGTCGCCGATCAGGAAAATCCCGGTTCTGCCTGCCTCAGACTGCTCATGTACTGACTCGTCAGGGCTGGTTGAACTCTGGCCCAGGCCATAGACCCTGGCGAAGATGCCGTACTGGGTGGGGTCTGTGTCCTGGAATTCGTCGATCATCGCCACCGGGTATTCCTGGCGGATCAGCTGGGCCAGGGCCTGGCCCTGGTCGCCGCCGAGGGCGCCCTGCAGCCGGGTCAGCAGGTCGTCGAAGCCCAGGGTGGCGCTGTGGTGCTTTTCCTGTTCCTGGCGTTGTTGTATCCAGGTGGCGGCGTGGCGGATGAGCAGCTCCCGGTCCTGGGGCAGGGCGTCCAGTTGTTGCGGCAGCTCGGCCAGGGCGGTGAAGGCCGGGTGCTGTGGGGCCGCCTTGCCCTTGTTGGCGGCGTCGGCCAGGCCGTCCGGGGTGAAGCGGCTCCAGGCGCTGTCGGGCAGCTCCGGCCTGAGCCGGTGTTCGTCGGCCAGCCAGTCGCCGAGGCCGTTGAGGAACTTCTCCAAGGTGCCCTTGCGCACCTTGTTGCCGCTCAGCACCTTGGCGGCCAGGGCCTGCTCCAGCAGCTCGGCCACCTCCGGCAGCCACTGGCGCCACTGGGCCTTGAGCGGCGCCAGTTGTTCCAGGCGCTGGGCCTGCTGCTCGGCCAGCAGTGGGCCCAGGTCGCCGGCCAGGGGTTCGGCCAGGCCGAGCCAGGGTCGCACCGCCTCCTTGAACTTGTCCGGGGTCGGCCAAAGGGCCTGGATGGGGGCCAGCTGGTCCGGGCCCAGGGGGTAGTAGTGGCGGCGCCAGTAGTCCTTGATGGCCTGATCCAGCAGCTCGCTGAGGTCGGTTTCCAGGGTCAGGTTGAACAGGCTGCCGGAGGAAAAGGCATGGGCCCGCAGCATGCGGTTGCACCAGCCGTGGATGGTGTGGATGGCGGCTTCGTCCATCCACTGGGCGGCCAGGGTCAGGCGGCGGGCGCAGCCGGGCCAGGCGTCCGGGTCGAAATCGGCCTTGAGGCTGTGCAGCAGCGGATCCGTGGTGTCGGCGCCGCCGAACACGGCGGCGGCCTCGGTGAGGCGGGCGCGAATGCGGTCTTTCAGTTCCTGGGTGGCCGCCTCGGTGAAGGTCACCACCAGGATCTGCGGCGGCGTCAGGGGTGCGCCGTGGCCGTTGGCGCCGCCGTGGCCCAGCACCAGGCGCAGGTAGAGGGCGGCGATGGTGTAGGTCTTGCCGGTACCGGCGCTGGCCTCGATCAGGCGGCTGCCGTGCAGGGGAAAGGCCAGGGGCTTGAGGGGCTCGAAACTCACCTGTGTTCCTCCAGGCAATCCAGCAGGGGCTGGTAGAGATCCTTGGCCAGGGCCTGGAAGGCGTCGCCGTCCAGCTGCTCGAAGGCCGGGAAGGCCCGGGCCAGGTAGGGATCCTTGTCCACTTCACCCGTGCCGTTGAAGTCGTCGTGGTTGTAGCGGCTGGCGGCCCTGGCCAGGGCCTGCTCCTCGCCCTTGGCCAGGGCCTCCAGGTAGGCGAAGGCGGCGGCCTGGGGCAGGGGCAGCGGCTGGTTGAGGCCGGCCTGGTAGGCCTTGGCCAGGGCCTTGAGGTGGGCCAGGGCGGGGGCCTGGGCCAGGGGGCGCAGGGCCAGCACGGTATCGGCGCCGCTGACCAGGGTGGTCGGCCCATGGCCGGCGGCGCACAGGGCCAGGTGCCGGGCCCAGGGCCGCAGCAGGTGGTGGTACTTGACCTTGCCCTTGGGCGCCAGCTCGCCGGGGCGCAGCAGCAGCTGGGCCAGCTGGCCGGTGTCGTCCCGGCGCAGCTCGCCCTGCCAGTCCTGCAGGCACAGCCCCTCGCCGAGGGCCAGATCCAGCTCCAGGGCGGCCACCGGCTGGTGGAAGCGGGCCAGGAGGGCACTGGCGTTGTCAAAGGCGGCCCGGGCCGGCTCGGTGAGCTCGGCCTGGGCCAGCTCGGCAAAGGCGGCGGCGGGCAACTGGCCGCGGCGGCGCTGGCGGGCCAGGGTCGGCTCTATGGCCTCCGGGCCTTGGGCCAGGGCCTGGCTGAGTAGCTCGTCGGCCAGCTGGTAGCGGTCTAGCCCCCCCAGGGCAAAGGGTTCCTCGTCGCCCGGGGCCGCTGAGGCGTCGTCGAACCAGATCTTCAGGCGCTCGTTGAAGAACAGCCGCACCGGCTGGCGCAGGAAGGCGCCCAAGGCCTTGAGGGTCAGGGGCTCGGTCAGGGCCTGGAAGGCAAGCTCGCCGATGGCCGCTTCCGGCGCCTCCAGCTGGGCCCGCCATTCGGCGGCATAGGTGAAGGGGCCTGAGCCGTCGAAGTAGTTGCGGCTGAAGGGTTGCAGCGGGTGGACCCGGGTCAGCTGCTCCAGCACCTTGCGGCCGCCCGGCAGGGCCCAGCCGGCCTGGATATGGTCGCGCAGCTGGCCCAGCAGCACCGACGGCGGCCGCTCGGTGTTGTCCTGCTCGCTGCGGCCCAGCCAGGACAGGTAGAGCCGGTCCCGGGCCGACAGCAGCGCCTCCAGGAACAGGTAGCGGTCGTCCTCGCGCCTGGAACGGTCGCCGGGCCGGTATTGGCCGGCCAGGTGCATGAGGTCGAAGTCCACCGGCTGCTGGCTGCGCGGGTAGTCGCCGTCGTTCAGGCCCAGCAGGCACACCACCTTGAAGGGAATGGCGCGCATGGGCATCAGGGTGGCGAAGTTGACGGCGCCGGCCAGGAAACGCTGGCTAAGGCCGCTGTCGTCCAGGCCGGCCAGCCAGGCCTCGCGCACCACGTTCAGGGGCAGGGCCTCGCTGAGGCCGGCCTGGTGGCAGTCGTCCTGCCAGGCATCCAGCAGCTCCAGCAGGCGGCTATGGGTGTGGGTGTCCTGCTCCGACTGGGGCGCGAAGCAGTCGGCCAGCAGCGCCTGGAGCCGCTGGCACCAGTCGTCCACTGTGGCGGGCTCGCACAGGGCCCGCCAGTGCCGTTCCAGCACGGCGAGCAGATCGGCCAGGGGGCCCACCAGGGCGGCGTCCAGGCCGGCCACTTCGTCATAGGGTTCGATGCCGGCCAGGGGCTCGCCGTCGCCGACGGCGTAGCCCAACAGCATGCGGCGCAGGCCGAACAGCCAGCCGTTTTCCTCCCAGTCCGGCAGGTCCAGCCGGGCGCGCTGGTCGCCGTTGAGGCCCCAGCGGACGCCGGCCCCCTCCACCCACTGGCGCAGCAGCGGCAGCTGGCTTTCGCTGAGGTCGAAGCGGGCCCTGAGCGCCGGCACGTCCAGCAGATCGAGGATCTCCGAGACCCCGAAACGCCAGCGGGGCAGCTCCAGGAGCCGCTCCAGGGCCAGCAGCATGGGGTTGAAGCTGCGTTCGGTGCGATCGGAGAGCGTATAGGGGATATGGCGGGGGTCACGCCTGTCCAGCTGGCCGAATACCGCCTCGATGTGGGGGGCGTACTGGGCGATGTCCGGCACCATGACGATGATGTCCCTGGGGCGCAGGCGCTCGCCCCTGGCCTGGTACTGTTCGAACAGGGCCAGCAGCTGGTCGTGGAGCACTTCCAGCTCCCGCTGGCGGCTGTGGGCGATGTGGAACTGCAGCGACTGGTCGTCTTCGGCCAGGGTTCTGGGCGCGGCCGGCAGCGGCTCCAGATCGAGAATGTCCTGCTGCAGCCGGGCCAGCAGGTGCGTGCCCTGGTAGTCGTCGAAGAGGTCGATCTTCTGGAAGTTGTCCCGGTAGGACTCGGGCTCGTCGTACTGGTACAGCAGGCCGATGTAGTCCCGGCCCTGCTTGCCCCAGGCCGCCAGCAGCGCATTGGACTGGCTGTGCAGCTCGTCGCCGGAGCCCAGGCCGGGCTTGTTGCGGTGGCGGCGGCGCTCGATGCGCAGCAGCTCGCGGCCGTCGATGATGTCGCCCCAGTAGTGGCGGCAGGGGTTGTTGACCAGCAGCAGCACCTGGCAGTGGCGGCTGATGGCGCTGAGCATTTCCAGCACCTGGTTGGGCAGGGAGGAAATGCCGAACACCAGGATGCGCCTGGGCAGGCCGGCGGGGCGCGCGTCCAGGGCGGCGCAGGCGTCCAGGAAGTCCTGGTGCAGGCCGGCCCGGCTGGTGTGGCGAAGCTCGGCCGGCACGTCCGCCTCCAGGGCCCGCCACAGCTTGGCCTGCCAGCGGTTGGCCCCGTCCAGGGGCTGCGGCTCGCCACGGCCGTTGATGATCACGTCCTGGCCGGCGGCCCAGGCGTTGAGCCAGTCGGCCCGGTAGACCTGGTATTGGTCGAAGAGATCAGCCAGCTTCTCGGCCAGCTGCCAGCGCTTGCGGCAGTCGTGGTCCCGGTCCAGGAAGCGGTGCAGGGGGGCGAAGTCGGCATCGCCAAGCAGGGTCGGCAGCAGCCGCAGCAGCCGCCAGCGCAGGCGGGGCTTGTCGTAGACGGAGCTGGGCGGCACGGCGCCCTGGCCCAGCACGGCCCGGTAGGCCTGCCACAGGAAGCGGCCGGGCATCTGCATGTCGGTGGCGGCGCAGATCCCAAGGCCCTCGTCGTGGGCCAGGGCCAGCTTGAGCCACTGGGCCATGCCGTTGGACTGGACCAGGAAGGTCTCCTTTTCCAGCACCGGCAGGGGACTGGTCTTGAGAAACTGGACCAGCAGATCCCGCAGATCCTCGAGCTTGTTGGCGTGAATGACGGAAAGACCCGGCTGCATGCGCCCTCCTTTTGGCAAGCTCCTGATGGTAAAGGCTGAGCGGCGATTTCGCTACTTGCCCGGCGGCCCTTTTAGGGAGATGCTTTAGGGGCTGTAGAGGAGGAAACGCCCTTGACCCTGCCCGACTGGCTGGCCTGGATCCAGCCCTGGCTGCCGACCCTGGCCCTGAGCGGCCTGGTGATGGCGATCATCTCGATGATCGCCGTGCCCTTTCTGATCGTGCAGATGCCCGCCGACTATTTCCTCGACAAGGTGCGCCATCGCCAGCACGGACCCTTGCCCTACCTGATCTGGCTGCTGCGCAATGCCATGGCGGTGCTGCTGCTGACGGCTGGCATCATCATGCTGTTCACCCCGGGCCAGGGCCTGCTGACCCTGCTGTTCGCGGTGATGGTGTCCGACCTGCCCGGCAAGTACTGGCTGGAGCGCAAGCTGGTGGCAAGGCCCGGGGTGCTCAAGGCCATCAACTGGGTGCGCCGCCGCTATGGTCGGCCCAGGGTGCTGTCGCCCCAGGACGGCACGAACGAGCAATAAAAAAGCCGGCCAATAGGCCGGCTTTTTTGTGGCGGGCCTCAGCCGGCCAGGCCCACGTAGATCTCCTGGACGTCGTCGTCCTCGTCCAGCTTCTCCAGGAAGGCCTCGACCTCGGCCAGGGCCTCGCCGTCCAGGGTCTTGGGGTTCTTGGACAGGTAGCCGAGCTTGGCGCTTTCCACCTTGAAGCCCAGCTCGCCCAAGGCCTTGGCCACCGCCATCAGATCGCCGGGCTCGGTGAGGAACAGCACCTCGCCGTTTTCCCCTTCGCGCAGATCCTGGGCGCCGGCCTCGATGGCGGCCTCCTCGGCCTCCATGTCGGTCTCGGCCACGGCCTCGATCAGGCCCAGGTAGTCGAAGTCCCAGGACACCGAGCCGGCGCCGCCCAGCTGGCCGCCGCGAAAGGCGACCCGCATGCCGGAGGCGGTGCGGTTCTTGTTGTCGGTCAGGCACTCGACGATCACCGGCACCTGGTGGGGGGCGAAGCCCTCGTAAGTGACCAGCTCGTAGTTGACGGTCTCGTCCAGCTGGCCTGAGCCCTTCTTGATGGCCCGCTCCAGGGTGTCCTTGGGCATGGAGGCCTTCTTGGCGGCGTCCACGGCCATGCGCAGGCGCGGGTTCATGTCCGGATCGGCGCCTGCCTTGGCGGCCACTATGACCTCCCTGGCCAGCTTGGTGAACATCTTGCCCTTGGCATTGGCGGCGGCCGCCTTATGCTTGGCTTTCCATTGTGCGCCCATTTGCGTTCTCTTCTTGGTGGTCAAGGCGACAGTATATCCGTTGCCGCAGGCCAATAAAAAAGCCGGCTTGCGCCGGCTTTTTTGTTCGCTGAGCTTACTGCTCCCGGGCTATGGCCCGGTAGGCGATGTCGGAGCGGTAGAAGGCGCCGTCCCAGTTGATGGCCTTGACGCCCTGGTAGGCCAGCTGCTGGGCTGCCGACACCGTGTCGCCCAGGGCGGTGACGCAGAGCACGCGCCCGCCCGAGGTGACCACCTGGCCGTCCTGCTCGCGGGTGCCGGCGTGGAATACCTTCACGTCGGCGGGGACGGCATCCAGGCCGCTGATGGCGTCGCCCTTTTTGGGGCTGGCCGGGTAGTTCTCGGCGGCCATCACCACGCCTACGGCGGCGCGGCTGTCCCAGTCGGCGCTGACCTCATTCAGCCTGCCTTCCACGGCAGCCTGGCACAGGGCCACCAGATCGGATTGCAGGCGCATCATGATCGGCTGGGTCTCGGGGTCGCCGAAACGGCAGTTGAACTCGATGACCTTGGGGGCGCCGCTGGCGTCGATCATCAGGCCGGCGTAGAGGAAGCCGGTGTAGGGGGTGCCGTCGGCCTTCATGCCTGCCACGGTCGGCAGGATCACTTCACGCATGATGCGGTCGTGGATCGCGCTGGTGACCACGGGGGCCGGGCTGTAGGCGCCCATGCCGCCGGTGTTGGGGCCGGTGTCGCCGTCGCCGACCCGCTTGTGGTCCTGGCTGGTGGCCATGGACAGAACGTGGTCACCGTCGACCATGACGATGAAGGAGGCTTCCTCGCCTTCCAGGAAGTCCTCGATGACCACCCGGGCGCCGGCGTCGCCGAAGGCGTTGCCGGACAGCATGTCCTCCACCGCTTCCTTGGCTTCGGCCAGGGTCATGGCGACGATGACGCCCTTGCCGGCGGCCAGGCCGTCGGCCTTGACCACTATGGGGGCGCCGCGCTCATCAAGATAAGCCAAAGCCGGCGCCACCTCACTGAAGGTGCGGTACTGGGCGGTGGGGATGTCGTGGCGGGCCAGGAAATCCTTGGAGAAGGCCTTGGAGCCCTCCAGCTGGGCCGCTGCGGCGGTGGGGCCGAAGATGGCGAGATCCGCGGCCTGGAAGGCGTCGACCACGCCGTCCACCAGGGGCGCTTCCGGGCCCACTATGGTCAGGGCCACGCCGTTGTCCCTGGCGAACTGCACCAGGGCCTCGTTGCCGGAAACATTGACGTTTTCCAGCTTGGGCTCCAGGGCGGTGCCGGCGTTGCCGGGGGCCACGAAGACGGTGTCCACCTGGGGGCTCTGGGCCGCTTTCCAGGCCAGGGCGTGCTCGCGGCCACCGCCGCCGATTACCAGAACTTTCATCTCGTGCTCCTTAGTGGCGGAAGTGGCGCATGCCGGTGAAGACCATGGCGATGCCGGCTTCGTTGGCGGCCTGGATCACCTCGTCGTCGCGGATGGAGCCGCCGGGCTGGATCACCGCGGTGATGCCGGCCTTGGCGGCGGCGTCGATGCCGTCACGGAAGGGGAAGAAGGCGTCGGAGGCCATGACGGAGCCCGGCACTTCCAGGCCTTCGTCCTCGGCCTTGATGCCGGCTATTTTAGCGGAGTAGACGCGGCTCATCTGGCCGGCGCCAACGCCTATGGTCATCTCGTTCTTGACGTAGACGATGGCGTTGGACTTGACGAACTTGGCCACCTTCCAGGCGAACAGCAGATCCTTCATCTCTTCCGCGCTGGGGGCGCGCTCGGTCACCACCTTGAGATCGGCCTGGCTGACCATGCCCTGGTCTCGGTCCTGGACCAGCAGGCCGCCGTTGACGCGCTTGTAGTCCAGGGCGGCGGGGCGGTTGTCCCAGTGGCCGCATTCCAGCACCCGTACGTTGGCCTTGGTGGCGCAGACTTCGCGGGCGCCCTGGGAAACGCTGGGGGCGATGATCACTTCCACGAACTGGCGCTCGACGATGGCCTTGGCGGTGTCGCCGTCCAGCTCCTTGTTGAAGGCGATGATGCCGCCGAAGGCGCTGGTGGGATCGGTCTTGAAGGCGCGGTCATAGGCTTCGAGGATGTTGGCGCCCACGGCCACGCCGCAGGGGTTGGCGTGCTTGACGATGACGCAGGCCGGGGCCTCGAATTCCTTGACGCACTCCAGGGCGGCGTCGGTGTCGGCGATGTTGTTGTAGGACAGCGCCTTGCCCTGCAGCTGCACGGCGGTGGCGATGGACGCCTCGGCCGGCTCGGCTTCCACGTAGAAGGCGGACTGCTGGTGGCTGTTCTCGCCGTAGCGCAGGTCCTGCTTCTTGATGAACTGGCTGTTGAAGGTGCGCGGGAACTTGGACTCGTCGTTGAACATGGCGCCGAAGTGGTTGGCGATCATGCCATCGTAGGCGGCGGTGTGCTCGAAGGCGCGGATGGCCAGGTCGAAGCGGGTCTCGAACTGCAGGGAGCCGTTGTTGGCGTCCATTTCATTGATGACGCGGTCGTAGTCGCCGGCGTTGACCACTATGGCCACGTCCTTATGGTTCTTGGCGGCGGAGCGGACCATGGTGGGGCCGCCGATGTCGATGTTCTCTACCGCGTCCTCCATGGTGCAGTCCGGCTTGGCCACGGTGGCGGCGAAGGGGTAGAGGTTTACCACCACCATGTCGATGGCGTCGATGCCGTGCTCGGCCATGATGGCGTCATCAGTGCCGCGACGACCCAGGATGCCGCCGTGGACCTTGGGATGCAGGGTCTTGACCCGGCCGTCCATCATTTCCGGGAAGCCGGTGTAGTCGGACACCTCGGTCACTTTGATGCCGTGCTCCTTGAGCAGGCGGAAGGTGCCGCCGGTGGAGAGCAGCTCAACACCACGCTCGGTGAGGGCCTTGGCGAAGTCGGTGATACCGGTCTTGTCGGAAACGCTGATGAGGGCGCGGCGAATAGGACGGACGTCTTGCATGAGTTGGGTCTCTGCTATCAGATGTGGGCCAAAAACGCGCGCGCATTGTACACGAAAACGTTTCCCTTTGTGGGCCGCAGATGAAGAAATTGCGGCCCGGATAAGGTAAAAGGGGACTTGACCCTGAAGCGAACTCCAAGGTTAGGCTGTGGTCATCAGTGGAATGGACGGCAAGTCATGAAGATAGGTGAACTGGCCCGGCAGACGGGCGTAAGCGTGGACACCCTGAGGTTCTGGGACAAGGAAGGCCTGCTGCAACCGGCGCGGGGCGACAACGGCTACCGCGAATACGGCCCGGATGCGGTACGGCAGCTGGGTTTTATCCTGGCCATGAAGGAGCTGGGCTTCGGCCTGGACGCCATCAAGGAGCTGCTCAGCATCCGGGTGGAAAAGGATGTGCACAGCTGTGGCGAGGTCAAGGCCCTGACCCAGGCCCATTTGGCCCAGGTGGAGCAGCGGCTGGCCCAGCTGGCGCGGGTGCGCGACGCCCTCAGCGACATGGTGGAGGCCTGCTGCGGCGGTGACGAGCTGGCCGTGCATTGCAGCATCCTGGATGCCCTGGAGAAACGATGACCTTATTGACCAATTTCTGGGAGCTGTTCCTGGACGCGGCGCCCTGGCTGCTGCTGGGCTACCTGGCGGCGGCGCTGATCAAGCTGCTGATCCCCAGCGACTGGCTGGGCCGGCACCTGGGCGGCGAGGGGCTCTGGCCCACCGTCAAGGCGGCCCTGTTCGGCGCCCCCCTGCCGCTGTGCTCCTGCGGGGTGCTGCCGGCGGCCATGGGCCTGAGGCGGGCCGGCGCCTCCAGGAGCGCGACCGTGTCCTTTTTGGTATCCACCCCGGAAACGGGGGTGGATTCGGTGGCGGTGTCCTACGGCCTGCTGGGCCCGCTGCTGGCCATCATCCGTCCCTTGGCCGCCGTCACCTCGGCCATCAGTGCCGGCCTGCTGGCGGGGCGGCAAAACGGCGGCAAGGTGGCGGCACCGGCGCCGGCGCCGCGCTGCGCCAAGCAGGCCTGCGGCGGCGACAGGCCCAAGAGCAAATGGCGCCAGGGCCTGCGTTTCGCGGCCGTGGATCTGGTGGACGATTCCGCCAAGTGGCTGGCCATAGGCCTCTTCTTCGCGGCCCTGGTGGTGACCTATGTGCCCCAGGACTTCCTCACCCAATGGGGCGGGGGCCTGGTGGCCATGGTGGTGATGGTGCTGATCGGCATCCCCATGTACATCTGCGCCACCGCCAGCACCCCCATTGCCGCCGGCCTGCTGCTGGCCGGGGTGTCGCCGGGCGCGGTACTGGTATTCCTGCTGGCGGGACCGGCCACCAACGCCGCCGCTTTGGGCCTGGTGCGCCAGGAGCTGGGCATGCGGGCGCTGTGGGCCTACCTGGCCGGGGTCATAGTGCCGGCCATCGCTTTTGGCTACCTCACCAACACCCTGGCCGGGCTCTGGCCGGACGGCATCATCACCCGGGCGGGCGAGCACGAGTTGCTGCCGCTGTGGCTGAGCCTGGGCTCTGGCCTGGTGCTGGCGGCGCTGATGCTGGCCAGTTTCTACCGGCAGCTGAGGGGAAGAGGCTGACGTAAAAAGGCCGGCAGATGCCGGCCTTTCTGGCCCTGGCCGACGACTAGAGGGCTACGCTGAAGAACTGGGTGGCGTCGAAGTCGAACACGGCCACCCCCACGCCCGTGGTGCGATCCAGGTAGCAGTAGCCTTCGGACTCCCTGTCCTGGCGGCGGATGGTGACGCCGTTGGCCTTGTCCCAGACAAAGAAGTAGGCGCCTTCGTTGCTGAGGTCGTCGTAATGGATGGGCAGCGAGCGTACCCCGGCATCGAGCTTGTGGAAGGACTGGTAGCAGAGCTCCAGCAGCTCGCGCTCGGAAATACTGATGTTGGCGCTGGCCGAGCATGACAGCATCAACACCAGGGGCCACAGTTTCCTTGCCATGGAACTATCCTCTTTCCAGTGAGAGGCTGCAGTCTAATTCCATGATCAATGCAGGGACTTGATTTCCCGCAACCTTTGGGATGGTAGAAATGACGGCTGCTGGGGTAAAGTGAGGCCAGACAGAGTCGAGGGAACATCGATGACAATGACAATAGAACAGTTTTTTTCACGTCCGCAGAAGCTGCCGCAGATCCCGGAAGTGGTACGCCAGCTGATCGAGACCTTCAACGATCCGGACGTGGATCTGCGCCAGGTGGCAGACAAGATCAGCCTGGATGCGGTGATCTCCGCCAATACCCTCAAGCTTGCCAACTCCGCCCGCTACGGCCGTTCCCGGCAGGTGGCCACCGTCAACGAGGCGGCCGTGCGTCTGGGCCTGGACGTGCTGCGCAACATGGTGATGGCCTCCGGCCTGGTGGATCTCTACCCCGAGGTGCGCCACTTCGATCTCAAGGCCTTCTGGATCCGTTCCTTCGAGGTGGGTGAGCTGTGCCGGGTGCTGGCACCCAAGGCCAAGGCGGATGCCGAGCTGGCCTTTACCTGCGGCATGCTGCACAACATCGGCGAGCTGATCATCCACGCCGCCGAGCCGGAGCTGGCCGCCGAGCTGGACCAGCGCGTCGCCAAGGGCGAGGCGCGCTCCTATGCCGAACACGCGGTACTGGGCTTCACCTACGCCGAGGTGGGCGCCGAGCTGGCCAACCGCTGGCTGTTCCCCCAGAGCATCCAGCTGGCCATCCGCAACCAGCGGGTGCCGCTGCTGGCTGAGCCCTGGAGCGAGTATGCCGCCCTGGTCTATCTGGCCGACTACCTCAACGGCCTGGACGAGATGGACGACGACGCCCCGGTGGACTGGCCGCTGCAGCTGGTCACCAAGCTGGGCCTGTCCTGGCCCATGGCCAAGGAAGCCTGGACCAGGGTCCGCGAGTACGGCCCCAGCTTCAGCGCCCTGCTGGACTGACCGCAAATCCATAAAAAAGCCCCGGCCATGGCCGGGGCTTTTTTGTGCATGCACTGAAATGCTCAGTTCATGCCGTATTTCTTGAGTTTCTTGCGCAGGGTGCCGCGGTTGATGCCGAGCATGTTGGCGGCCTTGGTCTGGTTGCCGCGGGTGTGCATCATGACCACGTCCAGCATGGGGGCTTCCACCTCGGACAGCACCATCTCGTACAGTTCGTTCACATCCTGGCCTTCCAGCTGGGAGAAGTAGTTCTGGAGCGCTTGACGTACGGAATCACGAAGGGGACGGGAGTTGGCGGTCTTGACGCCACCTACAGCATTGATGGACTTATCTTCAGTCGTCAGATTGGTCTCGAACATAGTCGTAACGCTCTTCGTTGTTTTTTGAACTTACAGGGAACGGAAATAGCCATTGAGCGCATCCAGCTGCTCATTGGCGTCCGTCAACGAATTAAAAACACGGCGAAAGGCCCCTTGGGGATCCTGGGCACCCAGGTACCAGCCCACATGCTTGCGGGCGATCTGGGGGCCCTTGGCTTCACCATAAAACTCATGCAGGGCCTGCACGTGACCGAGCAGGATCTGCTGTTGCTCTTTTTTATCGGGCGCCGGCAGGCACCGACCCGTACTCAGGTAGTGCTCCACCTCCTGGAAGATCCAGGGGCGGCCCTGGGCACCGCGGCCAATCATGATGGCGTCGGCGCCCGTGTAGTCGAGCACATGGCGTGCCTTTTCCGCGCTGGTGATGTCGCCATTGGCCACCACCGGCAGATCCACGGCGCGCTTGATGGCGCGTATGGTGTCGTACTCGGCCTCGCCCTTGTACATGCAGGCCCGGGTGCGGCCGTGAACGGCCAGGGCCTGGATGCCGCTGCGCTCGGCCAGGCGGGCGATCTCGACGCCGTTACGGTGGTCGGGATCCCAGCCGGTGCGGATCTTCAGCGTCACGGGCACGTCCACCGCCTTGACCACGGCCAGCAGGATCTCTTCCACCAGCTCCGGGTACTGCAGCAGGGCCGAGCCCGCCAGCTTCTTGTTGACCTTCTTGGCCGGGCAACCCATGTTGATGTCGATCACCTGGGCGCCGTTGGCGACGTTCAGGCGGGCGGCATCGGCCATCAACTCGGGATCGGCGCCGGCGATCTGCACCGAGCGCAGGCCGGACTCCCCCTCATGGTCCATGCGCAGTCGGGATTTTTCCGACTGCCAGACCCTGGGGTTGCTGGACAGCATCTCGGAGACGGCCAGGCCGGCTCCCAGGCGTCGGCAGAGCTCCCGGAAGGGACGATCGGTCACGCCGGCCATGGGGGCCAGGATGATGGGCACGTCCAGCTTGTAGGGGCCAATCTGCATACGCGGTGGTCGTCAACAGCACAGGGGCGCGTATATTACGCATTTATGTCCCGTCTGAAAAGGTCAGAAAATGAACGCTAACGTTTTTTTTCCGACCCGGATCGACCACCGCAAATGTCAAGGTCCCGGAGCCGCTTTTTTGGCCTTTCTGGCCGCCTTTGCGGGGCTGTTGGGGCGTAAGATCAGCCCTTGGCGATGCCGCTGACCCGGCACCATTCGTCCTTGATGGCCACCTGGTCCAGCCGGCCGTAGCGCTGGTAGTGTTCGACCAGGTCATCGGCCTGGCTGTCGAGGATGCCGGACAGGGCGAACAGGCCGCCGGGCTTGAGGTAGCCGGTGATGATCTCGGACAGCTCCTTGAGGGGGCCGGCCAGGATGTTGGCCACCACCACGTCGGCCTTGAGGCCAAGGGGCTGGTCTTCGGGCAGGTACAGCTCCAGCTTGTCGGCGACGCCGTTGCGCTCGGCGTTGTCACGGCTGGCAAGGATGGCCTGGGGGTCGATGTCCACGCCCACCACCCGCTCGGCACCCAGCTTGAGGGCGGCGATGGCCAGGATGCCGGAGCCGCAGCCGAAGTCCACTACCGTTTTGCCGGCCAGATCCAGACCGTCCAGCCATTGCAGGCACAGCGCCGTGGTGGGGTGGGTGCCGGTGCCGAAGGCCAGGCCAGGGTCCAGCATCACGTTGACGGCGTCCGGATCCGGTACCGGCTTCCAGCTGGGGCAGATCCACAGCCGCCGGCCGAACTGCATGGGATGGAAGTTGTCCATCCAGGCCCGCTCCCAGTCCTTGTCTTCCAGGGCCTCGACCTTGATGGGGGTGTCTTCTCCCAGCAGGGTGCGGATCATGGCCTGGGCCGGGGCCGTGTCGGCATCGGCCTCGAACAGGGCCATGACGTCGGTGTCGCCCCAGAGACGGGTTTCCCCCGGCATGGGCTCGAAGATGGGGGTGTCCTTGGCATCCATGAAGGTGACGGACAGGGCGCCCTGGGTCATCAGCAGATCGCCGAGCTTTTCAGCCAGTTGGGCATTGGTGTTGGTTCTGAGTTGGATCCAGGCCACGAAATTGTCTCCACTTGGGGGGAACCCGCAAGTCTACCATGAGTCCCATCTTTAGGGGCCCGTCGCCGGCTTCTTGGCTAAGCTAGATGGGTACCCCAAGGCCACCTGAACCACAAAGGAGAGCTGCGATGCCTGAGAACCACAGTCTGTACACGGAGTTTCCCCAATATCAGGAACGCATTGCCCAGCTAAAACTATCCGAACCCGACTTTGCCCGCGCCGCCGCCGAATATCACCGCATCGACCACCATATCAAGGGTCTCCATTCTCGGAGCCAGCCCGTGGACGACAGCGCCATGAAGGAATTGAAACTGCGACGAGCGAAATTGAAGGATGAACTCTACGGTTGGCTGAACGGACGCTAACCCCAAGGGCCACGACAGTGGCCTTTTTCTTGCCTAAAGGCCGCCAATCAGGGGCTGATCTTGGCCAGAAAAGGCAGTAGTATCGGGACGTTGCCTGTAGACAATTGGTCAATAAATGGCTCAAGGCAAATGCCGAAAGGGTGTTGCCGCCAACGCCCTATTCCCGGGGTGGGGCCCCGGGTAACGTCTCAATACAACAACCGGACTCTGTTGGGAGATTGCGCATGGAAGGCTTCAATCAACTCATCTACTTTTCCCCCCAGGAAGGCAGCCACAACCTGGTGCTGCTGGCCCGTTCCCTTGGCCTGAAGGTCCGGCACTGCCAGGACCGCCAGGCGCTGGCCGCCCTGCTCGAGCAGCATGACGACGCCCTGGTGCTGCTGCCCTACGAGGCTGATCGCCTGCACAGCTGCGGCCTGCCCGAGGCCTACCTGGAGCTGGTCAAGGCGGCGCCCGTGGTCTTCTACCAGGTGGAGTCTAGGCAGGTGGATCCCCAGGCGGCACTGATGATGGGGGTGCGGGGGCTTTTGTACCGGGACGACCGCCTGGATCTGCTGGGCCAGGCCATCACCAAGCTGATGGGCGGCGAACTCTGGTTCGAGCGCCAGACCCTGTCGCAGATGCTGGACAAGCTGCTGAAGAAGGAGCAGAGCCGGCTGCAAGAGCTGGGCAGCGACTTCGGTGCCATCAAGGCCCTGACCAGGCGCGAGCGCAAGATCGTCGAACTGGTTTCCCACGGCGCCCGCAACAAGGAGATCGCCAACCGCCTCAACATCAGCGCCCACACCGTCAAGGCGCACCTGTCGTCGGTGTTCCGCAAGACCCAGTCCCGCAACAGGGTCGAGCTGCTGCGCTGGGCGCAGCAGCACGAGGTCTTCCTCTAGGCTCCCGCCTGCCGGTAGCCGTTGCCCCTGCTCACCGGGCCGGCAACGGCCCCATCGCCAATAGCTGTCCAAGGCCCGCGGCCCGGCGCGCCCTGAAGGCGTTGCGGCTGTTTAGCCGGGGCAGCCATCACCCTACTCAATTGACCGTCACTCCAAAAAATTCAGCAGCTTGTGTTTGCCCGGCGGTAGCAGGGACCGGGCCGGCAAGGCGATGGGCGCCGTTGTTGCTGAAAGGCCAGGTCACCAAAGGGATTAGGACAAAAGGGCTATTTTGCGGTGGCGTCACTGGCGGTAACGAGAATTTAACACCATGTTAATTGGGCAGAAAAAAAGGGTGGTAGCAGGACAGGCCACCTTGACTTGTGCACAACCACATGAGGGAAGACAACAATGAGTCATAAAACTGCCATCGCCCTGGCGGTGTCGGCGGCCCTGCTGGCCGCCCCCGGCCTGGCGGCAACCAAGTTCGACGCGGCCAGCGATTCGGTGCTGGTGATCTTCAAGAAGGGCACCCAGGCCGCCGAGCGGCATGCCGTTGCCCGGGGCCATGGCCTGTCGCTGCGCGATCGGGACGGGGACGGCCGTGACGACCGCATGAAGCATGTCATGGGGGGGCGCATCGCCAAGCTGAGCCTGGCCAAGGGCCAGGACAGGGACGCCCTGCTCAAGCGCCTGGCCCGGCATCCCGCCATTGAAGTGGCCGAGCCCAACTACCTGCTGCACGCCAATGCCACCCCGGATGACAGCCGCTTCGGTGAGCTGTGGGGCCTGCACAACACCGGCCAGAGTGGCGGCACCGTCGATGCCGACATAGACGCCCCCGAGGCCTGGGACATCACCACCGGCTCCCGCTCGGTGATCGTCGGCGTCATCGACACCGGCGTGGACTACAGCCACCCGGATCTGCAGGCCAACATGTGGGTCAACCCCGGCGAAATTGCCGGCAACGGCGTCGACGACGACGGTAATGGCGTGGTCGACGACATCCACGGCTTCTCCGCCTACAACGACAACGGCGACCCCATGGACGGCAACGGCCACGGTACCCATGTGGCCGGTACCATAGGGGCCTCCGGCAACAACGGCAGCGGTGTGGCCGGGGTCAACTGGGAAGTCACCATCATCGGCTGCCAGTTCCTGAGCCCCTCCGGCTCCGGCAGCTCTTCCGATGCCATCGAATGTATCGACTACATGACCGATCTCAAGGTCAACCGCGGCATCGACATCAAGGCAACCAACAACTCCTGGGGCGGCGGTGGCTATTCAGAGGCCCTCAAGGGCGCCATCGACACCGCCGGCAATGCCGGCATCCTGTTCGTGGCAGCTGCCGGCAACGACAGCTCCGACGGCGACAGCTCGCCCCATTACCCGTCCAGCTACGACTCCGACGCCATACTGGCGGTGGCCTCCACGGACCGAAACGACAACATGTCCGGCTTCTCCAACTACGGCCTGACCAGTGTCGACCTGGGTGCCCCCGGCTCCAGCATCCTGTCCACCGTGCCCGGTGGCGGTTACGACAGCTACTCCGGCACCTCCATGGCCAGCCCCCATGTGGCCGGCGCCGCCGCCCTGATCTGGTCCATCAACCCGGATCTGAGCCCGGTGGAAATGAAGCAGCTGCTCATGGACAGCGGTGACGAGCTGCCGGCCCTGGTCGGCAAGACCGTTTCCGGCAAGCGCATCAACCTGGCCTCGGCCTTGGATGCGGCCGATCCCACCCCGGGCTTCAAGCTCAGCACCAGCCCGGCCAACCAGGAGATCGTCGCCGGCGACAGCGCCCAGTACCTGATCGACGTGGGCAGCATTGCCGACTGGTCCGGTGACGTGGCCCTGAGCCTGGCCACCAGCCCGGCCCTGCCCGGCGCCAGCCTGTCGGCCAGCACGGCCCAGCCAGGCGACCAGGTCAGCCTGGATGTGGTCACCACGGCCGAGACCCAGTGGGGCAGCTATACCCTCACCGTGACCGGCGACAACGGCGAGATGCAGAAGCAGAGCACGGTCACCCTGGATGTCCTGCCCCAGGGTCTGAGCGACTTCAGCTACAGCAACAGCACGCCGGTGGCCATCAACGACAACAGCACCAGCACCTCCACCATAGAGGTGACGGAGCTTGGCACCGTGTTCGGGGTCGAGGCCAACGTCAATATCAGCCATACCTACAGTGGTGATCTGATCGTGTCGCTGATCTCGCCGGCGGGCACCGAGCATGTGCTCCATAACCGCAGCGGCGGCAGCGCCGACGACGTGATCGGCTCCTGGACGCTGGACAGCTTCAACGGCGAGGCCATGAACGGCACCTGGACCCTGAGCGTGTCCGACAACGCCAGCGCCGACACCGGTACCCTCAACAGCTGGGGCATGACCATCACCGCCAAGAGCGACGGTGGCAGCCAGCCCCAGGCGCCGGTGGCGGACTTCAGCGCCAGCGTCGATGGCCTTAACGTGGCCTTCACCGACGCTTCCAGCGACGCCGACAACAACATCGTCGACTGGAGCTGGAATTTCGGTGACGGCAACGGCGCCAGCGAGGTCAACCCGTCCCACAGCTATGCCAGTGGCGGCACCTACACGGTCACCCTGACCGTGACCGATGCCGACGGCCTCAGCGACACCGCCAGCCAGCAGGTGACGGTGGCCGAGTCCAGCATCGAGCTCAGCCTCAAGCGCTCGTCCCTGTCCCGCCGCGGCAACGCTTCGGTGGATCTGCAGTGGAGCGGTGCCACAGGCGCCCTGGTGGACATCTACCGTGACGGCGTGCTCATCGACAGCACCGACAACGACGGTCGCTACCGGGATCGCTTCAGCAGCAATGGCGGCGATTACCTCTATCAGATCTGTGAAGCCGGCAGCAGCAACTGCTCGGCAGAGCTGACCGTTTCCCTCTGATAGCAGCAGGGAACGCAAAGGGCGGCCTTGGCCGCCCTTTTTTTGTTCAGCTTCCGTTGTTTTTCAGTCAGGATGATATCCGCTGCCCAGTTGCGCCCGTCGTGGAGAAAAGCCGCCCTGGGCCGGTCAATACCCTATAACGGGCGTTCATGTGCGCCGTCGAGGAGTCATCCGTGTCACAGTCCCTGTCCGGTGAGGAGATCCTCAGCGAAGACGAGAAGGCCTTCCTGGAGGAGACCTTCAACCAGCCCAGTGCCCCCGGGGGGCGCTGGTGGTTGTGGTTGCCGTTCTGGGCCTTGGTGCTGGCCTGCTGTTACGGCCTGTTCAGCCTGGGACTCAGCCAGGGCCAGCTGGGGCTGCAACGGGGCTATGTGGAAGTGGACGGGCGACTTTACCCCCGGCCGCCGTCCGAGGCGTTGCAGGCGCTGGCCACCGAGCTGGCCGTGGGCAGCCTGGTCAGCGACCAGGACGGGCAATGGGTGGGCTGCGAGCCCGCAGAAGGAGGCTGGCGATGCCGGGCCCTTGGCAGCGCAGACTGATCCTGGCGGCCTTGCTGCTGCCGGCCAGCTATGGCCTGGGCCTGAGCCTGGGGGAGCATTACCCGACCTTGGCGCTGCAGGGCCACTGGCAGGGCAAGGTGCTGTTCCCGGCCGAGGGCAAGGAGCTGACCATAGATTACCGATTGCATGGCCAGGGCAAGGAGCTGCGGCTGGGTACCACCTACCTCTGGCCAAACGGCGAGGTGATGGGGCAACAGCAACAGACCCTGGCCCTGTCGGCCCGGGGCGACAGGCCGGGCCGGAACCGCTTCCATCCCCTGGAGCCCGAGCCCAACCGGGCCCTGTTCCGCACCGATACCCAGCTGCGGCTGCCCTATTTGTGGCGGCTGGACGAGCGACGCCTGTTCACGGTGCAGCCCCACAGCCAGGGCTATATCGGCCTGGTCCTCGAACGGCAGTAGCCTAGCTGCGCCTGTACAGGTAATAGATACAGCCCAGCAGGGCGGCGGCGCCCAGCCAGGGCGCCAGGGCCAGGCCGTCCAGCCAGGGCAGCTGCCCCGGCAGGGTCACCGCCGCCACCGCCACCAGCACCCCCATCAACGCCTCGCCGGTGATCAGGCCCGAGGCCAGCAGCAGGCCCTTGCCGTTGCCCTGCGTCCTGTTGCGCAGGGCATGGGCCAGCAGGCCGCCGACAAAGATGGGCACCGACAGTCCCATGGGCAGGTAGACCCCCACCGCCACCGCCAGCACCGGGAAGCGGAAGCTGGAGCCGCGCCGGCGCTGCCACTCGTCCAACACGATCAACGCCACCGCCAGGGCGAAGCCGATATAGATGTAGCCCCATTCGATGCCGTTGCCGAAGACGCCGCTGGCCAGATCCCGCATCAGGCTGGCCTGGGGCGCCGACAGGGGCGTGGCCTCCGGATTCAGCGGGCTGGGTCTCCCTATGCCGTAGCCGTTGTCCAGCACGTCCAGTACCCAGGGGATAACCAGGGCCGCGGCCACCACCCCCACCACCTGGAACAACTGCTGCCGCCAGGGGGTGGCGCCGACCAGGTGGCCACACTTGAGATCCTGCATGTTGTCGCCGGCGATGGCGGCGGCGGAGCAGATCATGCCGGCCAGGTACATGACGGCGATGGGGCCTATCCTGGCCGCCGGGCCTTCGTTGCCCATCAGCTGCAGCAGGATCAGCGCCGAGACGATCACCGTGGCGATGGTGACGCCGCTGATGGGGTTGTTGCTGGAGCCCACCAGCCCGGCCATGTAGCCCGCCACCGAGGCGAACACGAAGCCGAATACCAGCATCAGCACCGTCATCACGGCGGCGATGGTGCTGCCGCCTTCGTGGCCCTGCAGGGCATAGAGGAAGATGAAGTACAGCGGCAGTATGGACGCCAGGGTCAGCAGCAGCACATAGGGGATGGGGGTGTCGAACTCGGTGCGGACCAGGCCGTCGCGGCCGTTGGCGCGGATGTGGCGGTAGGCCTGGATGCTGGCCCTGATCCCCTGGTAGAGGGGGCGGGCCAGGCTGAGCAGGGACCAGAGCCCGCCCACCATCATGGCGCCGACGCCGATACGCCGGCATTGCTGCCAGGAGGCCCCGGCCAGGGCCTGCCAGTCGGCCGGTCCCAGCTCGGCCAGGGAGCCGGCCTGGATGCCGGTGCTGGCCAGCAGCGCCTCGCCGTTCAGATACCAGTTCAGGGGCACGCCGATCAGGGTGCCTATGACCCCGCCCAGGAACACCAGCACGGCGATGTTGAGGCCGACGATATAGCCCACCCCCAGCAGGGCCGGGCTCAGGGTGATGTTGGCCATCAGCAGCCAGCGCCCACCCAGCCAGGCCTGGGTGGTGGCCAGGCCGCCGGCCAGCAGCCCAAGGCCGGACTCGCCCAGTTTGATGAGGCCGCCCAGGGCGGCGGCCTGGAGCAAGGTCCAGAAGCCGCGCCTGGCCTCGGCGCTGGGCTGGTACTCGGGATGGTCCTTGTCGGTCTGCACGCCACCGGTCTTGAGCACTTCGGCCGTGGCCACCCCCTCCGGGAAGGCCAGGGCCGCCTCGACGATCAGCGCCCGGCGCAGCGGTATGGTGAAGGCCACCCCCAGCACCCCGCCGAGGATGGCGATGGCCACCATGGGGCCGTAGTCGTAGCCGGACCAGGCCTTCATCATCACCAGGGCCGGCAGGGTGAAGATGATGCCGGCCACCAGGGATTCCCCCGCCGAAGCGGCGGTCTGCACCATGTTGTTCTCGAGAATGGTGGAGCGGCGGAACAGCCTGAGTACGCCCATGGACAGGGCGGCGGCCGGAATGGAAGCGGAAACCGTCAGGCCCACCAACAGGCCGATATAGGCATTGGCGGCGGCCAGCACCATGGACAGCAGGGCACCCAGCAGCAGGGCCTTGGTGGTGATCTCGGCGAGGCGGGTCTGTGGGGGGACGAGGGGGTGATGGTCCATGGGGTATCCCTGGCAGGCTTTTCTGAAAGCCTAGTGCAGAGCCCCAAAAAAGAAACGCCGGCTTTTGCCGGCGTTTTTGCTTATTTTTCTTCCGCTTCCATGGCGGCGAGCTTCTTCTCCAGGTAGTGGATATTGGTTCCACCGTTGTAGAAGTTCTCGTCCTTCATGATCAGCTTCTGCAGAGGCACGTTGGTCTTGATGCCTTCGACCACCAGCTCGTCCAGCGCATTCTGCATGCGGGCGATGGCCACGTCCCGGTTCTCGCCGTAGGTGATCAGCTTGCCCACCATGGAATCGTAGTGGGGCGGCACCTTGTAGCCGGAGTAGATGTGGGAATCCCAGCGGATGCCCAGGCCACCCGGGGCGTGGAAGCGGTTGATTGTACCCGGGCTGGGGATGAAGGTGCGGGGATCCTCGGCGTTGATACGGCACTCGATGGCATGGCCGCTGATCTTCACGTCGTCCTGGCTGATGGACAGGGGCTGGCCGGCGGCGATGCGCAGCTGCTCCTTGATCAGATCCACGCCGGTGACCATCTCGGTGACCGGATGCTCCACCTGGATACGGGTGTTCATTTCGATGAAATAGAACTCGCCGTTCTCGTACAGGAACTCGAAGGTACCGGCGCCGCGGTAGCCGATCTCCACACAGGCGCGGGCGCAGCGCTCGCCGATGCCCTTGCGCATGGCTTCGGTGATGCCGGGCGCGGGGGCCTCTTCCACCACCTTCTGGTGGCGGCGCTGCATGGAGCAGTCACGCTCGCCCAGGTGGATGGCGTTGCCCTGGCCGTCGGCCAGCACCTGCACCTCGATGTGGCGCGGGTTCTCCAGGAACTTCTCCATGTAGACTTCGGGGTTGCCGAAGGCGGCCTTGGCTTCGCTGCGGGTGGTGGCGATGGAGCCGATTAGTTCGGCCTCGGAGCGCACCACGCGCATGCCGCGACCACCGCCGCCACCAGAGGCCTTGATGATCACCGGGTAACCGATGCGCTTGGCGATGGCCTTGTTGCGGGCCTCGTCACTGCCCAGGGGGCCGTCGGAGCCGGGCACGCAGGGCACGCCGGCCTTCTTCATGGCGGCGATGGCGGACACCTTGTCGCCCATCAGGCGGATGGTGTCGGCCTTGGGACCGATGAAGATGAAATCGCTCTTCTCCACCTGCTCGGCGAAGTCGGCGTTTTCCGCCAGGAAGCCGTAACCCGGGTGGATGGCCACCGCGTTGGTCACTTCGGCGGCGGCGATCAGGGCCGGGATGTTCAGGTAGCTGTTGGTGGCGGCCGGCGGACCGATGCAGATGCTCTCGTCGGCCAGCAGCACATGTTTGAGATCGCTGTCGGCGGTGGAGTGCACGGCAACCGTCTTGATGCCCATCTCGCGACAGGCCCTCAGGATGCGCAGGGCAATCTCACCGCGGTTGGCGATGACGACTTTATCCAGCATGACTCGTCCTTATTCGATGATGAACAGCGGCTCGTCAAATTCGACCGGCTCGCCGTTCTCGACCAGGATGGCCTTGACGGTACCGGACACGTCGGCTTCGATCTGGTTCATCATCTTCATGGCCTCGATGATGCACAGGGTATCGCCCTTGTTGACCTGCTGGCCCACTTCAACGAAAGCCTTGGCTTCCGGGCTGGGAGCGCGGTAGAAGGTGCCGACCATGGGGGATTTCACGGTATGACCGCTGATCTCCTCGGCGGCCGGGGCGGCCTCGGCGGCCGGCGCAGCGGCAGCAACAGGCGCGGGGGCGGCGGCCGGAGCCGGGATCTGGTACTGCATGGGTGCAGCGGCAACACTGCCACCACGGCTGATGCGTACGGACTCTTCCCCTTCGGTGATTTCCAGCTCGTTGATGCCGGACTCTTCAACCAGTTCGATGAGCTTCTTGATCTTGCGGATATCCATAAGGCTCTTCTCTAATTGTCTTTAAGGATTGGCCTGCAGCCGGCTGATGGCGGCGGCAAGCGCGAATTGATAACCCTGTTTGCCCAAGCCGCAGATGACCCCTTCGGCCAGATCCGACAGATAGGAATGGCGCCTGAAGGGCTCGCGGGCATGGACATTGGACAGGTGCACTTCGATAAAGGGAATGGCCACGCCGGCCAGTGCATCGCGCAGCGCCACGGAGGTGTGGGTAAAGGCGGCCGGGTTGATGATGATAAAGTCCGCTACACCACGGGCGCCGTGGATGGCGTCGATCAGCTCGTGCTCGGCATTGCTCTGCAGATGTTTTAGCTGCATACCCTGCTGTTGAGCCTGTTCGCTGAGCTCGCTGACAATGTCATCCAGGCTGTCATGGCCGTAGATCTCCGGCTCGCGACTGCCGAGCAGATTGAGGTTGGGGCCATTGAGCAGCAAGAGGGTCTTTTGTGTCATCATTTTCCGGCGAAATTGCGCGAAATACTGGGCATCTTCCAAGAAATGGGCGGGCAAGATGCTGTGATCCGACCACTTCCCCAAAGTGCATCCGTCTTTAAGGCATTATATCGGCTTGCTGCAAAATGGCAGCAAAATACTGGTCTTATCTCAGCAGGAAGCCGATAGTTGCCTATGATCTTGCCTTGCGGCCATGAGCCCGATGCGGCCTGCTCTGGAACATCAGCTTAGAATTGGCTCTAATCACGTTTTTTGCCAGCGGATCAGCCGTAAAGTCGCCAAATTCCTAAGCTATGGGAAATGGCCAGTGGAGATTTCAGATTGAGCCTCTTCAGCTACAAGGACAAACGACGGGAGCCCCGTTACGACACCAAGCTGCCGGCCAAGGTGGAGACCAAGGGCGAGCCCATAGCGGTGACCCTGACCAATGTCTCGGCCTCGGGGCTGAAACTGGCCTGTCCGCGGCAGCTGATCCTGGAGCTCACCCCCAACATCCAGCTCCCCGACCGCCGTGCCGAACTCCGCATCCCGGTGCTGTTCCAGCCCGAGGCCGGTGCCCAGGCGATCCGGGTTAGTTGCGCCATCGTCTATGTGCGCCGCCAGGCCCAGGACTGCTACCTGCTGGGTTGCCGGATAACCCACTACCAGGGCGAGGGCGAGCGGCTGCTGAACGATTATGTGGCCGGCCTGGCCAGGGCCGCTTCCCGGCCATGAAAAAGGGCGCCATCGGGCGCCCTTTTCTTGACCCCGGCGCTCAGAGCCGGGCCAGGGTCTCCAGGAAGCGGTCCGCCTTCTGGAAGCCGGTCACCCGCAGCGTCTTCAGCTCCTGGCCCTGGCCGTCGAAGAACAGCAGGGTGGGCAGGCCCAGCACCTGATAGTGGTTCATCATCGCGATGTCCTGCTCGGTGTTGTCGGTGACGTCGGTCTGCACCAGCACCATGTCCTTGAAGCGGGCCTGCACCCTGGGGTCGGTGAAGGTGTACTTCTCGAATTCCTTGCAGGCCACGCACCAGTCGGCATAGAAGTCCACCATCACCGGCTTGCCCTGGGCGCTGGCGGCGGCGATCACCTGCTGCATCTCGGCCAGGTTGCGGACCTTCTGGAACTGGCCGTGCTGCTCGGCCTGCTGCACGGCGGCAGGGGGGAACAGGGTGCGGTAGCCCAGCACGGCGCCGCTGAACAGGCCCAGGAAGATCACCAGGGTGCGGGCCCCTTTCCAGAAACCGCCCCGGCTGGTGCTGTTGGCCTGGGCCAGGTAGCTGAAGGTGACCAGCAGCAGCGCCGCCCACAGCAGGTTCTCGACCCACTCGGGGAGCAGCCGGCCCAGCAGCAGCACCGGCACCGCCAGCAGCATGAAGCCGAACAGGTGCTTGATGGTCTCCATCCAGGCGCCGGCCCTTGGCAGCAGCTTGCCGCCGGAGGTGCCCAGCAGCAGCAGCGGCAGGCCCATGCCCATGGACAGGGCATAGAGGGCCAGGCCGCCCAGCACCATGTCGCCGCTCTGGGCCACATAGAGCAGGGCGCCGGTCAAAGGCGCCGTGGTACAGGGGCTGGCCACCAGGCCGGAGATCACCCCCATCACCAGCACGCCGGCCATGGAGCCGCCCTTTTGCTTGTTGGAGATGGCGTTGAGGCGTTCCTGGAGGCCGGACGGCAGCTGCAGGTTGAACAGGCCGAACATGGCCGCCGCCAGCACCACGAACAGCAGCGACAGCGCCACCAGTATGGCCGGGTGCTGGAAGGCGGCCTGGACCTGGGCGCCGGCGCTGGCCACCACCAGGCCAAGGGCGGTATAGGTGATGGCCATGCCCTGCACGTAGAGGAAGGAGAGGCTGAAGGCCCGGCCGGTGCTCAGTTTGCTGCCGGCTCCGGCGATGATGCCGGTGAGTATGGGGTACATGGGGAAGACGCAGGGGGTGAAGGCGATCAGCAGGCCGGCGCCGAAGAAGGCGGCCAGGGTCAGGGCCAGGCTGGAGCCGGCCAGCATGTCGGCCAGGCGATCCTGCTCGCTCTGGGCGGCGCCGGAGGATTGGCCGGCGGCCGGTGCCGTGACGGTCATGGCCACCGGATCCACGGGTACCGATTTCTTGGTGGGCGGGTAGCACAGGCCCGCTTCGGCGCAGCCCTGGTAGCTGACGGTGACCTCGGCGCCGTCCTGGATGGCGCTCATGGGTACCTCGAAGCTCACCTGCTGGTAGAAGACCTGGGTCTCGCCGAAGAAGTCGTCGTAATGGGCCTTGCCTGGCGGCAGCACCGGCTCGCCCAGGGTGACGCCCTGGCCGTTGACCTTGAAGCGGTGGCGGTAGAGGTAATATTCATCGGCTACCTGCCATTCCAGCTTCAGGGTTTCGCCGTCCTGGATGAAGTTGAACTGGAAGGCCTGGTCCACGGGCAGGAATTCGGGCTCTTCGCTTTGCAGCAGCTGGTCTGCCAGCAGCGGGTTGGACGCCTGGGCCGGCAGCAGCGGGCTTAGCAACAACAGCAATGTGATCCAGAGTGCTTTCATTGTGATGGTGTTTCCTCTTGGAGCCAGTTCAGGTAAGCCGGCAGTCCTTGGCTTACCGGCAGCGCCAGGATCTCCGGCACTTCGTAAGGGTGTTGCTCGACGATGAGCCGTTCCAGGGCCGGCCAGTGCTCGGCGCGGCTCTTGATGACGAGCTGTACCTCGGCTTCGTCGCACAGTTCGCCCTGCCACAGATAAAGGGAGCGCACCCCCGGCAGCAGGTTGACGCAGGCGGCCAGCCGGCTTTCAAGCAGCTTGCGGGCCAGCGCTCTGGCTATGGCCTCGTCCGGGCAGGTGCAGAGCACCACCTGGGCATCTGTCATGGCTGCATCTCTCATCCTCGGTTTGGCCCCTACAATAACCAGTTGTCCCTTTGGGTAAAAGTCGGCCAACGACACTGGGCGTCATTTTACCGTAACGATCCCCTTGCATTCAGACCCGGCCGCCCCCAGATCCCTTGCATTACCCTGTTGAGGAGGCCCCATGCTCGGCCGATTGTTCCTGCTGTTTCTCATCGTTCCCTTTGTGGAGATCGCCCTGCTGATCCAGCTCGGGGAGATCATCGGCGGCGCCGCCACCATCGCCCTGATGATCATCACCGCCATCGTCGGGGCCACCCTGGTGCGGCGGGCCGGCCTGGAAACCTGGCAGGAGGCCCAGCGGCGCATGGCCATGGGCGAGATGCCCGGCCAGCAGCTCTGCGAGGGCCTGCTGCTGCTCATCGCCGGCGTGGTGCTGGTGACCCCGGGCCTGATCACCGACCTGCTCGGCCTGGCCTTGCTGTTACCGCCGGTGCGAAAGCGCCTGGCTAGGCAGATGGGCCAGCATCTGGTGGTGCACGGCGCGGGTTCGGCCCCCTTTGGTGCCGGCCCGCAAGGGCCCTTTGAACAGGGGCCTTTCCAGGCCCCCGAGGATAAGGGCGGCCGCACCATCGAAGGCGACTACGAGCGCAAGGACTAAAAATTTTTGCCACCGGCCCTTGGAATCCTTCCGGGCATCCCCATATAGGTGGTCAACACAAGGAATTGGCTGCGAAAATGCAGCCTTTATCAACAACATACGTTTGGTAAAACCATCGTTAGGAGACATCAGATGAAACTGCGTCCCTTGCACGACCGCGTCATCGTTAAACGCACTGAAGTTGAAGCCAAGTCCGCCGGCGGCATCGTCCTGACCGGCAGCGCGGCCGAGAAGTCCACCCGTGGCGAGGTTATCGCCGTCGGTCAGGGCCGGGTGCTGGACAACGGCGAAGTGAAACCGCTGGACGTCAAGATCGGTGACACCGTGCTGTTCAACGAAGGCTACGGCGTGAAGACCGAGAAGGTCGACGGCGAAGAAGTGCTCATCATGAGCGAGTCCGACATTCTCGCCATCATCGAAGAATAAGACCTGTTGTCCAACGAATTGAGGAATACCAACCATGGCTGCTAAAGACGTCAAATTCGGTAACGATGCCCGTGTAAAAATGCTCAAGGGCGTGAACATCCTGGCCGACGCCGTTAAGGTCACCCTGGGTCCCAAGGGCCGCAACGTGGTGCTGGACAAGTCCTTCGGTGCCCCCACCATCACCAAAGACGGTGTTTCCGTGGCCAAGGAAATCGAGCTGGAAGACAAGTTCGAGAACATGGGCGCCCAGATGGTCAAGGAAGTGGCTTCCAAGGCCAACGACGAAGCCGGTGACGGTACCACCACCGCCACCGTGCTGGCCCAGTCCATCGTCAACGAAGGCCTCAAGGCCGTTGCCGCCGGCATGAACCCCATGGATCTGAAGCGTGGTATCGACAAGGCCGTGGTGGCCGCCGTTGCCGAGCTGAAGGCCCTGTCCGTACCCTGTGAGGATTCCAAGGCCATCGCCCAGGTCGGTACCATCTCCGCCAACTCCGACGAGACCATCGGCAACATCCTGGCCGAGGCCATGGAGAAGGTGGGCAAGGAAGGCGTGATCACCGTTGAGGAAGGCCAGGCCCTGCAGGACGAGCTGGACGTGGTGGAAGGCATGCAGTTCGACCGCGGCTACCTGTCCCCCTACTTCATCAACAACACCGAGAACGGCAGCGTTGAGCTGGACAGCCCCTACATCCTGCTGGTCGACAAGAAGATCTCCAACATCCGCGAACTGCTGCCGGTGCTGGAAGGCGTTGCCAAGGCCGGCAAGCCGCTGCTGCTGATCGCCGAAGACGTGGAAGGCGAAGCCCTGGCCACCCTGGTGGTCAACAACATGCGCGGCATCGTCAAGGTTGCCGCCGTCAAGGCCCCGGGCTTCGGTGACCGCCGCAAGGCCATGCTGCAGGACATCGCCATCCTGACCGCCGGTACCGTGATCTCCGAAGAGATCGGCATGGAACTGGAGAAGGCCGGCCTGGAAGAGCTGGGCCAGGCCAAGCGTGTCGTCATCACCAAGGACGAGACCACCATCATCGACGGTATCGGTGAGCAGGCCGCCATCGAGGCCCGCGTCAAGCAGATCCGTGGCCAGATCGAAGAGTCCACCTCCGACTACGACAAGGAAAAGCTGCAGGAGCGCCTGGCCAAGCTGGCCGGCGGTGTTGCGGTGATCAAGGTCGGCGCCGCCACCGAAGTGGAAATGAAAGAGAAGAAGGCCCGCGTCGAAGACGCCCTGCACGCCACCCGCGCCGCCGTTGAAGAAGGCGTGGTGCCCGGTGGTGGTGTGGCCCTGGTTCGCGTTGCCGGCAAGCTGGCCGTGGAAGGCGACAACGAAGACCAGCAGCACGGCTTCAAGATCGCCCAGCGCGCCATGGAAGCCCCGCTGCGCCAGATCGTCACCAACGCCGGTGACGAAGCCTCCGTCATCGCCGCCAAGGTCAAGGACAGCGACGGCAACTACGGCTACAACGCCGGTAACGGCACCTTCGGCGACATGCTGGAAATGGGTATCCTGGATCCGACCAAGGTCACCCGTTCCGCCCTGCAGTTCGCCTCCTCCGTGGCCGGTCTGATGATCACCACCGAAGCCATGGTGACCGAGCTGCCGAAGAAGGAAGAAGCCCCGGCCATGCCCGATATGGGTGGCATGGGCGGCATGGGCGGCATGATGTGATGCCGGCTCATTGAGCCTTTGCAAAAAGCCCCGCTTCGGCGGGGCTTTTTTGTGTCTGATGGTGGGAGCCGTCCATGGCGCCGGGGCCGGCCGGTACATCCTCTGTACCGGCGTTCGCCTGCTCCGCAGCCGTGCTGCGGACGTCGAGGCTCACCCCGCTTCGGCGGGACTGTTTTGTGTCGGTAGATTAGGCTGATAAGTCAATTTTGTTTTTATAAATGCCTTTAAAATAACGGATTAATTTTCAGTTCAGGTCGCTGTGGTGAAATAGCACAAAATTTCTACAGGGATTAAGAGGAATGAAGAGCTGGTGGGTCATCGTGGCCGGTCTGGCACTGCTGCAACAGAGTGACAAATGGCGCAATCCGCTGGAGGAATTCCGGTGGTGGCCCGGTGGCGGCAAGATCACGCTCTACACCAACGACTGGTGTGCCGCCTGTGTCCGCACCCAGATGCTGCTTCGTGAATTAAAGCTGCCCCATGAAAGCTTCGATGTGGAGCTGACCGTGGAAGGCGAAGAGGCCCTCGAAGAGCATGGCGACGGCCCGCTGCCCATAATCCTCATCGACGGCCAGGTGCTGCGGGGTTATCAACCGGAGCCGCTTCGCAAGCTGGCCGAGCAGGGCAAGGAAGAAAAGGATCCCTTCTGGGACCGCCTCATGAACGATCCCTTCACGGCCCAGATCAAGCGCTGATGCCCATTTGCTCCTTTTCCTGATAGCCTCGGTAAAGATTTCCTTGCCGAGGCTTTTTTATGCGCCTGATCCTGCTGCTGTGCCTGCTGCCCTGGCTGGGCTGGGCCGATACCCATGTCTATGTAATGCGCCATGGCGAGAAGGCGGCGGACCATCCCAGGGACCCTTCCCTGGCCGAGGCCGGCCAGCGAAGGGCCCGGGCGCTGTCGGTCTTCCTGGCGGAGCGGGACATCGCTGCCGTCTACTGCAGCCAGTTTCGCCGCACCTGCGATACGGCCCTGCCCACGGCCCGGGAAGCGGGACTGACGCCGACCGTGGTGCCCATCAGCCCGGATATCGGTGCCTTCAGCCAGGCCTTTGCCGAGCGACTGCTGGCCGAACATCAGGGGCAGGCGGTACTGGTGGTGGGTCATTCCAATACGGTGCCGGCCCTGGTGGCGGCCCTGACCGGGCTGCGCATGGCGCCGCTGGCGGAAGATGATTACGGCAGCCTGTTCCATGTGCGTATCGACGAGGCCGGCCGGGCGGAGCTGGAAAGGCTGAGGGTAGGGAACTAGGCACAAAAAAGGCTGCCCGTCGGCAGCCTTTTTCTCGTCAATCAGCCTTACAGCGGGCGAACGTTGTCAGCCTGGGGGCCTTTCTGGCCTTGGCTGATGGTGAACTCGACGCTCTGGCCTTCAACCAGGGTGCGACGACCTTCGCCGATGATGGAGCGGAAGTGAACGAATACGTCCTTGCCGCCTTCCTGAGCGATGAAGCCGTAGCCTTTCTCGTCGTTGAACCACTTAACAGTACCGGTAACTACGTTAGACATGATGTTGTCCTTCTGAATAAACAAAACGGTTGCCCAACCGGGCTTTGGCGCTGAGACGTGGGAAGAGAGAGGACGAACATAACGTAGTACTGCTAGGGACTCGCGGTGTTTGCATCTTGCTATCTAGCCATGTCTTACAGGCTGCACGCAGCATAGAGCTTTCTCGGCCGCAGATCCAATGAAATTTGCGTTAATATGTGGCCCCTTTCGCAAATTTGGAGCCTGTCATGGCCCTCGGCGCCACCATCTACAAGGCCAAGGTCAACATCAGCGACCTGGATCGCCACTACTACGCAGACCATGCCCTGACGTTGGCCTGCCACCCCTCCGAAACCGAGAAGCGGCTGATGCTGCGGCTGTTGGCCTTCCTGCTCCATGCCCATGAGGACCTCCAGTTCACCAAGGGCCTGTGTGCCGACGACGAGCCGGATCTCTGGCAACAGAGCCTGAGCGGCGAGATTGAGCTGTGGATCGATCTGGGCCTGCCCGACGAGCGCCGCATCAAGAAGGCCCTGGGCCGCTCCAAACAGGTGGTGCTGCTCACTTATGGCGACAGGGCCTTCGGCCCCTGGTGGCAGAAGCAGCAGGCCTGGCTCGAAGGACAGAAAGGCTTCAGCCTGCTGCATGTGGCGGACGACCAGGCCGAGGCCCTGGCGGCATTGGCCCAGCGCAACATGGAGCTGCAGTGCACCCTGAGCGACGGCGAGCTCTGGCTCAGCGCCGGCGAGCTAAGTGTCCACGTCAAGCCAGAACGGTTGATCTAGGGCTACACTTTAGGCTCCCGTCACCGCCGAGGGAGCCGCCATGGCCCATCCCATACCCGAAGGCTTTCACAACCTCACCCCCTACCTGATTGTGCCCGACTCGGACGAAGCCATCCGCTTCTACCGCCAGGCCTTCGGTGCCGTGGAGCTGTTGCGGCTGACCACGCCCTCGGGCGGCATAGGCCACGCCGAGCTGCAGATCGGCGACTCCCAGCTGATGCTCTGTGACGAAAACCCCGAGTGGGAAAGTAAGAGCCCCGGCACCCTGGGCGGCACCCCGGTGTCGCTGCTGCTTTATGTGATAGACGTGGACAAGACCCTGGCCCAGGCCCTGGCGGCCGGCGCCACCCTGCTCAGGCCGGTCCAGGATCAGTTCTACGGTGACAGGACTGGGACCCTGAAGGATCCCTTTGGCCATCAGTGGACCATCGCCACCCACCAGGAAGACCTCAGCGAGCAGGAGCTGCAAAGGCGCATGGATGCCTTCTTCAGCCAGGACGCCGGCTAGGCGCCTTGATAGATGAAAACCGGGGCCCTGGCTCCGGTTTTTTCAATTGCCTAAATAATTTGAACCCGATTGGGGTAGTCTGCGTCCTTTCCAGAAAAACGGACCACCTTTCGGGAAGATGACCCCAGGCAAGGAAAGCCCCCAACTCTCACTTCGTGTCCTGCGTGCCCAGGCCGGCTGCCAGCAGAGCTTTAATGCCCTGTACCAGCAGTTTTCCGGGCTGACCGCCGGCTACCTGCGCCAGCTGGGCATGGTCGCCGCCGATGTGGACGACCTGCAGCAACAGCTTTGGCTCAAGGCCTACCGGCGCCTGAGCAGCCTCGGCTCCGTCTATGCCTTTAAGAGTTGGCTGCTGCAGATCGCCCGCGGTGTCGCCGTTGATGCCCTGCGCCGGGCCCCCCATCGAGAAGAGAGCCTGGAGGCCGAGCCGGGGCTCTTGTTCGAGCCGGCGCCGCCGTCGCGGCAGCTGGCGCCGGTCAAGGCGGCGCTGGCCGGGCTGCCGCCGGCACAGCGCGAGGTCACCTATCTGTTCTACTGGCAGGAGCTGAGCTGCCTGGATATCGCCAGGATAGTGGGCTGCTCGGTCGGTACGGTGAAAACCCGTCTTTACCACGCCAGGCAGCGTCTTGCCCGGCTCCCCTCGATACAAAACCTAAAGGAGACTCGCCATGGATAAGCAACAGGATCCGCTCTGGGCGAAGGTAAAACGCGATCGCAGCCTCTACAGCCTCATCCTGGTTGTCAGCCTGGTCGCCTGGTTGGCCACCCTGGCCTTTCTGGCCTATGTGGGCCTGTATTTCTACCAGGAGCTGCAGCTGGTCATCCAGCGTCACGACGTCGGCCTGGCCCAATCCATTGATGTGCTGGAAGCCAAGAAGAACGTGCTGATGGTCGCCATGGCCTTCTCCATCATCGTCGCCTGCCTGGCCAGCGTGGTGCTGCTGATGCGCCAGCGCACCGCCTCCTTGCAGGATATTCAGCTGCGGCTGGGGCTGCTGGAGCAATATATCGCCGAACAGGACCAGGGGCGTTAAAAAGCAAGGCGCCGCCGGGCGCCTTGCTTTTAGAGCGTTTTCAGCCTGGCCAGGGTTTCCAGCAGCACCTTGAGCTTCTGGGTTGCCTGCTGCAGGCCGGCCAGGAAGGCCGCCTCGCCGGCACCTTCCAGGGCGGCGATATCACCGGCCAGCTCCTCCACATAGGGCTTGAAGCGCTTGGCCTCCACCTGGAAGCCGGCGTCCTTGGTCAGCACCGCCTCGAACTGGGCCAGGTTTTCCCTGGCCAGGCCGTCGAGGCGGGCGTCGGCGTCCAGGGCCTTCTGGTAGGCCACCTTGAGGTTGTCCTTGAGGTGGTTGAGCAGTTGGGTGCGTTGTTCGTTAGAGAGTGACATCGTTATTCCATATCCAGGTTCAGTGGGGTCTTGGAGGGGCGATCCGGCACTTCCCGGGTCAGCCTGGGCACCAGGTAGCCGGACAAGCGGCCGGTCAGCGCCCGCGCCAGGGCCTTGGCCCTGTCATCCTCCACCAGGAAGTGGGCGGCGCCCTGGACCCTGTCCAGGACGTGCAGGTAATAGGGCAGTATGCCGGCGCCGAACAGGGCGTGGGACAAGTCCACCAGGCTGTCCACATCGTCGTTGACATCCTTGAGCAGCACCGACTGGTTGAGCAGGGTGACGCCGGCTTCGCGCAGGGCGGCGCAGGCCTTTTTCAGATCCCCGCCTATTTCGTTGCCGTGGTTGATGTGCAGCACCATCACCAGCGGCAGCCGGCTCTGGGCCAGGGTGTCCAAAAAGGACTGGTCGATGCGGCTGGGGATCACCACCGGCAGCCTGGTGTGGATGCGCAGCATCTTCAGGTGGCTTATGGCGTTCAGGCGTTCTATCAGCCAGGCCAGCTCCTCGTCCTTGGCCATCAGCGGATCGCCGCCGGAGAGGATCACCTCCTCCACCTCGGGATGGGCGGCGATATAGTCCAGGGCGCCCTGCCAGCCGGCCCTGGTGCCCGGGTTGTCCTGGTAGGGGAAGTGGCGCCGGAAGCAATAGCGGCAGTTCACGGCACAGCCGCCCTTGAGGACCATCAGCACCCGGCTGGGGTACTTGTGCAGCAGGCCAGGCACCGCCGCCTGCTGCTCCTTGAGGGGGTCGGCCGAGAAGCCGGGGCTGTCCAGCAGCTCCTCGGCGGCCGTCATCACCTGCAGCAGCAGCGGATCCCTGGGGTTGCCCTTTTCCATCAGCGCCACGAAGGGCCGGGGCACCCGCAGCGCGAATAGCCGCCTGGCCCCGAAGCCAGCGGCGAAGGCGTCGGCATCCAGATCCAGCTCGGACAGCAGCTGCTGTGGCCTGGTGATGGCGCCCTTGAGGACGTCACGCCAGCAAAGCTCCCAAAGCGGCGCTTTTGCGGGTATCATTTGCGACATTCTATTCGGTGACAATTTGGACAAGAGGCAAAAATGGCGTCTTATAGTACCAACGAATTCAAGAATGGTCTCAAGATCCTCCTCGATGGCGAACCCTGCGTCATCATCGAGAACGAACTGGTCAAGCCCGGCAAGGGCCAGGCCTTCAACCGCGTCAAGATCCGCAAGCTGATCTCCAACAAGGTGCTGGAAAAGACCTTCAAGTCCGGTGAATCCGTGGAAGCGGCCGACGTCATGGACATGGAACTGGCCTACCTCTACAACGACGGCGAGTTCTGGCACTTCATGAACAACGACACCTTCGAGCAGCTGGCCGCCGACGAGAAGGCCGTGGGCGACAACATCAAGTGGCTGGTGGAGCAGGACGTCTGCACCCTGACTCTGTGGAACGGCAGCCCCATCGCCGTGACCCCGCCCAACTTCGTTGAGCTGGAAGTCACCGACACCGATCCGGGCCTCAAGGGCGACACCGCCGGCACCGGCGGCAAGCCCGCCACCCTGGCCACGGGCGCCGTGGTGCGGGTACCGCTGTTCATCCAGATCGGCGAAGTGATCAAGGTCGATACCCGCTCCGGCGAGTACGTCTCCCGCGTCAAGTAAGCACTTGAGCGCATAAAAAAACGGGGCCAGCTGGCCCCGTTTTTTTTTAGAAGGCGTAGCGTACGCCCAGGGTCAGGTTGCGACCCGGCAGCGGCGCCACCTCCTTGAGGAAGGAGGTATGGGGCCTGGCCTCCCGGTCTGTGAGGTTGCTGCCCTTGAGGAAGAAGAGCAGATCGCCGGCGTCGGTGTAGTGGCGGTAGGTCAGGGCCGCATCCACCAGGGTGTAGCCGGGCGTTTCCTCTTCGCCCTCGGCGACCTTGTCCTGGCGGCCGTAGCGGGTGGCGCCCAGCTCCATGTGCCAGTCGTCCCAGTCGTAGTTCAGGGTCAGGCCCAGGCGCAGGGCCGGGATCCGCGGCAGCTCGCCGCCGTCCTTGAGCCGGGCGCGGGTGTAGTCGCTGAAGGCATCGACCGACCAATGCTCGTCCAGCTGCCAGCTGGCATCCAGCTCGTAGCCGTAGAATTCCACGTCCGCCTGGCGGTACTGGAAGATGGGAAGCTCGCCGCCGTGGTCGTGCTCGGCCTCGCCTTCCTCTTCTTCATGGCCGCCTTCGGCCACCAGGCCGGTGTTTTCCTGGTAGAAGTAGTGGTCGATGCGGTTGTAGAAGAGGTTCGCCGTCAGGCCCAGATCACCGCCGAACTTGCGGAAGGTGATGTCCAGGTTGTTGGCCACTTCCGTCTGGGGCTCGCCGCCCTCGAAATGGCCATGGCCGTGCTCGCCTTCGGCCTCCAGGTGGAACAGGGAGCCGACCTCGAAGGTGCCGGTGGCCAGGTGCGGGCCGAAGCTGTACAGCTCCTCGGCGGTGGCGCCGCGCTCGGCACGGGACAGGGCCGCGCCCAGGCTGTAGCCGTCGGTGAAACGCCAGTTGGCGCTGGCGGACAGGCTGAGGTTGTTGTGGCTGATCTTGCCGGGGGCGACCTGTTCATGGCCTTCGTCCGTTTCCAGTTCGAAGGGCGAGGCCTCGATGCGGTAATGCTCCAGGCGGCCGCCCAGCTCCAGGGTAACCTCGCCGAGCTGGCGTTCCTCCACCAGGAAGGCGGCCAGGGCGCGGCTTTGGGAGTCGGGGCTGAAGGCCTCCTCACCCTGGGCGCCGAAGTCCCGGCTCAGCCAGTGCAGGCCCAGCACGCCCTGCCACTCGGCCAGGGGGTTGTGCTCCAGGGCCAGGCGCGCCTCCCTGGTTTCGTTCTTGAACACGGTGCCGACAGCGCCGCCTTCCAGCTCGGTATGCTCATAGTCGTTATAGCCGGCGGCCCACTGCAGGCGGGAGAAGCCGGCGAAGGGATCGTCCAGCTCCGCCAGCAGCTGCCAGGCGGTCTTGTCCAGGTCGATGCGGACCGACTCCTCGGCCTCTTCCTCGTGGCCTTCTTCCTCGTGGCCTTCTTCCTCGTGCTCCTCGCCATGGTGGTGGCCGGGCACGCCGTAGTTGCTGTCCAGGCTGTTGTAGGACAGGCCGATGAAGCCGTGTTCGCCCACATGGCTGGCGCCCAGGGTGAACTCGTCGTTCTCGAGGCTGGAGTTTTCCAGCAGGCCGCGCTGGTCCGGCTCGTGGATGTCGGCGGCGCCGGGGATGGCGGTGTCGTGGGCGCGGCGGCGATTGCCGTCCAGGTGCCAGGCGAAGGCGCCGCTGCCGCCGTCCAGGGTGGCGGTCAGGGTGCGCTCGTCGTTGACGGTGGCGTAGCGGCCTTCCAGTTCGCCGCTCAGGCCTTCCTGCTCCCGGCGCGGCACGCGGTTGTCCACCACGTTGACCACGCCGCCGACGGCGCCGTTGCCGTAGAGCAGGGTGGCGGGGCCGCGCAGCACCTCGATCTGCCTGGCGGTGCCGGACTCTGTGGTGACGGCGTGGTCCGCGCTGACCGTGGAGGCGTCACCGGTGCCCAGGCCGTTCTGCACCACCCGTACCCGGGGGCCGTCCATGCCGCGGATCACCGGGCGGCTGGCGGCCGGGCCGAAATAGCTGGACTGGACGCCGGGCTCCCGGGCCAGGGTCTCACCCAGGCTGGGCTGGGCGGCCAGGCGCAGATCGTCCTCGGCCAGCACCGTGATGGGGTTGGCGCTTTCCAGCACGCCCCGGCGCAGGGCGCCGGCGGTCACCACGATGTTCTCGATGCTGGATTCCTTGAGGCGGATGCTCAGCTCCAGGGGCTCTGTGCCGCCGTCGATCTCCAGCTCGCCGTGCTGGTAGCGGGGCGCCGTCACGTGCAGGTGCAGGTGGCTATTGTCCTTGACGGTGAAATGGAAGCGGCCGTCCTGGTCGGTCTTGGCCTCCTTCTGGCTGCCCAGCAGGGAAACGGTGGCCTTGGCCACGGGGTTGCCGGCTTCGTCGGTGACGCGGCCGCTCAGATCCAGTGCCTGTGCAGGCAGGTGCAGCCCGGCCAGCAGCAGGGCGGCGGAAATTCGGTTCAGTTTCATTGTTCTGATCCCTATCAGTTTGACGTTGTTGGTGTTTTCAGAGGGGATCAGAGCAGGGGCGGGCCGCGGGCGCGCTGGCTGGGGAGGAAGACGGTGCTCGTCGGCTTGCTGCACCAGTCCGTGGCCGGACCGTGCTGGATATCGACGACGGCGACGGGAGTGGCATGGCTTACGCCCTTGGCCCCTTGCTGGGCAAAATGGCAGAGGGTACAGCGGTGCTGGTCATCCAGCCCGTTGTGCTCCTGGCTGTGGGTGACAGCCCACGCCTCGGCCATGACCAGCCAAAGGGCCAGTAGTAGCCAGAGCCAGGGATGTTTAGCCTTACTCATTGTGGAGTGCCATTGGGTTACCGGTCGACAAAGCCTGCTTAAGATAGCGGCAGTCTGGGGCCGGATCCAGCCCCTTGGTCGCAAAACGGGGCGGCTTCAGCCGGCCCCATGGCCGTGCAGCCAGTCGCGGGTGCGCCTGGGGTAGTTGGTGAAGACGCCGTCGACGCCGATCAGCGACAGCCAGTGCAGATCCTCGGGCTCGTCCGCCGTATAGACATAGACCTCCAGGCCCAGTCGGTGGGCCTCGTCGACCAGGGCCCTGTCCACGAAGGCCAGGGCCAGGTGCAGGGATCTGGCCTTGAGCGGGCCCAGCACGGCGGCCAGCTCCAGGGGGATATGGCCGATCAGCAGGCCGATGGGCCAGTCCGGGCGGGCGGCCTGGAAGGCGGCCAGCTGGCGGTGGTGGAAGGAGGACACCAGCAGATCCTGCGGATCCCAGCCCAGCTCGGCCACGGCCCTGTCCAGCATGGGGTTCAGCAGCTCCAGCAGGTTGTGGTCCTTGAGCTCCAGGTTGAGGCGGCAGCGGCCCCGGCACAGCTTGAGCACCTGCCAGAGGGTGGGGATGGGCTGGCCGTCGCCGGCGTCCAGGGCCACCAACTGCTCCCAGGCCAGATTTTCCAGCAGGCCTTGGCCCGAGGTGCTGTGGTGCAGCCAGCGGTCGTGGATCACCAGCAGCTGGTCGCCGTGGCGCTGCAGATCCAGTTCTATGGCGTCGGCGCCCTGGGCCAGGGCCAGCTCGAAGGCCTTGAGGGTGTTCTCCGGCGCCTCGCCCGAGGCGCCGCGGTGGGCGAAGATCTTCATGGCTTACCTTTGTGCCAGTGCACGTCCAGTTGCTGATGGGCCAGGGCGATGCCCCTGTCGATAAGCTGGCGATGGATGGCGGCATAGACCTCGTGGGAGGTCTGCAGCCGGCTGTCGGTATCGCCCACGAACAGGCGCAGTTCGAAATCCAGGGACGAGGGGCCGATCCCCAGCAGGTAGGCGGTGGGCTCGGGCTGGTCCAGCACCAGGGCGCAGGAGCGGGCCGCCTCCAGCAGCACCCGCTGGGCCTCGGTGGTGTCGGTGCCGTGCTTGATGCCCACCTTGAGGATGATGCGGGTGATGGGATCGGACAGCGACCAGTTGATGAACTGCTCGGTGATGAAGGCCTTGTTGGGAACGATGATCTCCTTGCGATCCCAGTCCACTATGGTGGTGGCCCTGGTGTTGATGCGGGCCACGGTGCCGGACAGTTCGCGGATGGTGACGGTGTCGCCGATGCGGATGGGTTTTTCGAAGAGGATGATCAGGCCGGACACGAAGTTGGCGAAGATCTCCTGGAGGCCGAAACCCAGGCCCACGGTCAGGGCCGCCACCAGCCACTGCAGCTTCGACCAGTCGATGCCCAGCAGGCCGAAGCCGGTGATGGTGCCCACCAGCATCAGCAGGTACTTGCTGATGGTGGTGATGGCAAAGCCGGTGCCCGGGCTGAGCTTGAGCCGCTGCAGCACCATCAGCTCCAGCAGGCCCGGCAGGTTGCGCAGCGCCATCAGGGTCAGGCTGAAGGCCAGCAGCGACCAGATCAGCGCCATCAGGGTCACCGGCACGGTCCTTTCGTCGCCGTCCACCAGCCGGGTCACGTCCCACAGCTCGACGGTATCCAGGTAGTTGAGGGCATCGTACATGGACGACCACAGCACCAGCAGGCTGAGCACCGTCATCAGCTTGAACAGGGTGCGCATCAGGCCAAGGGACTGGCTGGCGATGGTGTCCAAGTCCAGCAGCGCCTCCTCTGAGGGCACCTCATGGGCCTCTTCCTTGGCACGCAGGGCCAGCAGCTCGGCGCGTTTGGCCTTGGCCCTGTTGAAGGCTATCTTGCGCTTTTCGATCAGCAGCCAGCGCTTGGCCAGGTAGTAGGCGAACACGAAACCCAGGATCAGCAGCAGCGACAGCTGCTGCTGCCAGAGCAGCTGCTGGGCGGTGAAGTAGTAGCCCCGTATCGCCAGGCCGAAACAGGCCAGGGGCACGGCGATGGCCAGCCACCACAGCAGGTGATGCCAGCTGCGGGGACGCACGCCCTTGTCCAGGTGGTAGACCAGGATGTCCCGATGCTTGTAGAGCTGCTGGTAGAACAGGGCCAGGCCCAGGGCCAGTACCAGGAAGGCGGCCCGGCCCAGGCCGTGGCGGACTTCCACGTCATCCTGGAGCTGGCAGAACACCATCAGCATGGTCAGCGGCATGGCCACCCAGACCAGGCGGCGGATCAGCAGGCGGATGCGGCGCACCCCGGCGGCCCGCCAGCGGAAGTGGCTCTGCATCACCCCTTCCTCGTGGGTGAGGTTGCGGTTGCAGAGCCAGAAGGCGAAGCCGCCGGCGGCCACCAGCAGGGTGGCGGCCAGGGCCGGCTGGGCGGGACCGCTCTGCCAGGCCAGCAGCAGCCACAGCAGCGGCAGCGGCGCCGCGTAGAGCAGGCTCAGGCCCATGGCCTGGAGGGTGACCCTGATGCTGTCGCGGGTGACATTGCCCACCGGCCTGGCCAGCTCGGCCAGCTGCACGCGCAGCCGGTTCAGCTCCAGCCAGCGGGTTAGTGCCGCCAGGGCCAGCAGCGCCATCACCAGGGCCAGCAGCAGCGGGTGGGCGCCAAGATGCAGCTCGCGCCAGCCGCCGGCCTTGGCCCTGGCTAGCTCCAGGGCGGAGCGGGGCAGGGCGCTAAGCCAGTGCTTGTCCAGGGGCGCGGCGTTGGGGATCCAGAACAGGTGCGATTCGATCAGGCGGCGGACCTGGCCTATGGTCTCGCCCAGCTGGCGGTTTTCCGCTTTGAGGGTGGAGAGGCGATCCAGGTAGTCGTCGGAGCGGGCCAGCAGCCGTTCCAGCAGCTGGCGCTGGGTGCCCAGCAGGCTGTCGGCCTGGGCCTGCTGGGCCTGGCTGAGATCGGGCGCCAGCTCGGCGCTGGCCGGCAGCGCCCGCAGCCGCTGGCTGTACTGGAACTTGGCCAGGCGGGCCTCGGTGCCGGCCTGCTCCAGCTCGCTGTCGGGCTTGGGCCTGGGCAGGCGGTCATAGCGGGTGCGCAGGGCCTCGCCGAAGGTGGCGCTGAACTTCAGGTAGTCGAGCTGTTCCTCCAGGAAGGCCAGGTAGTCACCGTAGTCCTGGGCGCCGAGTTCCAGGTCGCGCTGGCGCTGCTGGACCCGGAGGATGTCGTCGTTGAGGCCGGTCAGGGCCTGGGCCAGCGCGGCGTTGTCGCTGGCCAGCTTGATCAGTGCCTGGTGCTGGTACTGCTGTTGCTGGCTTTGGGCCAGGGCCTCTTCGGTACGGCTCTGGCGCAGGCTGTTGAGGGCCTGGTTGAGGGCGCTGAGCTGCTGGCCCAGGCCGACCAGCTTGAGTTCCAGCAACTGCTGGTTGAGCTTGCCCAGGGTCTTGCGCTGGTTGGCGGTGAGCACCTCCAGCTCCCTGGCCTTGGCCTCGGCGGCCAGGGCCTGGATGCGGGCGTCGAGCAGGGCGCGCCTGGCCTCGGCCTCTTCGCTGCCCTTGCCGGCCTTGTTCAGTTCGTCCTGGAGCTGACGGATCTCCTCCTTCAGCACCGCGGTGCGGGCCGGATCCTGGCGGCCGATGGCGGCCAGCTCGCTGTTGACCTTGTCCAGCTCGGTATTGAACTCCAGCTGCCTGGCCTGCCTGAGCGACAGGGTCTGTTCGAGCTTTTCCTCCGGCCACTGGGCCAGATCCCCCAGGGGCTGGGCCTGGTAGCGCTGCAGCTGGGACTCCAGTCCCTTGACCAGCTTGGGATAGTTGTCCAGCAGCTGGCGCAGCTGCTCGGCCCTGGCCTGGTGCTGGTCACGGCGCTGCTCGGCCTGGCGCCGGGCTTCGAAGAGGTTCTCCAGGCGCTGCTTGGGTGCTTCCTGCTGGGGGGGCTGGCCCAGCAGCTTGGCCGGACCACTGGCCAGGGCCGGGGCGGTGAGCAACAGGAGGGTAAATAAGAGTTTGAAAATGAAGGGCATTGGCTAAGGCACCAGGATTCTGCCCTTCTTATGCTAGGGCTTTTGCTGCCGCGCCGCCAGCGTCTCGTAGACGGCGGCGCTGATCACCAGGGTGCCGCCAAGCACGGTGTGCCAGTTTGGGATCTCCAGCAGCACCAGTGCCGCCAGCGCCGTGGCGTAGAAGGGTTGCAGGCAGGAGATCAGCGCCACCGACTTGGCCTTGAGATTGGTCAGGGCCTGGGCCAGCAGGGCATGGGGGGTGGCGGTGAACAGCACCCCCAGCACCAGCACCAGCAGCCAGCCCCACCAGGCCAGGGACCAGTGGCCGGGCTCGGCGAAGGCCAGCAGCGACAGGGCCGCCACCAGGGTCTGGTAGAACATGGCCTTGGGGCCGGAGTAATGGCTGAAACGGCGCTTGTGCAGCAGGTTGCGGATGGTGAACAGCAGCGCCGACAGCACCCCCAGCAGCACCCCCTGGGTGGTGCTGTTGCCGAGGTCGGTGTCGGGCATGATCAGGTAGATGCCCACCAGCACGGTGGCGGCGGCGGCCAGGTCGTGCCACTGGGGCAGGCGCCTGTCCAGCAGCGGCTCCAGCAGCACCGTCATCACCGGGTAGGTGAAGAAGGCGATGATACCCACCGCCACCGTGGCCACCTGCATGGAGGCGAAGTAGGTGACCCAGTGCAGGCCCACCACCAGGCCCAGCACCAGGGCGATGCCGTAGTCCCGGTAGCTGCCCAGGCGCAGCGGTTGCCTGAAGTGCTTCACCACCAGGGCCAGGGCCAGGGCCGCCACCAGGCAGCGCAGCACCGTGATGTCCAGGGCCGGCAGCGGGATCAGCTTGGCAAAGAGGGCGGTGCCGCCAAACAGCAGCACGCTCAGGTGCAGTTGCCCCAGGGCCTTTTGGGTGGCTTCCATCAGCCGCGCTTGCGGCAGAACAGTTCACCCATGCGGGTGGTGACGCCCGGCGCCAGGTTGTCGGCGAATTCGACGGCGTCTTCCCCGAACAGCATCACCACGGTGGAGCCCAGCTTGAAGCGGCCCATCTCCTCGCCCTTGTTGAGGCGGATGGCGTTGAGGCCCTCGCTGTCGTACTGCCAGCGGTGCACGTCCTTGCCGGTGGGGGGGGTGACGGTACCGGCCCAGACGGTCTCGATACTGGCCACTATGGTGGCGCCGACCAGGACCAGGGCCATGGGGCCCAGCTCGGTCTGCCACAGGGTCACCACCCGCTCGTTGCGGGCGAACAGGCCGGGCACGTGCTCGGTGGTCAGGGGATTGACCGAGAACAGGTCGCCGGGCACGTAGACCATGTCGGTGAGCACGCCGCCCACCGGCATGTGGATGCGGTGGTAGTCCTTGGGGGCCAGGTAGATGGTGCTGAACAGACCCTTTTCGAAGGGGGCGGCCAGCTCGGGTACGCCCAGCAGGGTCTGGGGGCTGTAATCGTGGCCCTTGGCCTGGATGATACGGCCATTCTGCAAGGGGCCCAGCTGGCTGACGGTGCCGTCCACGGGCAGGGCCAGCTCGTCGTCACCCTGCACCAGGGTGCGGACGCCCTCCTTGAGCGGGCGGGTGAAGAAGTCGTTGAAGGTCTTGTAGCTGGCCGGATCCGGGTTTTGGGCCTCGCTCATGTCGACGCCGTAGCGCTTGATGAAGGCCTTGATGCACAGCCGGGTCAGGGCACCGGCTTCGGCCTGGGCCAGCTTGCCCACCAGGCGGGAAACGGCATGTTTGGGCAGGGCGTATTGCAGAGCAACTTTCAACTTGTCCAACGACACGATACGACTTCCTTGAAAAATGACGGACACATTCTACTGATTAGGGGCCATCAGGCATAGCTTGGGCGGTTTTCGTCCAGGCTTTCCATGATGCGGTGGTAGCTTTCCAGGCGCTCGGCGCTGATCCGGCCGTCCTCCAGGGCCTGCTGCAGGGCGCAGCCCGGGTCGTCCAGGTGCTTGCAGTCCCGGAACTTGCAGGTACCCAGCCAGGGGCGGAATTCCACGAAGCCCTGGGCGATGTCCGAGTGCTTGAGGTGCCAGAGGGCGAATTCGCGGATCCCCGGCGAGTCGATGAGGTCGCCGCCATGGGGGAAGTGGAACAGCCTGGCCACAGTGGTGGTGTGCTGGCCGAGGCCCGAGGTGGAGGACACCTCGCCTTCCAGCACTTCCAGGCCGGGGATCAGGGCGTTGATCAGCGACGACTTGCCGACCCCGGACTGACCCACGAAGACGCTGACCTTGTCCTTGAGCAGCTCTTCGAGTTGCTGGATGCCCTCGTCGGACTTGGCGGACAGGTACAGCATGCGGTAGCCGATGTCCCTGTACAGGCTGAGCAGCTCTTCCACCTGGGCGCGATCGTCCTCTTCCAGCAGATCTACCTTGTTCAGCACCAGCACCGGCTCCACGCCGAGGGATTCGGCGGCCACCAGGTAGCGGTCGATGATGTGGGTGGACAGGGTCGGCACCACGGCGGAGACGATCAGCATCTGGTCGATGTTGGCGGCCACCGGCTTGATGCCGTCGTAGAAGTCGGGACGGGTCAGCACCGAGTGGCGCTCGTGGACGGCCTCTATGACACCGTTGATGCCGGCCATGGATTCCAGGCCCCGGCGCCAGACCACCTTGTCGCCCGTGACCAGGGAGCCGGCGGTGCGCCTGATGTTGAGGCGGTGCACGCTGCCGTCCTCGGCCTCCACGTCGGCATGCTGGCCGAAGCGGCTCAGCACCAGGCCCTCTTCCGGGCTGCTGAGCATCTCATCGCTCCACTGGGGATCCTTGTCACGCTGCTGCAGGCGTCTGGCCTGGTTGGCGTGGACCCGCCGCTGCTGGCCCCGGGTCAACTTCTTGCGCTTTGCCACTGTGCTCCTTGGTGGTTGCTGGTCAGGGAAAGTCTTATGATACACCCGTTAGGGCTTCGACAGTAATGAGGACAAGATGAGCGACAAGCCGGAAGAACGCCTGATCTGGATCGACCTGGAAATGACCGGCCTGGAGCCGGAAACGGACAGGATCATCGAGATCGCCACCATAGTCACCGACAAGGATCTCAATATCATTGCCGAAGGGCCGGTGCTGGCGGTACATCAGAGCGACGAGGCCCTGGCCGCCATGGACGACTGGTGCACCAGCACCCACACCGCCTCTGGCCTGGTGGACAGGGTCAAGGCCAGCCCCTACGGCGACCGGGATGCGGAGCTGGCCACCATCGCCTTCCTCAGGGAGCTGGTGCCGGCCGGGGTTTCGCCCATGTGCGGCAATTCCATCGGCCAGGACAGGCGCTTTCTGGTCAAGTACATGCCGGAGCTGGCGGAGTACTTCCACTACCGCAACCTGGATGTGAGTACCCTCAAGGAACTGGCCAGACGCTGGGCCCCACAGGTGCTGGCCGGGGTACAGAAGAAGGGCACCCACCTGGCCCTGGACGATATCCGCGAGTCCATCGAGGAGCTGCGCCATTACCGCGAGCATTTTCTGAAGCTGCCCGAGGCCTGACGCAGGCGCTGCGCCGCCGTTATTGCCCCACGGGTATTTACTGTGACTGCCGTCTGCCTAATTTATCGGCAAACGCATCTGAGGGGTGTTGCACGGGGCCGATATTTATGTACAATGCGCTCCGCTGTCGGGCGATAGCCCCTCAGGCGACCAAGCGGGAATAGCTCAGCAGGAAGGCGGCACAACCACCCGGGTTGAGCGGGCCAGGCCCAACAAGCGAGGTCGCTACGCGAAAAATTGAATGCGGGAATAGCTCAGTCGGAAGGCGGCAGCACAACCAAGCAGGTTGAGCATGCATGGCCAAGTAAGCGGAGTCATTACGCGAAAAGTTGAATGCGGGAATAGCTCAGTTGGTAGAGCACAACCTTGCCAAGGTTGGGGTCGCGAGTTCGAGTCTCGTTTCCCGCTCCAAAATTGAAAAGACTGGCCGCAAGGCGGGTCCAAACAAAAATCTAATGCGGGAATAACTCAGCCGGAGGGCGGCAGCACAACCAAGCGGGTTGAGCATGCTTAGCCAGGTAAGCAGAGTCATTACGCGAAAAGTTGAATGCGGGAATAGCTCAGTTGGTAGAGCACAACCTTGCCAAGGTTGGGGTCGCGAGTTCGAGTCTCGTTTCCCGCTCCAAAATTGAAAAGACTGGCCGTAAGGCGGGTCGACAATGCGGGAATAGCTCAGCCGGAGGGCGGCAGCACAACCAAGCGGGTTGAGCATGCATGGCCAAGTAAGCGGAGTCATTACGCGAAAAGTTGAATGCGGGAATAGCTCAGTCGGAAGGCGGCAGCACAACCAAGCAGGTTGAGCATGCATGGCCAAGTAAGCGGAGTCATTACGCGAAAAGTTGAATGCGGGAATAGCTCAGTTGGTAGAGCACAACCTTGCCAAGGTTGGGGTCGCGAGTTCGAGTCTCGTTTCCCGCTCCAAATCAGAAAAAACCACCCTATGGGTGGTTTTTTCGTTTCCGGGCATAGACACCCCCATTGCCGCAGCGCGCCAAGGTCGCGTGCCGGCGCCTTATTTCCTTTTCCCGTGAACGACTTGGCTGCCATGGCCGGCCTTGACTTGGGTCAAGCCGGGGCCAATCCTCTGGTGGTACCTCTAAGGCAACAAGGAACGGAGAGAGGCAGCCATGCGCTTCAAGCAAGTTCGCGATCTCATTGACTTCACCCTCGAGGCCCACGAGGCCCTGGCCAAGCTCTATGACCGCCTGTCCAATCAGGTGGACGCCGAACGCAGCCGCATGATGCTGCACTACCTGAGTGAGCATGAAAGAAAGGTGGTCGGGGAGCTCCAGAATTACCTGGACGACGCCCCGGATCGGCTGCTGGACACCTGGTTCGACAACGCCAGCGACAGCGAGCTGCTCAGGAAGATCAGCCTGACCCAGCTGCCGGCCACCGCCGACCAGCAGCAGATCCTCAGCCTGGCCCTGGATCTGGACAACCGCATCATCGACTCCATTGCCGCCCTGGTGGACAACTGCCCCTGCAGCGATTCCCGGACGCTGCTCAGCAACCTGGTGGAGGTATCCAGGGACCGCCAGCACCGTTTTGTGCACCAGACGTTGCGAATGACCGACATTTGACGCCAGATATGGTACAACCTTGCTGGTTTGACCAGTAAAGGAAGCACCATGTCTCCCATCAATCGCCTCGGCCGCCTGGTGGCCTGGATAGATCGCATGCCCGCCGCCTGGCGGCCCTGGCTGTTGTCCCGGCTCTTCGGCGGCGCCGTCAAGTTTGCCGGCACCGCCAAGGTGCGGGTGGACAGCCTGGCCTTTGGCCGGGCCGAACTCAGCATCCGTAACCGCGGCCGGGTGCAGAACCACATCAAGGGCGTCCACGCCGCCGCCATGGCGCTGTTGGGCGAGTCCGCCACCGGCTTCCTCACCGGCCTGCACGTGCCGGACGACAGGGTGCCGCTGCTCAAATCCATGCACGTCGACTACCTGAGCCGGGCCAAGGGGGATCTCAAGGCCGTGGCCAGCCTCAGTCAGGAGCAGATCGCGCTGATCCGCGATACCGACAAGGGCGAGCTGGTGGTGCCTGTGGTGATCACCGACGAGGAGGGCAAGGAACCCATCCGCTGCGAATACGTCTGGGCCTGGGTGCCCAAGAGGCGCCGTTAATTCAGATTGGGTTAAACTGGGCCGGTCTAAGCTGAATCAAAGACTTGTGGAGAACAAGATGCGCCATCTCATCCTAGCCTCGGCCCTGGTGCTGTCCGGCTGTGCCGGCATGTCGTCGGTGTCGATGCCCGAGCTGCCCGGCCTCGGCCAGCCCAGCCCCTTCGTCGACAGCGTCAAGGCCCTGGCCGGCACCCTGCCCGACGGCGAAATAGCCGTGGTGCGGATCGCCAACGACAGCATCCGTCGCCTGGACACCCAGGCCCTGACCGACAGCCTGATCGACGAACTGCGCAACGAGGGCAGGGAGGTGGTGGATCTGTCATCACGCCTGGACGCCAGCGATCTGCTCAAGGCCCGCGAGGCCGGCCGCGCCGCCGGCAACCCCTTCCTGCTCTACGGCAAGATCCGCGAAGGTGCCGGCTCCATGCGCCTGCGGGTGATGGCGCTGCGCGACGGCACCATCCTCTGGAGCCGCAACCTGCCCCTGGACGCCGAACGCTGGCAGAAATGATCTCAGGCGTGGTCCGGCAGGCCTTTCTGCACCGCCCGGACCAGCCGCCGGACCTGTTGGCCGCCTTCTGCTGATTTACCCTGGTCGCGCTGGCGGGCCAGGGCCCAGTCGATATGCTCCTGCACCAGGGGGGAGGCGGCCTCTCGGGCGGCCTCCAGGGCCTGGATGATGGCCGGATCCTGGGGGGCATTGCCCAGCCCCACCGCCAGGTTGCGGCGCCAGCGCTCGAAACCGATGCGGCGGATCGGTGAACCCTCGGTGGCCTTGAGGAACTCGGTTTCCGTCCACTGCCACAGCGCCAGCAGTTCGGGGCCGTGCAGCTGGCTGCGGGGGGCAAAGTCCGGTTCGGCACTGAGGTGGGCGAAGCGGTTCCAGGGGCAGATCAGCTGGCAGTCGTCACAGCCGTAGATACGGTTGCCGATCAGCGGCCGCAGCTGTTCCGGAATGGCCCCTTGGAGTTCGATGGTCAGGTAGGAGATGCAGCGCCTGGCGTCCACCACATAGGGCTCCACTATGGCCTGGGTGGGGCAGATGGTCAGGCAGGCCACGCATTTGCCGCACTTGTCCTGGTCGGCGGGCACGTCCACCGGCAGCGGCAGATCCACCAGCAGCTCCCCCAGGAAGAAGAAGGAGCCGCCCTTGGGATTGATCAGCAGGCTGTGCTTGCCGGTCCAGCCCAGGCCGGCCTTGGCGGCCAGGGGTCTTTCCAGCACTGGGGCCGAATCCACGAAGGGGCGGAAGCCGTAATCGCCGACAGCAGCCTGGATCTTCTCGCCCAGCTTCTTGAGGCGGCTGCGCAGTACCTTGTGGTAGTCCCGGCCCAGGGCGTAGCGGGACACATAGGCCTTGTTGCCGTCGCCGAGGATCTCGCCGAAGCGGGCCTTGGGGGGCAGGTAGTCCATGCGGGCCGAGATCACCCTCAGGGTGCCGGGCAGCAGTTCCTGTGGGCGGGCCCGCAGCATGCCGTAACGGGCCATGTAGTCCATCTCGCCATGGTGGCCGGCGGCCAGCCAGGCACGCAGGGCGTCCTCGTGGGCGCTGAGGTCGGTATCCGTGATGCCCACCTGCTGGAAACCCAGTTCCTCGCCCCACCTCTTGATATCTGCCGCCAACTGGCGATAGTCAATATCAGACAACGACAACACCCTACTGCCATGAAAAGCCTGCTGCACAGCTTACCACAGCCCCTGCTCGACACCGCCCGGCTCAAGACATTGGAGCCGGTGCTGGCCCGGCGCGCCGGCATCAGCCTGTTCGAACTCATGTCCCGGGCCGGCCACTGCGCCTACGAGGTGCTGCTGCACCACTGGCCGGATGCCAGGCGGCTGATGATCCTGGCCGGGCAGGGCAACAATGGTGGCGATGCCTATGTGCTGGCCTCCCTGGCCCTGCACGACGGCCTGGAAGTGAGCCTGTACCGGCCCGGCCCCCCCAAGACCGAGGATGCCAAACGCGCCGAGGAGGGCTACCTGGCCCTTGGCGGGCACTGCATCGAGGAACTGCCGACCTGCTGGCAGGCCGATCTGGTGGTGGACGGCCTGCTGGGCACCGGCCTGGCCAGTCCGTTGCGTGAACCCCTGGCCACCTGGCAGGCGGCCCTGGCCCGTTGCCCGCTGCCGGTGCTGGCCCTGGACCTTCCCTCCGGCCTGGACGCGGACAGCGGCGCCTGGCAGGGGCAGCCCTGGCAGGCCGAACAGCTGGTGACCTTCATCCTGCCCAAGGTCGGGCTGCTCACCGGCCAGGGGCGGGCCAGCTGGCGCCAGGCGTCGCTGGCCTCCCTGGGCATGAAGCTGGCCGCCGACGAATGGCCGGCCCTGGAGGCGCACCGGCTGGCCTCGCTGCAGGGCTGGCTGCGGCCGCCACTGGCCTCGGCCCACAAGGGCCACAACGGCCTGGCGCTGCTGGTGGGGGGCAACCTGGGCATGAGCGGCGCCATCCGCCTGGCCGGGGAGGCCGCCCTGCGCAGCGGTGCCGGTATGGTGCGGGTGTTGACTCATCCCGGCTCGGTGGCGGCGGTCAGTGCTGGCCGCCCCGAGCTGATGGTGCTGGGGCTGGCCGATCCCCTGGGGGTCGCCCTGCCCAAGGCCAGGGTACTGGTGCTGGGCCCTGGGCTTGGCCAGGACGACTGGGCCCAGGCCTTCTTTTCCTGGGGGCTGTCCCAGGACGGCCCCAAGGTGCTCGACGCCGATGCCCTCAACCTGCTGGCCAGGTCCCCCGGTCCCCTGCCCGGCGCCGTGCTCACCCCCCATCCCGGCGAGGCGGCCCGGCTGCTGGGGATCAGCACCGCCGAGGTGGAGGCGGACCGGCTGGCGGCGGTGGCAGAGCTGGCCAGGACCTACCAGGCGGTGGTGGTGCTCAAGGGCGCCGGCACCCTGGTCAGCGACGGCCAGCAGAGCCGGTTGCTGGCGGTGGGCGGCCCGGCCATGGCCAGTGGCGGCATGGGCGACCTGCTCTCTGGTATAATCGGCGCCCTTCTGGCCCAGGGCCTGCCCCAATGGGAGGCGGCCTGCCTGGGGGTGGCCCTGCATGGCGAGGCCGGCGAGCTGGCCGGCGAGGGCCGGCCCAGGGGCACCCTGGCCTCGGATTTACTGCCCTTTATCAGACGATTGGTGAACAATGCAGAGCTTGAGCCTTGAGCTGGCAACGGAACAACAGACCCTGGAACTGGCCGGCAAACTGGCCCGCCACCTGGAAGGCGGCCTGGTCATCTACCTGGTGGGAGAGCTGGGGGCCGGCAAGACCACCTTCAGCCGCGGCCTGATCCAGGCCCTGGGCCATTCAGGCAAGGTCAAGAGTCCGACCTATACCCTGGTCGAACCCTATGAACTGGGCCCCTGGCGGCTGTTCCACTTCGATCTCTATCGCCTGGCCGACCCCGAAGAGCTTGAATTCATGGGCATCCGTGATTATTTTGCAGACGACTGTATCTGTTTGGTGGAATGGCCACAAAAGGGTGAAGGCCTGCTGCCGGGGCCGGATCTGACCCTGCGGCTGAGCTACCTGGACGATGGCCGTCAACTGCATATCGAGGCCGCCAGCCACAGGGGCCAACGGATCCTGGAAGAACTGAAGGCATCATGATGAGAAGCGTGTTAGCGGTACTGGTTTTGCTGGTGACCCTGCCCTGTTGGGCCGCCAACGAGGTGGCCGGGGTGCGGGTATGGCCCTCCGATGCCAGCACCAGGGTGGTGTTCGACATGGACGAGGCCCCCGAGTACAGCTTCTTCACGCTGAAGAAACCCGACCGCCTGGTCATCGATTTCAAGGACACCGCCAGGGCCGATGAGCTGCCCCTGGTGGTGGAGAATTCCCCCCTGGTCACCAGGATCCGCACCTCCAACGCGCCCAAGGCCGGCGCCACCCGGGTGGTGGTGGAGCTCAAGGCCGCCATCAAGCCGGTGCTGTTCCCCCTGGGCCCCTCGGATCCCTATGGCCACCGCCTGGTGGTGGATATCAAGCCGGCGGCAGAGCAGGCCGAACAGGTCACCAAGACGGTCCAGGCCAGCAACAGGGACATCGTCATCGCCGTGGATGCCGGCCACGGCGGCAAGGATCCGGGCTCCATCGGCCCCAAGGGCACCCAGGAGCGCCACGTGACCCTGGCCATTGCCAAGCGCCTGGCCAACCGCATCAACCAGGTCGAGGGCATGAAGGCGGTGTTGATCCGCAGTGATGACCGCTTCCTGGAAGTGGAAGATCGTGCCAACCTGGCCCGCAAGCACCAGGCCGACATGCTGGTGTCCATCCATGCCGACTCCGTGGCCTCGCCCAAGCCCAGGGGCGCCTCGGTGTGGGTGCTCAACAACAGCCGGGCCCGCCGCGAGATCGGCAAGTGGATACGCAAGAAGGAAAAGCACTCCGAACTGCTGGGCGGTGCCGCCGAGGTCATCGAAGACACCAAGCAGGAGCAGTACCTGGCTCAGGCACTGTTGGACATGTCCATGGACCACAGCCGCTCGGTGGGCCAGGACATCGGCTCCCAGGTGCTGCGGGAGCTGAGCAAGGTCACCAAGCTGCACAAGAACAGGCCCCAGCCCAACAGCCTGGGGGTGCTGACGGCGCCGGACATTCCCTCCCTGCTGGTGGAAACCGGTTTCATCTCCAACCCCAGCGAGGAAAAACTGCTGGCCAGCAGCCGCCACCAGCAGCGCCTGGCCGACGCCATGTACAAGGCCATCCACGACCACTTCCGGGCCTGGCCGCCCCAGGGCACCCTGTTTGCCGCCACCGGCAACCGCATCCATGTGGTGCGCTCCGGGGAATCCCTGTCGCTGCTGGCGTCCCGCTACGGCACCACTGTCACGGCCATCAAGCGCGCCAACAACCTCAGCGGCAGCGTGGTGCGCATCGGCCAGAAGCTCACCATCCCGCAGTCCTGATCCCATGCCGATTCAAATCTTACCCCCCCGGCTGGCCAACCAGATCGCCGCCGGGGAGGTGGTCGAAAGACCGGCCTCCGTCGTCAAGGAACTGGTGGAAAACAGCCTCGACGCCGGCGCCCGCCGCATCGAGATCGATATCGAGAAGGGCGGCCACCGGCTGATCCGCATTCGCGACGACGGCAGCGGCATCCCCAGGGGCGAGCTGACCCTGGCCCTGTCGCGGCACGCCACCTCCAAGATCGCCGAACTGGACGACCTGGAGCACATCGTCTCCCTGGGCTTTCGCGGCGAGGCCCTGGCCTCCATCTCCTCGGTGTCCAGGCTGACCCTGACCTCCAGGACCGCCGACCAGGACGAGGCCTGGCAGGCCCAGGCCGAAGGCCGGGACATGGCGGTGACGGTCAAGCCCGCCGCCCACCCCAAGGGCACCACCCTGGAGGTCCATGATCTCTTCTTCAACACCCCGGCGCGGCGCAAGTTCCTGCGTGCCGAGAAGACCGAGTTCGCCCATATCGACGAGGTGGTGCGCCGCATTGCCCTGAGCCGCTTCGACGTCACCCTGCTGCTCAGGCACAACGGCAAGACGGTGCGCAGCTACCGGGCGGCCCGTCACCAGGACCAGGAAAGCCAGCGGGTGGCGGCGGTGTGCGGCCAGGCCTTCATCAAGGAGGCGGTGCGCATTGACTGCCAGCACCACGACCTGCAGCTGACCGGCTGGCTGGGCGGGCCGGGCGCCCAGCGCAACCACCCGGACCTGCAGTACTGCTACGTGAACGGCCGCATGATGAAGGACAAGCTGATCCAGCATGCGGTCAAGGAGGCCTTCGGGCCCTGGCTGGCGCCGGGCCAGTTCCCGGCCTATGTGCTGTTCCTGAGCCTGGATCCGGCCAAGGTGGACGTGAATGTGCACCCGGCCAAGCACGAGGTGCGTTTCCACGAGGCCAGGCTGGTCCACGATTTTCTGCTGCAGGCCCTGAAGGATGGCCTGGAGCCCGGGCAGCTGGCGGCCATGCCGGGCCGTCCCGCCGAAGCCAGGGTCAGCGCCGGCATCCCCGCCCATCCCGGCCAGGATGCACGGCTGCAACCGGCGGCGCCGGCCCGGGATGGCGGCGCCGGTTACGCCAGTCGTTCCCAGGGCGCGGCCCATGGCGGCCCCAGCCAGAGCCAGGTGCGGGAGCAGCTTGGCGCCCTGGCCCAGTGGGTCCCCAAGGTGGCGGAGCCGACCCGGCCCGAACCTGGGCTGCCGGCCAGCCCGCTGTTCCGTATCGAGGGGGGGCGTTTCCTGCTGACGCTGTGGCAGCAGCAACTCAGGCTGTTCTCCCTGCCGAAACTGCTGGCGCTGGCGTTGGGGAATGCGGCCGAAGGCGGGGAATTGTCTCCCCAGCCGCTGCTGCTGCCGGTTTCCGTGCCCCTGTCGTCTCAGCAGCTGGCACTGCTGGACAGCCACCGTGCCTGGCTGGCGCGCCTGGGGCTGGAGCTGGCACCGGCCGGCAAGGACAGGCTGCTGGTGCGTGGCCTGCCGGGGCCGCTGCGCGAGTGGGATGCCAGCACCCTGGTGCCGGCCCTGCTGGAGATGCTGGCCGGGCTGGCGCCCGAGCCGGAGCCGGCCGCCTGGCCGGTATTCCACGACAGCCTGGCCAGGGCGCTGCTATCCTTGCAGCCGGAGTTCCGGCTGGCCGAGGCCAGCCGCCTTTGGCAGTCCCTGCAGGACAACGAGGCGGGCCTGGCCAAGTGCAGCATGAAAGTGGATTTGAACGACAGCATGAAACAATTGGAGCGCCAGTGAAGCCGGGCTTTGTGATCTTCCTGATGGGGCCGACCGCGTCCGGCAAGACCGCCCTGGCCACGGCCCTGTACCAGCACCTGGAGGCTGACCTTATCAGCGTCGATTCGGCGCTCGTCTACAAGGGCATGGACATAGGTACCGCCAAGCCAACCGCCGAAGAGCAGGCCCTGGCGCCGCACCAGCTCATCGACATCCTCGAGCCCACCGAGAGCTACAGCGCCGCCGATTTTCGGGACGACGCCCTGGGCGCCATCGAAGCCAGCCTGGCCAGGGGCCGGGTGCCGGTGCTGGTGGGCGGCACCATGCTCTACTACAAGGCGCTGCTGGAGGGCCTGTCGCCCCTGCCCAGGGCCGATGAGGCGGTGCGGGTCGAGATCGAGGCCCAGGCCGCCGAGCATGGCTGGACCTGGCTCCATGACCGGCTGCGGGAAGTGGACCCGGTGTCTGCCGAGCGTATCCACGTCAACGATCCCCAGCGGCTGTCCCGGGCCCTGGAGGTGTACCGGATCAGCGGCAGGTCCCTGACCGAGCTGACCGCCGAGCAGGGCCAGGCCTTCCCCTACCAGGCGGTACAGTTCGCCATAGCGCCGCCGAGCCGGGAGGAGCTTCGTTCACGTATTCGTCAGCGCTTTGAAATCATGATGAACGATGGCTTTCTGGAGGAGGTCCGTGCCCTCCACCAAAAGGGTGATTTGCACTCTGGCCTGCCGTCGGTACGATGTGTAGGCTATCGACAGCTGTGGGACCATCTGGATGGAAACCTGTCCCTGGAAGAAGCGGTCGAAAAAGCCATCATTGCCACCTGTCAGCTGGCCAAGCGCCAGATGACCTGGCTGAGGGGCTGGAAATGGCCTCTGACTTGGTTGGACAGCAACGCCCCTGACAACTTGCAGCGGGTGTTGTCCGAACTAGATTCGCGGTCACTGATGTATAATACTAAAGCGTCAGAGATCGTAAAAAATTGATATAACTAGCAATCACAACAAGGAATCTCATATGGCTAAGGGGCAATCTTTGCAGGATCCTTTCCTGAACGCTCTGCGTAAAGAGCGCATTCCCGTTTCCATTTACCTGGTCAACGGCATCAAACTGCAGGGTCAGGTTGAGTCTTTCGATCAGTTCGTCGTGCTGCTCAAGAACACCGTTAGCCAAATGGTCTACAAGCACGCCATTTCCACCGTTGTTCCTTCCCGCCCGGTGAATCTGCACCCGGCCGGTGGCCAAGGCAATGGCCACGGCGAAGGTAATAACGCCTAACATACTTTTTGAGGTAAACAACGCTTGTTTGACCGTTATGAAGCAGGCGAACAGGCTCTCTTAGTCCATGTGGATTTTGCTGCCGAGTCCGACCGGGAAGATCTCGATGAGTTGATCATGCTGGTCGATTCGGCAGCCGTCTCCACCCTGGCCACCATCACGGCCAGCCGCAATGCCCCCCATCCCAAGTACTACATAGGAAGTGGTAAGGCCGAGGAGGTCGCACAGCAGGTGCAGGCCCTTGGCGCCGATGTGGTGATTTTCAATCATGCATTGAGTCCTTCCCAGGAGCGAAACCTGGAGAAGCTGTTCCAATGCCGGGTGCTGGACAGGACGGGCCTGATCCTGGATATCTTTGCCCAAAGGGCACGAACCCACGAAGGTAAGCTGCAGGTGGAGCTGGCCCAGCTCAAGCACCTGTCCACGCGCCTGGTGCGGGGCTGGACCCACCTGGAGCGCCAGAAGGGTGGTATCGGCCTGCGCGGCCCGGGTGAAACCCAGTTGGAAACCGACCGTCGACTGCTGCGCGACAGGATCAACCACATCCTGCGCCGCCTGGAAAAGGTGGAGAAGCAGCGCGATCAGGGCCGTCGCTCCCGGCGCAAGGCGGAGATCCCCACCCTGTCCCTGGTGGGTTATACCAACGCCGGCAAGTCGACCCTGTTCAACCGCCTCACCGAGGCCGACGTCTATGCCGCCGACCAGCTGTTCGCCACCCTGGATCCGACCTTGCGCAAGGTCACCCTGGACGACGTGGGCCCGGTGATCCTGGCCGATACGGTGGGCTTTATCCGCCACCTGCCCCATGATCTGGTGGCGGCCTTCAAGGCCACCCTCACCGAGACCCGGGAGGCGGAGCTGCTGCTGCACGTGGTGGACGCCAGTGATGAGCGCAGCGCCGACAACGTCGAGCAGGTGCAGGCGGTACTGGACGAGATCGACGCCAACGAGGTGCCGGTGCTGATGGTCTACAACAAGCTCGACAACCTGGAGGACGTGGCGCCCCGTATCGACCGGGACGGCGACGGCCTGCCCAGGGCGGTGTGGATCTCGGCCCGGGAAGGCCAGGGCATAGAGCTGCTGCTGCAGGCCCTGTCCGAGCGCCTGGCGGTGTCCATGTTCAACCAGCGGCTGTGCCTGCCCCCCTCGGAGGGCAAGCTGCGGGCGGAGCTGTACCGGATGGACGCCATCGAGGGCGAACAGATCACCGACCAGGGCGGCTGGGAGCTGGCCATACGCCTGCCCCTGGCCCAGTGGCAACGCCTCAACAAACAGTGGCAGGGCCTGCCGGAGCGCTTTATCGTGCCTGGCGGTGCTGATACAGTTACCCATTGATGCAAAAAGCATACGGAGACTAGCTATGGCTTGGAACGAGCCGGGCAATAAGGACAAAGACCCCTGGGGTAACAACCGCAGGGACGAGCAGGGACCGCCGGATTTTGATGAACTGATGCGCAAGCTGGGCTCGCGCATGGGCGGCTCCTTTGGCGGCAAGGGCGGAAACTTCTCCTCCCTGGGCCTGGCACTGGTGCTGGCCCTGGCGGCCCTGGTGTGGGCCATCTCCGGCGTCTACACCATCAAGGAAGCCGAACAGGGCGTGGTGCTGCGCTTCGGCAAGTACCAGGACACCGTCGGCCCCGGCCTGCACTGGAAGGCCACCTTCATCGAGAAGGTCTACCCGGTGGACGTCAACTCGGTCCGCTCCCTGCCGGCTTCGGGCTTCATGCTCACCAAGGATGAAAACGTGGTGCAGGTGAAGATGGACGTGCAGTACCGGATCCTCGATCCCCGTGCCTACCTGTTCAATGTCACCAATGCCGACGACTCCCTGAGCCAGGCCACGGATGCGGCCCTGCGCTACGTGGTGGGCCATACCCCCATGGACGATGTGCTCACCAGCGGCCGTGAGCAGGTTCGCCGCGACACCTGGGACATGATCGAAAAGACCATAGAGCCCTATGGCCTCGGCATCGCCATCGAAGACGTCAACTTCCAGGATGCCCGCCCACCGGAGCAGGTGAAGAACGCCTTTGACGACGCCATCGCCGCCAAGGAAGACGAGCAGCGCTTCATCCGTGAAGCCGAAGCCTATGCCAGCGAGATCGAGCCCATCGCCCGCGGTAAGGTGCAGCGTATGGTCCAGGAGGCCCAGGCCTACAAGGCGCGGGTGGTCCTGGAGGCCCAGGGTGAGGTGGTGCGCTTCAACAAGCTGCTGCCGGAATTCCTGGCCGCGCCCCAGGTCACCCGTGAACGCCTCTACCTGGAAACCATGGAATCCGTGCTCGGCAACAGCTCCAAGGTGCTGGTGGACAGCGATGCCGGCAACATGATGTACCTGCCCCTCGACAAGATCCTGGAACAGCAGAAGGGCCAGCGTCCCGAGAGCGAGGACGCCCTGCAGCGTATCCAGAGCAAGGGCCGGGAAGTGCAGCTGCAGAACAGCGGCACAGGTACCAGCTACGACAGCGGCCGTGACGCCGGCCGCAGCAGCGACCGTTACGGCTCAGGGAGAAACTGATCATGAAGAAGAATTTTGTCGTCATTCTCCTGGCGTTGGTGGCCTTTGCGGCCCTGTCTTCGGTGTTCGTGGTTCACGAAGGCCAGCGCGGCATAGTGCTGCGCTTCAACAAGGCCGAGCGTTCGCCTGAAACCGGTGAGCCGGTGATCTACGAACCGGGCCTGCACTTCAAGGTGCCGCTGATCGAGAAGGTCAAGCGCCTGGACGCCCGTATCCAGAGCCTGGAAGGGGAGCAGGACCGCTTCGTCACCTCGGAGAAGAAGGATCTGATCGTCGATTCCTATGTGAAATGGCGCATCAAGGACTTCGGCAACTTCTACCTCAAGACCAACCAGGGCAACACCCAGGTGGCGGAGAACCTGCTCAAGCGCAAGATCAACAACGGCCTGCGCAGCGAGTTCGGTACCCGCACCATCACCGACATCGTCTCCGGCGAGCGGGACGAGGTGATGAAGGAAGCCCTGGAGCAGGTCGCCGAGAGCGCCCTGGATCTGGGTATCGAGGTGGTGGACGTGCGGGTCAAGCAGATCAACCTGCCCACCGAGGTGTCCAACTCCATCTACGACCGCATGCGCGCCGAGCGCCAGGCGGTGGCCAAGAAGCACCGCTCCGAGGGTAAGGAGAAGGCGGAAATCATCCGTGCCGACGTGGACGCCAGGGTCACTGTGATGCTGGCCGACGCCGAGCGCAAGGCCAGGACCCTGCGTGGTGAGGGCGATGCCGAGGCGGCCGCCATCTATGCCAACTCCTTCAGCGCCAATCCGGACTTCTACGGCTTCCTGCGCAGCCTGGACGCCTACCGCAACAGCTTCACCAACAAGAACGATGTGCTGGTGCTGAAGCCGGACAGCGACTTCTTCCGCTACATGAAGTCGTCGGAAAAACAGTGATGAAAGGGCCCGGTTTACCGGGCCCTTTGCTATTGGGGGAAAGATGTATAAGCAGCACTACCGGCACTTCCTGGCCGCCAACGCCGGCAGGCAGCACTATGCCTGCCACAGCCACCATTACTGGCCGGACGTGACCCGCCAGGCCCAGCTGGACTACTGGGATGACACCGCCAGGTACGTGGACGAGAAATGGAGCCATTTCTTTGCCGAGAAGGTGCCCAGGGTCCAGCGGCGCATCGCCGACATATTGCGGCTGCCAGAGCCGGCCCAGATAGCCTTTGCCCCCAATACCCACGAGTTCGTGCTCAGGCTGCTGTCCTGCCTGCCGGTGGACAGGGTGCCGCGCATCCTCAGCAGCGACGGCGAGTTCCACTCCTTCCATCGCCAGCTGCAGCGCCTGGAGGAAGAGGGCCTGGTACGGATCACCAGGGTGCCCTGCGAACCTTTCGCCGACTTCGACGACCGCTTTGCCGCCGAGGCGGCCAGGGGCGGTTGGGATCTGGTGTTCATCAGCCAGGTGTTCTTCAATTCCGGGGTGCCGGTGCAGGATCTCGAGCGCCTGGTCGGCGCCGTGCCGGATGACCAGGCCCTGATCTGCATCGACGGCTACCACGGCTTCGGCGCCGTGCCGACGGATCTCAGCCGCATCGCCCACAGGGCCTTCTACCTGGCCGGTTCCTACAAGTACGCCCAGGGCGGCGAGGGCTGCTGCTTCCTGGCGGTACCGCCGGGCTGTGAGCTCAGGCCGCGCAATACCGGCTGGTACGCCGAGTTCGGCGCCCTGCACCAGGCCAGGAGCCAGCAGGTGCCCTACGCGCCTGACGGCATGCGCTTCGCCGGCGCTACCTTCGACATGAGCGCCCTGTACCGGCTGCTGGCGGTGCTGGACTGGTGGCAGCGGGATGGCATCACGGTCGAGGCCATCCACCGGCATGTGCAGCAGCTGCAGCAGGCTTTTCTGGCCCAGCTTGATGACATTGGCAGTGCCCACCTGCACCGGGACCTGCTGCTGAGCCGGGATCTGGGCCATCACGGCCACTTCCTGACCTTCCGCCTGGAAAGCCCGGAGGCAACGGCAGCACTGGCCGCCTTCCTGGCCGGGCACGGCATCCAGACCGACTTCCGCGGCGACAGGCTGCGCTTCGGCTTTGCCCTCTATCACGAGCCGGCCGACATCGACCTGGGCTGCCTGAAGGGCTACCGTGGATAGCCTGTGGTGGAAGGTACTGGCGTTGTGGCTGGTCCTGGAGGGGCTGGGGCCGGCCCTTTTCCCCGGCCAGTGGCGGCGTTTCCTGTTCGAGCTCAGCCAGCAAAAAACCAGCACGCTCAGGCAAATAGGCGTCGTTTTGGTATTGCTGGGCGGGGCCATTGTCGTTATGGTGAAAAATTAGGCCTTAAGTCCCGCCATCCTTTTCTGATAGAATTCCTTTTTAAGCAGCGTTCCGTCAAAAGAAAATGGGAAAGAATGTCGTTGTGCTAGGCACCCAATGGGGTGACGAGGGTAAAGGTAAAGTTGTCGATCTCCTCACCGACAAAGCCTCTTATGTAGTCCGTTACCAAGGCGGTCACAACGCCGGTCACACTCTGGTGATCGACGGCGAAAAGACCGTACTGCACCTGATCCCTTCCGGTATCCTGCGTGACAATGTCACCTGCTTCATCGGCAATGGCGTGGTCCTGGCCCCGGATGCCCTGATGAGGGAAATCCGCATGCTGGAAGAGCGCAACGTGCCCGTCAAGGAGCGCCTGCGCATCTCCGAGGCCTGCCCGCTGATCCTCAAGTACCATGTGGCCGTCGACCAGGCCCGTGAAAAGGCCCGTGGCGACAAGGCTATCGGCACCACCGGCCGTGGCATAGGTCCGGCCTACGAGGACAAGGTAGCCCGCCGCGGCCTGCGCGTCGGCGACCTGTTCCAGCCCGAGCGCTTCGCCGAGAAGCTCAAGGAAGTCCTGGATCACCACAACTTCATGCTCACCGAGTACTACAAGGTCGAGCCCGTCTCCTACGACGAGGTGCTGAAGGAAGCCATGGAAGTGGCCGAATACCTGAAGGACATGGTGGTGGACGTGACCGACGTGCTCGACAAGGCCCGCAAGGCCGGCGAAGCCATCATGTTCGAAGGGGCCCAGGGCACCCTGCTGGACATCGATCACGGTACCTACCCCTATGTGACCTCCTCCAACACCACCGCCGGTGGTGTGGCCACCGGCTCCGGTTTCGGCCCCCGTTACCTGGACTACGTACTGGGTATCATCAAGGCCTACACCACCCGCGTCGGCGGCGGTCCCTTCCCGACCGAGCTGGACGACGCCGTGGGCGAGCACCTGGGTGTCAAGGGCCACGAGTTCGGTGCCACCACCGGCCGTAAGCGCCGCACCGGCTGGCTGGACGCCGTGGCCATGCGCCGCGCCGTGCAGATCAACGCCATCTCCGGCTTCTGCCTGACCAAGCTGGACGTGCTGGATGGCCTGGAGACCATCAAGATCTGCGTCGGCTACAAGATGCCCGACGGCCGCGTCCTGGACGTGCCGCCCATGGCCGCCGAAGACTACGATCTGGTCGAGCCCATCTACGAAGAGATGCCGGGCTGGAGCGACAACACCTTCGGCGCCACCAGCGTCGAGCAGCTGCCCCAGGCCGCCCGCGACTACATTAAGCGCATCGAAGAGCTGCTGGATGTACCGGTCGACATCATCTCCACCGGTCCGGACCGCAACGAGACCATGATCCTGCGCCACCCCTTCGCCTAAGAAGGTCCGCGCAACGATAAGAAAAGCCGCTCCATGAGCGGCTTTTTTGTGCCTGGACGACAGACCGCAAGGTGAAAGGCGGCATAAAAAAAGGCCACCGGTCCGGTGGCCTTTTGCATTGACGGTTGTTCCTTAGAACTTAAGGCTAGCGTTCAGGAACACTTCACGACCCACGGCGTTGTATTGGCCGCGGTAGAAGTAGGGCCAGGAAGGCCAGGTTGCATCCTGAGGCGGGCGCTCATTGGTAATGTTGTTGACATTCAAGCCAATCGCGAAGCTCTCGTTGACGATCATGCTGGCGGTCAGGTTGGCAGTAGTCCAGGAACCAATGCGGCCATCCTCATCGTAATTGAGGATAGAGCCTTGACGCTTAACAAACAGCGTCACAGCGTAGTCATCCTTGTTCCAGCCAATGGAGCCGTTCACGTTTGAACGTGGGCTGTAGCTGTGAGAGCGGATGGACTCGACCGGATCCTCTGGGAAGATACGCTCTTCGTAGTCCAGGATGTGGGTGTAGCCGAGCTTAAACTCAAAGTCGCCGTAGTTGGACTCAAAGATGTATCGAGCACTGGCGTCCAGACCTGCCTGCATGAACTCAGATTGGTTGATGGGACCCAGGTGGATTTCTTCCAGCTCGCCATCGTCTCCCAAGCCGCCACTGCTGCGGATAACCCGTGAGATCACGTTCTGGCAGAAGTCTGAGTTGATATCCTGGCCATTACGGCTCAGTCGGCAGTCCGCTTCATCGTTCATGATGGTCTGGGCACTTTCGTCGTTGACCACGTCTTCCAGTTCGATGCGGTAGTAGTCGACGGTGAAGCTCAGGTTGTCGATGGGCTCGTAGACGAAACCGACGTTGTAGGTGTCACCGGTTTCTTCCTTGAGGTTGATATTTCCAGCACGTTGACCGAAGAAGCTTTCGCCGGCGTCGCAATCGAAGTCCGGATCCGTATCACAGCGGTAGGTGTCTTCTACGGAGCTGTAGAAGCCGGAAGGCTTGGCAAAGAGGTAGTGCATGTCCGGGGCGCGGAAGGTCTGGGACCAGCCACCTCGAATCAGCAGGTTGTCCATCGGCCTGTATTCCAACTTCAGCTGGCTGGTGCTGCGGCCGCCGACACTGGAATCGTCGTCGTACTCGTCGTAACGAATAGCCGGAATCAGGGACAGGGTTTCGGTTACAGGAACCAGGAATTCCACGCCGACGGCGTAACGCTTACGGTCACCGCCACCCTCGGTGCCGGTCAGCCCCCACCAGCCATTACCATCCTGATTGAGGGTGCGCTCGTCCAGGTTGATGTCATAACCCTGCTTGGAGTATTCGGCAACGGCGGCGAAGCCGACGGGGCCTGCGGGAAGCTCAAAAATATCACCGGAGATGCTGGCTGACAGGGAGCGGACGTAGGAGTCAGCCTTGTTGAGTTGCTGCCCGGTGATGGCAGCAGCCTCTTCCGGTGACAGGAATTCGTAGATACTCTTGGTGCCACCTCCCCGGATACCGTTGGACTCGAAGAAAGGACCATCGGTGCCCAGGTAGAGCTCGTTAATGGCCTCTTCCTTGAAGCGTGTCTCTACACTCTTGGTATCGTATGTACTGTCGGTGTAGGCTACTTCCCAGTCGAAATCACCGACAATACCCTTCAAACCGATAGTGATATTCAAGGTGTCTTCGTCGGTGATGCTGCTTTGATTACCTGTCTCTGAGGGAGCGAAGATACGCTGGATGTACTCATAGTGGAGGTTGTCATCGGCGTCAAAATAGGCGATGTCATCACCGAACCAGAGGCGAAAACCTGTGTGTTCCACCTTGGAATCCCAGTACAGGATATCGGTGAAGGCTGTCAGGTTGTCACTGATGTCCCAGTTGCCATGCACGTAGAGAGACTTGTTTTCACGGTAGCTGCGCAGGCTCTCGTCACCGTCGCCATCATGGCCGCAGTAAAAGCCGCGGTTAGGGCGGAAGGCAAACTCGTAGCCGGTATTGGAATCAAAACAGGCTTCGTCCGTGGGCGGTGCGACATATTCACCGGTAAAGTTATCCAGCACCAGAATGGCGCGATCGGGGTATCGGGCTTCCGGGTCCGGGCGGTCCTTGTAGGAATCCAACCAAGAACGGTCTTTACCAAACAGCGGCTCTTTTTCATGCCACTCGGCGGCGACAACCCAGTTTGTTGCTCCCGCTTCAAAGCCGGTTGTCAACTGCAACTTGCGAGAGTGGCCACCACCTTCGGTGGTGAAACCGTAAGTGCCGGTCAGGGTGGTGTCCTCAACGTCTCCCTTGGTGATGACGTTTACGACACCGGCTATGGCGTCGGAGCCATAAACGGCAGAACCACCGTCGGTCAGCACTTCAATACGTTTGACCGCGGCCAGTGGAATGGTGGACCAGTTAAAGAAGTTGCTCTCTGAGTTGAAAGGTTGGGGGTAGTCGGCAACACGGCGACCGTTGAGCAGGACGAGGGTTCGACCCGGGCCAATGCCACGAAGGTTGATGTCCTGAGCGGCCGGTGTGAAGGAGTTGGTGTACTGCTCACCCTGTTGGGCACCAGTAGCTTGAGTCAGCGACTCAAGCACGTCGAAGGTGGAGGTGAAACCACGCTCGGCTATTTCAGCGGCATCGATGACAACGATGGGCGAGGCACCTTCCATATCGGTTCGCTTGATGCGTGAACCTGTTACTTCGATACGCTCGACCTTTTCGTCTTCGGCGTTGGCCTCATCGGCAGCAAACACGGGCTGGCTGACCGCCGCGCCCATGCCAAAGGCAAGAGCAATGCTCATCGCCTTGGCGATTCTTGTTTTAACCATTTTTGTTATTCCTTGCACTATTCCCTGAAAAAACCAGCAAAGCTGGCAGGCGGCAATGTAACACGAAGCAACAAAAAAGAAACACTTGTAACGAGTTGTATCGTTAAAGACGAGAGGTGAACGGCCGATAAGGAGTCACCAGGAGGTTCAGATGTCTTCACTACGCATCCTTTTCGTTGTCGTGCTGCTTGCCGGGATGAGCCGTCCGCTGCTGGCGCAGCCCCAGGCCATTCAAATTTATCGCCAGGACGAGCTGCTGGAGCTGATCAAAATCAACAAGCACCTGAGAAGGGTGCTGGACGACGATTGCCAGCTGGTGCAGGACATCGAGGCCAGGGCCGAGAAGATGAAGGTACCGGCCTACGAATTCCTGTGGGGCGACATGCTGGCCCATGGCATCTGCGTGGAGGAGGACATTCCCCAGGGACTGGTCTACATCGAGCGGGCCGCCGACCAGGGCCTGCCGGAGGCCCTGGAGCAGCTGGGGCGTTACTACGCCACCGGCAAGTGGGTCCAGGCCAACCTGACCAAGGCCATGAAGCTGCTGAGGCCCGCCGCCGAAGCCGGCAACCTCAAGGCGCTGCTGCGCTTCGGGGATTTGGTGCTGGCCGGGCACGGCATGGCCATGGACAGGGAAGACGCCTATCGCTGGCTGAAATCCGCCGTTATCCCCCACAAGCCGAGCTGGCGAAGGGCCGACGACCTGGCGAAAAAACTGGCCAAAGGGCTGCCGCCGTCCGTGGTCAGCCGCATCGATAGTGAACTGTAATACAGTTTTCCATCGAAACTGAGGCCCTGGGCTGCGTATAATAAAGGCAAATTCGCCACCAACAGGCACCATGGCCAAAGCTATCAAGGATCCTTTCGCCGAGCGCGAAGCCGAGCGTTACGACAACCCCATCCCTTCCCGTGAAGCCATCATGGCAGAGCTGAAGCGGCTCGGGAAACCCCAGTCCCTCCAGGCAATGATCAAGCACCTCAAGCTGGATGACGAAGATCGCCAGGAGGGGCTGCGCCGCCGCCTGCGTGCCATGGAGCGCGATGGCCAGCTGGTCTTTACCCGCCAGAAGGCCTATGCCCTTTGCGACCAGATCAACCTGATCCGTGGCACCGTCATCGGCCACAGGGACGGCTTCGGCTTCGTCAAGGTCGCCGCCGGCGACGACATCTTCCTGGGCAACAAGGAGATGCATAAGGTCCTGCACGGCGACGTGGTGCTGGTTCAGCCCACCGGCACCGACAGGCGCGGTCGCACCGAAGGCAGGGTGGTGCGGGTACTGGAGCCACGCTCGCCCGAGCTGGTGGGCCGCTACTACCGGGACGGCGCCGTCGGCTATGTGGTGCCGGACGAAAGCCGCATCGCCCAGGACATAGTGGTGCCGGAAGAGGACAGGGGCGGTGCCCGTCATGGCCAGGTGGTGGTGCTGGAAATCACCCAAAGACCCACGGCCCGCTTCAATGCGGTCGGCCGCATCAAGGAAGTGCTCGGTGAACACATGGATCCGGGCATGGAGATCGAAATCGCCCTGCGCAGCCACGACCTGCCCCATGTCTGGCCGGACAAGGTGCTGCAGCAGATCAAGGGCATGTCCGAAGAGGTTTCCGAAGCCGACAAGCAGGGCCGGGTGGATCTGCGCCATCTGCCCCTGGTGACCATAGACGGCGAAGACGCCCGTGACTTCGACGACGCCGTCTATGCCGAGGCCAAAGCGTCCGGGGGCTGGCGGCTGTGGGTGGCCATTGCCGACGTATCCCACTATGTGCGCACCGGCACTCCCCTGGACAGGGAGGCCTATAACAGGGGCAACTCCGTCTATTTCCCGTCCCAGGTCATCCCCATGCTGCCGGAGATCCTCTCCAACGGCCTGTGCTCCCTGAATCCCAAGGTGGATCGCCTGTGCATGGTCTGCGAGATGACGGTTTCGGAAAGCGGCAAGCTGTCCGGCTACCAGTTCTACCCGGCGGTGATGCACTCCAAGGCACGCCTGACCTACAACAAGGTGTTTGCCATCCTCCAGGGCGACAAGGCCCTGCGCGAGGAATACGCCCCCCTGGTCGGCCACCTGGAGGACCTGTACGGCCTCTACCAGGCCCTCAAGAAGAACCGCCGGGTGCGTGGCGCCATCGAGTTCGAGACCGAAGAGACCCAGTTCATCTTCAATGAGCAGCGCAAGATCGAGAAGATAGTGCCCCTGGTGCGCAACGAAGCCCATATGCTCATCGAGGAGTGCATGATCCTCGCCAACGTGGCGGCGGCCCGTTTCGTCAGCAAGCACAAGGCCCCCAACCTGTACCGGGTCCACGACAGGCCGGGCGAAGAGAAGATCACCCAGTTCCACCAGTTCCTGGGCGAGCTTGGCCTGCAACTGAGCGGTGGTCTGGAGCCCTCGCCCAAGGACTTCAGCAACCTGTTGTCCCACATCGGCGAACGCCCCGATGCCGGCCTCATTTCCACCATGCTGCTGCGCACCATGCGCCAGGCGGTGTACGAGCCGGACTGCAGCGGCCACTTCGGCCTGGCCCTGAAGGCCTATGCCCACTTCACCTCGCCCATCCGTCGTTATCCGGACCTGATCCTGCACCGGGCCATCAAGGCGGTACTGCTCAAGCAGCAGGGTGTTGAAGATCCCGCGACCCTGCAGGGCGGGGGAGGCTACCTCTACGACGCCGAGCGCATGAACTTCATGGGCGAGCAGTGCTCCATGACCGAGCGCCGGGCCGACGAGGCCACCCGTGACGTGGCGGACTGGCTCAAGTGCGAGTACATGCGCGACCATGTCGGGGACACCCTCACCGGGGTCATCTCCAGCGTCACCAATTTCGGCATGTTCGTGCGCCTCAACGATCTCAATATCGAAGGCCTGGTCCACATTTCCAGCCTGGAAAACGACTACTACCAGTTCGATCCCATCCACCAGGCGCTCATCGGTGAACGCAGCGGCCGTCGTTACCACCTGGGTGACGAGGTGGCCGTGCAGGTGGCCTCTGTGAAGCTGGAGTCACGGCAGATCGAGCTGCTGCTGGCCGGCGCCAAGGAAGACAGGCGCCGCGGCAAGGGCAAAACGGTGCGTGACAAGCTCAAGCAGGGTAAGGGAAAATCCGCCCCCGCCAAGGGCCACAAGAAAGGCGATGCCGAGAGTGCCGTCGCCGATGTGCTGGCCGGCCGCAAGGGCAAGAAGAAAAAGTCCCGCAGCGGCAAAGATCGCAACAAGAGGTAACAGATGAGCCAGGACTGGATTTTCGGTATCCATGCCGTGGATGGCGCCCTGCAACGCCATCCGGAGAAGATCACCCAGCTGTGGGCGGCCAGGGAACGCAGCGACAAGCGCCTCAATGCCGTCATCGACCAGGCCCAGAACCTGGGGCTGAAGGTACAGTGGGTGCCCCGCAAGACCCTGGACGACAAGAGCAAGGGCGCGTCCCACCAAGGCATCATGGCCGAGGTGAAGGCCGCCAAGGCATTGCCCGAACAGCGGCTACCGGACCTGCTGGAGGCCGTGGATCAGCCCCTGCTGCTGGTGCTGGACGGCGTGACCGATCCCCACAACCTGGGGGCCTGCCTGCGTACCGCCGATGCCGCCGGCGTGCATGCCGTCATCGTGCCCAAGAACAATTCCGCGCCGCTCAATGCCACCGCACGCAAGGTGGCCTGCGGCGCCGCCGACTCTGTGCCGCTGGTGGAAGTGACCAACCTGGCCCGGACCCTGCGCCAGCTTCAGGAGATGGGAGTCTGGATCGTCGGTACCGCAGGTGAAACCGATACCCAGCTGTTCAATGCCAAGCTGACCGGCCCCATGGCCCTGGTGATGGGCGCCGAAGGCAAGGGCATGCGTCGCCTGACCCGTGAACACTGCGACGAGCTGCTGGCCATTCCCATGGCCGGCCTGGTCTCCAGCCTCAACGTTTCGGTGGCCACCGGCGTCTGCCTGTTCGAAGTGGTGCGCCAGCGTCAGAAGGTGTAGAGCAGGTTCAGCGAGGACAGGGTGTCGGAGTTGGCCTTGTCCTCGTCTACTTCCGCCGTGTAGCGGTAGTTCACCCCGAATTTCAGCGCCAGATCGCCAAACAGCTGGTTGGTGAATGACGCATCCAGCATGCCGATGGTGTTCTCCCGGCCCGTCTCCAGCTCGATGGAGGCGTTGAAGCGGGTCCGCTCATGGATGCGCCGCTCGTATTTCAGCACCGAACGCAGTATGGCTTCTTCCTTGTCTTCCAGGCCATCGTCTTCGTCGGCGTTGAGGAAACGGTAACCCGGGCCCAGCTCGAACTTCAGCGAGGTGAAGCGCTTGCTGATCAGGCTGGTACCCAGCCCCCCCGCCACCGAGGTTTCCGAACGGTAGGTGCCGAAGCGGTCGAAGAGCTGATTGCCGCGAATGAACAGGTAGTGATCGGGCCACAGCTTGGCGTCGGACTGCAACTCCAGGCGATAACGTTCGACGCTGGTGGTGTCCTTGTCGCGGGCGAAGTTGGAGGAAAAGGTGGCCTCCTGGTGGGTGCGGTCGGTGTCCAGGCCCAGCTTGACCCTGCTGTTGTAGGCATCGTTGCGGGTGTTGCCCCTGGAGGCCGCCAGGCCCAGCTCCACTTCCGCATCCCAGCGGTATTCGGCATCGGTCTTGCCGTAATAGGGTGGTACCAGCGCCCAGCACAATGTGGGCATGGCGGACAGCAGGAATAAGACGACTTTCGACATGGTGGCCCCCGACTACAAGCCCCTCATTTTACCTGCTGTCGGCGCGCTTTCGCAGCTTGTCTGCAGCGGCGGCTTTCTATACAATACCCGCCCTTAAATCAGTCATTATCAAGAGTTCCTTGCCTCTACAGCGGTCTGACTGAGCCGTTACGGGAGGCTGATCAATCCGTAAGGAGCGACAATGCGTCATTACGAGATCGTTTTCATGGTCCACCCGGACCAGAGCGAGCAGGTTCCTGGCATGATCGAGCGCTACACCGGCTCCATCAAAGAAGCTGGTGGTCAGATCCATCGCCTGGAAGACTGGGGTCGCCGTCAACTGGCTTATCCCATCAACAAGCTGCACAAAGCGCACTACGTTCTGATGAACGTTGAAGCCGAGCAGGGCACCGTTGACGAGCTGGAAACTGTTTTCCGCTTCAACGACGCCGTTCTGCGTTACGCCATCATGCGCACCAAGCAAGCCGTCACCGAAGTTTCTCCCATGGCCAAGGCCAAGGAAGAGCGCCGCGAGCGTCGTGACGACGATAGAACCGAAGCCAAAGCCGAAGCCAAAGCCGACGCCGAAGCCGAGTAAGCCGAGTGCACGAGAACCGGGTGCAGTTGACCGGCCAGCTTGTCAGGGCGCCGCGGCGTAGCCAGAGCCCCGCAGGAGTGAAGCATTGCCAGTTTTGGCTTGAGCATCGCTCCGAACAAGTGGAAGCAGAGATGACACGTCCTGCTTATTGCCGGATCCAGGTGGTTGCCAGTGGCGACAACCTCAATCAAAGCACTTGGGGATTGACGATGGGCCAGGTGGTGACAGTGACCGGTTTTCTGGTCAGCCACCGCAGTAAAGAAGGGAACCTGGTTCCCGTGCTGCATGCCCAGCGCATAGACTTGTTGAATTAGGAGATAGCCCCATGGCACGTTTCTTCCGTCGTCGTAAGTTCTGCCGTTTCACTGCAGAAAACGTACAGGAAATCGACTACAAAGACATCGCAACTCTGAAGAACTACATCACAGAGAGCGGCAAGATCGTACCCAGCCGTATCACTGGCACCAGCGCCAAGTACCAGCGTCAGCTGGCTCGCGCCATCAAGCGTGCCCGTTACCTGGCTCTGCTGCCGTACACTGACCTGCACAAGTAAGGTCACTCTGATCTGAATGAGTTGAGAGGAATCGTCGATGAACGTCATTCTGCTGGATAAAATCGCCAACCTGGGTGGCCTGGGTGATCAGGTAACCGTAAAAGCAGGTTTTGCCCGTAACTTCCTGATCCCGCAAGGCAAAGCGGTCATGGCCACCAAGGCCAACATCGAGCACTTCGAAGCTCGCCGCGCCGAGCTGGAAGCCAAGCTGGCCGACGTCCTGGCTGCTGCCGAGGCCCGCGCCGAGAAGCTGGCTGCCCTGGAAGTTGTTGAAATCGCCGCTAAAGCCGGTGACGAAGGCAAGCTGTTCGGCTCCATCGGTACCCGCGACATCGCTGAAGCCTTCAGCGCTGCTGCTGGTGTTGAAGTTGCCAAGTCCGAAGTCAAGCTGCCCCACGGTGCCCTGCGCACCACGGGTGAGTTCGACATCGCCGTGCAGCTGCACAGCGACGTGACTGTAGAAGTTAAGCTGAGCGTGGTTGCTGGCGAGTAAGCCAAGCAATTTCGCAATGCTTTGAAAAACCGCCCGGATGGGCGGTTTTTTTGTGCCTGATAAGCAGTGCTAATACCTTTGGCTATTTATCTTCGCCTTTGTTCTAGGCATGCGCCTGTTCTGGTTGTTTTGTGATGCCTAGCATGGGTAAAATGTCGTCATTAAAAGTGGGAACTCTTTGATCTGTAAGATAGCCGCTCCGCGCAAGGGAAGTTAAGTCGGTGTTTCGGGGCGTTTAGACAACTTTTTGGGGATAAGAAGATGGAACAGAAGGAACAACAAATCAGCAGGAAGCTGGACTCTGATGCGGTTGCAGGTGCCGGCAAGGAGTCTCTGGGCGGCGCACCCCTTGAGAGCGGGGCCCAGGCTTTCCCTGAACAGGCCGAGAGCCAGGACGGCCTGGCTGCTCTGAGCGAGCTGGAGCAGATCCAAAGTGCCATCATTTCGGGCGACGACCCCACTGCCGAATTGCCGGCCCCCGAAGCAGGTAGCACCGCCCCCCAAGGCAATGAGGGCGGCGACTTTGTCAGCCTGTCCCGCAGTGGCGCCGAAACCCTGGCCAGCGCCGGTTACGACTCCGCCCTGAATCCTCCAACAAGCGCTGACGCGGTGACCGTTGCCAACCTGGACGTGACCGATGCCGAGCCCGTCATCGGTAATGGGATCGGTAACGTTGTCGAAGATCTTCAACTCGTCACCGGTGGCACCATAGCCGCCAGCGATGAGGACAACCTGGAACTGGCCTTTGTGGCCGGCGAGCAAAGCAACGAGTTCGGCACCTTCACCGTCAACGCAGCTGGTGAGTGGAGCTTTGTGCTGGATAACGACGCCGAGGCGGTGCAGGCCCTGGCCGACGGCGAAGAGGTGGTGCGCGAGTTCACCGTCACCCTCACCGACGGCTCCACTACTGTCGTGACCGTTACCATCGAAGGCAGCGACGATCTGCCGGTCATTTCCAGCGACGCTGGCGCCGTTGAGGAAGACGTCACCCTGAGCACAGGCGGTGAGCTTACCGCCACCGATGTGGACAACCCGGATCTGGCCTTTGTGGCAGGCTCCCAGGCCAACGAATACGGCACCTTCACCGTCAACGCCGCTGGTGAGTGGAGCTTTGTGCTGGATAACGACGCCGAGGCGGTGCAGGCCCTGGCCGAGGGCGAAGAGGTGGTGCGCGAGTTCACCGTCACCCTCACCGATGGCTCCACCACTATCGTTACCGTCACCATCACCGGCTCCGACGATCTGCCGGTGATCTCCAGCGATGCCGGCGCCGTCCAGGAAGACGTCACCCTCACTACCGGCGGTGAGCTTACCGCCACCGATGTGGACAACCCGGATCTGGCCTTTGTGGCCGGCGAGCAAAGCAACGAATACGGCACCTTCACCGTCAACGCCGCTGGTGAGTGGAGCTTTGTGCTGGATAACGACGCCGAGGCGGTGCAGGCCCTGGCCGAGGGCGAAGAGGTGGTGCGCGAGTTCACCGTCACCCTCACCGATGGCTCCACCACTATCGTTACCGTCACCATCACCGGCTCCGACGATCTGCCGGTGATCTCCAGCGATGCCGGCGCCGTCCAGGAAGACGTCACCCTCACTACCGGCGGTGAGCTTACCGCCACCGATGTGGACAACCCGGATCTGGCCTTTGTGGCCGGCGAGCAAAGCAACGAATACGGCACCTTCACCGTCGACGAAAACGGCGTCTGGTCCTTCGTGCTGGATAACGACGCCGAGGCCGTGCAGGCCCTGGCCGACGGCGAAGAGGTGGTGCGCGAGTTCACCGTCACCCTCACCGACGGCTCCACCACCGTTGTTACCGTTACCATCGAAGGCAGCGACGATCTGCCGGTGATCAGCAACGGCGCCGGCGCCGTTGAGGAAGACGTCACCCTGAGCACAGGCGGTGAGCTTACCGCCACCGACGTCGACAACCCGGATCTGGCCTTTGTGGTCGGCGAGCAAGCCAACGAATACGGCACCTTCACCGTCGATGAGAACGGCGTCTGGTCCTTCGTGCTGGATAACGACGCCGAAGCGGTGCAGGCCCTGGCCGAGGGTGAAGAGGTGGTGCGCGAGTTCACCGTCACCCTCACCGATGGCTCCACCACCGTCGTTACCGTCACCATCGAAGGCAGCGACGATGCGCCTGTGATCTCCAGCGATGCCGGCGCCGTCCAGGAAGACGTCACCCTCACTACCGGTGGTGAGCTGACCGCCACCGACGTCGACAACCCGGAACTGGCCTTTGTGGTCGGCGAGCAAGCCAACGAATACGGCACCTTCACCGTCGATGAGAACGGCGTCTGGTCCTTCGTGCTGGATAACGACGCCGAAGCGGTGCAGGCCCTGGCCGAGGGTGAAGAGGTGGTGCGCGAGTTCACCGTCACCCTCACCGATGGCTCCACCACCGTCGTTACCGTCACCATCGAAGGCAGCGACGATGCGCCTGTGATCTCCAGCGATGCCGGCGCCGTCCAGGAAGACGTCACCCTCACTACCGGTGGTGAGCTGACCGCCACCGACGTCGACAACCCGGAACTGGCCTTTGTGGCCGGCGAGCAGAGCAACGAGTACGGCACCTTTAGCGTCGATGAAAACGGCGTCTGGAGCTTTGTGCTGGATAATGACGCCGAGGCCGTGCAGGCCCTGGCCGAGGGTGAAGAGGTGGTGCGCGAGTTCACCGTTACCCTGAGCGACGGCTCCACCACCATCGTTACCGTCACCATCACCGGCAGTGACGACGCCCCTGTCATTTCCAGCGACGCCGGCGCCGTCCAGGAAGACGTCACCCTCACTACCGGTGGTGAGCTGACCGCCACCGACGTCGACAACCCGGAACTGGCCTTTGTGGCCGGCGAGCAGAGCAACGAGTACGGCACCTTTAGCGTCGATGAAAACGGCGTCTGGAGCTTTGTGCTGGATAATGACGCCGAGGCCGTGCAGGCCCTGGCCGAGGGTGAAGAGGTGGTGCGCGAGTTCACCGTTACTCTGAACGATGGCTCCACCACAGTCGTTACCGTTACCATCGAAGGCAGTGACGATCTGCCGGTCATTTCCAGCGATGCCGGCGCCGTTGAGGAAGACGTCACCCTCACTACCGGTGGTGAGCTTACCGCCACCGATGTGGACAACCCGGAGCTGGCCTTTGTGGCCGGCGAGCAAAGCAACGAATACGGTACCTTCACCGTCGACGAGAACGGCGTCTGGTCCTTCGTGCTGGATAACGACGCCGAGGCGGTGCAGGCCCTGGCCGAGGGTGAAGAGGTGGTGCGCGAGTTCACCGTCACCCTCACCGACGGCTCCACCACCGTTGTTACCGTTACCATCGAAGGCAGTGACGATCTGCCGGTCATTTCCAGCGATGCCGGCGCCGTTCAGGAAGACGTCACCCTCACTACCGGTGGTGAGCTTACCGCCACCGATGTGGACAACCCGGATCTGGCCTTTGTGGCAGGCGAGCAAGCCAACGAATACGGCACCTTTAGCGTCGATGAAAACGGCGTCTGGAGCTTTGTGCTGGATAACGACGCCGAGGCCGTGCAGGCCCTGGCCGAGGGTGAAGAGGTGGTGCGCGAGTTCACCGTTACCCTGAGCGACGGCTCCACCACCATCGTTACCGTCACCATCGAAGGCAGTGACGATCTGCCGGTCATTTCCAGCGATGCCGGCGCCGTTGAGGAAGACGTCACCCTGAGCACGGGCGGTGAGCTGACCGCCACCGATGTGGACAACCCGGATCTGGCCTTTGTGGCCGGCGAGCAGAGCAACGAATACGGCACCTTCACCGTCGACGAGAACGGCGTCTGGTCCTTCGTGCTGGATAACGACGCCGAAGCGGTCCAGGCCCTGGCCGAGGGCGAAGAGGTGGTGCGCGAGTTCACCGTTACTCTGAACGATGGCTCCACCACCGTCGTTACCGTCACCATCACCGGCAGCGACGACGCCCCTGTCATTTCCAGCGACGCCGGCGCCGTTGAGGAAGACGTCACCCTCACTACCGGTGGTGAGCTTACCGCCACCGATGTGGACAACCCGGATCTGGCCTTTGTGGCAGGCGAGCAAGCCAACGAATACGGCACCTTCACCGTCGACGAGAACGGTGTCTGGTCCTTCGTGCTGGATAACGACGCCGAGGCCGTGCAGGCCCTGGCCGAGGGTGAAGAGGTGGTGCGCGAGTTCACCGTTACTCTGAACGATGGCTCCACCACCGTCGTTACCGTCACCATCAGCGGTAGCGATGATCTGCCGGTGATCTCCAGCGACGCCGGCGCCGTTGAGGAAGACGTCACCCTGAGCACGGGCGGTGAGCTTACCGCCACCGACGTGGACAACCCTGATCTGGCCTTTGTGGCCGGCGAGCAAACCAACGAATACGGTACCTTCACCGTCGACGAGAACGGCGTCTGGTCCTTCGCGCTGGATAACGACGCCGAGGCGGTGCAGGCCCTGGCCGAGGGCGAAGAGGTGGTTCGTGAGTTCACCGTCACCCTCACCGACGGCTCCACCACAGTCGTTACCGTTACCATCGAAGGCAGTGACGATCTGCCGGTCATTTCCAGCGATGCCGGCGCCGTTGAGGAAGACGTCACCCTCACTACCGGTGGTGAGCTTACCGCCACCGATGTGGACAACCCGGAGCTGGCCTTTGTGGCCGGCGAGCAAAGCAACGAATACGGTACCTTCACCGTCGACGAGAACGGCGTCTGGTCCTTCGTGCTGGATAACGACGCCGAGGCGGTGCAGGCCCTGGCCGAGGGTGAAGAGGTGGTGCGCGAGTTCACCGTCACCCTCACCGACGGCTCCACCACCGTTGTTACCGTTACCATCGAAGGCAGTGACGATCTGCCGGTCATTTCCAGCGATGCCGGCGCCGTTCAGGAAGACGTCACCCTCACTACCGGTGGTGAGCTGACCGCCACCGATGTGGACAACCCGGATCTGGCCTTTGTGGCAGGCGAGCAGAGCAACGAGTACGGCACCTTCACCGTCGATGAGAACGGCGTCTGGTCCTTCGTGCTGGATAACGACGCCGAGGCGGTGCAGGCCCTGGCCGAGGGTGAAGAGGTGGTACGTGAGTTCACCGTTACCCTCACCGACGGCTCCACCACCATCGTTATCGTCACCATCACCGGCAGCGACGATCTGCCGGTGATCAGCAACGATGCCGGCGCCGTCCAGGAAGACGTCACCCTGAGCACGGGCGGTGAGCTTACCGCCACCGATGTGGACAACCCGGATCTGGCCTTTGTGGCAGGCGAGCAGAGCAACGAGTACGGCACCTTCAGCGTCGATGAGAACGGCGTCTGGTCCTTTGTGCTGGATAACGACGCCGAGGCGGTGCAGGCCCTGGCCGAGGGTGAAGAGGTGGTGCGCGAGTTCACCGTTACTCTGAACGATGGCTCCACCACCGTCGTTACCGTCACCATCAGCGGTAGCGATGATCTGCCGGTGATCTCCAGCGACGCCGGCGCCGTTGAGGAAGACGTCACCCTGAGCACGGGCGGTGAGCTGACCGCCACCGATGTGGACAACCCGGATCTGGCCTTTGTGGCCGGCGAGCAGAGCAACGAGTACGGCACCTTCAGCGTCGATGAGAACGGCGTCTGGTCCTTCGTGCTGGATAACGACGCCGAGGCGGTGCAGGCCCTGGCCGAGGGTGAAGAGGTGGTACGTGAGTTCACCGTTACCCTCACCGACGGCTCCACCACTGTTGTTACCGTTACCATCGAAGGCAGTGACGATCTGCCGGTCATTTCCAGCGATGCCGGTGCCGTTCAGGAAGACGTCACCCTCACTACCGGTGGTGAGCTGACCGCCACCGATGTGGACAACCCGGATCTGGCCTTTGTGGCAGGCGAGCAGAGCAACGAGTACGGCACCTTCACCGTCGATGAGAACGGCGTCTGGTCCTTCGTGCTGGATAACGACGCCGAGGCGGTGCAGGCCCTGGCCGAGGGTGAAGAGGTGGTACGTGAGTTCACCGTTACCCTCACCGACGGCTCCACCACCGTTGTTACCGTCACCATCACCGGCAGCGGCGAACTTACCGGCGGAGATGCGGTGATACTGAACCTGGACGAGGCCCAAACCCGAGATGGCAGCACCGGCAGCGAAGTTGCCACCCTGGCCTTTACCGCCGGGGGAGAGGCCATTACCGGCTTTGCCTTTGGCGACACCAGTGGCATCCAGATCCAGGGCCTGAACGGCCAGCTGACCTGGACCCAGGACGGCGACGGTAACCTGATTGGCAGCTTGAACGGCACCGACCTTATCAAGCTGAGCCTGGCGGGCGGCGCCATCGCCGCCGGTGACGCGGGCAGCGTGGCCGTGACCGCCCAGTTGCTGGACAACCTGCCCCATGACGCCAGTGTCGACAACCTGACCATCAGCGGCATCAAGGTGGTGGCCAGCGAAGCAGACGGCGACAGCGCTGAAGGCACCGTCACCGTCCATGTGGCCGACGACCAGGTGGTGGCGGATGCCCAGGATCTGCAGGGCAGCAATGCCCCCGGCACTTACACCGGCACCCTGGATACCCAGGGCGCCGATGACAACTACAGTGCCGACCTGTCCGGCAACGTCAGCGGCTGGAACGGCACCGATGTGACCTTCGCCGACTCGGGGGAAACCTCCGGTGGCCTGACCATTTATTACCATGTGGATCCGGCCAACCCGGGTGTGCTGATCGCCTACACCAACAGCAGCGAAAATCCGGGGCCTTATACCGGCAACGGCAACCAGAGCGTCGTCTTTGAGTTAACGGCCGACCCCAACAGCGACAGCTATCAGCTGAACATGGTGGGCACCATTGACGTGGTGGTCGAGCGCACCATAGCCCAGCTTGGCGATGGCCCCAATTCGCCGGTGCAGGAGCGCTATGTGGATGACCAGGGCAATGTCACCGACGCACCTAACGATAACCTGGTCTTTACCCTCCATGGCCGTGACAGCAGCGGCTCTTTGAAGGTCAACGGCAAGAACGGCGGCTATGGTGTGGACAACCCCATAGTGGGTGGCCAACACAATGCCGACGAGGTTCTGACCATCGACTTCCAGCAGGACGTCGCCAGCGCCGCCATCTATATGACCACCACGGGCAATGGCACCGCCAGCTGCCATTACAAGGCCTATGGCACTCGGGCAGATGGCAGTTTTGGGCTGCTGGGCGAAGGGGATATCCAAAATGGCGATGTTATCGGTGATATTGGTGCCATCAGCTATATCGAGCTGACCTCCAACAGCAAGGAAGGCTTCAGCTTCACCGGCACCAGCCTGGGCGTCATCGAAAGCATCGCCGGTGACGTACAGCTGAACTTCGATGTCGCCGTCACCGACAGTGATGGTGATACCAGCAGCGACAGCTTCGTGGTCGATCTGCAGGCCAGCGAGCCGGTGGCGCCCGAGGCCCTGAGCAGCCTGGTATCCCTGGGTGTGGACGAAGCCATCCTCTATCGCAGCGGCAGCGAGCAGGACCTCGACACCCTCAGCTTCAAGGCCGGCAGCGAGGCCATCAACGCCTTTGCCTTTGGCGATACCGACGCCATCCAGGTCGCGGGCACCAATGCCAGCGTGCATTGGCAGCTCAATGACCAGGGCGAGCTGGTCGGCACCCTGCAGGGCCGGGAAGCCATCAAGCTGAGCCTGGACTGGGACGACATCGCCGCCGGCAGCGAAGGCGAGGTACAGGTCAAGGCAGAGCTGCTGGACGCCTTCCCCCACAACATCGACGTCAATGAACTGAGCATATCCGGCATCAAGGTAGTGGCGGCAGACCGCACCGGTGCCACCGCCGAGTCCGAGGTCGAGGTCACCGTCATCGACGACGTGCGCGCCCAGGCCAATGACGACACCGGCAATGTGCTCAACGTCCAGATGCCGGCCATCAACCTGGCCATCGCCCTGGACACCTCCGGCAGCATGGAAGGGCGGCGTCTGGCCGATGCCAAGGCGGCGGTCAAGGCCATGCTGGCCTCCTACGCCGAGCTGGGCACCCAGGTCACGGTGGCGTTCTACGAGTTCTGGGAAGGCCCTTCCTACAAAGGGGAGTTCAGCTTCAGCGCCAGCAGCGACGGCGATTACATCGAGCTGTTGGAGGTGATCGATGCCCTCTACTCCGGTGGTGGCACCAGCTATAGCGTGCTGGATGCCATGGACGCCTGGCTGAGCGCCCAGGATGCCAGCGATGCAATCACCAAGGCCTATTTCATCTCCGACGGCAACCCGGGATCTGATCACGGTACCGAACTGGACCAGTACCTGGCCAACTGGAGCGCCTTCCTGGCCGAGCATCCCGAGGTGGCCGCCCATGCCATAGGTATCGGCAACGGCATCTCCGACACCTACCTGGATCAGATCGACAGCAGCGGCGACGCCATCATGCTGGCCGACTCCGGCGACCTGAGCCAGACCCTGCAGGATCTGGTGCCCCAGGTGGCCGTCGAGGGTAACGTGCTCGCCAACGACGACCTGGGCGCCGACGGCGCCGACCACATCAGCCAGGTCGGTTACGGCGACCAGAGCTTCAAGGTGCTGGCCAACGGCAACCTGGTGATCAGTGGCCAGGGCGATGCCAGCGGCAGTTACGACGCCGACAGCCAGCAGCTGACCATCGTAACCGGTCACGGCACCCTGTCCCTGTTCCTGGGCGGCGAGCAGCTGGGCGAGTTCCGCTACGTCAGCAATGGCGACAGTGTCGTCACCGAGGATGTCCAGGAGGTGTTCCAGTACCAGCTGGTGGACGGTGATGGCGATGCCAGCTCCGCCAACCTGGTGGTGACCCTGACCTCGGGTGGCGACGACGCCAACTGGTTCCCCAGCAGCTTCGCCGGCGTGGATCTGGCCCAGCAGAGCAGTGCTCCGGCGCCCGAGGCTATGCTGAGTGAAGACAACGAACTGGAGCTGCTGCTGCCGTCCAGCCCGGTGCCGAGTGCCCTGGGCAGCGAAGCGCAGGGTGGTGGCGGCTCCGAGCTGACCGACGGCATCGAGCTGCTGGTCGCCCCACAAAGCGGAGCGGGCGCGCCTGGCGCGATGGATTTGGCTATGCTGGTGCCACAAGACGAGCACATCATCTAAGGCGCATTGATGGAAGCGAAGACCCAAGCGTGGTCGCTCGGCCGGGCCGAGCAACCGGATCCCCTGTTGGATTGCCTCAAATGGCTGTTGGCCAAGGAGGGGCGGCCGCTGTCCGACCAGGCCCTGCTGGCCGGCGTGCCGCTGGGGCCGGAGCAGCGGCTGGATCCGGACTACTTCCCCCGGGTTGCCAGCAAGGGCGGCCTGTCCGCCCGGCTGGTCAAGCTGGCCCAGGGCCAGCTCGATCGCTACGCCCTGCCGATGCTGGTACTGCTCAAGGACCGCCAGGCCGGGATCCTCACCGAATGGGGCCAGGTGGTACGGTTGTACCGCCCAGAGTCGGGCCAGGTGGAAGATCTGAGCCAGGAGGCCTTCGCCGAGCTTTACCAGGGCTATGCCTTCCTGCTCCAGCAGGCCGGTGACGGCCATGCCGAACAGGCCCCGGTGGACAGCCGCCCGGGCCTGTTCTGGCGGACCCTCTGGCAGCACAAGTCGCTGTACCGTGATTGCCTGATCGGCTCCCTGGTCATCAACCTCTTTGCGCTGGTGGTGCCGCTGTTTTCCATGAACGTCTACGACCGGGTGGTGCCGAACCTGGCCTTCGACACCCTCTGGGTACTGGCCGCCGGTGCCCTGACCGCCTTCGTCTTCGACGGCGTGCTCAGGCTGACCCGCACCCGGCTGCTGGACTTGGCCGGCCGCCAGGCCGAACAGAAGCTGGCACAGGTGCTGATGAGCAAGGTGCTGGGGCAGCCGCTGGTCAACAGGCCCGGCTCCCTGGGCCAGGCCCTGAAGCGTTTCCAGGACTTCGAGTACGTGCGGGAGTTCATCACCTCCTCGACCCTGGTGCTGCTGATTGACCTGCCCTTTGCGCTGCTGTTCCTGCTGATCATCGCCGTCATCGGCGGCTGGGTGGTGGTGGCGCCGCTGCTGGCCGCCCTGGTGCTGCTGGGCGCGGCCTGGCTGCTGGCCAAGCCCATGCACAAGACGGTGCTGGACAGCGCCGAACTGGCCGCCATCCGCCAGGGCCAGCTGGCCGAGATCCTGGCCATGCCGGAGTTCATCAAGGCCTGTGGCGCCGAGGGCCGCTGCCAGAAGACCTGGGAGCTGTTGACCGCCCGCCTCGGCCTGGTACAGAACCAGGCCCGGGATCTGCAGCACCGCCTGTCGGGCCTGTCCAACCTCATGGTCCAGCTCACCACCATCACCGTGGTGATCCTGGGCGTGTACGCCATTGCCGAAGGCGAGGGCAGCCTGGGTGCCATCATCGCCACAGTGATGCTGTCGTCCCGGGTGGTGTCGCCCTTTGCCCAGGCCGCCGGCCTCATCACCCGCTACCAGCAGGGCAAGATGGGCCTGGATTCCCTGGAGCAGCAGCTGGCCGCGCCCGACGAGCTCAGCACCGGCCGCTCACACCTGCACAGGCCCATAGAGCGGGGCGAGCTGCGCCTGGCCGGAGTGGAATTCAGCTATCCCGACACCGAGCTGCCGGCCGTGTCGAAGCTGGACCTGCTGATCAAGCCCGGCAGCCGGGTCGGCATCATCGGCCGCACCGGCTCCGGCAAGTCCACCCTGGCCCGGTTGATGATGGGGCTCTACCACCCCAGCAGCGGCAACCTGCTGGTAGACGGCGTGGAGATCCGCCAGCGCCACCCCATGGATCTGCGCCGCGGCATCGGCTACCTGGCCCAGGACGCCCGCCTGGTGTCCGGCAGCATCCGCGACAACATCGCCTTCGGCCTGGGTGACATCAGCGACGCCCAGGTCATAGAGGCGGCCGAGGCCGCCGGCCTGTCCGCCTTTACCGACGTGGACGCCTCCGGCCTGTCCCGGCGGGTGGGCGAGGGCGGCCAGATGCTGTCACGGGGCCAGCGGCAACTGGTGGCCCTGGCCCGGGCCCTGGTGCTCAGGCCCAGGGTACTGATCCTGGACGAGCCCACCGCCAGCCTGGATCCGGCCACGGAGCAGCTGGTACGCCAGAGCCTGGCCAGGCTGCCCAGGGACATCACCCTGGTCCTGGTCACCCACAAGCAGACTATGCTGGAGGTAGTGGACAACCTGGTGGTCATGGACCATGGACGCATGCTGCGCCATGGCGCCAAGCTGGAGGTCATGAACTGGCTGAAGCAGGGAGGGGCAAATGGCTGATTGGTCACTGGATCCCCAAGAACAGCTGATGCAGACCAAGCTGCGTTACCAGCGCCTGACCATCTGGATCCTGGCGGCGGTGATCCTGGCCTTCGTCACCTGGGCCTGCTTCGCCGACCTCGACGAAGTCACCCGCGGCCAGGGCAAGGTGATCCCCTCCAAGCAGGTCCAGATCATCCAGAGCGTGGACGGTGGCGTGGTCCAGGAGATCTTCGTCCAGGAAGGCCAGCAGGTGGAAAAGGGCCAGCCGCTGCTGCGCATCGACGACACCCGCTTCCGTTCCGACTACCTCCAGAAGGAACAGGAGCTCAAGGGCCTGCAGGCCTCCATCATCCGTCTCGATGCCGAGCTGCGCACCGTCAACATCCGGGAAGAAGCCGACTGGCGTGAGCAGGTCCAGCTGCGCCAGGAATCCTTGTCCTATCCCAAGGCCTTCCTGGAAAAGGAAGGGGAGCTGGTACGGCGCCAGACCGCCGAATACCAGGAGCGGATCCAGAGCCTGGCCAACCAGCTGGCCATCCTTGGCGAGCAGGTCCAGCAGCGCTCCCAGGAGCTCATCGAGCTGGATTCGCGCATCAAGCACCAGCAATCCAGCCTGGATCTGGCCGAGAAGGAGCTGGCCCTGACCCGGCCCCTGGCCGAGCAGGGGGTGGTGAGCGAGGTGGAGCTGCTGCAGCTCAGCCGCCAGATCAACGACCTGCGCGGCGAACTGGCCGCCTCCAAGACCAACAGGCCCAGGGTCATTGCCGCCCGGGACGAGGCCATTTTCAAGCGCCGCGAGGCGGCGCTCAGCTTCCGCTCCAAGGTCCAGGAGGAGCTGCGCAAGTTCGAGCTGCAGCTGGCCTCGCTGCGCGAGGGCCGCGCCGGCCTCCAGGACAGGGTGCAGCGCACCAACCTGGTGGCACCGGTCAAGGGCACGGTCAAGACGCTGCACGTCAACACCCTGGGGGCCGTGGTCACCGCCGGCACCAATGTGCTGGAGATAGTGCCGGCCGAGGATCAGCTGCTGGTGGAAGCCAAGATCAGCCCCAAGGACATCGCCTTCCTGCGTCCCGGCCTGCCCGTGGTGGTACGCCTGAGCGCCTATGACTTCACTATCTACGGGGGCCTGAACGGCACCCTGGAGCATATCAGTGCCGATTCTATCGTCGACGAGGAAGGCAACGCCTTCTATCTGGTCAGGGTCAAGACGGACAAGCCCTACCTCAATCGCGGCGAAGAAGAGCTGCCCATCATCCCGGGCATGCTGACCGAGGTAGACATCATCACCGGGCAGAAGACGGTGATGGAATACCTGCTAAAACCAATACTAAGGGCCCGTTACACGGCCATGAGAGAACGCTAACAGAGGAAACCATGAAGACGAGAACAAGGCAGTTCGCCCTTGCCGCCCTGTCCCTGGCCATGGCGGGCACCGCAGGTGCCGCCTCCCTGGAACAGACGGTGGCCGACACCCTCGACAGCCACCCCGACCTGCGCATCAGCTTCACCCGCTTCAAGGCGCTCCAGGAGCAGCGCAACCAGGTCAAGGCCGACTACCTGCCGCAGCTGGATGTGGCGGCCGGTTACGGTTACGAAAAGACCGACAGCCCCACGGTGCGCGCCCGCGGCGAGCACAAGGTGGAGCTGGACCGGGGTGAGGCATCGGTTTCCCTGCGTCAGCTGATCTTCGACGGCTTCCGGGTGACCTCCGAACTGGATCGCCTGGAAAACGAGGCCCTGGCCGAGCAGTTCAACCTCTTCTCCGCCGCCGAAAACACCGCCCTGGACGTGGCTCGGGTCTATGTGGATGTGCTGCGCAGCCGCGCCATCCTGGAGCTGGCCAGGAAGAACCTGGACTCCCACCAGGCCATCTTCGACAAGATCGAGAAGCGCACCAAGGCCGGCCTGGGCTCCAGCTCGGATCTGGCCCAGATCAGCGGTCGTCTGGCCCGGGCCCACGCCAATGTGATGGCGGCCCAGAACAACTACGACGATGCCGTGGCCAACTATGTGCGGGTGGTCAACGAGCGTCCCGAGGACCTGGTGATCCCGGTTCCGGATGCCGACATGCTGCCGGCCAACCTGGATACCGCCCTGCAGATGGCCCAGGACAACCACCCGGTGCTGAAGTCCGCGTCCTATGACGTCAGCGCCGCCGTGTCCGAACGGGAAAGCGCCAAGAGCAACTACTATCCCAAGTTCACCTTGGAAGTGGACAAGAGCCTCAACAACGACCTGGACGGTTTCGAGGGCCACAACAACGACCTCACCGCCATGGTGCGCATGCGCTACAACCTCTTTGCCGGCGGCAAGGATTCGGCCCGGGTCCGCGAAACCACCTACAAGCTGGGCGAAGCCAAGGAAGTCCAGGCCCGCGCCTGGCGCGAGGTCCAGGAAGGCCTGAGGCTGTCCTGGGCTGCCCTGCAGAGCCTGGACATGCAGAAGAAGTACATTCGCCAGCACGTGGAAGCCAGCAAGGAAACCCAGGTCGCCTACGACAAGCAGTTCAACCTGGGCAAGCGCACCCTGCTGGATCTGCTGGATACCGAGAACGAGCTGTTCAGCGCCCGCCGCGACTACCTGAACGCCGAGTTCGACGAGATCCTGGCCCGCTACCGGGTCCTGAATGCCACGGGCCAGCTGCTGGCCTCCCTGAGGGTCACCAAGCCCAGCATCTGGCAAGGCGATGAGGAATAAGGACATGAAACACCAACTGACCATGCTGATGGCGGCCCTGGCCCTGGCGGGTTGCGCCGCCCACGACACCGTCTCCTACGAGCAGACCACCACCCAGGTCCACGACCTCAAGGATCCGGACACCGACGGCGTCATCAATGCCCGGGATCGCTGCGGCGGCACCCTCCAGGGCGCCGAGATCGACAACTACGGCTGCGGCGCCTTCGGTGACAAGGTGCAACGCTTTGATCTCAAGGTACTCTTTGCCAACGACTCCAGTTATATTGATCCCCGCTACTATGCCGAAGTCGGCAAGGTGGCGACCTTCATGACCAACTACCCCGAGTCCAAGCTGGTCCTGGAAGGGCACTGCTCCAAGGTCGGCTCCGCCGACTACAACCAGTCCCTGTCCGAGCGCCGGGTCGAGTCCGTCAAGGAGGTCCTGGTCAACCGCTTCAAGATCGACAAGGACCGCATCAAGGCCATAGGTTACGGCTTCAGCCGTCCCGTCGATGACAGCCACAGCGAGGAAGCCCACCGCAAGAACAGGCGGGTGGTGGCCGAGCTGAGCGGTGCCAAGAACCTGCCGGTCATGAAATGGACCATTTACACCGTAGACGGCTGATCGCCTGAGAGGGGAGAGCTTGCGCCGAAGCTGGCTCCTGCTGCTGTTGCTCCCCGGCCTGTTGCTGGCCGGGGATTTTTTGGCCACTTTGCGCTCCCTGGAGCCCAAGGTGGTCGCCACCTATGGCGAGCGGGCCGGTCGCCGCCTGAACGCCTGGCAGCAGCTCATCGGCGAGCAGCAGGGCCAGGACGAGCGGGCCCAGCTCAGCGCCGTCAACGACTTCTTCAACCTGTTCCAGTACGTCGACGACCAGTCCCTGTGGGGCCGTAACGACTACTGGGCCACCCCCATCGAATTCATCGGTGCCGCCGCCGGCGACTGCGAAGACTACACCATCGCCAAGTACTTCAGCCTGCTGGAGCTGGGGGTACCGGAAGACAAGATGCGCCTGACCTACGTCAAGGCCACCCAGCTCAACCAGTACCATATGGTGCTGGCCTACTATCCGAGCCAGGGCGCCGCGCCGCTGATCCTGGACAACCTCATCGGTGAGATAAAGCCCGCCACCGAGCGTGGCGATCTGCTGCCCATCTATTCCTTCAACGGTACCCGTCTCTGGCTTGCCAAGGAGCGGGGCCGGGGGGAACTGGTTGGCAAGAGCTCCCGTTTGAGTCTATGGAATGACCTGAACAGCCGCTTCAGGGTGCGCAGCCTGAAGCGGCCACTGCTGACAATGGACTAAACCCATGACACTGCACCGTCAAATACACCTGCTGCTCAACTTCAGTTTCCTAGCCGTCCTGTTGCTGGTGTTTTCCATCGAGCTGCAGACCACCAGGGATGCCCTCAGCCAGCAGATGGAGACCGACGTCCAGAACGGCTCCACCGCCCTGGGCCTGACCCTGGCCCCCTACCTGGAAGAGGGCAGCCGGGCCGGCATCGACACCGTGCTGCAGTCCTACTTCGACGGCGGCTTCTACCGGCGCATCTCCCTGGAATGGTTCGATCGGGAGGAGCTGCTGGACAAGCACTACAGCGGCCAGATCCGCGGCGTGCCGGACTGGTTCCGGGCCCTGCCGCTGTTCGAGCCGGTGGTGCAGGAGCAGGTACTCACCAGCGGCTGGTACCAGGTGGCCAGGCTGCGCCTGGAGTCCAACCCGGCGGTGGCCTACCAGGCGCTGTGGCGCACCCTGCTGCACCTGATCTGGACCCTGGGCCTGCTCTACCTGGCGCTGCTGCTGGTCATCAACCGCGGCCTGAAGTTCCTGATGCGGCCCCTGGACGATATCGCCCAGCAGGCCGAGCGCATCTCCGAGCGCCATTTCGACCAGCCCCTGGAGCAGCCCAGGACAGAGGAGCTGCAGAAGGTGGTGACCGCCATCAACCGCATGAGCGACCGTATCGAGCGCATGCTCACCGACCAGGACCAGCAGATACAGCAGCTCAGGCGCCGCACCCAGACCGACGCCGTGTCCGGGCTGGCCAACCGCAGCCACCTGGCCGCCCACCTGGACGCCTGGCTGGCCGAGGCCGGCATCGGCGCCCTGATGCTGATCGACATGCGCTGGCTCACCAGCCTCTACAAGCGCGAGGGCTACCAGTACCGGGACAAGCTGATCAAGGATCTGGCCCAGCTCCTTGGCGAGCTGCACCTGGGCCAACCCGGCCTGGTGGCCAGGCTCAGCCACAGCGAGTTCGCCCTGCTGCACACCGGCGTGGTGGCGGACGACTGGCTGGAGCAGGTGGCCCAGCGCCTCAGGGCCTTCAGCCTGGAGCATCACCAGGACGGCGATGAGCTGGCCCTGGCCCTGGTGCTGCGTGGCCGGGAGAAGAAGGCCGGCGACATGCTGGCCGCCGCCGACAACGCCCTGCGCCAGGCCTGGCTCAGCAAGGAGCGCCTGCACCGCTTCGATGCCGGCCAGGACAGCAGCCTGAGCCAGAGCGACTGGCGCGATACCCTGGCCGGCGCCATCAGCCAGGGCGCCTTCAGCCTGCTGGCCCAGCCGGCCCTGGTCCTGGACGGCAACGAGCCCCTGCACCAGGAGTGGCTGGCCGCCCTGGTGCTGGACGGCCAGACCCTGCCCGCCGGCCGTTTCCTGCCGCTGATCGAACAGTTCGCCATGGCCGCCGACTTCGACCTGGCCATCCTCAAGCTGCTGGAAGGCAAGGGCGCCTTCCTGGAGGCCGAGCCCCAGGTGGTGAACCTGTCCCTGGCCACGGTGCAGTCGCCCCAGGGCCTCTATCTGTGGCTGGATACCCTGCCCAGGGACGCCAGGCTGATCTTCGAGCTGAGCGAGGATCTGGTGCTGGCCGATCTGCCCGCCTGCCTGGCCTTCGCCGAAGGGGTGCGCGAACAGGGCTGCCAACTGGGCCTGGACCACGTCGGCCGCAACCTCAAGTCCATGGACTACCTGCGCCAGCTGCAGCCCGACCACATCAAGCTGGATCAGAGCCTGGCCTGCTTCGACGCCGGCCAGGGCGAACAGCAGGAGGTGGCCAAGGCCCTGGTGCGCATCGCCCGCGGCCTGGACATCACCGTCATCGCCACCCGGGTGGAAACCCGGGAGCAGCTGGCCCAGCTGGAGAGCCTGCAGGTGGACGGTTACCAGGGTTACCTGGCGCCACCGGTGGCCCGCTGAGCAAAAGAAAAGGGAAGCCGCGGCTTCCCTTTTTTCCGGTTCGATAACCCTATTTTTTCTTGAACAGCTCGCCGAGCTTCTCGCCCAGCTTGTCCTTGAGCTTGTCCTTCTCCTCTTCGAGCTTGGCCTTGGCCTTGCCTTCGAGCAGGGCGTCCATGTCCAGCTTGACCTTGGGATCGTTGAAACCGCCGGTGATCCTGAGCGGGATGGCGACGCCCTTGAGCTCCTCAAGGGCCTTGCCGTCCTGGCCCTTGAGGGTGCCCACCAGCTTGGTGGTCAGGCCGTAGTCCAGCTCCTGCCTGGCCAGGTTGACGTCGCCGGCGCCGCTGACCCGCAGCAGCGGCGACAGCAGCTTCAGATCCGGGTTGTGGACCAGGCCGTCGCTGATGGTGGCGCTGCCGGACAGCTCGGCGAAGTCGGTCTTGCGGCTTGCCTCCTCGGGTACCGGCTGGCCCTTGAGCAGGGCGCCGGCCTTGCGCAGCTCATGGGCGATGTTGATGCCGTTGATGGCGCCGTCGGTGAAGGCGAAATCCGCCTTGCCATTCAGGCTGGCCATGATGGAGTCCGGCAGCAGGCCCTGGGCGCTGAGCTCGCCATCAAGGCGGGTGGCGCCGGCCAGCAGGCTCTTGCCCTCGGCGCTGAGATCCTTGAGCAGCGGCTCCGCCTGCACGCCCTGGACACTGGGCCTGATCTGCAGCCGGGCCGGCTGCTTGCGGCCGTCCAGCTGCAGCTCCAGGCGGATGTCGCCCTGGTAGGCCTTGGCGGTGAGCGGGTAGAGGGACAGCTGGCCGCGGTTGTTGGCCGCCTTCATCTGGATGTTTTCCAGCTTGAGGTTGTTGATCTTCAGCCAGTCCATGCCCAGCTCCAGGCGGGCCACAAAACCCTTAAGGACGCTGAGATCCGGCTCTATCTGCACCTGCTCGTCCTGCTTCGACTCGGCCTGTGGCTCTGCCTTGGGTGGCAGGTAGCGGTCGGCATCCAGGCGATCCAGCTTCAGGGTCAGGGCCAGCTCCGGTACGGCGCCGCCCAGCTTGACGTCGGCGCTGCCGTCCAGGCTGGTGTCATCCAGCTTGCCCTTGAGGCTGCCGACGGTCAGTCGCTGCTCGGCAAAGGTCCAATCGGCGTCCAGGCTCAGCTCGGTCAGGCTGGTGTCGTCCTGGCGCGGTGGCAGGGGCTGGCCCAGATCCATCATCAGCTGGGCCAGATCCAGGGGCGCCAGGCTCAGCGAACCGCTGGCCACGGGGCTGTCGAACAGCTGCTCGGCCAGCAGCTTGCCGCTGAGCCTGGCGCCCTTGCTGGCCAGCTGCCATTGGCCGAGCTCGAAACGGCCGGCCTGCAGATCCAGCCGGCCCTGGCTTTGTAGCTCGGCCGTCATGGCCTTGCCGTTGGCCGGGGTGAGGGTGGCGGTGACCGCCAGGCTGGGCAGACTCACCCGGGTCAGGGCCGCGTCCGTCTCAAACCGGGCATCCAGCACGGCGGCCAGCTGCCGGGCCTGGTCACCGGCCTCAAGGCGGGCGTGGAGCAGGCTGCTGCCGCCGGGCTCGAAGCCGTCCAGGGTCAGCTCTTGCAGGGCCAGTTGGCTTGTGGTGACGCCCATGTCGTCGAGCAGGGTCACCTGGATGTCGGTGAGGCTGATGGCGCCCAGGGACAGCTGCTGCAGGCCGCTCAGATCCGGCGCTCCGGCGGGCGCCTTATCCGCCTCTGGCTCGGCCGGCCTGTCCCGGCCCGGGCGCAGCGTCAGGCGCACCTGAGCCAGGGACAGGCTGTCCACCTCCACCTGGCCGGACAGCAGCGGCATCAGCGCCAGGCCCACCTGTGCCTGACCGACTTCGGCCAGGGTGCCCTTATCGAAGCCGCCTTCCTCGCTGAGGGCGACCTTTTCCACGGTCAGGCCCAGCCTGGGAAAGAGCTGCCAGCCCAGATCCCCCTCCAGGCGCAGCTCGCGGCCGGTGTTGTCTGCCACCAGGGTCTGGATCTCGGCCTTGTAGGCGTTGGGATCGCGGCTGAGGATAAAGGCGGCGAGGCCGGCGATGACCAGCACCACCAGGCCCAGGATGATCAGTAGCAGCTTGCCTGCTTTCATGTGCGGGCTCCTTGTTCCGTTCGGAGACTTTCAGTGTAGCGCCCCGGTCGGGGCGCCTTTATGACAGCGTCAGTCTGACTCCTTCAGACTGAACAACGGCTTAGTCCACCAGCGTCATTTCCTGAAGCAGGTGCGGGGCCGGGTAGACCTCCTCCATCAGCCACAGCAGGTAGCGGATATCCACGTGGATGGCGCGGGTGATCTCGGGGTTGAAGTACCAGTCCTTGGTGATGGACTCGTAGGTGGAGTCGAAGTTGAGGCCCACCAGCTCGCCGCGGGCGTTCATCACCGGCGAGCCGGAGTTGCCACCTGTGGTGTCGGCGCTGGACAGGAAGGCCACCGGCACCGAGTTGAAGGGCTCGGCCTTGGCGCAGCCCAGGAACTTGCAGACCCAGTCCGGCTCGGCGGACAGGCTCTGGCGGTAGTAACGGCCGAAGCGGCCCTCGCGCACCGCCGCCTTCAACGGCGCCGGGGCCTGGAAGGGGGCCAGGCCGGTGTCCTTCTCCAGGATGCCGTGCACCGAGGTGAAGGGCTTGTTCCAGGCGCCGTCACGGGGGGCATAGCCGTCCACCCGGCCGAAGGTGACCCTGAGGGTGGAGTTGGCGTCCGGGTACACGGGCCGGCCCCGGGCCTGGTTGTAGGCGATGATGTCGGTCATGTACTGGGGGCGGATGGCGGACAGGCGGCCGTCCAGCTGTTCTTCCACCGCCTCTTCCTCGATGACCAGCGGCATCAGCTTCACCGCCAGCTGGATGAAGGGATCCGGGCTTGCCAGAAAGGCCTGGGCCGGGGCGTCGAGCCAGGCCAGGCGCATCTTGGTGTTGCTGAGCTGGGTCTGCCGGTAGTAATCCCCGAGTTGCTCGGGCCTCGGCAGCAGGGGATCCCACTCCTCGTTGCGCTGGTTGGAGGCCAGGTAGTCCTCGAGGCTGGCGCGCCACAGGGCCAGATCAACCTCGGGGTGGAAGCGGCTGTCCAGGCGCTTGAGGCGGGCCTTCAGCATCTCCTGGTCGCGCAGCTGGTAGCCGGGCTTGCGCTCGGCGTCCGGCTTCTGGGCCTCCAGGGCGTTGCGGTACAGGGTGATGGCGGTGGCCAGCAGGTCGGACTGGCGGGCCTTGCCCTGGTACCAGTGCCGTTGCCAGGTGGTGCGGGCCTCGCTGAGCAGCGCCTCCAGCTCGACCTGGTGGCCGGCCTTGTTGTGCTGGTGCAGCCACTGGCCCAGCTCGCGTTCCTGGCCGGCCTTGATGGCCTGGATGTCGGTCTTCTTGAAGCCGTCCAGCAGGCCGCGCAGCTTCTTCAGGCGGTTGTTGGCGCCGGCCTTGCGGCTGGCATAGGTGACCTGGATATCGGCGTCGTCGAAGCCGGCGATGATGGCCAGCATCTGCTCGTAGCTGGCCACCTGGGTGGGGTAGGCCCAGTCGCGGGCATGGGCCACTTCCGAGGCCAGGCGGTAGCGGGAGGTGCGGCCCGGGTAGCCGGCCAGCAGGATGGGGTCCTGTGCCAGCACGCCGCTGCGGTTCACCTTGAGGTGCGACTTGGGCTTGTAGGGCACATTGTCGGGGCTGAAATTGGCGGGCTTGCCGTCCTTGCCCACATAGGCGCGCAGCACCGTGAAGTCGCCGGTATGGCGGGGCCACTCGAAGTTGTCGATATCGCCGCCGAACACGCCGATGCTCTCGGGCGGCGCATAGACCAGGCGCACGTCCTTGAGCATGGTCTGGGTGATCATCTGGTAGCTGAGGCCGCCGTGGAAGCTGGACACCCGGCAGCGGGTGAAGTCGTCCACCTCGCATTGGGAAATCAGTGCCTTCTTGCCGGCCTCGATGGCGTCGAAGCGCTCCTTGCCGTCAAGCTCAGTGCCGAGCTGGCCGGTGAGCCGGTCGGTGACGTCCTCGATGGCGGTGGTGATGTAGATGCGCTCGGAGGGGCCGCCGCTCAGCTCCTGGCTGCGATCACCGGCGATATAGCCCTGTTCGATGAGGTTGCGGTCCGCCGTGGAATTGTGCTGGATGATACCGTAGGCGCAGTGGTGGTTGGTGACGATCAGGCCATCCGGGGACACGAAGGCGCCGGAGCAGTAGCCCATGGAGATCACCGCGTTGAGGGGAAAGGCCAGGGGATCGGCCAGCTCCTTGGTGGGCACTTCGATGCCCAGTTGGGAAAGCTGGTCACCCAGCTCGGTCAGTTGCGCCGGCTGCCATTGGCCTTCGTCGGCCAGGGCCGGCAGGGACAGCGCCAGCGCCGCCCCCAGCAGGATTCTTTTCATTGTGGCTTCCTTCATGTGGTCGCCGCAATTGTACCTGCTTGGCCGAAAAAGGTCTTGGCGCTCAAGGGCCTTGCACGACAACCTGCCCCTAGAGCCAGTTGGTCAGCATGATGCCGACGCCGATGCTCTGGCTGTGGCGGTTGTACTCGATCAGCGACTCGCCGTAGCCGTTGAAATACTGCACATAGCCCTTCATCTTGCCCCACAGCGGGAAGCTGACGCCGAGCTGCACGGCGCCCCTGTTGTCGCTTCTGAGGTTGTTGCGGACCATGAAGTCCAGCTGGTAGTCGCCCATCACGTAGACGCCGGTGATCTCGCCATGGCCCAGGTACTTGTCGATGTCGGGGTTGTCGTCTTCCTCGCGGCTTTCCGGGATCCGGTACCAGGGCTTGACGGACAGCACCAGGTTCTCGGTCTCGAAGATGAAGTCGGCGTAGAGCCGGTTCCAGGACCGTGACAGCGGCTCGGAGCGGCCGTTGGACTGGTGGTTGAAGCCGAACAGGGCGTACTTGGGCTTGATGCCGAACCAGTCGTCGCTGATGTCGAAGGCCAGGAACAGCTCCGGCTCGTGGTTGGTTTCCCGAAAGGGCGCCGAGATGTCGTCGTTGTAGGCCTGCCAGAAGGCCTGCTGGGTGTAGGCGGCCCAGAGCTGGCCGTTGTCGCCGAACAGGTTGAAGGCAATGGGGAATTTCAGGCTGAGCTGGAACTTCATCTCCACGTCCTGCAGGCGTACCTCTTCGCCCACCACCTCAACCGGCGGCTGGTTGGTGGAGCTGTTGTACTTCACCGGCAGGATGTAGTTGGGCCTGTGGGGCGTGATCACGAAGGGGTTCTCCACCGTGGCCACTTCCCGCTTCACCCGCTGTTGCACCAGGCCCTCGTCCTCCTTGGCCCTTTCCTCCACCGTCAGGGGCTGGGGCGGTTCACTGGAGATTGGCGGCGGTTCGGCCAGGGCCGGGGCGGCCAGCAGCATCAGGAGACAGGCTTTGTTCATGGCGTTGTTGTGATTCTTTAGCTTCAATGCGTTTGCCCCCATAATAGGGGCCCCTTTCCGACCCTATGATGACGCCATGGCTGAGAAGCACAAGTATTCCAAGGACGCCGACCGCAAGGTGGAGGCACTCAAGGTACCGCCCCATTCCCTGGAAGCCGAGCAGAGCGTGCTTGGCGGCTTGCTGCTGGACAACGAGGCCTGGGACAGGGTCGCCGAAAAGGTGGTGGAGCAGGATTTCTATTCCCGCGCCCACAAGCTGATCTACCGCGCCATGGCCCAGCTGGTTTCCGAGAGCAAGCCGCTGGACCTGATCACCGTCTCCGAGCACCTGGAGCGGGAGCAGCTGCTGGACGACGCCGGCGGCTTCGCCTACCTGGGTGAGATAGCCCGCAACACCCCCAGCGCCGCCAACATCCACGCCTATGCCGAGATCGTCCGCGAACGGGCGGTGACCCGCGAGATGATCGCCGTGGCCAACGAGATAGCCGAGTCCGGCTTCGATCCCCAGGGCCGCAGCACCGAAGAGCTGCTGGACATGGCCGAGAGCAAGGTGTTCAAGATTGCCGAGTCCCGCTCCAACGCCTCCGAGGGCCCCCAGGCGCTCAAGAGCATCCTGGAAAAGACCGTCGACCGCATCGAAAAGCTCTACGGCCAGCCCCACGACGGTGTCACCGGCGTCTCCACCGGCTACCACGACCTCGACAAGATGACCGCCGGCCTGCAGAACTCGGATTTGATCATCGTCGCCGCCCGCCCCTCCATGGGTAAGACCACCTTCGCCATGAACCTGGCCGAATACGCGGCCATGACCCAGGACAAGCCGGTGCTGATCTACAGCCTGGAGATGCCCTCGGAGCAGATCATGATGCGTATGCTGGCCTCTTTGGGCCGCATCGACCAGACCAAGATCCGTACCGGCCAGCTGGACGACGAGGACTGGGCCAGGCTCAGCTCCACCATGGGCCTGCTGCTGGAGAAGGGCAAGATGTACGTGGACGACTCCTCCGGCCTGACCCCCACCGAAGTGCGCTCCCGGGCCCGGCGTATCGCCCGCGAGCACGGCGGCGTTTCCATGATCATGGTGGACTACCTGCAGCTGATGACGGTGCCCGGCATGCAGGACAACCGGACCCTGGAGATCGCCGAGATCTCCCGCTCCCTCAAGGCCCTGGCCAAGGAGCTGGAGTGCCCGGTCATCGCCCTGTCCCAGCTCAACCGCTCCCTGGAACAGCGGGCCGACAAGCGCCCGGTCAACTCGGATCTCCGTGAATCCGGCTCCATCGAGCAGGACGCCGACCTCATCATGTTCATCTACCGGGACGAGGTCTACCACGACGACAGCGCCGACAAGGGCACCGCCGAGATCATCATCGGCAAGCAGCGTAACGGCCCCATCGGCCGGGTGCGCCTGACCTTCCAGGGCCACTTCTCCCGTTTCGACAACTATGCCGGCCCGGCCATCGACGACGACTACTAAGGCAGTATGAAAGTAGCCACAGCCCGCATCGACAGCGCCGCCCTGCGCCACAACCTGGCCCGGGTGCGGCAGCTGGCCCCCCATTCCCGCGTCATGGCGGTGCTCAAGGCCAACGGCTACGGCCACGACCAGGTGGCGGTGGCCCAGTACCTGGACGGCGCCGACGCCCTGGCGGTGGCCCGCCTGGAAGAGGCCCTGGCCCTGCGTGGGGCCGGTATCGACCAGCCCATCGTCATGCTGGAGGGCTGTTTCGAGGTGGCCGACCTGCCGGTGATGGCCAGGGAGGGCATAGAGGCGGTGCTGCACACCCAGGAGCAGCTGGCCATGCTCAAGGCCGCCGAGCTGCCGGCGCCGCTCAAGGTGTGGGTCAAGGTCGACACCGGCATGCACCGCATCGGCATAGCGCCGGGCGAACTGGACGCCTTCCATGGCGAGCTGGCGGCCATGGACAAGGTCCAGAAGCCCATCGGCCTGCTCAGCCACTACGCCTGCGCCGACGAGCCCGAGCATCCCCTCAATGCCGTCCAGCAGGGCGTTTTTGCACCCCTGGCCGAAGGCTGGGCCGGGCCTGTGTCCATGGCCAACTCGGCGGCCATCCTCAGCTTCCCCCAGAGCCATTACGACTGGGTGCGGCCCGGGCTGATCCTCTATGGCGCCAGCCCCATGGTCGGCCAGCTGCGCGGCGACCACGGCCTGAAGCCCGCCATGCACCTGATGTCGTCGCTGATCGCCGTCAAGCCTATCAAGGCCGGCGACAGCGTCGGCTACGGCGCCGCCTGGCGCGCCGAGCGCGACACCTCCATAGGCGTGGTGGCCATCGGCTATGGCGACGGCTACCCCCGCCATGCCCGCATGGGCACGCCGGTGTGGCTTAACGGCCGCCAGGTGCCCCTGGTGGGCAGGGTGTCCATGGACATGCTCACCGTCGATCTGGGCCCGGGCGCCCTGGACAGGGTCGGCGACGACGTGGAGCTGTGGGGGCCGAAGGTGCCGGTGGAAACCGTGGCCCAGTGCTCGGATACCATTTCCTACGAGCTGCTGTGCAATATGGCGAGAAGGGTCAGGTACGAGTTTTTCTAGTCACTGGGTGGTGGCTGTATTGCTTGAAGGGGCCTTGAGGTCCCTTTCCTCATTTTTTGGAATGAGGTACGACCCAGTCCACGCGCATGGGTAACGCCTTGGTTCAGGGACATGGGTAACACTTTTTAGCGGTGTTGTTTCTTGTCCTTATTAATCAATGTGTTGCTTCCTTCGAGGTTCCCTGCGGAGGCGTGACTTTCTTGCTCGCCCAAGAAAGTCACCAAAGAAGGGCGGCCCGACTCAAGTGGCCTGCGGCTCCCCTCGCTTTCACTCGCTTACCGCTGACCATGGCTGACGCGCTCTCGGCGCGGCAGCCATTTCCTCGGCTTCCCAGCCTCGGCTCAGCTTGCGCTTGTTACAGCTCGGCACTCTCAACGGGCTAGTTTGGCCGCTGCGCGGCCATTAGTTGGGAGTCGCATCCACTCCTGACCTTCAATGCGGATAGCCGAACGACCTTGCATCAGCCTTTGTTAATCTACCAATCCCCCTGCGGCTGTGCCAAAGTAGCGCCTATTTAACCTGTTAATAACAAAAACAATTCAAGGAAGAGTCATGAAGCTCAAGACCTTCGCCCTGCTTGGCCTGCTGGCCAGCCCCCAGGCCCTGGCCTACGGCGTTGACGACTGCGTCCAGGATCTGCAATTTCTGCCCGACTTCCTGCTACAGAACGATACCGGCGCCCCCCTGCATTGGCAGCAAAAGGGCGAGGCCCATTTCCAGGCCGCCATGGACAAGGCCGTTGCCGAGGCGGCCAAGGCCGACTCCGCCGAGCAGTGCCGGCCCATCGTCCGCCAGTACCTCAAGGCCTGGCGCCCCGGTCACCTGTCGGTTCAGGTGGTGGCGCAGCCAGAGCTGCATGCCGGCAACAGCACCAACAGCCGGGCCGACACCAAGGCCGAGCCGGCCCGGGATCCCGGGCGGCCCAGCCTGGAGCTGCTCTCCGGCAAGACGGCGCTGTTGACCGTGCCCAGCTTCGGCCCCAGCTACCGCGAACCCCTGGAGAAGCTGCTGGCGGACAACCACGAGGCCCTGGCGAGCCGCCCCAACTGGATCCTGGACGTACGCCACAACGGCGGCGGCTCCGACAGCACCTATGCAGCCCTGCTGCCCTGGCTGATGGGGCAAGGCTGGCGGGAAGTGGACGTGGAGTGGCTGGTCACCCCCGCCAACCTCAAGGCCCAGGCCGAGATCTGCGATCGTTTCGACCCCGGCAATGCCGAGTGCAAGGCATGGACGGACAAGATAGTCGCCGCCATGCAGGAGCAGCCCAGCGGCAGCTATGTCCGGACCGAGGCCGAGACCGTCAGCTTCGAGCGGGTCGACAAGCCGGAGCCCAGGCGCCCGTCCAGGGTGGCGGTGCTGGTGAGCCGCCGCTGCGGCAGCTCCTGCGAGCAGTTCCTGCTGGCGGTGCGCCAGAGCTTCAGCGTCAAGCTGGTTGGCCAGCGCAGCTACGGCGCCCTGGACTATTCCAACCTCAGGCCGCACCTGCTGCCGTCGGGCCAGCTGGAGCTCTTCTATGCCACCTCCCGCAGCCTGCGCCTGCCGGAGCAGCCGGTGGATCTGGCCGGCGTCATTCCCGACGTCTACCTGGACAAGGCCGAAGGTACCGAGGCGGAGCGGGCCCAGGTGGAGCAGGTCAAGGGTTGGCTGGAAGGGGGCGACCTTTGATGGTCGTGGCGTGACGGCTGGATTTGCTGGGAGGGGCCTTGGGGTCCTTTCTCTTTGGCTCTAATAAGGGGGCAGACTTGGCCGCTGCGCGGCCATCAAATCCGGCGCAATACGCCTCCGGCTATTGCGCCCTACGCGGGCTAATTCATGTTAGAGATAATATTCTTTGGGGGAGCGGGGCAATGGGTGAGTTTAACAGCTACCAGTGGGAGTTAAATAATATCAATAGGTGGGATTGGAGTTCGCCAGCTGTTAAGCGTGATTGGAAAAATGATATTAAAGGTAAACTCTGATGGTGAATTTCATGCGTGTTGCTGTAATGTTTAAATTGCTGCCGCTCATGTTTTTATCTAGTATGGTCTCTGCTCATGGTAGACACTATGGTTGGCAATCACACACCGTTTTTTATTCAGAGAATAACGGTGTTACATTGTCTATAAGCCAGCTTCTACCTTCCACCCATAACACTTATGAGCTTGAAATAGCCAGAGGCTCGATCTGTCAAGATTTAAATGGCAGTGATTTTCATATAAAAGAAGGTGTCGATGAATCCAGACTACATTACCGACAGCTCATCACAAACGTGGCGATAAAAAAATTCTGCAAACCAAAAGAGAACATTTCCACTGTTGATTTTAAACTTGTTTATTATGGGGACGGAGTGAAGCCGTTCTCATGGCAAGGGCGGGAAGAGCCTGTCTTTAGTAGTTATGAAGACTCAAGTGTAATGATGCTATCATTGGAAAATCAAATTAGGCTCAATTTTCATAATGGTTCATCAGAAGACAAGGTTTATGTTATAAAAGTGTTCTCTAATGGAGCTTTTAAAAGTAAGGATAAAGTTGTTATTAGTTCAAGATCTGACGCTGATGTTATGTTAGAGAAAGCTCTCTCTGATGATTTTGTGAGAATATATGATTTTAATTCAGGCGTTGAGATCAAACCTTTAGAATAACAAATGGAATCAATAAAGGGGCCGAGATAAAATAAAAGCCCGTAGGTTGGGATAAGGTACGAATCCCAACATATGAATAATCGTGTGATGGCCACCGGTGCCCGTCGCTTATGGGGTGGGCTGCGTACCTTATCCTGCGATTTTTCCCCGCATGATATATTGCGGGCCGGCGGCTCCGCCAAGGTACTTTTCACCGGTATCCTGAAAACCACCCTTCAGGTAGCATGCCTGTGCGCCAGGGTTCTTGCAGTTTACGGTCAGGTATATCGAGCCGAAGGCGCCATAGTGTTCTTTAAGGTAAGGGAACAAGGCCTTTACGGCCCGGGTACCCAGGCCTTTTCCCTGCAGGCTCTTGTCTATCGCAAAGGCCCTTAGGCCAATGCCAGAACCAGGGCAAAAGTCGTAGTTTAAGGCATACGCCAGATCCAGCTTGAAAAAGCCCACCACGGCCTCATTTTCGCTAATCACATGCAGGTGGGTTGTGTTGCTGCCATCCGCCAGGAAATCCGCTGCCGTGCCGGCAAACTTGACCTGTTCATCCGCCAGCTGGATTTTCCTGACGGCTGCAACATGTGCTTCCGACAACTTTTCGATCTTTATCATGTTATTCCAATACTTGTGGTGCTCGTAGGCTGGGGGCAATCAGAGCAGGGCGCAATAGCCGAAGCGTATTGCGCCGTATCGCCATGTCTTATTTGTCGAGCTTGACGACCTTGCCTACCAGGGCCACACCGGCGACAAAGGTGCCGGCGCCGCATTGGAAGGTTTCGCTGCTTTTGGTGAGGTTGTTCCTGTAGTTGGACTTGATCTCCACCACGGCGTTGCCGCCTTCGGCGATGGCGCGGTCCTTGAGGGATTTCATGGCCGACAGGAACACCCACTGGCAGGCTTCCTTGTCGGATTTGTTGAAGGCGTTGGTCTTCTTGTTGGTGCGGTACTCGCCGAAGTCCTTGGCGACCTTGCCGTAGGACTGGTCGCCGAAGTAGAAGGCGACGTCTTCGCCCAGGGCGGTCCGGGTCTGCTCCAGGGCCATGGTTTCCTTGAGGTCGTAGTTGCCGATGGTGTCGCGGGCCTGGGCGGCGCTGGTCAGGGCCAGGGTGATGGCCAGGGCGGAAAGTACGGACTTCATTGTCTTCTCCTGAAATGGGGCAGGAAGCGACCCGGGCCGGGACCGGCCGGACTGCATCCATGCAGTTGTCAATAAGTGCTTATCCATCAGCACGCTACCAGATGCGGCCGGCGTCGCCAAGCCGTACCTGTGGCGCCATCAGCCGTTGCCGTTTTCCCGGGGCGGCCCTTTCAGCTCCACCACATTGCCCTCGGGATCGCTGACATAGAGGGAGGGGCCTTCGCCCTCGGCGCCGTAGCGGGACTCGATCCGGCCGGGTTCACAGCCGTGGCCTTCGAGATGGGCGAGTATGGCCTCGCCGTCGAAGGGCTCGATACGCAGGCAGAGGTGATCCAGGTTGCGTCCCTGTGGCCCCGGGGCGGCGCCGCCGGCCTGGCCCAGCTTGCCGTCGACCGTGACCAGATCGATCAGCGAACGGCCGGCCCGCAGCTGGTACAGGCCGATTTCCTCGACGGTGCGCTCCAGCCGGCAGCCCAGCACATCCGTGTAGAAATCCAGCATGGCCTGGAGGTCGGATACCCGCAGCACCAGATGGTCGATGTGGCGGATCTTGAACATGGCGGCTCCTAATCCTTTTCGGGCCCTCAGCTCATCCTGGGGGCGTGCTTGAGGGCGAAGAAGATGATCACGGCGGGGATCAGCAGCGCCAGGATGTTCCACACGCCCATGGCCAGCATCACCACCTGGTTGACGACGACCATGAGGGTGTAGGCATAGGCGGCCCACTTCTTCATCAGCCACAGGCCGAGCATGCAGGCCAGGCCGATCAGGGTCGAGAAGGCCAGGTAGGGGGGATACCAGGCGCCGATCTGCCCGGGAATGGACGAGAACAGCAACGGCAGGGTGAACAGCGCACCGATAAAACCGAAGATGCAGATGACGGTGATGGAGACGGGGCGGGGCGCTGTTTCTACCACGGTATTCATATGGTCAGTTCCTTTGTTGGCCCGAAAGGGCGGCTGAAAATCCATTGAGATCATCAGCATAGCAGCAGGCAAGGCGAAGGTGAACGCCCTTGCCCTGGGCCTGCCAATGGGCGATGCTGGCCGCCGCGAGAGAACCATGGGGAATGATCATGCGCGTATTTGCAATGATGCTGTTGATGCTGGCGGCGCTGCCGGGGCAGGGGAGCCAATGGCAGGAAAATGAAGAACTGGCGGCCGTTTTCGCCGAAGTGAAGGGCACCTTTGTGCTCCATGATGTGGCCGCCGAGCGCTACCAGGTTCACGACCGGGCCAGGGCCGAGCGGCGCTTCGTGCCGGCCTCCACCTTCAAGGTGGTCAACAGCCTGATCGGCTTGTCGGTGGGCGCGGTCCAGGACGTATCCGAAGTCATCCCCTACGACGGCCGGCCGGTGTGGCGCCAGGCCTGGGCCCGGGACATGGATCTGCGCCAGGCCATCAAGGTCTCCAACGTGGCCCTCTACCAGGTGCTGGCCGAACGCATCGGCCTCGAGCGTATGGCCGAGAACGTCAGGCGGCTGGGCTATGGCAACCAGGACGTAGGCGACAAGGTGAACCGCTTCTGGCTGGACGGCCCCCTGGCGATCAGCGCCCGGGAGCAGGTGGACTACCTGGCCAAGCTGGCATTGGGCAAGCTGCCCTTCCCGGCCAAGGCCCAGGCCCAGGTACGTGACATCCTGCTGTTGGAACAGGGCGACGGCTGGCGCCTCTATGGCAAGACCGGCATGGGGCCGGGCAAGGACAGCAAATGGCTGGGCTGGTGGGTCGGCTGGGTGGAGAAGGAGGGCCGCGTCTACAGCTTCGCCCTCAACGTCGACATGGCGGACGCCAGCCTGGCGTCCAAGCGCATTGAGCTGGGCCAGGCCGCCCTCAGGGCCCTGGGCGTGCTCTAGAACGTCTGCAAATGAAAAGCCGGCATCAAGCCGGCTTTTTTCATGGCCTCTTGGGCTGCTCAGCCCGCCTTATCCAGGGCCTGCTGCTGCTCGGCGGCCCGCTCGGCGTCCTCGGCCATGATCTTGAGCACCGAGGGCCGGCTCATGATGCGCTCGATATAGCGGTCGAACACCTCCGAGCGCGGCACCAGTCCGAACTCGGTGACATAGTGCAGCGACATGCCCCACAGCAGATCGGCGGCACTGAAGCGCTCGCCCAGCAGGTAGGGGCCCTTGGCCAGCCGCTCGCTGATGAGCCTGAGTACGGTGTCGAAGTCGCCATAGGGACTGACGCTGATCGGCATGGCCGGGCGCGCCAGGTAATGGTCGACCACGGCCGGTTCGAAACTGCAGCCGTAGTGGACCAGCCAGTGCACATAGGCGCCGCGCTGGGGATCGTCCAGGGCCGGGGCCAGGCCGGCCTCGGGGAACAGGTCCGCCAGGTGCAGGAAGATGGCGACCCGGTCGGTGACCAGCACCTCGCCGTCCAGCAGCGCCGGCACCTTGCCCTGGGGATTGACGGCCAGGTAGCCGGGCTGGCGGTTCTCGCCGGCCTTGATGTTGAGCACCTTAAGTTCAAAGGGCACGCCCAGCTCTTCGAGCAGGGCCAGGGCGCTGCTGGAGCGGGTCTGGGGGGAGTGGAACAGGATGAGTTTCCGTTCGGTCATGGCACATTTCCTTTTTGTTGTGGCTTGGGCACGGTCAGAGCATAGTTGGCCAATCCTGACAGTTTCTGTCAGGTTAGATGGCCATCCTGAAAATAATCCCACGGACGAGATATCCCCATGCGCGCCAGCCGCCTGCTCAGCATACTGATGACCCTCCAGGCCCGAGGCCGGGCCACGGCCCCCGAGCTGGCCGAGGCCTGCGGTGTGTCCCTGCGCACCATCTACCGGGACATGGACACCCTCAGCGGCCTCGACATCCCCATCTACGCGGAGCAGGGCGCCGGCGGCGGCTACCGGCTGCTGGACGGTTACCGCACCCGCCTCAACGGCCTGAGCGAGCGGGAGGCGGAGGCACTGTTTCTGGCGGGATTGGCCGGCCCGGCCAGGGACATGGGCCTGGAGGGGGAGGTGTCTGCGGCCCGGCTCAAGCTGCTCTCGGCCCTGCCCCAGGCCAGTCGTAGCGGTGCCGAGCGCCTGCAGGCCTGCTTCCTGCTCGATAGCCCGGCCTGGTTTGCCGAGGGTGAGCAGCCGGCCTGCCTGCCGGCCATCGTCGATGCCGCCTGGGAGAGCCGGCCGCTGCAGATCCGCTACCGCAGCTGGCAGGGCGAGGGCAGCCGCCGGGTGGAGCCCCTGGGGGTGGTGCTCAAGGGCGGCGCCTGGTACCTGGTGGCGCGCCATGGGGGGGAAGCCAGGACCTACAAGGTGTCACGGATACAGGAGCTGGAGGTGCTGGCGGGACGTTTCCAGCGCCCGGCCGGTTTCGACCTTGGCGAGCACTGGCGGGCCAGCACGGCGCGGCTGGAGGCGCAGCTTCATCCTAACCGGGCCCGGATCCGGCTGACCGATAAAGGGCTGAAGATGCTGCAGCACTTCAGCTCGGCCCATGTGCGCCAGGGCCTGGTGCTGGAAGAGCCGGACGAGAGCGGCTGGCGTCAGGCCAGCCTGCCGGTGGGGGATTTTCGCTTCGCCTGGGTGGAGCTGCTGCGGCTGGGGCCGGAGCTGGAGGTGCTGGGGCCGCCACAGCTGCGCCGGCAGCTGGCCGACAAGGTGGCGGCCATGGCGGCGCTATACGGCTAGAGGCTCTCGCACTTGCCGTCGTCGTCCACGAACAGCAGCGACTTGATGCGCCAGCTGCCGTCATGGGGGCGCAGGTGGTACTCGTAGTGCAGCACCTGGCCGCCGGGCAGGCTCAGGCTGGTGGTGACCAGGGCGCTGTCGCCGTCGCTGCGGCTGTTGGTGATGCGCTCCAGCTCCACATGGTGGCTGGGCTCGGGACCGAAGCTGATCCCCTGGCCCTGGGTGCCGGGCAGGCAGTGTTTTTCCAGAAGGGCCTGGTAGGCGGCCTTGACGGCCCTGAGCCGGGCGATACGGTCCAGGTCGTCGAGGCGCTGAGCCCCTTGCTGCCATTGCTGGTAGTCCTGGATAAAGGCGTGGACCCGCTGCTCGGCCGTTTCCATATCAGGCTCCTTTGAGGTAGTCGTCGGCATTGATGGCCTGTCTGGCCTCGGTGCTGGTTTCGAAATAGGCCATCTGGCCGATGCCAACCATACCGGCTACCAGGCTGGACGGGAAGATCTGCACCGCATTGTTGAGGTCGGTGACGGCGGCATTGTAGAAGCGCCGGGCGGCGCTGATGTGGCCTTCCACCTCGTTGTAGGTCTGCATGGCCTGGACCATGGTGGCGTCGGATTTGAGCTCCGGATAATTCTCCACCTGCACCATCAGCTGGCCCAGCTTCTGGTTGAGCTGGTCGCTGGCCCGGACGTGCTCGGCCAGGGCGGCTTTATCTCTGGCATCATAGCCGGCCATCACCTGGCTGCGCAGTGCGGTGATTTCCGTCAGCAGGCCCTTTTCATGTTCCATGAATTTCTGTGCGATGCGCAGCACGTTGGGCACCAGATCGAAGCGTTTCTGCAACTGCACATCGACGCTGGACAGGGCCTCCAGGGCACGGTTGCGCTTGGAAACCACGCCGTAGTACAGCAGGTAAAGCAGCGCCAGCACGGCGATGATGACGATAAGGGTGATGTTCATTGGGCCCTCCTAGATGGCGCTCTTGTCGGTGAGTTTCAGGGTGTCGATGAGGTCGAAGAACTCCTGCAGCTCGGCGAACAGCTGCTCGATGTCGGCCTCGAAGGTAATGGGCTCGTAGATGTTGGTGCCCACCTGGAAATAGTTGCGGCGGGTCGGCAGCTTGATGAATAACTTACCACCGTAAAAGCAGGCTTCCAGCCTGGCGTTGTAGCGCCTGGCGATGGCCAGGAAGCGCTCCATGGTGGCGGTGGTGAGCAGGTAGCGGCTTTCCACCTGATCGCTGCCGTAGACTTCGAAGGCGTCCTCGAAGCGGGGATCCTCCAGCTTGACGCGCTCCAGGCCGTTGAACAGCTTGCCCAGGGTATTGAAGAGGGCGCCATGGTCCTGGCGGATCTGGGTGGTGCCGGTGAATTTCTTGTGGGCGTCCACCTCCACCAGCAGGCCGTCGAACACGGTGCTGTAGGTGGTCCTGCCCTTGCTGTCCTTGCGGCGCTTCTCCAGCCTCAGCTCCAGGATATCCAGATCGAGGCCGTGGTAGCGGCCGCGGATATGGTCCTCGTAATGGACCCTGTCGTAGGCGGGCAGCAGGCCGGTGGGCCGGTAGTGGCTGGCCTGGTGATGCTGGCCGCTGTTGAAGCGAAAGTCCCGGCCGAGGAAAGCCAGGATCACCGGAAAGACCTCCTTGCCCACCCGGACATGGAAGTGGCGGACCGGCCGCCGGATCAGGTAGCAGCTGGCCATGGCGACGCCGGCGGACCACAGGAAGGGCGCCAGCAGATCCATGAAACCGGAGGCGTTGGGCCAGGTGCCGGCCGCCAGGTAGAGGAAGGTGGCCAGGGTGGCCAGCGCCGCCGGCAGCGCCCAGATCCTCAGGTTGCGCCTGTAGTGGCTGACGGCCCTCTGGCGCGCCTGCTCGAAGCCATCGCACAGTGGCGAGATGTGCTGCCGGTAATAGTCGGGAAAGCCCCGGGTCCAGGGGGCGCTGAAATCGAAGGCGGCTTCGTCGCCCTGGATCTTGACGGGCCTGCCTTTGAGCAGAGACCACCAGCCAGAGGCGAAGACCGGTTGCGGTTGGGACATCCTTGCTCCGTTGTCCGGTACTGAAGTGGCCCCAGGGTAGCGGCGCCCGGGCGCCACTACAAGGACAAGGCCTTATTCGGCCTGGACCTGGGGCAGTACGGTTTCCTGGTGGTCTTCCTTGCGCCTGGGCGGGCAATCGGCGTAGGCCACCACCTGGTTGCGGCCATTCTCCTTGGCGGTGTAGAGGGCGTAATCGGCGGCCTCGAACAGCGAGCCGGGACAGGGGAAGTTGCCCTGCTGGTAGGTGGCGTGGCCCAGGCTCACCGTCAGCCGGAAGGTGGAGGCGGTGTCCTTGGCCACCTTGGCACGGATGCGCTCGGCGATGACGGCGGCGGCGGCCTGGTCCGTACCCGGCAGCAGCAGCACGAATTCCTCGCCGCCGTAGCGGCAGGGGTAGGCGGGCTTGCGCACCACGGCGCCGAGGATATTGGCCACGGCCCTGAGGGCGTTGTCGCCCCGGGCGTGGCCGAAGGTGTCGTTGAAGGCCTTGAAGCAGTCCACGTCGATCACCACCAGCGACAGCGGGTGGCCGTTCTGCTGGGCCTTGAGGAATTCCACCGCGACGCGATCGTCATAGAAGCGGCGGTTGAACAGCCGGGTCAGGGCGTCGGCGTAGGAGCTCTTCTTCAGCTCGTTGAGGCGGCTGGCCACGGCCAGGCTCAGCAGCACCATCTCGATCAGCGAGCCTATCTGGAAGGCGTTCTGGGTCAAGGCGTTGTGGGGCAGCACCCCGAAGGTCTTGAGCATGTAGGCGAGCACGCCCACCAGCAGCGCCGAAAACGCCACCATGTAGTAGCGCGCCGAACCGGAGCCGATGGCCAGGGAGATGATGCCCAGCACCAGCATATGGCCGCACATTACCAGGGTCAGCGCCGACAGCGGCACCACCAGGGTGTGGTAGGGAATGAAGGGCGACACCGCCAGGCAGGCCAGGGCGGCTATCTGGAAGACGTGGGCTATCTTGTCGGCCCGTGGCGCCACCGTTGCCGTGGACAAAATGGCGCGGGTAAACAGGCTGGCGCCCACCAGCGACAGCGCCAGCAGCATCAACAGGCTCTGGTTGGCCAGCCAGGTGTTGCCCGGCCACAGGTACTGGAAGCTGAGGCCGTTGTGTACCGACATGTACAGGCCGTAGGAGAGCAGGTACAGCAGGTAGTAGGCAAAGGTCCTTTCCCGCACCGACAGGTACATGATCAGGTTGTACACCAGCAGCACGATGAAGCCGCCGTAGTAGATCCCCAGCGCCAGGTATTCGCTGGCGATGAGATCCATCAGGTGCGGTGGGCTCAGGGCGGCCAGGCCGATGTTGAGGGCGCCCTGGGTCTGGAAGCGGAAGTAGAAGGTCTTGGTGCTGTTGGCCGGCAGCTCGACGGGGAACAGGAACAGCCGGTGATCCAGGGGCCGGCTGTCGAAGGGCATGCGGTCGCCGGTGGCGATACGGCTCCACAGGCCGTCCTGGTTTGTGGACCAGAAATCCAGGTGGTCGATGAGCGGGTAATCCTGGCGCAGCACCAGGCTGACGGGCTCGTTGCTGGGATTGTCCAGGGTGAGCCTGGCCCACCAGGTGGAGGTGGTGAAGCCGAAGTTGGTGCCGTTTTTACTGGCGGGCCTAAAACGTTCGCCGAAGGCCGGGCTCTGGATCTGCACCAGGTTGTAGCTGCCTTCCTTGTCCTCCAGCAGCGCCAGGTGCGGGGTGAGATCCAGGTGCTCGAGGCCGGGGCCGACCCTGGCCGGGGGCACGGCCTCGGCGGCGTGCGCCTGCGTGATCAGCAAAGGCAGCAGCAGGGCCAGCCAGAAGGTGGCCAGGCGGCCAAAGCGACGTCTTAGGGTCGGCAACGCAGTTACCCAAATCATCTTTCCAGGTCCAAATGCGGATGCCGCATCCGTGCGGTGGTGAGCGGCCAGGCGTCCCTGGGCCGGTTGGGCTTGTTATCGCCCATCTGTCTCGAAACTTAAGTTAACACCGAGTTTACATTGAACCGGGTGGCGTTGGCGGATTTTTGGCAACTTCCATGGTCTTTGAAACCGCTGGTTGAAAGTTGCGCTCTTGTGCTGCCGCGGCGCCTGGTTGCGGGAGCCGGCTTGCCCCAGCCTAGGCGAAATCCAGTTCGATATCGGTACAGCCCCTGGCACAGCGGATCCCGGGGCGCGTTTCGCCGCCCGGCAGCACCAATCGCAGCGGCTGGCCGCATTTCCGGCAGAGCACCTTCTTGCCCTGCATTACCTTCTTGATGATGGCCTTCTGGTCGTTGAAGGATCTGGCGGTCAGCTTGTTGAGCCTGTCGAAGTCCATCATTCCCCCTGCAGCGTCAGCACCAGCCTGCGGGCGCCGCCCTGGTTGCGGTGTTCGCCCAGCCAGATCCCCTGCCAGGTGCCAAGTCGCAGCCGGCCGTCCCGCACCGGGATGGTCAGCGAGCTGCCCAGCAGCGAGGCCTTGATGTGGGCCGGCATGTCGTCGCTGCCCTCATAGGTGTGCTGGTAGTAAGGGGCGTCTTCCGGGGCCAGGACGTGGAGGTGGCGCTCCATGTCGCCGCGCACCGTGGGATCGGCGTTCTCGTTGAGGGTCAGGCTGGCGGAGCTGTGCTGGATGAACAGGTGCAGCAGCCCCACCCCCACCCGGCCCAGCTCGGCCAGGGCCGCCTCGACCCGGTCGGTGATGAGGTGAAAGCCGCGCGGGTAGGGCGGCAGGGTGAGTTCGGTCTGTTTCCACATGGCGTCTGGCCCGGGGTGGCTGGCGATGGCGCCATTGTAACGCCATTGCCGCCGTCGTGGGGCCTGGAGATTGCCGCCGAGACCGCGCTACCATGGACAGTGACAAGCCAAGCCGGAGCACGATGGAGATGACAATACGCCCTGAACGCAGCGGGGACGAAGGCGCCATTGCCGCGCTGACCCGGGCCGCCTTCCATGACGCGGCCCATTCCAGCCACACCGAGCAGTTTATCGTCGCTGCCCTGAGGCGGGCGGGCGCCCTGTCCCTGTCGCTGGTGGCGGAAGACGACGGCCAGCTGCTGGGCCATGTGGCCCTGTCACCCGTCACCCTCTCCTGTGGCGCCAGCGGCTGGTACGGCCTCGGGCCCATCTCGGTGCGGCCCGACCGTCAGGGCCAGGGCATCGGCCGCCGGCTGATGGAGGCGGCCATCGCCTGGCTGGAGGCGCAGGGTGCCCAGGGCTGCGTGCTGCTGGGTGAGCCGGCCTACTATGGCCGCTTTGGTTTTGAAAACTACCCGGAATTGGTGTTGCCCGGCGTACCGCCTGAGTATTTCCAGGCCCTGGCGCTGGCGGGGGCTGTGCCGACCGGTGAGGTGAGCTACCACCCGGCCTTCAGCGCCACCGGCTGAATGAAAAAGCCCCGCCAGGCGGGGCTTTTTCATACCTGCGGGTCACCCTCTGGCGCCTTGCGCGATGAAGTTGTTCACGAGGGCAGTCTATCTGGGCACTGCAGGCGTCAAATAGGGGAGAATGCCAGTGAAAGGGACGAAAGGGGAAACCGTAGGTCATCAGGCCGCCTCTGCCAAAATGGGATGGCTAGCATGATTCCAGAAGTGCCTAACGCCGCCAACAGGACATTTACTCTGCTGGAGTTAAATTAGTAAACTGCATTTTCCGTCTGGCTGGCAGATGGTACTGCCTTCGGCTCTATGAGAATACTCTGCTAAGCATCGGTGCAGATACTGATCAAGACAGCGGCAACGAAGGCGAGTACACCAAGATTTTTTGAACTGGTACCTTTTAACAACGATTTCCAGACCCTCAGTTCGGAAACGTGCAACATCAGTATTATCGGCACCATGATGATGCCAGGGCCGGATTATGCTTTGTTAAATCCATTAACCAAAGAACAGTTCTGACCTGAACTTCCCGTTCCAGGCCGCCTTCCGCCGCTTGCTCGGCTTGCTGACCTGCAGTGGGTGCTGCTGGAGCAGGTTCAGCACGATCCGTCGTAGCAACGCCATCTTCTTGGCATTCTCCCGGTCGCCTATCCGGCTGCAGTCTTCCCTGAAGGTCACATCCAGCACCCAATGTTGCTGGTTCTCGATATGCCAGTGCTGGCGGATCCCGTCTGACACAAACGCTGGGTCGATATCCAATGAACTCAGGTAGTAATGGGTGTCGATGCTCGTCCGCCCCCGGTGGCGGCGCTCCCGCTCTACCGCGATAACGGACTTCGCCGACGGCCACTTCTTCGCCAGCTCTTTGGACAGTGTGGCCGGCAACTGGAACACCGTCCGCCGCTCCTGCCGGCCATGGCCTTGTTCCGTTTGCTCATGCTGGGGGAGTCCCGCTGCACCGCTATCCCAATGGGGCTGGAAGATCTCTTCTATGGCCTCACGCAAGGTCGGCTGGTTGCCTTTGACCTGGACGATGTAGTCGCCCTTACGCTTGCTGATCTGGTGCAGTGTTTCCCTGTTGCAATGCAGGGCATCAAAGGTCAGCACGGCGTCGCGGATATCCAGCATGGTCAGCAGATCTCGCACCGCTACCAACTCTCCTCCTTTGGTTGCCGTGGCTTGCTGGAACAGGGTGACACCCTGCTCGGTGTCAAAGGCCGAGACCAGGTGCAGCGCTTGCTCTTTACCTTGTTGATTGACCGCCCCACGCAGGGTCTTGCCATCAATGGCGATGAGCTGGCGGCCATTGGCTTGGCGCAAGTGATTGACCCAGCTAAACAGGGCCAGTACCAGGCATTGTGCATCCACGGCCTTGATGATGCGGGCGATGGAATGGCGGGTGGGGATCCCCGCTTCAAATGGCCGGTGTTGGCGGAGCCAATCCAGGTGCTCATGGCCGAACTCTTCGATATCAAGCCAGCCTTCACAGCCAGAGACCATGGCAGACATCACCAAGAAGATGACATCGACGAGGTTGTGTTGGCGGTTGATGGGGGAGCGGGTATCTTCGATGAGGGTCAAGTGGTCAAACAAGGACATGGGGGTGGAGCCGGCAGAGTAACATGGCGGATCGGATCACGCCCAAGCGAGATAGTTCCCTGCCGTTAACAAAGAACAAAGTATGATCCGGCCCTGATGATGATGCACAGACGGTTCAGGCATAGGAAGCGTTAATCACTACCCAAGCAAGGAGGCTTTATGGTTGTCCTTTACGTCGTTCTTCCGTTCGTGCTGATGGCGCTGTCGTGGTGGGGCGCAGCAGGTTACTTCAGGGGCGCCATTCCTAACGCCATTGCTCGTCACCTGGTTGGTTTCGTGATTGGCTTCTTCCTGTTTACCTTTCTGGTCGGGATCTTCTCGGTAGAAACCCTGTTTACCGACATTCTTGGGATTGCGCTTTTTGCAGCGGCTTCCATTGGCTGTTGGAAGGCCCGCGCCGCTGGACGTTTGGCGGCTACAGACATTGGCGCAAGCTCTGCTCATCATCCGCATGCAATTGAAGACGAGTCGGTGGTGGTAACCCTGAAGCAGATGGGCGAGCTGATCCTGGCCGACGACGTGGTGGACCAGCGTGAAGCCGAGCAACTTTATCGCTACCTGCAAAGCCGGGCCATGGCCACCCTTGGCCCCGTCCCCTTGCAGCTTTTCCAGGCGCTGGAGCATCACCTGCAGGACGGCGTGTTGGATGCCACTGAGGCCGAGGACATCAAGGCGCTGCTGAGTGAGATCTGCGATCTGCCAGACAAGCCCGTAGCCAAGCCCGAGCCAGCAAAAGCCACCAAGCCACGCGCTAAACCTAAGAAGGCCGTCACCCCAAACAAGCCAGCCAAGCCGACCGGCGGCGCGGCCTGGGACACCAAGAAGTCTTCCAGCGGCGTGTCTTCGGATTCCGACGGCCCTTACATGCTGCACAGCGGTGATGAGGTGCGGTTCTACTACATCGACTCGGCTGGCAACGAGACAGAGCGTCTGGTCGTTTTCCGCAGTGCCAGTACCAAGAACGGCATCGCCTACCTGAAAGGGGTCTGCACCAGTCGCCGGGCCCTGCGCACCTTCCGCGCTGACCGCATCAGCCTGATGTGTATGGAGGACACCGGCGAGTATGTGGGCGACCCAGAGCGCCTGTTGGCCAGGTCGGCTTAGTCGTTAAATTTTGGAAATGGATCTTCATATGAAAAAACTGCTACTGATAGTGCTGGTTTTAACTACCCCCGCTTTTGCAGCAGACGCTCCCAGTGCTAGCAATAATCACCTTCTTGAGCTAGCAAACGAGTATGGCGCCATTACCTCTGGTTTTTTCGCGTTACTCGGGGTCGCGGTAGGATTTTTCCTCCAGGCCTTGTATCAGTGGCGCAAGGAAAGGGAGCAATTGAAAGGGACGCTAGCTGGCATAAAGTGCGAAATTGAAGAGCTGATAGCCATATACCAAGAAAAGATGGGCTACCACCTGGCCACCCATCAAGGAGAATATCTTGACGACTACTGGCCTCTAGGGGACGGTTATTTCACCTTCTATGACAACAACGCTGCTGGCCTGTCTGGATTGAAAGACCAAGAACTTCGCAAAGCCGTAGTGCGTTTTTACATTGTTGCCAGGGGGCACCTCGACTCTTTCAGATTTAATAACCAGTTGCTTGAAAAATATTCTTTCCTAAATATGCCGAACGCATCAGGCCATGAAAGAGCAGCGACTAGAAGGGAGCTGGTGGATTACTGTAGTGCGTTGAAGTCTTCCCACGAACAAATGGTCAGCCAGGCTAAAAGTTTAATCCCGAGGCTAGAGAAGGAGCTTTGATAGCCATTCTTGGTCAGGCGCCAGCGAAGAGTTTGTAGAGAATAACCCCTATCCCGACAAGCATCAGAAATCCGAGAATCATGGCAATCCATTGCGTCAGTCGATAGAGAGGACCAAGCAGCAGCTGGGTTGTTCCAAACGCCAGCAATAGACCGGTACCCACAGGCCAGTACCACGCGAGCGCGGTGTACTCCAGGCCCACATAGGCAACGCCTGCCCATACAGCGAGCCCTATGAACCCGGCAACGTACTGCTCTGCGCTGAGGTCTTCCTTCTTTGGTCTGCGCTTTGTCTTAGTGCCGTGAAGCTCAAGCCCGTCATCATCAATGAAGAAATCACCTTTCCTGCCACCTGTTGGCAGATAAGGATCTAAGTCAGAGGGATCCATACCCACCTTTCCGGAGCCTGCGCAGGATGAGCAAGGTCCGCCTGAGACAGGCAAGCCATCCTGCATCTCGGTTTTTATGCCTGAACCGCCACAGGCTGGACAAATAGGCATGAGCTTGTTCCTTCCGGTGCGTGTAACCAATGAGCATGGTTGAGAGCTGGCGAGGCGGCAAGTTAGCGCCGTTAAGCGTCATGGATATGCTCTTGAGCCATTACTCGCTCTAGGGGATTTGCCCGCTTGGGCGGCATTGAGTAAACTTTGCGCCCCTTTTGACCCGGAGCCATCGATGTTGGATCGCACCTTTTCCGTTGCCCCCATGCTGGACTGGACCGACCGGCACTATCGCTACTTTGCGCGCCTGTTGTCCCGCCACGCCCTGCTGTACACGGAAATGGTCACCACGGGCGCCATCATCCACGGCAAGGCCGACTACCTGGCCTTCGACGAGGCCGAGCATCCCCTGGCCCTGCAGCTGGGCGGCTCCCACCCCGGCGAGCTGGCCCATTGCGCCCGCCTGGCCGAGGAGCGCGGCTACGACGAGGTCAATATCAATGTCGGTTGCCCCTCGGATCGGGTCCAGAACGGCCGCTTCGGCGCCTGCCTGATGGGCGAGCCGGAGCTGGTGGCCCAGTCGGTGGCGGCCATGGGCGAGGCGGTGGCCATACCGGTGACGGTCAAGACCCGCATCGGCATCGACGAGCTGGACAGCTACGACTTCCTCTGCGATTTCGTGGACAAGGTCAGCGCTGGCGGCTGCGACACCTTCATCATCCACGCCCGCAAGGCCTGGCTGCAGGGGCTGAGTCCCAAGGAAAACCGCGAGATTCCGCCCCTGGACTACGAGCGGGTCTACCGGTTGAAACAGGACTTCCCGCACCTTCACATCGGCATCAACGGCGGCATCAAGACGGTGGCCGAGATGCAGCAGCACCTGGCCCACGTGGATTCGGTGATGGTGGGGCGCGAGGCCTACCAGAACCCCTACCTGCTGGCGGAGATAGACCAGGCCCTCTACGACGCCGAGCACGCCCCCGTGTCCCGCTTTGAGGTGGTGCGGCAGATGCTGCCCTATGTGGAACGGCAGATGAGCCAGGGCGCCCGCCTCAACCACATCAGCCGCCATATCCTCGGCCTGTTCAACGGCATGCCCGGCGGCCGCAAGTGGCGCCGCTACCTGTCCGAGAACGCCCACAAGCCGGAGGCCGGCCCCCACACCCTGGAAGCGGCCCTGGCGCTGGTCCAGGCCGGCTGAGTTACAAATGGCCAATCTCGCCAAGTTGCTGGTGAGATTGGCTAAACCCTCCCTGTTACAGTCCCCGTCTCTTTTTTGTTCTCCCTCTAAAAATCCTTTGCAATCAGTGCTTTGTGATCTTTTTTCGATCTTGGCACAGGCCTTGAAATAACTCCGTCAAGCCCCCTGGGAACTGACACAGACGGAGTTGACCATGAAAGTTCTGACTAGCGTTGTACTGGCAAGTGCCTTGATGACCGCCCCGGCCATGGCCGCCGATGAAGACATGACCGCCCAACTGGCCGAGGCCATGTTGAGCCAAACGTCGGCCGCCCTGGACGAACTGCAGGTATCGGTGCAGCGCCAGTTGAAACTGGAAGCCGAGGCGCTGATGGCTGAGCTGGAAGCCAGCCTGAGCCTGGAACAGGAGCCGGCGCAAGACGCCGAGAAATAAGATGCTGAGCCCGGCTGCCCTGTTGTTGTACTGGCTGATGCCGCCCCTGGCCGTGGTGCTGGGCGGCGGCCTGATCACCCTGATGAGTGGAGGTAAACATGCGTGACGGATGGTATTTGGACAAAGAAGACAACATGCTCTTCGGGGTCTGCTCTGGCCTGGCCAAGAAGCTGGACATCGACAGGGCCTGGGTGCGACTGGCGACCTTTGTGGCGCTGCTGATCTCGCCCTTCACCACGGGCGTACTGTACCTGCTGGCGGCCTGGCTGCTGCCGGCCAAGCGTCCCCTGGTGGAGAAGGAGTACAGATGGGACAGAAAATACTGATCGCCCTGGCGGTCACCGCCCTGCTGACCTGGTTCGCCTTCGTGGGCCTGGGTCACTGGCCCGGCGATCTGCACCTGGTCATCAACGACGACATGCTGCATCTGGAGGACGGTATGGAAGCGACCCTGCTGGCCATCTTGGGCCTGGTGGTAGCCGTGGTGGCGGTGATCCTGGCGGTGGCCAGCACCGTCGGCATCATGGCCCTGGTATTGGGCGGCCTGATGCTGCTGTTGATGGTGCTGACCCTGCCTGTCTGGCTGCCGTTCTGGATCATCTGGCAACTGGTCAAGCCCAGGCCGTCGTCCAGCATCGCCTGACTCAGCCGCGGCTGAAGAAGGCCCTCACCGCCGCCTGGCACTCCTCGCCCCGGAGCAGCCGGCCGAACACGGCGGCCTCGTCCTCGATGCAGGCCTGGATCTCGGCCCGGCTCCATTTGTTCAGCAGCGCCTTGGAGGCCTGCATGGCGCCGGCCGGCAAGGCCGCCAGCTGCCGGGCCAGGGCCAGGCCCCGCTCACAGACGCCGCCCTCGACCACTTCATTGATGAGCCCATGGTGCAGCGCCTCGGCGGCGTCGAAGGGCTGGCCGGTCAGCAGCCACTGCCTGGCCTTGGCCTGGCCGACCCGTTGGGCCAGCAGGGCGCTGGAGCCGGCCTCGGGACACAGGCCCAGGGCCACGAAGGGCAGCTGGAAACGGGAGCCCGCGTCCGCCACCACCAAGTCGCAGTGCAGCAGCGCCGTGGTGCCTATGCCCACGGCCGGACCCGCCACCGCTGCCACCAGGGGCTTGGAGAAGGCGGCCAAAGCGGTCAGAAAGGCCAGTATGGGGCCGTCGCGGCTCACATCCGGCAGGCTCATGAAGTCATGGAGGTCGTTACCGGCGCTGAAGCACTGGTCATTGCCCCGGAGCAGCACCGCCCGCACCGCCTCGTCGGCTTCGGCCTGCTTCAGGGCCTCGGCCAGCTGACGATACATGGCCTGGGTGAGGGCGTTTTTCTTGTCGAGGCGGGCCAGGGTGACGATCATCACGCCGTCCAGGCATTGTGTTGTGATGTGGGCGCTCATAGGATGTTTCCGGTAAACATGTGCATTGAGCTAAGTTAGACTGGTAGTACCAGTATTACAAGGAGGTCAAGGTGTTACAGCCGCTATTGGGATTGTTACTGCTGGCGGAATCGGTGGCGCCGGTGCCGCTGGAGGTCAGCGACGCCTGGGTGCGTGCCATGCCGCCGGGCCAGCACAACAGCGCCGCCTACATGAGGCTGCACAACCCCGGCGATGAGCCATTGGTGCTGGTGGGCGCCGAGAGCCCGGGCGTTGGCCACATCATGCTGCACGGCTATGAACGCCGGGGCGATCAACTGGCCATGAAGCACCTTGACCGGCTGGTGCTGGCCCCCGGCCAGGAGACCCTGCTGGCCCCGGGCACCAGCCACCTGATGCTGATGGGCCTGAAGGCCCCCCTGAGGGAAGGCGACAGCCTGGCCCTGACCCTGATCCTGGCCAATGGCCAACACCAGGCGCTGGAACTGCCGGTCCGCCGCCTGCCAATGGAGTAAAGCATGAACGGACGAATCATCACCTGGGGCGTAGTGGCCCTGTTGCTGCTGGGTTACCTGCTGGGCTGGTACTGGTCCAGCGAGCCGGACCTGTACGACGTCAGGGCCAGGACCAGCCAGGTCCGCGCCGAGCAGCAACTGCCGGACGTGACCGGCCTGGCCACCACCACCGCCGTCATCGACATCGCCGGGACCCTGCTGGACAAGCCGGGCGGCTTCCTGTCCAACGACGTGCTGCCGCCCAGCGTCTTCCTGGACAACATGCCGGCCTGGGAATTCGGCGCTCTGGAGTTGGTCCGCGACATCAGCCTGGTGATGCGCAACGAGCTGTCCCGCTCCCAGTCCCAGAGCACCGAGGACAGGGATCTCAAGGAGGCCCAGCCCTTCTTCAATGTCGACCGTCGTTCCTGGGTGCTGCCCCGGGCCGAGACCGAGTACCGCAAGGGCATCAAGCGCCTTGAGGCCTACCGGGCCCGCCTGGGCCGGCAGGGCCAGGATGCCGCCACCTTCTATGCCCGCGCCGACAACCTGCGCGAGGTGCTGCGCATGGCCGAGAAGCGCCTGGGCAGCTACAGCCAGCGCCTGGCCGCCTCCGTGGGCCAGGATCGCATCAACACCGATCTGGCCGGGGATCCGGCCGCCAGCCAGTCCGGTGTCGAGTCCGGCGAGCTGACCGTCAAGACCTCCTGGTGGCAACTGGACGACGTCTTCTACGAGGCCCGCGGCTACACCTGGGCGCTGCTGCACCTGCTGAAGGCGGTGGAGCAGGACTTTCAGCCGGTGCTGGAAGACAAGAACGCCCTGGTCTCCCTGCGCCAGATCATCCGTGAGCTGGAGGAAACCCAGCAGACGGTGTGGAGCCCCATGGTGCTGAACGGCTCCGGCTTCGGCCTGCTGGCCAACCACTCCCTGGTGATGGCGAACTATGTATCCCGCGCCAATGCCGCCGTGATCGACTTAAAAGAACTATTGTCGAGGGGATAAAGGCGCCTCATGTTCGCCTGGCGCTGATACGGCGTATCCCGCGCCAATGCCGCCGTGATCGACTTAAAAGAACTATTGTCGAGGGGGTAAAGGCACCTCATGTTCGCCTGGCGCTGTTGCAGGCGTCTCCCGCGCCAATGCCGCCGTGATCGACTTGAAGGAGCTGCTGCCCCGGGGCTAAGGGGTTCACCAGCAAGGCAAAGGCCGGGCAATTGCCCGGTCTTTGGCCATTGGTCTTTGGCTTGAGCCGGGGCCCGGCCGCCGTTAAGCTTGGCCGGACACCATCTGACCAAGAGAAGCCAATAATGAAAAAAGGTTTGCTGTTTGCCGCCCTGGCGGGCGCCATGGCCCTGCCGGCCGCCGCCGATACCCTGGGCATCTACGCTGGCGTGGGCCAGTGGCAGAGCGATTTCTCCGGTGACGTCACCACCGAGCAGGTGCAGCTCGACAACGAGCTGGGCCTGAAGGACAGCGACGTGACCCAGGGCTACATCCACTTCGAACACCCGGTGCCGGCCATCCCCAATGTGCGCCTGGCCTACGCCGACATCTCCGAAAGCGGCACCGGCACAGTGTCCCGTGAATTCGAATACGGCGGCAACATCTACCAGGCCGACACCCAGGTCAGCTCCAGCTTCGACCTGACCATGACCGACGTCACCCTCTACTACGAGCTGTGGGACATGGGCGGCGACCTGGATCTGGGTATCACCGCCCGTAACCTGGATGGCGATCTGGCCATCGACAGCGAGTTCGACAGCGGCCGCGAGGACATCGACGGCTGGATCCCCATGCTGTACGCCGCCGTCCGTTTCGATCTGCCCCTGACCGGCCTGTATATCGGCGGCCAGGCCAACGGCATCAGCTACAGCGGCAACAGCCTGATCGATTACAAGGTGGCCCTGGGCTATGAATTCGATCTGGTGGCCATCGACCTGGGCCTGGAGCTGGGTTACCGCAGCCTGGAGCTGGAACTGGACGAGGACGACGTGGGTGACTTCGAGTCCGACATCCAGCTCGACGGCGCCTTCCTCAACCTGGTGATGCACTTCTAATTCGTTGCCGCAGCATGAAAAAAGCCCGCCATTTGGCGGGCTTTTTGTTGCCGGAATGTAATGTCGAAACCTTTTGGTTATGATAGCCATCCCCTGAAATCGGGGAGACAAGGTGATCTAAAAGGAAGCAAGATGAAATTGAAATGGATGCTTGCACTGCTTGTCCTGGCGACCGCCCAAGCCGGCGCCACCCCTTCCATTATCCTGCAGTGTGAAAACTGTCCTTCCCTTTCTGAAAAGGCGAAGCGCTTTGTGGGCGAATTCATCAAGGAGCCCGGGGCCGATGTGACCGTCTTTGATCTGACCCAGGACCATATCGAAACCTACAGGGTGTCCAAGAGCTGGCAGCCCGAAACGGGGGAGTATCTGCTTACTTCCAAGCATGAGGCAACGTCCACGACGATGAGCGAGGCTTTTGCCGATCTCAGGAAAGCCCTCGTCGAGGGAGAGAAGATCGTCCAGTTGGCCCGGACTGAAACCTATGTCATGAACGGCGTGAAGCGCCCGGTGCCGGCTACCGTCTATGAGACGTGGCCGGGTTACCAGATAAATGGCCTGATCCACTATCTTCAGACCCAGAGCCCGGCCAAAGACAGGCTGGCCAGGATCAATGCCAGCCTAGCCAAACTGGTGATGGAGGCCGATTTGCTTGGCTCAGATCTGCATTTCCCACCCTGGGCGGCAAGGATAACGGTGAGGCTGGCAGATCATTCCCAGCTGGTGCTGGAGTTCCAGCCGTTCGGTCATGGCAACCTCGACTTTTCCGTGGTAGAGGGAAGCCGCCGGGACCCTGTCAATAATCCCGTCAGCGCCAGGACGTCGGACTATGCCAACGGCATTTTCAGCTTTGTTGACAGGGTGCAGCTGGAGCAGTTCATCAAGCATATGGCGCTGCTGGGAGTGGAGGTTGTAGGTAAAAAAGACGCCGAGGCCGCCACCGACCTCAGCAAGGTGCTGTTCAGATGCAATGATGAAGGGAGTCAATGCTCCGTCCATGTAGGCTCATGAATCGTTGACGACAAAAAGCCCGCCATTTGGCGGGCTTTTGTCGTCTTGGCCTCAGTGCCTGGCCAGCAGCCGCTGGGCCCAGAGGGCCAGGCCGATGCACAATCCCAGGCGCTCCTCGTCGAAGGCGTCTTCGGCGAAGGCCTCGGCATCCAGTATGCCCAGCACGGCGCCGTCCTCGTCAAACAGCGGAATACACAGCTCCGCCTGCACCTTGGGATCGCAGCTGTAGTACTCGCCGCCCTGGGCCAGGTAGCGGGCCACGCTCTGGATCAGCCGGCCCTTGCCGGTCAGGCCGACGCTGCAGTTGTTGGAGAGCCTGGCGAAGTCGGCATTGAGGGGGAATTCGGCCCGGCTGGGGGCACCCCGGTAGGCCAGTTTTACCAGCACCGGCTCGCCCTGGACATTGTGCCTGGCCTGGTAGATCCCCAGCCATTCCAGGCCGCTGGCGGCCACCACCTGGTCCACGGCCTGATCCAGCAGGCTCAGCAGGGCGTCGTTGGCCGTGTTGCGGCCGCCCAGGATGGGGCCCAGATCGTAGGGCTCGTCGGCCAGGGCGCCAAACAGGGAGCAGGCGCCGCCTTCGCCCAGCTCCGGGACCGCATAGCAATACAGATCCCGCTGCTGGGGCTGAGGCCGCAGGCCATCGAGCCGGTGGACCAGGGTCAGGGCCTGATCCCGGCCTTCGGCTGACAGGGCCAGCTCGGCGTTTCGCAGGTAGGTGTCCAGGCTCATTGAAGCTTCCCTCATGGCCGTTTGGCCGTCTAAATGTCCGGGATTGTAGGGCCAGTTCAGGGGACAGTGCAACGGTCATTTTTATTCTTTTAGAGCATAGATAATCTTTTTTTATTCTTTTGAGGCTTTTGGAGTGCTGGCTAGGCTTGTCCCATCCCGACACCGGATGGACCACCATGACCCAAGCGACCTCATTACCGCCTCAGCCGCTGTTGGCCGAGCTCAATCCCAAGCTGAAAGCGCTGAGCCCGTCCCAGCTGACCTGGCTCAGCGGCTACCTGGCCGGCCTGGCCGAAGGCCAGGGCGCCCCGGCCGCGGCCTTGCCGACGGCGGCGCCCGCCCGCCCGCTGCTGGTGCTGTACGGCTCCCAGACCGGCAATGCCGAAGCGGTGGCCAGGCAGCTGGCGGCGGCCGCCGAGGCCGCCGGGCTGACCGTGACCCTGGCCTCCATGGCCGGCTTCAAGGCCAGGAAGCTGGCCGAAGCCCGGGATCTGGCGGTGGTGGTGTCCACCCATGGCGACGGCGAGGCCCCGGACGACGCCCTGGCGCTGCACGAGCTGCTGGGCTCCAAGCGGGCCCCGGATCTGAGCCAGGTGCGCTTTGCGGTCTTTGCCCTGGGCGACAGCTCCTACCCGCTGTTCTGCCAGACCGGCAAGGATTTCGACCAGCGTCTGGAAGCGGCCGGCGCCGAACGTCTGCTGGCCAGGGTGGACGCGGACGTGGAATTCGTCCCTGCCGCCAGCCAGTGGCAGCAACAACTGCTGGCCTCCCTGGCCGCCAGCGCGCCCGAGCAGACCGTTGTGGCCGGCGCCATCGCCGAGGCGGTGGCCCAGCCGACCCGCGCCAATCCCCTGACGGCCGAGGTGCTGGCCATCCATCCCCTGACCCTGGACGCCGGCCACGAGGTCTACCACCTGGAGCTGGATGTCCCCGGCCTTGAATACCAGCCCGGCGATGCCCTGGGCGTCTGGCCCGAGCACAGCGACGAACTTGTCCAGGCGGTGCTGGACGCCACCCGCCTCAATGGCGACGAGCAGGTGCAGCTGGACGGCCAGAGCCTGCGCCTGTTCGACGCCCTCAAGGGCCACGAGCTCACCGAGCTGCACCCCCAGGTGGTGGCCGAGCTGGGCCTCAGCGAAGGCCAGGGCCAGCTGCCGGAGCGGATCCGCAGCCGCGCCGAGTCCATCACCGGCCAGCAGCTGATCGACGCCCTGAAGCCGCTGGCGCCGCGCCTCTATTCCATCGCTTCGGCCCAATCCGAGGTGGGGGAAGAGGTACACCTGACCGTGGCCCTGGTGGCCTTCGACGCCGACGGCAACCAGCGTTTCGGCGCCGCCTCCGGCTTTATCAGCCGCCTGGGCGAGGGCGACACCGTGCGGGTCTATGTCCAGGCCAACAACAGATTCCGGCTGCCGGCCGACGAGGTGCCGGTGATCATGATCGGTCCCGGCACCGGCGTGGCGCCTTTCCGCGCCTTTATGCAGGAACGGGAAGCCACAGGCGCCTCCGGCGATAACTGGCTGCTGTTCGGCAGCCGCCACCTGCGCGGCGATTTCCTCTACCAGACCGAGTGGCAACGCTGGCTGGCCGAGGGCCGGCTGACCCGCCTGAGCCTGGCCTTCAGCCGCGACCAGCAGCAGAAGATCTACGTGCAGCAGCGCCTGCGCGAGGAAGGGGAGGCGGTTTGGCAATGGCTGGAACGCGGTGCCCACCTCTATGTGTGCGGCAGCGCCGAGCCCATGGCCAGGGACGTGCACCAGGCCCTGGCCGAACTCATCGAGACCCACGGCAAGACCGATGGCGAGACCTATCTGAACGAACTGCGCGCCCAGGGCCGCTACCTGAGGGATGTGTACTGATGGCTTCACCCAACGAACAAATCAAGCGGAACAGCCGCCACCTGCGCGGCACCCTGGCAGAGAGCCTGGCCGACGCCCACACCGGCGCCCTGCGTGACGACGACACCCAGCTGTCCAAGTTCCACGGCTTCTACCAGCAGGACGACCGCGACATCCGCGCCGAGCGCGCCAAGCGCAAGCTCGAGCCCCTGTACAGCTTCATGCTGCGCGCCCGGGTGCCCGGCGGCGTGGTCACCCCGGAGCAGTGGCTGATCATCGACCGGCTGGGCCGGGAGCTGTCCGGCGGCAGCGTGCGCCTGACCACCCGCCAGACCTTCCAGTACCACGGCATCCTCAAGGAGAGCCTGAAGCCGCTGATCCAGGGCCTGCACCAGGCGCTGCTGGACTCCATCGCCGCCTGCGGCGACGTCAACCGCAACGTGCTGTGCAACACCAACCCGGTGGACTCCGGCCTCCACGCCCAGGTCTACCGCCAGACCGTGGCCTTGTCCGAGCACCTGCTGCCCAACACCCGTGCCTACCACGAGATCTGGCTGGACGAGGAGAAGGTGGCCCACTCCGAAGAGCCCGTCTACGGCGATAGCTACCTGCCCCGCAAGTTCAAGACCGCCGTGGCCATACCGCCCCACAACGACGTGGACGTCTACGCCAACGATCTGGGCTTCGTGGCCATCGCCGAGAACGGCAAGCTGCGCGGCTACAACGTACTGGTGGGCGGCGGCATGGGCAGCACCCACGGCGACGTCAGCACCTACCCCAGGGTGGCGAGCTGCCTGGGCTTCATCGGCCCCGAGGCCATGAATGCGGTGGCCGAGGCGGTGCTCACCACCCAGCGTGACCACGGCGACCGCGACAGCCGCAAGCACGCCCGCCTCAAGTACACCCTGGACAGGATGGGGGTCGCGGCCTTCAAGGCCGAGGTGGAGCAGCGCAGCGGCGTCACCTTCCTGCCCGAGGTGCCGGTGGTGTTCACCCAGCAGGGCGATCGCTTCGGCTGGGTGGACGGCATCGACGGCCGCCGCCACCTGACCCTGTTCGTGCCCCAGGGCCGCCTCATCGACAAGGGCGAACAGCAGTGGCTGACCGGCCTGCGCGCCATCGCCCAGGTGCACCAGGGCGACTTCCGCATGACCGCCAACCAGAACCTGATCATCGCCGGCGTGCCGGCGGGCCAGCAGGACCGCATCGACGCCCTGGTGGACCAGTACGGCCTGCGCCTGGCCACCAGCCGCCTGCGCGAGAACGCCATGGCCTGCGTGGCCCTGCCCACCTGCGGCCTGGCCATGGCCGAGGCGGAGCGCTACCTGCAGGATTTCGTGGCCAGGGTCCAGGAACTGCTGGAGCAAACCGGCCTGGGCGACCAGGACATCGTCACCCGCATCACCGGCTGCCCCAACGGCTGTGCCCGGCCCTTCCTGGCCGAGGTAGGCCTGGTGGGCAAGGCCCCCGGTCGCTACAACCTCTACCTGGGTGCCGACGGCCGCGGCCTGCGCCTGAACAAGCTGTACCGGGAGAACCTCACCGAGGGCGAGATCCTGGCCGAGCTCAGGCCCCTGCTGGCTCGCTACCAGGCCGAGCGCGAGCAGGACGAGCGCTTCGGCGACTTCCTGGTCCGCGTCGGCATCGTCAAGGAAGTCAGGAGTGCCAAAGATGACTTTCACGGCTGAGCACAACCAGCTGCTGGAAGGCCTGGACGCCCGCGCTCGGGTGCGCTGGGCCCTGGACAACCTGCCGGGCCCCTTTGCACTGAGTTCCAGCTTCGGTATCCAGTCGGCGGTGATGCTGCACCTGGTCAGCCAGGAGGCGCCTGGGATCCCGGTGATCTTCGTGGACACCGGCTACCACTTCCCCGAGACCTACCGCTTCGTGGACGCGCTGTCCGAGCGCCTGGAGCTGAACCTCAGGGTGTACCGGCCGCTGCTGTCCGGCCCCTGGCAGGAGGCCCGCCACGGCCAGCGCTGGCAGCAGGGCCTGGACGGCATCAGCGCCTACAACGAAGAGAACAAGGTCGAGCCCATGCAGCGGGCACTCAACGAGCTGGGGATCCGCACCTGGTTCGCCGGCCTGCGCCGCCAGCAATCCGGCAGTCGCGCCGAGCGTGGCGTGCTGGAAGAGCAGGGCGGCCGCACCAAGGTCTACCCGCTCATCGACTGGCACAACAGGGACGTGCACCGTTACCTCACCGACAACGCACTGCCTTACCACCCGCTCTGGGAGCAGGGCTATGTGTCCGTGGGCGACTGGCACTCCACCGTGCCCCTTTCCGCCGGCATGAGCGAAGAGGAGACCCGCTTCGGCGGCCTCAAGCGCGAATGCGGCCTGCACGAGTAACACGCCATGCATGACTTTCCGCTGTTCCTGAACCTCAAGGACAAGGCCGTGCTGCTGGTGGGCGGCGGCGCCGTCGCCCACCGCAAGGCCCAGGCCCTGCTCAAGGCCGGCGCCCGGGTGCGGGTGGTGGCCAGGGAGCTGAGCGATGAGCTCCGGCGGTTGCCGGTCGAAGCCATCGCCAGCGCCTTCGAGCCGGCCCAACTGGACGACGTCTGGCTGGCGGTGGCCGCCACCGACGATGCCGAGCTCAATGCCGCCGTGGCCCGCGAAGCCCGGGCCAGGCGGGTGTGGGTGAACGTGGTGGACCAGCGCCAGCTGTGCGAGGCCATAGTGCCGGCGGTGGTGGACCGCAGCCCCGTCACCATTGCCATCTCCTCCAACGGCACCGCCCCTGTGCTGGCCAGGCGCCTGCGCGAGAAGCTGGAGGCCGAGCTGCCCCAGTGGCTGGGGAGCCTGGCGGCGCTGATGGGGCGCTTTCGCGACCGGGTGGCCGAGCGCTTCGCCACTTTCAGCGACCGCCGCCGCTTCTGGGAGGCGCTGCTGGATTCCGACATCGGTACCTTCCTGGCCCGGGGCGACCAACAGGGCGCCGAGCGCCTGCTTGACGAACGGCTGGAAAAAGGCCGGAGCGAGTCCGGCTGGCTGCGCCTGGTGGGCGCCGGCCCGGGCGATCCTTCCTTGCTCACCCTGCGCGCCCTGCAGAGCCTGCAGGAGGCGGATGTCATCGTCCATGACCGCCTGGTCACCGATGCCGTGCTGGCCCTGGCCCGCAAGGATGCCGAGCTGATCCCGGTGGGCAAGGAGAAGGGCTTCCATTCGGTGCCCCAGGCCGAGATCGAGGCCATCCTGGTCCGCGAAACGGGCCAGGGCCGCAAGGTGGTGCGCCTCAAGGGCGGCGATCCCTTCGTGTTCGGCCGCGGCGGCGAGGAAGTGCTGGCGGCCCGCGCCGCCGGTATCCCCGTGGAGGTGGTGCCCGGCATCACCGCGGCGGCGGCCTGCTCGGCCCGGGCCCAGGTGCCCCTGACCCACCGTGGCCTGTCCAACCAGATGACGTTGGTCACCGGCCACTGCCAGCCGGGTGGCCAGGAGCCCGACTGGCGCCAGCTGGCCCGGGACCAGGGCACCCTGGCCGTGTACATGGGCCTGACCCAGAGCAGCCATATCGCCGCCGAGCTGATGGCCGGCGGCCTGGCCCCGGCCACCCCTGTGCTGATCGTCGAGAACGGCACCCGCCCCGAGGAGCGGCGCCTGAAGACCTGCTTGGGCGAGCTGGCCGACACCCTGGCCCGGCACCAGGTGCAGTCCCCGGCGCTGCTGATCATTGGCGAAACCGTGACCCTTTACCAGGAGGCATCATGACCCTGAGCCCCCATCTCCAGGCCCTGGAAGCCCAGGCCATCCACATCATCCGCGAGACTGCCGCCGAGTTCGAGCGGCCGGTGATGCTCTATTCCATCGGCAAGGATTCCAGCGTGCTGCTGCATCTGGTGCGCAAGGCCTTCCTGCCGGGCCCCGTGCCCTTCCCGGTGCTGCACATCGACACCGGCTGGAAGTTCCAGGCCATGTACGCCTTTCGCGACGCCCAGGCCAGGAAGTTCGGCCTGGAGCTGAAGGTGGTCCAGCACCCGGACCGGCTCAGTCCCTTCGAGCACGGCAGCCGCTATACGGACGTGATGAAGACCGAGGCCCTCAAGGGCGAGCTGGCCAGGGGCCGGTACGACGCCGCCTTCGGTGGCGCCCGCCGCGACGAGGAGGCCTCCCGGGCCAAGGAGCGGGTGTTCTCCCACCGTGACGCCCACCAGCGCTGGGAGCCCAGGCGCCAGCGCCCGGAGCTGTGGTCCCACGTCAACAGCGCCCTGGCCGCCGACGAGAGCATGCGGGTGTTCCCGCTCTCCAACTTCACCGAGCAGGACATCTGGGCCTACATCCAGGCCGAGAACATCGAGCTGGTGCCGCTCTATTTCGCCGCCGAGCGGCCCGTGGTGCGCCGCGACGGCCAGCTGTTTATGGTCGACGACGAGCGCTTTGAGCTGAGGCCCGGCGAGGTCATAGAACGGCGCAAGGTGCGTTTTCGCACCCTGGGCTGCTACCCCCTCACCGCCGCCATCGAGTCCGAGGCCGACAGCCTGGAGGCGGTGCTGGAGGAGCTGGGCCACCTGGGCGCCAGTGAACGATCCGGCCGGCTGATCGACAAGGATCAGGCCGCCGCCATGGAACGCAAGAAACGCCAGGGGTACTTCTGATGCAAGCCTTGAAACTGCTGACCTGCGGCTCCGTCGACGACGGCAAGTCCACCCTCATCGGCCGCTTCCTGTACGAGACCGGCCAGCTCTACGCCGATCAGCTGGCGGCCCTGGGCGAGCCGGATGAGAACGGCGAGCTGCCCTTTGCCAACCTGCTCGACGGCCTGGAGGCCGAGCGCAGCCAGGGCATCACCATAGACGTGGCCTGGCGCTACGCCCGGGCCGGCGGCCGCAACCTCATCATCGCCGACACCCCGGGCCACGAGCAGTACACCCGCAACATGGTCACCGGTGCCTCCCACTGCTCCCTGGCCATCATCCTGGTGGACGCCCGCAAGGGCATCACCCGCCAGACCCGCCGGCACAGCTTCCTCTGCCACCTGCTGGGGGTGCGCCAGCTGGTGGTGGCGGTGAACAAGATGGACGCCCTGGACTACGACCGGGCCGCCTTCGAGGCCACACGCGAACAATACCTGGCCCTGGCCGAGGCCATGCCAGGCGCCCAGATCCAGGTGCTGCCGGTGTCCGCCCTCAAGGGCGACAACCTGGCCGAGCCGTCCGCCAACACCCCCTGGTACCAGGGCCCGACCCTGCTGCAGGTGTTGCAGCAGGCCCAGGTCGACCAGCCCCAGGAACTGCCCGCCCGCCTGCCGGTGCAGATGGTGATCCGCCCCCACCAGGACCTGCGGGCCCTGGCCGGCACATTGTTCGCCGGCGAGCTGAAGCTGGGCGACAGCCTCCATCACTGGCCCAGCGGCCAGCAGGCCCTGGTCAAGGGACTGTGGAAGAGCGGCACCGAAGCCGACCGGATCCAGGCCGGTGACGCCGTCTCGGTGCAGCTGGACCGGGAGCTGGACATCAGCCGCGGCGACTGGCTTAGCGTCGATAAGCCCCGGGTCGGCAACAGCTGGCAGGGCTGGCTGGTGTGGCTGGACGATCAGCCCCACAGCCCCGGCAAGCGCTATCGGGTCAAGGCGCCCAGCCGCTGGAACTGGGGCCGGATCGCCGGCCTGGACGGCCAGCTGGACGTGGAGGACCTCAGCGTCAGCGACCAGGTGGAGCTGACCACCAACGCCATCGCCAGGGTGACCCTGCAGCTGGAGGAGGCCCAGGCCCTGGACGCTTACGAGCAGAGCCGCCACACCGGCAGCCTGGTGCTGGTGGACCCCGACAGCCAGCAGACGGTGGCCGCCTTCCTGGCCGAGGCGCCGGTCGAAGCCGGCCAGGCTCGCCCCCAGGTCAGCGACGCGGAGAAGGAGCTCAACGCCTACATCCGCCGCCACTATCCCCACTGGCAGGCCCTGGACGTCAGCCGGTGGTGATAGTGGCCGGGATCCTGGTGCTGCTGGTGGCGGGCCTGCTCTGGGGGCGCCTGCCCGCCGAGCAGCTGTTCGCCGCCGCCCTGGCCGGGGTTTACCTGGGTACGGGCCTGCCCCTGGATACCTTGCTGGGCGGCTTCATCAACCCGGCGCTGGTGTCCCTGGCGCTGCTGCTGATGGCCACCAAGGTGCTGGAACGAACCCCCTGGCTGCGGCAGCTGGCCGAAAGCCTGGGCAAGGGCGCCGGCCGCCTGGGGCTGGTGACGGCGCTGCTGTCCTCGGTGATGAACAACACCGCCGTGGTGGCGGCGCTGCTGCCCATGCTGGAGCGCCATCCCCAGGCCAGGCGCCTGCTGCTGCCGCTGTCCTACGCGGCCCTGCTGGGTGGCACCCTGACCCTGGTGGGCACCTCCACCAACCTGGTGGTGAATTCCTTCCTGGTGGCGGCGGGCCTGCCGCCCCTGGGCCTGTTCGACTTCTTCTTCCTGGCCCTGCCGGTGGTGGCCCTGTGCCTGCTGTACCTGTCGGTGGCCAGCCGCTGGCTGCCCCACCAGGGCCTGCCGGCGGGCAGTCCCCGCCTGGAGCTGAACAGCCCCTTGAGCGGCTACAAGGCCTGGTTGCCGCTGCCGCTCTTTGCCCTGGCGCTGGGGCTGGTGGCCCTTGGCGTGCTGGATCTGATCCAGGCCATGCTGATCTTTCTGATCCTGGCCATGGTGCTGAACCTGACCAGCCCGGCCCAGTTCCTGGCCCGCTTCCCCTGGCGGCTGGTGGTGGTGATCGGCTCGGCCCTGGGCCTGGCCGGGGCCATGGAGGCCAGCGGCCTGGCCGCCTGGCTGGCTGAGTCCCTGCTGGCGCCCTTGGGCGAGCAGGGGGTCTGGGTGAGCTTCCTGGGCCTCTACGCCACCACCTGGCTGCTCACCGAGCTGGTCACCAACAACGCCGCCGCCGCCCTGATGCTGCCGTTGGCCCTGACCCTGGCCAGAGCCCTGGGGGTGGAGCCGGTCAGCTTCGCCATGGTGGTGCTGTTCGGGGCCTCGGCGGCCTTCCTGAACCCCTATGGCTACCAGACCCACATGCTGGTGCAGTCGGTGCTGCCCCAGGGCCGTCGCCCCTTCCTGATGCTGGGGCTGCCCCTGGGCCTGATCTACGGCGCCGGGGTGCTGCTGTCCATTCCCCTCTATTTCCCGTTGAGATGACCATGACCAACAACCTGACCTGGCACGACCACAGCGTCGGCCACGACCAGCGCGCCGCCAGCCTGGGCCAGCGGCCTGTGGTGATCTGGTTCACCGGCCTTTCCGGCGCCGGCAAGTCTACCCTGGCCAACGCCCTGGATCAGGCCCTGCACCGGCTCGGCCGGCACAGTTACCTGCTGGACGGCGACAATGTCCGCCACGGCCTCTGCGCCGATCTGGGCTTCAGTGATGCCGACCGCCAGGAGAACATCCGCCGGGTCGGCGAGCTGGCCAGGCTGATGCTGGACGCCGGCCTCTTTGTGCTGACCGCCTTCGTCTCCCCCTTCCAGGCCGACCGGGACAGGGTGCGGGCCCTGCTGCCGCCGGGGCGCTTCATCGAGGTCCATGTCAAGGCGGACATCCAGACCTGCATCCGGCGCGACCCCAAGGGCCTCTACGCCCGGGCCCAGGCCGGCCAGGTACAGAAGATGACCGGCCTGGACTCCGGCTACGAGCCGCCGCAAAACCCGGAGCTGGTGCTGGACACCGAGCTTGCCGGTGTCCATGAGCTGGTGGACACTGTGCTGAGTTACCTGATTGAAAAAGGATTCCTGGATGCGGCCTGAACTGGAGGCCCTGGTCATCGAGGCCGGCAAGGCGACCCTGGCCCATTACCGACAGCAGCTCGAGGTGGCGCACAAGGCCGACGGCTCGCCGCTGTCCGCCGCCGACAGGGCCAGCCACGATGTGCTGGTGGCCGGGCTCAGCGCCCTGAGCCCGGCGCTACCGATCCTCTCCGAAGAAGGCAGACACCATGGCTGGCAGGAGCGGCGGCGTTGGCGGCGTTTCTGGCTGCTCGATCCCCTGGACGGCACCAAGGAATTCCTTGCAGGAAGGGACGACTTCACCGTCAACCTGGCGCTGATCGAGGACGGCGTCCCGGTGCTGGGCCTGGTCTATGCGCCTGTGCACGACCGCCTCTATGTGGGGGAGCAAGGGCAGGGCGCTTGGCGGGTGGACAAGGGTGTTCGCCGGGCCATCCATTGCCGCAAGGTCGAGCCGCCCGTGGTGGTGGGCAGCCGCTCCCACCCGGCCCCGGAGCTGGCCGACTGGCTGGCAGAGCTGGGTGAGCACGAAATGGTGTCGGTGGGCAGCTCGCTGAAGTTTTGCCTGGTGGCCGAGGGCAAGGCCCAGTACTACCCCAGGTTCAACCCCACCATGATGTGGGACACCGCCGCCGGCCAGGCGGTGGCCGAGGCCGCCGGCGCCCGGGTGAGCTGCCTGGACGGCAGCCCCCTCCGCTACCACAGGGAGGCCCTGCGCAACCCGGGCTTCATGGTCAGCTGCAGCTGACCTCGCTGCCGAGCAGCTTGAACAGCTCCAGCTCGTAGCCCTGGTGGTGGCTGCTGTACATCAGCCTGGCCAGCTCGTCGCCTATGGGGGTGAAGCGGTAGTAGTTGAGGTGCACGCCCTTGCGCCTGGCCTGGAGCTGGCCCTCGTGGTCACCGAAGCGAAACGGCATGGGCGCCAGCTTGAGATCCGAGGACACCAGCTCGCTGGCATGGAGCAGCCCGGCCTCCATCAGGGTGGCCAGGGCCGAGTAGGGCAGGCCGAACATCCCCAAGCTCAGTACCCTGGTCTGGTTGCCGATGGTCCAGCTGTGGCGGCGGTGCAGGCCGAAGAGGATACGCCTTTCGCCCTTGACCTCGGCGGCCACCGACACCGCCTTGGCGAAGATCTGGGTCTCCTTGAGGCTGAGCCGCTCCAGGGTTTCCAGGCTGCGCCTTGAGAAGCTGCCTGGGTACTGCATTTCACGCACCAGGATATGGGCCCACAGCTCCTGCAGCTTGGGGTTGGCGGTGTTCTCGGCCTGGCGGGAAAAATGGTGGAACCAGTCGCTGTCGGGTACCTCGCACAGGGTCTGGTCGTCGCTGTTGATCAGGGCCCGGCGCAGTATGGCTTCCAGGTTCTCCTGCCGGCGCTGGATCTGCAGCACGGCGCGGCGCCTGGCCCTGGCCAGGATGTCGTTGTCTTCCTTGCTGCTGAGGGCCCCGTCCAGGCCCTGGCTGTTGCACAGATGGCGCAGCCTGTCCCTCAGGGTGCAGCCCATGCGCTCTACCGGGTTTTCTTTCTTCTCTGGCGGCGCCATGGCCTGTCCCTCTCCTTGTTGTGCCCCAAGGCTATAGCAAATCGATCTAACTGTCCCTAGGCCCCTGCCCATAATTGAAAGGACGAATGCCCAATCCGGGTCCGAACTGAGAGTCTTGGCGACAAGGGACGGGGCACCATGAAGTGGTTTTGCGTGTTTCTGGCTTTGCTGAGCGGCGCCGTGGCTGCCGACTGGCTGGAGCTGCGCCAAACCGAGCTGGCCCTGGCCAGGGAGAAGCTGGCGCTGCTGGCCGAGGACGGCCCCTGGCCGGTGCTGCCGGAGCGGACCCTCAAGGCCGGGGTAAGGGGTGACGAGGTGGCCCTGCTCGGGCGGATGCTGCTCAAGACCGGCGACCTGGAAAGCATCGGTCCGGAGCCCGGTCAATTCGACCTGCCGCTGGAAGAGGCGGTGCGCGCCTTCCAACGCCGCCACGGCCTGGACGACGATGGCGTGGTCGGCCCCAGGACCCGCCGCGCCCTCAACACCCCGCCCTGGGTCAGGCTCAGGCAGGTGGATGCCAGCCTGGCGCGCATGGCCGCCTTCCGGCCCCAAGCCGAGCAGCTGGTGGTCAATGTGCCGGCCTTCGAGCTCGAGTGGTGGCAAGAGGACAAGCTCAGGCTCAGCTCCCGCATCATAGTGGGGCGGCCATCCCGGCCCAGCCCGCTGCTGAGCACCGCCATCACCGGCATCGAACTCAACCCGCCCTGGAACGTGCCCTACAGCATCTTCCGCAAGGATTACCTCTGGAAGCTGCGCCAGGATCCGGGCATCCTCAAGCGCCAGTACATCGACATCGTCACCGGCTATGGCCGCCAGACCCAGGTGCTGCCCATGCCCGACGAGCTGCCCTCGCCCTGGCCCCCCCACTGGCGGCTCAGGCAGCGGCCGGGCCGCCATAATGCCCTGGGCCTGCTCAAGTTCGTGATGCCCAACGATCAGGCCATCTACCTGCACCACACCAATCAGGCCGGGCTCTTCAAGAAGGACAGGCGCGCCTTCAGCTCCGGCTGCATCCGGGTCGAGGCCGCCTTCACCCTGGCCGAGCAGCTGCTGGCGGACCGGCCCCAGTGGCGGGAGCTGCTCAGCACCGGCGAGCACCTGACCCTGGCGCTGGCCCGGCCGCTGCCGGTGGCCCTGGTGTACTGGACCGCCTGGGTCGACCAGGCCGGCCGGCTGCAACTCAGGGACGATCTCTACGGCTGGGACGGTTCACACTTTGCCCAGGCCGGTGATTGATCTTGCGAGCCAGCTTAGGTAAGGTGCTGGACTTCTGGTTAAATATTGATCGATTCACCCAGCTGTTGGAGGTGATATGCAGTCCATTCAACTCACCCGCCGCCGTTTCCTGGCCGGCCTTGGCACCCTGGCCGTGGCCGGCGCCCTGCCCGGCAAGGCCCTGGCCAGCACCGGCCACCAGCGCGCCCTGAGCTTCCTTAACCTGCACACCGGCGAGCGTGCCAGCGGCACCTATTGGCAGGCCGGCGCCTACCAGCAGGAGGTGCTGGACGGCTTCAACCAGGTGCTCAAGTGCCATCGCAGCGGCGAGGTGACCAACATGGACAAGGGCCTGTTCGATCAGCTCAGCCAGCTGACCCAGACCCTGGGCTACCAGGGCGAGATCCAGATCATTTCAGGTTACCGCTCGCCGGCCGCCAACGCCGCCATGAAAAAAGCGGGCCGCAACGTGGCGACCCGCTCCTTCCATACCCTGGGCCGGGCCATCGACGTCCGCCTGCCGGGCATGAACCTGGCCAAGGTGCACAAGGCGGCCCTGGCCATGAAGGCCGGCGGCGTCGGCTACTATCCCGGCGACAACTTCATCCACCTGGATACCGGCCGGGTGCGCCGCTGGTAACCCGACGTCACGACAGCAAACGCCAGGCTCAGCCCTGGCGTTTTTCGTTGATGAGCTGGCCGAGCAGCGCCAGCACCTGGGTCACTTCCTGGTCGCTGAGCTGGCCGTCCTTGACGAAGCGAACCTTGCCGGCGGCGTCCAGCACCAGTATGGCGGAGCTCTTGGGCGCCAGCGCCCAGCCGGCCTTCACCACCCCTTCCTCGTCCAGCACGATCTCGCTGTGGGGGAATTCCTGCTTGGAATCCTCGGCCTTGCCGCGGACCATGCCACTGGTGCCCCAGAGGGCGTCGTCGACGTTGATCACCGTCACCGTCTGGTAATGCTCGGCGGGCAGGGCGGCGGCCTTGATGGCGTCGATCATCGGCTCGTTGATGGCCTTGGCGCTGGCGCGGCCGGCGAAGTGCTGCAGCAGCCGCACCTTGCCGGTGAGCTCGCTGCTCTGGAAGGGGCGGGTGCTGAGCTTGTCGCCCTCCAGCACCAGGGCGCCGCCGTCGGTGACGGTGACGGCGGGCAGGGGCTGGCCAAGCTCGATGTCATGGGCCAAGAGGGGGGCGCTGACCAGCGCCAGCAGCAAGGCGTACTTCATCAGGTTGCTTCCTTTTCTTTCAACAGGGGCAGGGCCACCTCCTGGCCCGGCGCCGGCGCGGCCGGCACCAGCCGGGCCAGCAGCAGCGAACAGCAGGCGAAGCCGCAGCCGACGTAGAACACCAGGGACGGATCGCTGAGCCAGACCAGGCCCAGCAGGGCCGGGATCACCACGGCGGCGATGTGGTTGATGGTGAAGCTGACCCCGGCGGTGCCGGCCATGTCGGCCTGGTCGCCTATTTTCTGGAAATAGGTCTTGATGGCGATGGCCATGGCGAAGAACAGGTGGTCTACCACATAGAGGCCGGCGGCCAGGCGGCCGTCCTCCACCAGGGCGTAGCCGGCGAAGACCCCGATCAGCCCGATGTACTCTATGGTCAGGGCCCGGCGTTCGCCGATGCGGCCGATCAGCTTGCCGATGCGGGCCGCAAGCAGCAGGTTGAAGACGTGGTTGACCAAGTACAGCAGGCTGATGTCGGCCACCGAGTAGCCGAATTTCTCCACCATCATGAAGCCGGCGAAGACCATGAAGATCTGCCGCCTGGCCCCGGACAGGAAGGTCAGGGCGTAATAGAGCCAGTAGCGCTTCCTGAGCACCATGCCCTTGTTCTGCGCCACCGGCTGGGGAAAGAGGGGAAAGCGCAGGCTCATGTACAGCACCATCCCCAGGCCGATGGCCGCCGCCAGCCAGTACAGCTGCCGGTAATTGAGGCCCAGCTGGCCCATCAGCAGCCAGATGCCGCCGTAGGCCAGCAGCGCTGCCGCCGCCTTCACCGCCAGGGCCTTGCCCATGAAGTGGGCGCTTTCTTCCTTGGGCAGCCACTGCAGGGTCAGTGACTGGTTGACGGTCTCGAAGTAGTGGAAGCCTACCGACATCAGCACTGTGGTGAGGTAGAGGCCAAGCACGGTGGGGAACTCGCCGGTCAGGCCCACGCCCAGGGCCAGCAGCGCCAGGGAAAAGAGCGCGAAGCGCTGTTCGCGTACAAAGCCCAGCAGGAACACGGCGGTGAAGGCCAGGAAGCCGGGCACCTCCCGCAGGCTCTGCAGCATGCCGATCTCCTTGCCGGTGAAGTCCGCCGCCTCTATGGCGAAGTTGTTGAGCAGCGCCTGCCAGACCGAGAAGGTCAGCGGCATCATGAAGGCCATCAGCAGCAGCATCCGTTGCGGGGCTTTGTTGTCCATGGGCATACTCCTTTGAATGTGCCGGCATTGTGCCAGTGTTCGGCCGCAGATGGCAGGCCATTCACCATGTCGCTGTTGCAGTCGTTCACGCCCGGGCGTAGAACCGGAATACTGTATACAAAACAAGGAGGGGCCATGAGAGGCTTCTGGTTTTGGCTCGCCCTCTGCCTGGCTACCACGGCCCAGGCGGTAAGCCAGGCGGACATCCGCCAACTCCCCCACAGGGACGGTTTCTTCGACCTCTACTTGGACGAGCAGCAGGGCAGGATCTGGCTGGACATCGACCGTTTCGACCAGCCCTTCCTGCTCCATGTCAGCCTGCCCTGGGGCCTGGGTGCCAACGAGGTGGGCCTGGACAGGGGCCAGGTTTCCGAGGCGCGGCAGGTGCGCTTCGTGCGCCAGGGCGGCAAGGCCCTGCTGCTGCAGGACAACCTGGCCTTTCGGGCCGAGGGCGGCAGCAGTGCCGAGCGCCGGGCCGTGGAGCAGGCCTTTGCCCGCTCGGTGCTGTTCGGCGGCGAGCTGGTGGACGGCCGCTACCTGGACGTGTCGCAGCTGGTACTGAGCGATCGCCACGGCATCGCCGCACGCCTGGCCGCCACCGGCCAGGGCAGCTACCAGCTCAGCCAGGCCCTCAGCGCCCCGGACTGGGCCAGCCTGAAGAGCTTTCCCCGCAACACCGAGCTGCAGGCCCTGCTCACCTTCACCGGTGAGGCCAAGGGCCAGCCCCTGCGCTGGGTGGCGCCTGATGACGGCCATGTGACCCTGGTGCAGCGGCTGTCCCTTATCGCCCTGCCCGAACCGGGCTATGAGCCCATGGCCTATCACCCCAGGAGCGGGGCCTTCGCCGTGGCATACCAGGACTATGCCGCCAGCCTGGATGAGCCCATCAACAAGGCGCTGCAGGTTCGCCACCGCCTGGGCAAGGACAGGCCCATCACCTATTACCTGGATCCCGGCACCCCAGAGCCGGTGCGCTCGGCGCTGCTGGACGGCGCCCGCTGGTGGTCCAAGGCCTTCGAGGCCGCCGGTTACCCGGGCGGCTTCCAGGTCGAGCTGCTGCCCGAGGACGCCGACCCCATGGACGTGCGCTACAACGTCATCCAGTGGGTGCACAGGGCCACCCGGGGCTGGTCCTACGGCGCCTTCATCCCGGATCCGCGTACCGGCGAGATCATCAAGGGCCACGTGACCCTGGGCTCGCTCAGGGTACGCCAGGACATGCGCATCGCCGAGGCCCTGCTGGGCGCCGACCGCCATGAAGAGGCCAAGCAGATGGCCCTGGCCAGGCTGCGCCAGCTGGCCGCCCACGAGGTGGGCCATACCCTGGGCTTCCAGCACAACTTCGCCGCCTCCACCCGGGGCAACGGCTCGGTGATGGATTACCCCCATCCCAAGGTGCGTGTCCAGGAGGGGCGCATCGACCTGGCCAATGCCTACGGCGTCGGCCTGGGGGACTGGGATCTCTATGTGGTCAGGCACGCCTATGGCGCCGAGCCCGGGCAGAACCGCCTCCAGCACCAGGACCTGCCCTATATCTCCGACGAAGGGGCCAGGGGCTTTGCCGCCAGCCATGGCGATGCCCACCTCTGGGACTTCGGCGACGACGTCTTCGCCAGCCTGGACAGCCTGCTCGAGGCCAGGGCCCTGGCGCTGGCGCGCTTCGCCGAGCATGGCGTACCCAGGGGCGCCAGCACCGCCGAATGGCAGCGGCGCCTGGTGCCGCTGTACCTGCTGCACCGCTTCCAGGCCGAGGCCGTGGCCCGTCAGCTCGGCGGCATGGACTATGCTTATGCCCGCCAGGGTGAAGGTGCCACCGGCGCCAGGCCGATACCGGCCCAGCGCCAGCACCAGGCCCTGGCGGTGCTGAGCGGCCTGCTGGAGGACCAGGTGCTGGCCCTGCCGAGCAGCCTGCTAGGGGCGGTGCCGCCCGAGGCCCAGGACGGCTGGCGCAGCGCCGAATGGCTGGACAGCCGCACCGGTGTCGTCTTCGACCCCTACCTGGCCGCCGAGGTGGCGTCCAGGCTGGTGCTGGAGCCGGCCCTGGCCGCGCCCAGGCTGGAGCGCCTCTACCAGCAGGCCATGACCGACGGCGACCAACCCGGGCTTGGCAGGGTGCTGGATACCCTGGTGCTCAGCCGCTGGCGCCGGGACGCCGGCTCCATGGGCCAACAGGCCGCGGCCTGGCAGGGCCTGTGGCTGCTGGCGGAGCGGGTCAAGGACAACAGGCTGTCGGCACCTGTATCGGCCCAGCTGCGCAGCCGCCTGGCCGACCTGGCCGGCTGGCTGCAAAGGCGCAAGGGCGGCGAAGACTGGCCGCGCCAGCAGCGGGAGGCCGCTAAACTCATTAACCTGCTACTTGCCGATCCGGATGCGCTGCAGCTGCCCAAGGCGCCAGCCATACCGCCCGGATCGCCCATATAAGGAAGCCGCATGTCTATCGAATCATTAAGTGCCCTCAGAGCACAGCTAAAGGCCCGTCAGCTCGACGGCTGGCTCCTGCCCCACGAGGATGAATACCTCAACGAGTATCTGCCGGCCGCCAACGAGCGGCTGGCCTTCCTGACCGGCTTCACCGGCAGTGCCGGCAGTGCCCTGATCCTGGCCAACGAGGCCCATATCTGGGTGGACGGCCGCTACCAGGTACAGGTGCGCAGCCAGGTGGATCTGGCCCAGTTCGATCTGCACCACAGCCATGAGGATCCGCTCACCGACTTTATCGCCACCCTCAGGGCCGGCACCAAGCTGGGCCTGAACGGCTACTGCTTCAGTGCCGACCAGTTCGAGGCCATCAAGTCCGCCGCCGACAACGCCGGCGTGGAGCTGGAGGACTGCCGGGACGATCTGGTGGATCTGATCTGGTTGCAAAGGCCCGCCGGCCCCGACCAGGCCGGTTTCGTCCTGGCCGAGCAGTTCACCGGCGCCAGTTGCGAGGCCAAGCGCCAGCGCCTGTCCAGGGAATTGCCCGCCGGCATCGAGGTGGCGCTGATCGCCCAGCCGGACTCTGTGAACTGGCTTTGCAACCTGCGTGGCCGGGACGTGCCCAGGCTGCCGGTGATGCTGAGCCGGGCCCTGCTGTACAAGGACGGCAGCCTGGAGCTGTTCGTCGACCGGGCGCGGCTGCCCTCCGACCTAGCCCTCGGCACAGGCGTCAACGTCCGTACCCTGGAGGAGCTGGAGGCGGCCCTGGCCGACCTCAAGGGCCGCAAGGTGCTGGTGGACATGGCCCTGACCCCGGCCCGGCTGGTCAACACCCTGGCCTACAGCGGCGCCAGGGTGGTCAAGGGCCAGGATCCCTGCCTGATGGCCAAGGCCTGCAAGAACGAGGTGGAGCTGGCCGGCATGCGCGAGGCGCACCTGCGCGACGGCGTGGCGGTGTGCCAGTTCCTGTGCTGGCTGGACGACGAAATGGCCGAAGGCCGGCTCCACAACGAGGCGGTGCTGGCCGAACAGCTGGAATGCTACCGGCTGCAGCAGGACGCCTACCTGGAGCCCAGCTTCGACACCATTTCCGCCGCCGGCGCCAACGCGGCCCTGCCTCACTACAACCACCGCAACGGCGAGCCGGCCCTGCTGGAGCCCGATTCCGTCTACCTGGTGGACTCCGGTGGCCAGTACCTGATGGGCACCACGGACGTGACCCGCACCGTCGCCATCGGCAATCCCGGCGAGGAGGTGAAGGGCTTCTTCACCTTGGTGCTCAAGGGCCATATCGCCCTGGATCGGGCCCGCTTCGTCAAGGGCACCTGTGGCCATCAGCTGGACATCCTGGCCCGGGCGCCGCTCTGGGCCCAGGGCCATGACTACGACCACGGCACCGGCCACGGTGTCGGCCAGTGCCTGTCGGTCCACGAAGGGCCCCAGCGCATCGGCAAGAGCGCCAACAACTTCCCGCTGCTGCCCGGCATGGTGCTCTCCAACGAGCCGGGCTACTACCGGGCCGGCGCCTTCGGCATGCGCCAGGAGAACCTGGTGGAAGTGGTGGAGCTTGAGGCCCGTGGCGACAGGCCCGTGTACGGCTTCAAGGCCCTGACCTGGGTGCCCATAGACCGCCGCCTGATCGACGCAGATAAGCTCACTGCGGACGAGAAGGCCTGGCTGAACCACTACCACCAGGGGGTCTGGGAGCGGATAGCCCCGCACCTGGATGGCCACGGCCGGGACTGGCTGAAGGCGGCCTGCGCGCCGCTGTAGGGGCAGGATTGCCATGCCCTGGAACAAAGCCGGGCCCGGGCCCGGCTTTGCTTTTGCCGCCCCAAGGAGGCTGCTATAGTCTGGGGCCGGTTTGGATTCAGAGCCCGAGATGTCAGAGCAAAAGCGCGCCCTGGTGGTGGGCGACCACATCATTCCCGCCGCCCCCGATACCCCCATACTGGACCAGCTGCTGCTGCACGGCCTGAACGTGGAATACCAGTGCCGGGCTGGGTTCTGCGGTGCCTGCCGCATGAAGCTGGTCAGCGGCGAGGTGCGCTACCTGGAAAGCCCCATCGCCTACGTGGCCGAGGGCGATTGCCTGACCTGCTGCACCGTGGCCAATAGCGCCATCGTCGAGCTGGAAGCCGATTACCTGAAGAGATAATGCCGACCACGGCAATAAGGAGGCGACCCCAAGGTCGCCTTTTTGCCGTCTGAGCCCTTAATCCCCCGAGCGGATCAGCCGGTCGAAGGCACCCAGGGCGGCGGTGGCGCCACTGCCCATGGCGATGATGATCTGCTTGTAGGGCGTGGTGGTGGCGTCGCCGGCGGCGAAGACCCCCGCCATGCTGGTGGCGCCCCTGGCGTCGACAAGGATCTCGCCGCGGGGGCTCAGCTCCACCTGGCTCTCCCTGAGCCAGTTGGTGTTGGGCACCAGGCCTATCTGCACGAAGATGCCGGCAAGGGCCAGGGCCTTTTCCTCGCCGCTTTGGCGGTCCAGGTAGCGAAGGCCGGTGACCTTGGCGCCGTCGCCAACCACCTCGGTGGTCTGGGCGTTGGTGATGAGGGTGACGTTGGCCAGGGATTGGGCCTTTTGCACCAGCACCTGGTCGGCGCGTAGCTCGTCGGCGAACTCCAGCACCGTCACATGCTCGACGATACCGGCCAGGTCGATGGCCGCCTCTATGCCGGAGTTGCCGCCGCCGATCACCGCCACCTGCTTGCCCTTGAAGAAGGGCCCGTCGCAGTGGGGGCAGTAGGCCACGCCCCTGGTGCGGTACTCGGCCTCGCCGGGTACGCCCAGCTCCCGCCAGCGGGCGCCGGTGGCCAGGATCACCGACTTGGCCGACAGGGTGGCGCCGCTTGCCAGCTCCACCTCGAGCAGCTCACCACGGCGGAGGGCGGCGGCGCGCTGGCCGCTGTGGATCTCCACCTGGTAGTCCTTCACATGCTGCTCCAGGCTGGCCACCAGCCTGGGGCCTTCGGTGTGGGGCACCGAGATGAAGTTCTCGATACCGACGGTGTCGGCCACCTGGCCGCCGAAGCGCTCGGCCACCACGGCGGTGCGGATCCCCTTGCGGGCGGCGTAGATGGCGGCGGCGGCGCCGGCCGGGCCGCCGCCCACCACCAGCACGTCGTAGGGGGCCTTCTCGGCCAGCTCGGCCGCCTTACGCTCGGCGGCGCCGCTGTCCAGCCTGGCGACGATCTCGGCCAGGCTCATGCGGCCCTGGCCGAAATGCTCGCCGTTCAGGTAGACGGCGGGAACGGCCATGATCTGGCGCTCGGCCACCTCGTCCTGGAACAGGGCGCCGTCGATCATCACGTGGCTGATGTTGGGGTTGAGGGTCGCCATCAGGTTCAGGGCCTGGACCACCTCGGGGCAGTTCTGGCAGGACAGCGACACATAGGTTTCGAATCGGTACTGGCCCTCAAGCTGCTGGATCTGCTCGATAAGCTCCGGCTCGGCCTTGGCCGGGTGGCCGCCGCTTTGCAGCAGCGCCAGCACCAATGAGGTGAATTCGTGGCCCAGGGGAATGCCGGCGAAATGAATGCGCGGCGCCTGGCCCCTGGGGGCGATGCCCAGGCTGGGGCTGCGCCCATCGTTGCCTTCGATGACATCGATATCGCCGGACAGGGCGGCTATTTCCTCGGCCAGGGCGGCCAGCTCCCGGGATTTGGCGCCGTCGTCACCGGACAGGCTGAGGTCGATGGGGGTCTTGATGTGCTGCAGGTAGCCGCTCAGTTGCTGCTTGAGGTTGTTGTCCAGCATAGGTCCGTCCCGTGATTGTGAAAAAAGCAGGCCCGCCACGGCGGGCCAGGGGGTCTTAGATCTTGCCGACCAGATCCAGGGAGGGGGCCAGGGTGGCGTCGCCCTGCTGCCACTTGGCGGGGCAGACCTCGCCCGGGTGGGCGGCCACGTACTGGGCGGCCTTGATCTTGCGCAGCAGCTCCTTGGCGTCGCGGCCGATGCCGCCGGCGTTGATCTCGACGATCTGGATGCGGCCTTCGGGGTCGATGACGAAGGTGCCGCGCTCGGCGATGCCTTCTTCCTCGATCATCACGTCGAAGTTGCGGGTCAGGGTGCCGGTCGGGTCGCCTATCATCGGGTAGCGGATCTTGTTGATGGTGTCTGAGCTGTCGTGCCAGGCCTTGTGGGTGAAGTGGGTGTCGGTGGACACGGCGTAGATCGCCACGCCCAGCTGCTGGAACTCGTCATGGTGGTCGGCCAGATCGCCCAGCTCGGTGGGGCAGACGAAGGTGAAGTCGGCCGGGTAGAAGAACAGCACGGACCACTTGCCCTTGAGATCCGCCTCGGTGACGTCGATAAAGTCGCCCTGGTGAAAGGCCTTGGCCTTGAAGGGTTTAACGCTTTGGTTGATATAGCTGGACATCTGTTGCTCCTTGTTCAATGGGTGTTTGCTTTCGACGGGGAGCATCATAGGCCGGGATGGTTAATCGAATAAAATTGCTATTTCTGATTGTTGCTATCGGAAAATGGGATTGATTAAAACTGCTGCCGGTGGCCTGCTATGATGCGCCCTCCTGCCGAGCCGATGACAAGGAGATGGGAACATGGCAGAGATAACCTTTTCCGCCGAACAGAAGCAGGCCCTGGTCAAGAAGTTGCAACGCTATTTTGAGGACGAGCTGGACCAGGAGATTGGCGACTTCGACGCCGAGTTCCTGCTGGATTTCTTTGCCCGGGAAATGGGCGCCCACTTCTACAACCAGGGCCTGTTCGACGCCCAGGCCGCCCTGGCCCAGCGGCTGGAGTCGGTCACCGAGGTCTTCTACGAGCTGGAGCAGCCCACCGGCTAGCCAGGCCCGCGCAGCGCGGGCCTTGTTATTCCAGTTCGCTGAGAAAGTAGAAATCCTCGCTCAGCCAGCCCTTCTGGCGCAGCTCCTGGCGGAATTCGGCCCTGGTCGCGGCGAAGAAGGCCGGCATGAAGATGCCGTGCAGGGGATACCAGAGGTGGGACTCGATGAACTCGCCGCTGTCGGGATGGGGGATCTCCTCGCCGTACTGCTGATCCCGGTAGACCAGCTCGAAGGTGGCCCAGTAGTCGTAGCCGGCCCGGCAGAAACCCTCGGAAAGGAAATTGATGTAAGCCACCGTATCCTCGCCACCGCCATCGGCTATGGCCTGATGCAGGGGCGAACCGGCCAGCTGCTTCATGCCGGCCTTCAAGGTGTCGACTATCTCGTCCGACGGGTAGGCGGCGGGATAGCCCCGGCCGGCGCAGCTGGGGGTGTGGAGTTCGGCCTGGGCACTGGTGGCAGCCAGCAGCGCGATGAGGGCTCTAAACATGGGCTCGTCCTTGATGGGCCTTTTTGAGAGCCGCCAGCCTACCGGAAATGGCGTGCCCTGGCCAAGGAGCGTTTTTCTGCACCTGTGTTAGCCTTTGCTGTGCAAGGATGGGTTATTTCAGGTAATTTGCAACAACTGCAACCAGAGGGATTTGGCGCCATGGTCGAATCGATATCACCGCCCCAGGCCAATGACCACAGGCGCCAGGTGCTGCGCGCCATGCTGATCTTCGTGACCCTGTCCGGCGCCCTGTTCACCGTCACCAATTTCAGGGCCGGCCATGTGACCTATGCGATGATGGAATTCGTGCTGGTGCTGTTCTCTTCCGGCTTGCTGCTGTCGCTGCGGCGGATCCAGAACCTGGACATGTGGTCCTTCCTGTTCCTGGCCTCCTTTTCGCTGGTGGTCTGTGTCGGCGTGCTCTATGCCCCCTTTCGCTCCGGCCTGTTCATGTGGCTCTACGTGTTCCCGGTGATGTCCTACCTGCTGCTGGGGCGGCGGATGGGGCTGGCCCTGACCGCCCTCTACCTGCTGGCTGGCATGGGCATACTGGTGTACAGGCTCTACCAGCAGGATCCCGCCCTGAAGGCCAGCGCCCTGGCCAACTTCAGCCTCAGCCTGTCGGTGCTCTGGGCCATGGCCCATGTCTATGAGTCGCGGCGAGAGCAGATGGTTCGGGAGCTGGGGCTGCTGGCGGCCCGGGATCCCCTGACCGGGCTCAACAACAGGCTGCACCTGGACGATATTTTTGCCGGCATGGCCGCCCGGGCCAGGCCGGAGCAGCCCCTGAGCCTGCTGCTGGTGGACGTGGATCACTTCAAGGGCATCAACGACCGTCATGGCCATCAGGTGGGCGATCAGCTGCTGGCGGCCCTGGGCGAGGTGATAGGCCGCAGCGTGCGCCAGGGCGACCACGCCTTTCGCCTTGGCGGCGAGGAGTTCTGTATCCTGCTGGCGGACACGGACCGCCACAGGGCCAGTGCCATCGCCGAGCGGCTGCGCAGCCAGGTGGCACAGCAGCAACTGGTGGCGACACAGGAGCAGCTGAGGGTGACCGTCAGCATCGGCGTCGCCGAATACCCGGCCCAGGGCGACAGCTTCCTGGACCTGTATGGCCAGGCCGATGCCAGCCTTTATGCCGCCAAGGATCTGGGCCGAAACCGGGTGTCGGTGGCCGGGGCCATGGCCGGGTTGCCGGCCCGGGAGCTGGGATAAAAGCGGTGCCGATAGGGATAACCATATGACCAGAAGCTTGGCCCTGTTGCTGGTACTGGCGGCCGTGATCGCCGCCGGCCTGTCGCTGATGAAGCCCGGCGAGTCTCCGGCTGGTGAGCCTGCGCCAGCCGTCCCGGCAACGGCTCCCGAATACCGGGAGTCGCCAGCCACGGCGGCACAGGCCAGGACAGGCACAACCGACAAGAAGCCGATCGAGCGGCTGCCCCGCTTCCAGTGGGACATGGCGCTGTTGTGGCAGCTTCAGGCCAGGCCGCGGGGCGCCCTCAGCGCCGGGGAGGCCTACCTGCTGGCGGAGGCGGCCTCGCGCTGCAGCCTGGACTTCATGCAAGGCGGTGACTTCACCGGGGCGGCCGGTTTCGGCTGGGAGCGGCGTCACTTCGACGAGGCCGTGGCCTTCTGCCAGGCCATGGCCGGCCTGGTCTCTGACGCCGAAGCCGTGACGGAGCTGATGGCCTTCGCTGCCGAGCGGGGGGATGCCCGGGCCCAGTGGACCCTGGCCAGCCAATATCTCAACAGGCTGACCGACAGGGCCACCACACCGAGCAACACCGAGGTGGAGGAGCTGGGGGCCAGGTCGCTCTATTACAGCGAGCTGGCCATACGCCAGGGGGCCATAGCCGGCCTCATGGCCCAGTTGATGGTGCGCACGGATCCGGATCTGGGCAACCACTACCAGCCGGAAAAGGCCCTGGCCCTGGCGCTGGTACTTGCCGAGGTGCTGGACAAGGAGCCTGACAACCTGGTCCAGGCCTACAGGCTGGAGGGCCTCGACAGGCAGGGGCCACAGGTGCTGGCCGAGATGGCCCGCCTCAAGGCGGCCATGGCGGATGTGGCTGTCTATAGCCAGTTCTGAGCTCTGGCGCTTTGGGTATCAAGGCCCTTTGACGTTACCCTAACGCCATTGATGTCTCACCGGGAAACCGCCATGTACCTCTGCCGCCAGGCCAGCTTAATCAACGCCGCAGCTCCCCAACAGGTGCAACCATGAGCGCCGCCTTCAAGTTCCGCCTGCTGTTCGGGGTGCTGATGTCCCTGACCCTGTCGTTGCTGATGAGCGGCTGGGTCAGCTGGCTCAACCTGGGCTGGGTGCCGGATTTCCCGGCCCGCTGGGCCCACGCCTTCATCAACGCCTGGCCGGCCGCCTTCGTGATCTCCTTTACCTTGGGGCCGGCCATCCAGCGCCTGAGCCAGTGGCTGCTGTCGGGGGGAAGCGGCGCTCAGCGCTGATTGCTGCTAGTGTCGGCCTCGCCTTGAAGTTGCCACTCAGGCAGGCGCGGCAGCACCTTATCGAAGAAGAACCGCCCCTTGGGGAAGCTGGGGTTCAGCTCGGCGAAGGACTCGGGGCGGATCCACCTGGCTTCGGCCACCTCGTCACCGGCCAGATGCAGGGTGCCGCAAAGGTAATCGGCCAGCCACCAGTGCAATTGGTAGTCCGCACCGTCGGCCATGCATTGCCAGATCCGCCGGAGCGGCCGCACGGTCAGGCCCAGTTCCTCCCACACCTCCCTCACCAGGGCGGCGGCCTGAGCCTCGCCGGGCTCGACCCTGCCGGCCGGTGGCGTCCAATGGCCGCCACCCGGCAGGCCCTTGGCGCGTTTGATCACCAGCACCTTGCCCTGGTGGACGATGACGGCAACGACGGCCTCTCTAGGCATAAATTCGGCCTCCATTGTCAACGGCTGGCGGCCCCCGCCATTACTGCAGCTGGTATTTCTTCAGCAGTTTCTCGAAATACCCTTCCTTCCTGAGTTGCCCTATGGCGTCTTCAAAAGCGGCGATCAGGATGGCGACCCTGTCCGCCTTTTCCGGGGCCGGGCTGAAGGCAAGATAAAGCGCCTGGCGGCTGACACAGCCGGCCGAGCCGATGTGCTCCGACAGGCCCTGCCCGTTAAGGAAATAAACCATCGAGTAGTAGGTCATCAGGGTGGTGTCGATATGGCCGGACTCGAGCATCTTGACGGACTGGCCCAGGTAGTCTTTCCCGTAGGCCTTGCCCTGGAAGCGGGCCTTGTCCCGATGGGGGGCCAGCACCTCGGGCAGGGCGTCCAGTGGATAGAGGATGATCCTGCCGGCCACGGAGTCCGGTTCCCGGTAGCGCCAGGGATCATCGGCCCGGGTGAAGAAGCAGAAGCGCTGGGCGCCTATGGCCGTGTCGGGAAAGATGAAGTCCGGGGTCTCGTTCCTGGCCGGCGCCAGCAGGGCGTCGGCGTCCCCGGTGGCGGTATGACGGATGGCCCTGGACCAGGGGTAGGGGATGAAGGCGACCTCGTAACCGGCCCGTTCGAAGATGGCCCTGGTGTATTCCACCAGCAGCCCGGGGTATGCCGCACTTTCGGGGCAGATATAGGGGCACCAGTCGAAGGTGCTGACGGTGACGGTATCGCTTTGGACAGGGGAAGCGTTGAACAGCAGCAGCCAGGCCAGGAGGTACCGACACTTTGCGAAGGACTTCATGACAGAACTCCCGTACCGCTGTTGCTGCGGCAATCGGCATGGGTGCTGGAAGTCCGCAATCGCCGCAGCCAGGCCTGAAAACCAGCTCCTTTAAAAGTTTAGCCTTCCCGGCTTTGTGAGTGGTGTCGGCGGTGAAAGGCGGGCCTTGCTCAGAAAACCAGCCGGGCCAGGATGGAGGCCACGGCAACGGCCTGGAAGATATAGGTAAAGCCCGCGCCCAGCCGCCGCGCCGGGAAGATGCGCCAGAGCATGCCGGCGGCATGGGAAACCCTGGCCAGGGTAAAGCCGATCACCAGCACCGCCAGCAGGGCATTGGAGGCGCCAAGGAATGTCAGTGCCAGGATCAAGAGGCCGTACACGGGCACATGCTCGGCGCCGTTGCTGTGGGTGCGGATGGCCGCCCGCAGCTTCTTGTTGCCGCCGTAACCGTAGGAGACCCCGTGCTTGATCCTGAGCAGGGATACGTTCAGCGCCAGCACCACCAGCAGCAGGCCATTGGCGGCGACCAGGAGGGAGAACCAGAAGTAGTCGGGCATGGCGGTGCTCCATGGGGAAGGAGGGAGTTTTTAGTTTAGCGGCTGTTTTTGGACGGCTTTGTCGCGATGAGTGGCTTTCTTCGAGGTTCGCCTGCGGCGGGCGTGGCTTTTGACGGGCCAACCTTGCAGGGTGGGTTAGCGAAGCGTAACCCACCATTATCAACGGTAGTCACCTGGTAAGCATGAGTTGTCAGCCATCCATGGCGGTTCATTCCTGCTCGCCCATCCGAGGGCTCGCGTTCGCCAGTAATGTAGGGTGGGTTAGCGAAGCGTAACCCACCAATTGTCCACGGTAGTCACCTGGTAAGCATGAGTTGTCAGCCATCCATGGCGGCTCATTCCTACTCGCCCATCCGAGGGCTCGCGTTCGCCAGTAATGTAGGGTGGGTTAGCGAAGCGTAACCCACCATTATCCACGGTAGTCACCTGGTAAGCATGAGTTGTCAGCCATCCATGGCGGTTCATTCCTGCTCGCCCATCCGAGGGCTCGCGTTCGCCAGTAATGTAGGGTGGGTTAGCGAAGCGTAACCCACCAATTGTCCACGGTAGTCACCTGGTAAGCATGAGTTGTCAGCCCATCCATGGCGGTTCATTCCTGCTCGCCCATCCGAGGGCTCGCGTTCGCCAGCACAAAGAGCAGTGCTCTTTGTTTCGAGGCTCACCCACCTCGGCTGCTCATAAGGGGACCAGACTTGGCCGCTGCGCGGCCATAAAATCCGGCGCAATGCCCTGCGGATATTGCGCCTTACAAGTTACATGTGACCCTGCACGGCAGAGCCGATGTTGCCCAACAGTGAAAGCGTTATGACAACAGAGGTCCACAGGAAGATCTTGGTGCGCGAGCGGCTATTCCTGAAGCCTTTGCCGATTTGGAACAGCGCGATGACGATAAAGGGCGCAACCAGCACTCTGCCGGTGATATAGCCGATACCGTATGCACCATTCATTCCCTTCAGTCCGGCAAATGACATGGCCAGGAATATATTGAGGATTAACAGCAGAGCCGTGATGGTGATGAGTATCGGCCCCGGCTTGGTGGCGGGAGTATCCGTTTGGTTTGTTGCCGCCGTCGCCGTAGGACACCCCGTGGCGGATCCGCAGCCGCGACACGTTGATGGCCAGCACCACCAGCAACAGGGCGTTGGCGGCGATCAGGGTGGAGAACCAGAAGTAGTCAGTCATCTTTGCGCTCGTTGGTCTTGGGAGCGAGGAATTGCTTAGGTGGCAGGCCCCTGCCTTGGTTTATTGAGTTTAGTGGCTGTTTTTGGACGGCTTTGCGGCTTCTAGCGGCTTTCTTCGAGGTTCGCCTGCGGCGGGCGTGACTTTTGACGGGACGCCTTTGTAGGGTGGGGTAGCGAAGCGTAACCCACCGACCCATCATCCGTAATCCGGTAAGCCTGAGTCGTCACCCATCCATGGAAGTTCCTTCCGGCCGGTACATCCCGTGTACCGGCATTCGGCTGCGTGGAAGCAATGCTCCCTCTTCTAGCCTCACCCCGCCTCGGGCCAGCTCACACTCGCTCCACCTCAGCGCCCTCAAAGGGGACCAAACCTGGCCGCTGCGCGGCCATTAAATCTGGCGCAATGTCCTTCGGTTATTGCACCCTACACTTGCTGTAATGGACATAAAGACTTCTCCTTCAATCTAACGCCGCAATGTGCGGATTTTAAAAGTGGAGGCGAAGCCGGAGCTTTTAAAATTCCGAACCATTGCCTTGTTATGCCTTTTTCTCGACTGGCATAGCTGTGATAATTAGATTTACGTAACCTCCAGGGCTGAACCCCCTCATAGTGCTTTCTTCCTGAGATAGCGTGTTCATAAACCCTGTCATAAAGAATACAAATTCTGAGAAGTCATTTTTTTCTGAGGTATCTGTGCCAAACCACTTTTTCTCAGACGAGTGGTAAAACCAATACCCTTTGCCTAACACCACTAACGCAACCGTTGCAGGGTATTCATATGTATCGTACTTTAGAAACCTATCTATCTCTGAGCCAGATATATCACTGCCGAAGGCGAAAAGCACATTTGCCGGTAGACCTCCGTGGGTAATAGAGCCATCTTTCTGCTGCCTTGGAAAAGACTTTAATGCTCTAATAGACTCAAATTTCTTTAGAGAATCTTTAATTTGTGTAGAGTTAAGCTTTGACTTTACCTCGAATACATAGCGAACACTTTCAACGGGATATAAGCCTAACTCTTTGCTAAAGAAGATTGGTGGAACAAGCTTAGTATGATAAATAACAGCATCTATTTGATCTGACAACTTTTGATAGGTATCAATGACTTTTCCTGTACCGACATTAAAGCTATGTGTCAGAAATGGCTCGATACATTCTTTTAGAGCTAGCTCGCGTAAATCGCCCTCTATCCCAGGATGATCAATATCTGAAGCCATATCATCAGCCGCTTTTTTTGCAGCGGTAATTTTATTAAGTATGTGACGGTAGTATCTACTTTCTTCCACATTCTCTCCGTGAGGCATAACGCCCGTAACACTGGACAATTTGAAGCGCAGCGGAAAATTGTTCCGAGTGCTTGCGTTTGTTATGTTTCATTGCAGGTAGTTCTCATAGGCTATGCATGCTGAATCTAAGTGACTAGAGGTAAGATTCAAGATCATGTCTGTATAGCTTTCTTCTATCGCAGAGTGAACGCCTTTACCAAATTCCTGCTCACTCATCTTAAAGAATCCCATAGGATAACTATGGGAATTTGCCGATAAAAACTTGTATAGCCCAAGAAAATCTTCACGACTGCCACCATTGGCTTCAATTATTTGCTCTTTACTTAGAAGGAATGCATCAGTCGCTTTTAGATAGTGTTTCTGCTTCTTATCATCTAAGGCCAAGAACGTAGCATTGTTCCGCAACAGATCACGCATCTCTTCTGCTCTGTTTTTGCAGTCTTCAGCCTCTTTTTGAGACCCCCTGAACTCAAAAACCTTTTGTCTTGTCACTGCATCATGTAGAGAAAACAACCAAAAACGGCAATCTTTATCTTCCTTTGAAAGTGATCGGTCGGCTAAATACAAGAAGCTATTTAGAGCATCCATTATATTTCTCAACAACGTTCCCAAAGACGCATAATCCCAGATAGACTCGATAGAATTATCTTTAGGAGCCATCATTGAAATTGTTCTTGCTGTCGTACAAATTCTTACGAATATAGCTGACAAAAGAAAATCAACGCTATGATCTGATATTTCTCCGCCCCTTGAGGCAGACAGCTCTTGAGCCTTCGCCAAGCTTACTTTTAGCCGATTCTTGGAGGCCTCAACATTCGAGCTTAGTTCGGAATTAGGCATAAACTTTCCCTGAAACATAACGCTGTATTGTGCGCATGCGCGTTATCCTTTGGTAAGACCTTTTCCTTAGGTTCCGCATCATGCCGAAAACTAAAGACTTTTTTACCAAGGATTTCACCAGGATAAAAACGCGCAGGCGCGTTTTTATCCCAGCCCATGCGCGATATCCGGAACTCCGAGCAGGTCTTAGTCCCTTGATCAAAAGCATCTTTTACAAAGGTGAACGAGATAGCCGCGCCTGTTTTGGGGAGATAGCGCGCACGATTTGGGAGCCGATAGCAGATATGCTGTGTGGAGATACAGTTTTGAGGGGTGTTTGTATCCATACTTAATCTGAGCCTGCCGCCCCGAAATCTTCCCTGAATTAGCTCCAGATTATGTTGCTGACTGTTTGAATGCAACCAACAGCTGATGGTCGCGAAGCGGCCAGGATCGCCCGTTGAGAGTGCCGAGCTGCGATGAGCGCGAGCCGGCCTGAGGCAGGGCTGCCGAGGGAGTCATTGCGCGGAGGGAACCGCGTCAGTGACGTACGGCGGCAAGCGAAAGAAGGCGAGGGGAGCCGAAGGGTGAGGCTCGAAATGGAAGCGTTACTTCCATGCAGCCGAACGCCGGTACACAGGATGTACCGGCCGGAAGGAACTGCCATGGATGGTTGGCAGCTCAGGCCTATCAGGTGACGTCTTTGGGTATTCGGTGGGTTACGCTTCGCTAACCCACCCTACAAGGTTGGCTCCTCAATAGTGGGGTCCCGCAGGGGAACCTCGAAGAACCCAGCTCCATGATTAACTAGGAGTATGTGAAAGGTACAAGGAAAGTGTTACCCATGTCCGTGAACTTCCGTCATCAGGGCATGAAAAGGGGCATATCCACGGATATGCCCCTTTGGGAATCAGCATTTGCCGGACTTAGAGGTGATGCCCTCCTTGGCAGTACCTTCCGGCTCGGCCATCCTGGGGATACTCAGACCTTCCTTGGTCTTCACCCTTTGGGCCATCGTCGCTTTGCACCGATGTTCAAATCTGTTCCCGACAGATTTGTCGCGTTCGGCTGCACGAAAGCAGTGCTTTCGTTTCGAGCCTCACCCCGCCAGATGGCGGGTTTTTCAGATCTGGCGCAGCGCCAGTTCAACAAAGCTTACTTCTGAGCACGCTCGAAGGAGCTGACGATCTCGGCCTTGGCCTCGGCGGCGTCGCCCCAGCCTTCAACCTTGACCCACTTGCCCGGCTCCAGCTCCTTGTAGCGCTCGAAGAAGTGGGTGATCTGGTTCTTCAGCAGCTCCGGCAGATCCTGCACGTCGTTGACGTCGTCGTAGATCTTGGTGAGCTTGGAAACCGGCACGGCCACGACCTTGGCGTCTTCACCGGATTCGTCGGTCATCTTCAGCACGCCCACCGGACGGCAGCGGATCACGGCGCCGGGGATCAGCGGGTAGGGGGTGGGGACCAGCACGTCGACCGGGTCGCCGTCCAGGCTCAGGGTGTTGTTCACGTAGCCGTAGTTGCAGGGGTAGAACATGGGGGTGGCCATGAAGCGATCGACGAAGATGGCGCCGCTGTCCTTGTCCACTTCGTACTTGATCGGGCTGGCGTTGGCCGGGATCTCGATGATGACGTTGATTTCGTCCGGGATGTTCTTGCCGGCGGGGACGTCGTTCAGGCTCATGGTCTGTCCTTACAATTCACAAATGACGGGTTTCAAGACCGCCTATTATAGCCAGATGGCGGCCACAGGCCAGACGTGTGTCCGGCCCGTTCGGCGCCTTTACCGGGCCTTTTGGTGATACTCGACGCAAGTGGCCACTTCGTTCTTGGAGCCCAGCACCACGGGTACCCGCTGGTGGATGTCGTGGGGCTGGATGTCGAGGATGGGCTCCAGGCCGGTGCTGGCCATGCCGCCGGCCTGCTCGATGAGCAGGGCCATGGGGTTGCCCTCGTACATCAGGCGCAGCTTGCCGGCCTTCTGGGGCTCGCGCTGGTCCCAGGGGTAGGTGAACAGGCCGCCGCGGCAGAGGATGCGGTGCACGTCGGCGACCATGGCCGCCACCCAGCGCATGTTGAAGTTCTTGCCGCGGGGGCCTTCCTTGCCGGCCAGCAGGTCGGCGATGTAGTCCTGCATGGGCTGGGCCCAGTGGCGCTGGTTGGACATGTTGATGGCGAATTCCCTGGTGTCTTCGCCGATGCGCACATCGCCGTTGGTAAGCATGTACTCGCCGATGGTCTGATCCAGGGTGAACATCTTCACGCCGTTGCCCGTGGTCAGCACCATCACCGAGGAGGGGCCGTAGATGACGTAGCCGGCGGCCACCTGCTCGCGGCCGGGCTTGAGGAAGTCGGCCTCGCCTATCACTTCGCCTTCATGGCGGTAGATGGAGAAGATGGTGCCCACCATGGCGTTGATGTCGATGTTGGAGGAGCCGTCCAGGGGGTCGAAGGCCACCAGGAACTGGCCGTCTTCGTCGCCCAGCACCACGTCCTCTTCTTCTTCCGAGGCCAGGGCCTTGACCAGGCCGCATTCCAGCAGCATGTCCTTGAGCAGCTGGTTGGACACCACGTCCAGCTTCTTCTGCACCTCGCCCTGGATGTTCTCGTCCAGGGTGGAGCCCAGGATGCCGGCCAGGGCGCCCTGGTGCAGGCGGAAGGAGATCTCCTTGCAGGCGGCGCCCAGGGTGTTGATCAGGTGGATCAGGTCGGCATCGACGCCGTCGTTACGCAGGGTGGGGACCAGTCGTTGCATCTGTGTCATCTCGGCTAGGATCTTGGCGGGGCGCATTGTAAACGATTTCGCGGCCGCTGGCAGCCGCCGACTGCCGCCGTTCAGCCTGGGCTGGTACACTAGCCCCAGAGCAAGCACACAGAACACAGCCATGCATATTCACATCCTCGGCATCTGCGGCACCTTCATGGGTGGCCTGGCCATGCTGGCCAGGGAGCTCGGTTACCGGGTGACCGGTTCCGACCAGAACGTCTATCCCCCCATGAGCACCCAGCTGGAAGCGGCCGGCATCACCCTGACCCAGGGCTATGACCCCGCCCAGCTGGCGCCAAGGCCCGATCTGGTGGTGATCGGCAACGCCATGAGCCGCGGCAACCCCTGCGTGGAGGCGGTGCTGGACCAGGGCATCCCCTATGTGTCCGGGCCCCAGTGGCTGTACGAGCACGTATTGAAGGACCGCTGGGTGCTGGCGGTGTCCGGCACCCACGGCAAGACCACCACCACCGCCATGCTGAGCTGGATCCTTGAAGACGCCAGGCTGGCGCCCGGCTTCCTGGTGGGCGGCGTGCCCGCCAACTTCGGCATCTCCGCCCGCCTGGGCCAGGCGCCCTTCTTCGTGGTGGAGGCCGACGAGTACGACACCGCCTTCTTCGACAAGCGCTCCAAGTTCGTCCATTACCGGCCTCGGACCCTGGTCATCAACAACCTGGAGTTCGATCACGCAGACATCTTCGCCGATCTAGCGGCCATCCAGAGGCAGTTCCACCACCTGCTGCGGATGGTGCCGGGCCAGGGCAAGGTGATCTGCCCGGCCGACGACCAGAACATCGCCGACACTCTGGAGATGGGCTGCTGGACGCCGGTGGAGAAGATGGGCGAGGCCTTCAGGGCCGAACTCATCGAAAAAGACGGCTCTGTGTTCGACCTGTACGTGGACGGCGAGCTTGCCGGCCGGGTGCACTGGCAGCTGCTGGGCGAGCACAATGTCGCCAACGCCCTGGCCGCCCTGGCGGCGGCCCGCCACGCCGGGGTACCGGTGCAAAACGGCATTGAGGCCCTGGCTAGCTTCCGCAACGTGGCCAGGCGCATGGAGCTGAAGGGAGAGGTGGCCGGCATCCGCGTCTACGACGACTTCGCCCACCATCCCACCGCCATCGACACCACCCTCAGGGGCCTGCGGGCCAGGGTCGGCGAGCAGCGTATCCTGGCGGTGCTGGAGCCGCGCTCCAACACCATGAAGCGGGGCGTACACGCCGGCCAGCTGGCCGACAGCATGAACGGCGCCGATCTGGCCTACTGGTTCGATCCGCCCGGCATCGACTGGTCGGTGCCGGGCCTGTGTGAACAGGCCGCCGTTCCCTCCAGCGCCTACCAGGACATCGACGCCCTGGTGGCGGCCCTGGTGACCGAGGCCAGGGCAGGGGACAGCATCCTGATCATGAGCAACGGCGGCTTTGGTGGCATCCACGGCAAGCTGCTGGCCGCCCTGGAGGCCAAATATGGTTGACGACAAGCGCCTGACCCTGGCCATCACCGGCGCCTCCGGCGCCCCCTATGCCCTGCGGCTGCTGGAATGCGTGCTGGCCGCCGGCTGGCAGGTGCACCTGCTGGTGTCGTCCGCGGCGCGGGTGGTGCTGGCCACCGAGGTGGCGCTCAAGCTGCCCGGCAAGCCGGAGGCGGCCGAGGCGCTGCTGTCAGAGCGCTTCAAGGCCGAGCCGGGCCAGCTCAGGGTCCATGGCAAGGACGACTGGTTCTCGCCGGTGGCCTCGGGCTCGGCGGCGCCGAAATACATGGTGGTCTGCCCCTGCTCCACCGGCACCCTGTCGGCCATCGCCAGCGGCGCCTCCGACAACCTCATCGAGCGGGCCGCCGACGTGGTGATCAAGGAGCGCGGCCAGCTGCTGCTGGTGCCGCGGGAAACGCCCTTTTCCGCCATCCACCTGGAGAACATGCTGGGGCTTGCCCGCCTGGGGGTGACCATCATGCCGGCGGCGCCCGGCTTCTATCACGAGCCCAAGTCCTTGAATGATCTGGTGGACTTCATGGTGGCGCGGATCCTGGACCATCTGGGCATCGACCAGGGCCTGGTGCCGCGCTGGGGCTATGGTGGAGACCGCTGAGCCTTTCTTGTATCCTTGCCGCCTTGAAACTCAGGGGAGACAAGCATGAAACACCGGGTAGAGACCCTCATCAGTGAAGCGGACATCAAGGCGCGGGTCGCCGAGCTGGCCAGGGAGATAGAGCAGAGCTATCAGCCGGGCGATGACGTGGTGCTGGTGGGTCTGCTGCGCGGCTCGGTGGTGTTCCTGGCCGATCTGGCCCGGGCCATGAGCATGCCCGTGCAGTTCGACTTCATGACGGTGTCCAGCTACGGCAACAGCATGGAATCCAGCCGCGACGTCAAGATCAAGAAGGATCTCGACGACGACATCGGCGGCCGCCACGTGGTCATCGTCGAGGACATCATCGACACCGGCAACACCCTGTCCAAGGTGGTGGAGATCCTCAAGACCCGCGAGCCCGCCTCCATCAAGCTGTGCACCCTGCTCGACAAGCCCGAGCGCCGGGAAGTGGAGGTGGATGTGGACTTCATCGGCTTCACCATTCCCGACGAATTCGTGGTGGGTTACGGCATCGACTGGGCGCAGAACTACCGCCACCTGCCCTATGTGGGCATAGTGGTGTCGCTGGAAGACCAGTAACGAAAAAGGAGCCGGCCGGCTCCTTTTTTCATGCTTCGCTGAAGTAGCTGCCCAGCACCTTGTCCCGGGCGGTCTGGATGTCGTCGTTGCCCCTGACGGTCAGGCCCAGCTCCTGGAGTTCGCCGTCGGCCAGGCCGTAGATCCAGCCGTGCACCGACACTTCCTGGCCGGCACCCCAGGCCTTCTGCAGGGCCGGGGAACGGCAGACCCGGGTCACCCCTTCCAGCACGTTCAGTTCGCACAGGCGGTTGACCTTGTCCTCGTCGCTGAGGCCGTTCAGCAGGGATTCGTGACGCTGGGCCACCTCCTGCAGATCCAGCAGCCACTGGCCCAGGTTGCCCTCGGCGCCGCCGGTCAGGGCGGCCATGACGCCGCCACAGCCGTAGTGACCGCAGACGATGATGTGCCTGACCTTGAGGTTGAGCACGGCGAACTCGATCACCGCCTGGCAGTTGATGTCGGTGGTCAGCACCTGGTTGGCGACGTTGCGGTGCACGAAGAGTTCACCCGGCAGCAGGCCGGTGAGCTGTTCGGCGGGCACCCGGGAGTCGGCACAGCCGATCCACAGCAGGTGCGGCTTCTGGCGTTCGCTGAGGCGTTCGAAGAAGGCGGGGTCGTCCTCACGCAGACGGGCGGCCCATTCCCTGTTGTTGGCAAGCAGGCGATTCGGTGTCGTCATGCAATGGCTCTCACTACTCACTTTTGAGCGAGTCTACCCCGAGCGGGCCGGGCAAGAAAGCCGAGCAGTGTCTGAAAAAAACCCGGCAATTTGCCGGGTTTTACAGAATTTTAGCGGCGGGGACGCTGCTCGCGGGGGCGGGCTTCGTTGACCACCAGGCGGCGGCCTTCGTATTCCTGGCCATCCAGGCCCTTGATGGCGGCTTCACCCATGGCGTTGTCGGCCATCTCGACGAAGCCAAAGCCACGGGAACGGCCGGTTTCCTTGTCCTTGACGATGTGGGCGCGGCTCACCTCGCCGAATTGGCTGAACAGCTCGGCCAGGTTCTCGGACTCTGTGTTAAAGGGCAGGTTGGAAACGAACAGGTTCATCAGATCGGTCTCACTTTCGTCGTGCTATTGATTCCTTTCACATGCCGACCCGATCAATAGCACGCCAGACCAAGCCAGATGGGCGGGGCATCGGCAGCCCCATCGCAGGCCACTATAGCTCAAAATCTGTGCAGCAAGGATGAAATTTTTGCGAGCCACAAGCGGGCTCGGCACGGCGCCCAACTGCCCCATAACCCCATGAGCATGTTAAGCTTTCAGGCATATTCCGCCTTCTGGCCATGCCATGCAGACATCCTTCAGAACCGGGGCCGACCGCCTCGGCCGGTCCCAACCCTTGCCGCCGGGGAGCGCCCTTGGTGAGGCGTGAACTTGGCCGGGGCAGGTCCCTGCGGCTCAGGCTGCTGCTGCCCATGGTGAGCCTGGTGATGCTGCTCAGCCTGGGCTTCGGGCTGGTCGAACACCATTTGGACCAGCAGGTGCTCAAGGGCCGGCTGGCGGACAAGGCTGATCTGCTGGCCGAGCTGGTGCGGGCCGAGCCTGCCCCGTCGCTGGCGGCCCTGGCCGGCAAGAGCGGGATCCGGGCCCTGGTGCTGGTGCGCAGCGACGACCAGCGCATCCTGGCCAGCTCGAAGCCGGCGCAGCAGGGCCAGGGGTTGCAGCAGCTGGCCGACCTCTGGCTGCCCACCGACCAGGTGCTGGGCACCGAGCCCCTCGACATCTACCAGGGCGACCAGGCCCTGTTCGTGCGGCCATTGGCGTCCGGGCAAGACCAGGCGCTGCTGCTGGCCTGGCTGGACGGCCGGGCCCTCAACCATGACGGCAACGGCATCTTCTGGCGTATCGTGCTGATGAGCGTGATGGCCAGCCTGGCGCTGATCCTGGTGCTCTACTGGCTGCTCAGCCGCCAGCTGCTGTTGCCCCTGGAGCATATAGGTGCGGTGATCCGCCGCCGCGCCGAGGGCGATCTGCAGGCCCGGACCCATCTGGAGCTCGACAGCGAGATCGGGGAGCTGGCCGACTGCTTCAACGCCCTGCTGGACCAGGAAGCGGAAGCCGACAACAGGCTCAAGGCCGCCCATGACCGCAGCCTGGAGCAGGAGCAGCTGTTCAAGCGCATCTTCCAGGTGCTGCCGGATATCCTCAGCATCACCCGCGCCAGCGACGGCACCTATGTGGACGTCAACGCCCTCTGGGAGCAGGCCAGCGGCCACAAGCGGGAAGAGGCCATCGGCCGTACCGCCCTGGAGCTGGGGATCTGGTGCGACGACGGCGATCGCCAGGCCCTGGTCCAGGCCCTGAAGGAGCAGGGCCAGATCCACAACCTGCTGGTGCCCTTCAGGCGCACCGACGGCTCGGTGATCCAGACCGAGGTCTCCGGCTGTCTGTTCAGCGACAAGGGCACCCAGTACATACTGCTGGCCTGCCGGGACATGACCCAGAGGCGCAAGAGCGAGGCCCAGCTGCGGCTGATGTCCACCGTCTTCCAGGCCAGCCGCGACGGCATCATCATCACCGACGCCGAGCAGCGCATCCAGGCCGTCAACGCCGCCTTCAGCCAGATCACCGGCTACCGCGAACAGCAGGTGCTGGGCCAGAAGCCGGCCATCTTCGACCCCGGCAACCATGAGCCCAGCTTCTACGAGGCCATGTGGCAGGCGCTGAACGACAAGGGCTTCTGGCAGGGGGAGATCTGGAACCGCCGCCAGGACGGCGACATTTATCCACAGTGGCTGTCCATCACCAGGGTCAATGACGAGCAGGGCCAGCCCAGCCATTATGTGGCGGTGTTCTCCGACATCTCCGAGCGCAAGGAGGCCGAGGAGCGCATCGCCTTCCTGGCCTACCACGATCCCCTCACCGGCCTGCCCAACCGGGCCCTGCTCGAAGACAGGTTCAACCAGGCCCAGTCCCAGGCCCGGCGCCAGAATCAGCAGCTGGCGGTGCTGTTTTTGGATCTGGACAGGTTCAAGGGCATCAACGACAGCCTGGGCCACGGCATAGGCGACGAACTGCTCAAGGCGGTGGTGGCGCGCCTCGAGCACCTGGTCAGGAGCAGCGACACCCTGAGCCGCCAGGGCGGCGACGAGTTCATCCTGATCCTGCAGAACATCAGTGACAGCACCGAGGTGGCCTACATCGCCGAGCGCATCCTGGAGCAGTTCGAAAGCCCCTTCCAGGTCCAGGACTACAGCCTCAATATCGGCACCTCCATCGGCATCGCCCTCTACCCGGACGACGGCGAGGACTTCGAGACCCTGCTCAAGAAGGCCGATACCGCCATGTACCACGTCAAGGACAGCGGCCGTGGCGCCTTCAGCTTCTTCACCCCGGCCATGGACCAGCAGGCCTGCGAGCGGCTGCAGATGGAAGCGGCGCTCAGGCAGGCACTCAAGAACGGCGAGCTGAGCCTGCATTACCAGCCCCAGGTGGCCCTGGGCTCGGGACGCATCGTCGGGGTGGAGGCGCTGATGCGCTGGAGCAGCCCTCAGCTTGGGGAGGTGCCGCCGTCACGCTTTATTCCCCTGGCCGAGGAGACCGGGCTGATCCTGTCCCTGGGCCGCTGGCTGCTGGAAGAGGCCTGCTCCCAGATGGTCAGCTGGCGGCAGCAGCTGGGCTTCGACGGCCGCATGGCGGTCAACCTGTCGGTCAAGCAGGTCAGCAAGGAGGATTTCCTGCCGCAACTGGCCGGGATCCTCAACCGCACCGGCTTGCCGGCGCAGCAGCTGGAGCTGGAGCTGACCGAATCCCTGCTGATGCAGGACGTGGGCGCCACCCTGGAGGTGGTGCGCCAGCTCAAGGCCATGGATGTCCGGCTGGCCATAGACGACTTCGGCACCGGCTACTCCAGCCTCAGCTACCTCAAGCGCTTCGCCGTGGACACCCTTAAGGTGGACAGATCCTTCGTGTCCGGCCTCGGCGAGGACGACCAGGCCAGGATACTGGTCCGGGCCATAGTGCAGATGGCCCACAGCCTCGACCTGAGCGTGGTGGCGGAAGGGGTGGAAAATACCGAGCAGCTGGCGGTGCTGCTGGCCGAGGGCTTCGACCATGCCCAGGGCTACCACTTCGGCCGCCCCATGGCGGCGGAGCAGGTGACGGCCCTGCTGCAAAGGGGTTATCTGTAAGAGAAAGGGGCCGGACGGCCCCTTTCTTATTTGTGGCGCTGTTGCAGCCAGCTCAGCACCGGCAGCAGCAGCAGGCTCAGCAGCGGCGCCGTGATCATGCCGCCCAGCATGGGCGCGGCGATGCGGGTCATCACCTCGGAGCCGGTGCCGTCGCTGGCCATGATCGGCACCAGGCTGGCCAGTATGGTGGCCACCGTCATGGCCTTGGGGCGAATTCGCGCCACGGCGCCGTCCATGATGGCGGCTCGTCTTTGCTCGGGACCGGCGTTCGCCGGCAACGCCTGGAGGGCATTGTTGATGTAGAGCAGCATCACCACCCCGAATTCCGCCGCCACCCCGGCCAGGGCGATCATGCCCACGGCCACCGCCACCGACAGGTTGAAGTCCAGCCAGTACAGCAGCCACAGGGAGCCGCTCAGGGCCAGGGGCAGGGAGCCCAGCACCCACAGGCTCTGGTCCAGGCGCCGGAAGATCACGTACAGCAGCACCAGTATGATGCCCAGCACCAGGGGCGTGACCGTGAACAGCCGCGCCTTGGCCCGCTCCATGTACTGGTACTGGCCGGCGAAGCTGACGCTGTAGCGGGGCGGCAGGGCAATGCCGTCCAGCACCACTCTGGCCTTGGCCAGGTACTGGCCGATGCTGGCGCCCTGGATGTCCACGAACACCCAGCCGGTGAGGCGGCCGTTCTCGCTCTTGAGCACCGGCGGGCCGTCCACCACCTGGATGTCGGCGATCTCGCCCAGGGTCACCTGGCGGCCCTCGGCGGCCAGGGGCAGCTTCCTGAGCCGGCTGATATGGTCGCGCCAATCGCGGCCGTAGCGCAACGTGAGCTGGTAGCGCTCGTCCCCTTCCACTATCTCGTCGAGCTGGGCGCCGCCGATGCCGAAGCGCACCACTTCGGCGATATCGGCCTGGCTCAGGCCGAAACGGGCCGCCCTGGCCAGGTTCGGCACTATGTCGATATAGCGGCCCGAGGCCGGGCGCTCGGCAAAGGCGGAGCGGGTCTCGGGCAGGGCCGCCAGGGCGCCCTCTATGGTTTCGCCCAGGCGCTGCAGCTCGGCCTGATCCGGGCCGGTGATCTTCACCCCCACCGGGGTCTTGATGCCGGTGGAGAGCATGTCGATGCGGGTCTTGATGGGCTGCACCCAGGCGTTGGTCAGGCCCGGCACCTTGACCCGCTGATCCAGCTCCTGCACCAGCTGCTCCAGGGTCAGGCCGTCGCGCCACTGTTCCCTGGGCTTGAGCCTTATGGTGGTCTCCAGCATGGTCAAAGGCGCCGGATCGGTGGCGGTGTCGGCCCGGCCCGCCTTGCCGAACACCCGCTCCACCTCGGGCACCGTCTTGATCAGCCGGTCGGTCTGCTGCAGCAGTTGCTGGGCCTTGCCGATGGAGATGCCGGGCAGGGTGGTGGGCATGTACAGCAGATCGCCCTCGGCCATGTCCGGCATGAACTCCGAGCCCAGCTTCTGCCAGGGATACCAGGCCGACAGGGTCAGGGCCAGGGCCAGCAGCACCGTCAGCCAGGGGGCCTTGAGGGCCCAGCCCAGCACCGGCCGGTACAGCCAGATCAGCACCCTGCTGATGGGGTTGCTCCGCTCCGAGGGCACCTTGCCGCGGATGAACAGGCCCATCAGCACCGGCACCAGGGTCACTGACAGCAGCGCGGCGGCGGCCATGGCGAAGGTCTTGGTGAAGGCCAGGGGGCCGAACAGCCTACCTTCCTGGGCCTGGAGGCTGAACACCGGCACGAAGGACAGGGTGATGATCAGCAGGCTGAAGAACAGCGCCGGGCCCACTTCCACCGAGGCCTGGCCCACCAGGCGCCAGTGATCCTTGCCCCGGGCCGGTTCGCCCCTGTCGTGCTGCCAGGCCTCCAGGTGCTTGTGGACGTTCTCGATCATGACGATGGCGCCGTCCACCAGGGCGCCGATGGCGATGGCGATGCCGCCCAGGCTCATGATGTTGGCGGTGACGCCGAGCGCCTTCATGCCGATAAAGGACAGCAGTATGGCCAGGGGCAGGGTGATCACCGCCACCAGGGTGGAGCGGGCGTGGAGCAGGAACAGCAGGCAGACGATGCCGACGGCGATCATCTCCTCGATAAGCTTGCTGGAGAGGTTGTCGACGGCGCTGCGGATCAGCTGGGATCGGTCGTAGGTGGGTACGATCTCCACCCCGGCCGGCAGGCCCTGGCTCAGCTCGGCCAGCCTGGCCTTGACCCTGGCTATGGTGGCCAGGGCGTTTTCGCCGCTGCGCATGACGATGATGCCGCCGACCACTTCGCCCTGGCCGTCCAGCTCGGCGATGCCGCGGCGCATGGCCGGTCCCAGGCGCACATGGGCCACGTCCTCCAGCTGCAGCGGGATGCCGGCCGGGCTCTTGAGATCCAGGGGCAGGCGGCGCAGATCGTCCAGGCTGCGCTGGTAGCCGCGCATGCGCACCATGTATTCGGCCTCGGCCATCTCCAGCACCGAGCCGCCCACGTCGCGGTTGGCGCGGGTGATGGCCCTGGCCACGTCACCGAGCCTGAGGCCGAGCCCGGCCAGGCGCACCGGATCCACCACCACCTGGTAGCTCTTTTCCAGGCCGCCGACCGTGGCCACCTCGGAGACCCCCTCCAGGCCCTGCAGCTCCAGCTTCAGGAACCAGTCCTGCAGGGTCTTGAGCTGGGCCAGATCCTGGCCGCCGCTGTGGTCGACCAGGGCGTATTCATAGACCCAGCCGACCCCGGAGGCGTCCGGGCCCAGGGTGGGCTCCACCCCGGCCGGCAACCTGGACTTGGCCTGGTTGAGGTACTCCAGCACCCGGGAGCGGGCCCAGTAGGGATCGGTGCCGTCCTCGAACAGCACATAGACGAAGGAGTCGCCGAAGAAGGAATAGCCGCGCACCGTGGCGGCGCCGGGCACCGCCAGCAGGGTGGTGGACAGCGGATAGGTGATCTGCTCCTCCACCAGCTGCGGCGCCTGGCCGGGGTAGGATGTGCGCACTATGACCTGGACGTCGGACAGATCCGGAATGGCGTCCAGGGGGGTGCGCATCATGGCCTGCCAGCCCAGCAGGGCCGACAGGGCGGCCAGCAGCAGCACCAGGGCCTTGTGGCGCAGGCAGCCCAGGATCAAGGACTTGAGCATGGCTGTCTCCTCAGTGCTGGTGGCCGGTCCAGGCGCAGGCTGGCTTCAGGTAGCCTGCGGTTCGGAAATAAAGAGTCATGGCGCTTCCCTCAATGATGCTGGTGGCCGGTCATGGCCGGCTGGCCGAGCCGTTGATGGGTTTCAGGGCCGCAGGCGGCCAGGAAAGGCATATTCATGTCGCTTCCCTCAATGATGCTGGTGGCCGGTCGTGGCCGGCTGGCCGAGCCGTTGAATGGCCGCCTTGAGGCTGGCTTCGGCGTCGATCAGGAACTGCCCGGAGGTGACCACCTCCTCGCCCTCCATCAGGCCGCTGAGGATGACGGCGTCGCCCTGGCCGACCTTGTCCACCTGCACTGTACGGGCCTGGAACTGTTCGCCCTGGCGGACTATGACCCGGTTTTCGCTGCCGGTGATGATCAGCGCCTCCTCCGGGATCAACAGCAGATCGCGCTCGGCGCCGCCGTAGATCTTTACGTCCACCAGCATGTTGGGCCTGAGCTTGAGGTCGGGGTTTGGGAAGGCGAAGCGGGCCTTGAGGGCGCGGGTGCTTTCATCCAGCTCCGGGTAGAGGTAGTCCAGCTCCCCCTCCAGGGTGGCGATGCCCAGGGCCGGCACCTGGATGTCGGCGCTGATGCCGGGCCGGACCCAGGCGTGCTGGTCGGTGAAGACGTCGGCCAGCACCCAGACCCGGGACAGATCCACCAGGGTCATCAGCTCCAGGCCCGGATCCACGTACATGCCCTCGCGGAAGTTGAGCTTGGAAAGGATGCCGTCCATGGGCGAATAGACCGGCACCGTGTAGAAGCTTTCGCGGCGCCTTTCGATGGCGGCTATGGTGCCGTCGTCCAGGCCCAGCAGGCGCAGGCGCTGGCGGGCCTTGGCCAGCAGGCGCTTGCCGCGGCCCTGGGGCTGGTCGCCGTAGGCCTGGAACACCTGCAGGAAGTCGTCCTGGGCGGCCACCAGCTCGGGGGCGTAGAGGCGGTAGAGCAGCTGGCCCTTCTTGACCGGCTCCCCTTCCACCTTCACCGCCAGCTCCTCCACCCAGCCGGTGGCCCGGGCGTGGACATGGCGGACCTGGGTCTCGTCGTAGCGGACCTCGCCGGCGGTCTCGATGTAGCGCCAGAAGGTGCCGCGGCGCACCTCGGCGGTGCGCACCCCCAGGTTCTGCTGCATCTCGGACGGCACTGTGACGCTGACGCCGTCGTCCCGGCTGTCCATGGCCACCGCCTCCAGGGTCATGCCGCAGATGGGGCAGCTGCCGGGCTCGGCGCGGACGATGTGCGGGTGCATGGGGCAGACGTACTTGCTGGCCGGTGTTTCCTGGCCGGGCAGGGCGCCTGGTTGGGCTGCCAGCACCGGGTTGGCCTGGTGCTGGTGTTCATGGGGTTCGGCCGCCTGTGCCAGCAGCGGCAGCAGGCCAAGGGCCAATAGCTTGTAAAAAGGCATGGGTGATCCTCTGCAAAAAACGAAAAGCAGTGCTTGGAAAGAGGATCAGGGGCGTGGTGGTCTCAGGGGGGGCTCGGGGCCCGGGTTCAGGGGGGCGGCCACGGCGGCCAGCAGCGGGCCCTGGACCAGGGGGGCAGGGCCGGTGCCCAGCCCCGGCAGGCTGATGGGGGCCTGGTGGCAGCCCATGTCGCAGTCGCCGTTGCAATCGTCCATGCTGTCCTGGCAGCAGTCATGGGCCATGGCGGTCATGTCCATGGCGGCATGGGCGGACGGGTGCCGTCCTTCGCCCATGGCCAGGCTCTGGCCGGGGGAAAAGGCCATCAATGTCAGCAGGATAACCAGGATTCTCAGCATGTCGGCAGTATAAATAGACACCAAGCCAATGACCAGCCCTTGGCGTATAATGCCCCCTCGCAACGCGGAGGAAGCATGTCGAATACGCCATTTGCGCTGGATATCCACGATCTCAAGAAGACCTACAAGGGCGGCGTGCAGGCCCTGAAGGGCATCGACCTGCAGGTGCGCCAGGGCGACTTCTTCGCCCTGCTGGGCCCCAACGGGGCCGGCAAGTCCACCACCATAGGCATTCTCAGCTCGCTGGTGAACAAGACCGGCGGCAGCGTGAAAATCTTCGGCCATGATCTGGTCACAAACCCGGTGGCGGCCAAGAGCGCCCTGGGCCTGGTGCCCCAGGAGTTCAACTTCAACCTGTTCGAGACGGTGCTGCAGGTGGTGGTCAACCAGGCCGGCTACTATGGCGTGCCCCGCAAGACCGCCCTGGCACGGGCCGAGGAACTGCTCAAGGAGCTGGATCTCTGGGGCAAGCGCGACGCCCGTACCCGGGAGCTGTCCGGCGGCATGAAGCGGCGGCTGATGATCGCCCGGGCCCTGGTCCACCAGCCCAGGCTGCTGATCCTTGACGAGCCCACCGCCGGCGTCGACATCGAGATCCGCCGTTCCATGTGGCGCTACCTGACCAAGCTCAACCAGCAGGGCCTGACCATCATCCTCACCACCCATTACCTGGAAGAGGCGGAGATGCTGTGCCGCGACATCGCCATCATCGACCACGGCCGCATCATCGAGAACACCAGCATGAAGGGCCTGCTGGCCAAGCTCAATACCGAGACCTTCGTGCTGGATCTGGCGCCAAACGGCCCGAAACCCGTGCTGGACGGCTTCAAGTGCCAGCTGCTGGACGACCACAGCCTGGAGGTGGAGGTGGCCAAGGAGGCTGGCCTGAACCCGCTCTTTGCCCAGCTCAGTGCCCAGGGCGTGGAGGTGCTGTCCATGCGCAACAAGGCCAACCGACTGGAGGAACTGTTCATGAGACTGGTGGAAGACGGACGGGAGGCCAAGGCATGAGCCGGGAACGCAACCTGATCGCCCTGAAATCGATCGTCACCAAGGAGATCAACCGCTTCATGCGCATCTGGGTGCAGACCCTGGTGCCGCCGGCCATCACCATGACCTTGTACTTCATCATCTTCGGCAGCCTGATCGGCTCCCGGGTCGGCCAGATGGGCGGCTTCGACTACATGGAGTTCATCGTGCCGGGCCTGATCATGATGTCGGTGATCACCAACTCCTATTCCAACGTGGCCTCGAGCTTCTTCTCTGCCAAGTTCCAGCGCTTCATCGAGGAGATGCTGGTGGCGCCCCTGCCCAACAGCATCATCATCCTGGGCTACATGGCCGGCGGCATGATCCGCGGCCTGCTGGTGGGCATCATCGTCACCTGCGTGTCGCTGCTGTTCGCCGACATCGAGATCCAGCACCCCCTGGTGGTGGTGGCCACGGTGCTGCTGACGTCCATGGTGTTCTCCCTGGGCGGCCTGCTCAACGCCATCTTCGGCAAGAGCTTCGATGACATCTCCATCATCCCCACCTTCGTGCTGACGCCCCTGACCTACCTGGGCGGGGTCTTCTACTCCATCTCGCTGCTGCCGCCGGTGTGGCAATTCGTCAGCCAGTTCAACCCCATCCTCTATATGGTCAACGCCTTCCGCTACGGCTTTCTGGGCGTGTCCGACGTGCCGGTATGGCAGGCCTTCGTGGTGCTGGGGGTGTTCGTGGTGGCCCTGTATTCGCTGGCCCATGTGCTGATCAGCCGCGGCGTGGGGCTCAGGCACTGATGGGCTCGCGTATCGTCATCTCCAACCAGGACGGCCTCAACGACAAGCTCGACGAGGTGGTGCAAAAGCACCTGGCCAGCGCCTTCAGGAAGCCCTACCAGCAGCACACGGTGGACGCCTTCGAGGCGGTGGAGGCCTGGCGCCGGGAAAAGGGGGCCGAGCGGCCCCTGGTGCTGGACTCCTGCTGCGGCGTCGGCGACAGCACCGCCAGGCTGGCCCTGCGCCACCCGGAGGCGCTGGTGATCGGCGTCGACAAGTCGGCGCACCGCATCAACAAACACCAGCACTACGCCAGCGGCCGGGACAACTACCTGGTGGTGCAGGCGGATCTGGACGACTTCTGGCGCTTAGGGCTGGACGCCGGCTGGCGGCTCGACCACCACTACCTGCTCTATCCCAACCCCTGGCCCAAGGCCAAGCACCTGCAGCGGCGCTGGCACGGCGGCCCCACCTTCCCCCATATCCTGGCGCTGGGCGGCGCCCTGGAGCTGAGATCCAACTGGCAGACCTATGTGCTGGAATTCGCCCGGGCCCTGGCGCTGGCGGGCGTCGACAGCAGGGTGCAGCCCGTGCCCGAGGGCGAGCCCATCACCCCCTTCGAGCGCAAGTACCAGGACTCCGGACAGGCCTGCTGGCAGCTGCTGGCGACCCTGGCCCGTTAGCGCCATTTCCGGACGCCGTCTAGGCTTTAGGCCAGGGACGGCATTTTGGGGAGCGAAAGGATGAAGGATCTGGCCAAGGTAAAACTGTTCGTGGTGGGCGTCGGGATAGGCCTGGTGCTGGCCACCGAGCTGCTTTATTTGTGGTGGATGCAGGAATAAAAAAACGCCGGCGATGCCGGCGTTTTTTTATGCAAGGGGGCGGGATCAGGCAACCTGAACCGGGATGTCCTTGCTGGTGCGGACGATGTTGTTCTGGGCGTCCAGGTACACCAGGCTGGGCTTGTGGCTCTTCACCTCTTCGCCATCCAGGCGGACATAGGCGCAGATGATGACGCGATCACCGGCACCGGCCTTGTGGGCGGCGGCACCGTTGACGGAGATGACCTTGGAGCCACGCTCGCCGCTGATGGCGTAGGTGGTGAAGCGTTCACCGTTGTCGATGTTGTAGATCTGGATCTCTTCGTATTCCAGGATACCGGCGGCATCCAGCAGATCCTGGTCGATGGCGCAGGAACCTTCATACTCCAGCACGGCGTGGGTAACGCGGGCTTGGTGCAACTTGCCTTGCAGCATAACTCTTTGCATGGCTTACCTTATTCCTCTTCGCGGCTGAACTTGGCGTCAGGCTAAATCTAACTTGGCGTCAGGCAACATACGGACTGCGCCCCGAGGTCGGCGAAATATAAACTAATTGGCCCCTGGCTGCAAATCCACCACCAGGTTGTCGATCAGCCGGGCGCGGCCGAGCTGGGCGGCGGCCAGGATCACCAGTTTTTCATCGCCCTTGGCGGCCTTTTCCAGGCTGTCGGCATGGACTATGTGCAGGTAGTCCGGGACCAAGCCGGCCTTTCCCAGCTGCTTCTTGCCGGCGGCGATCAGGGCGTCGAAGTTGTCGTAGCCGCCCCTCAGTTTGGCGGCCAGGGCCTGGAGGCAGGCATGGAGGGCCGGGGCCCTGGCGCGTTCCTCGGGGCTCAGGTAGCCGTTGCGGGAGCTCATGGCCAGGCCGTCTTTCTCGCGCACCGTGTCCACGCCGACGATGTCCAGGTCCATGGCCAGATCCGCCACCATGCGGCGGATGATGGCCAGTTGCTGGTAGTCCTTCATGCCGAATACCGCCAGATCCGGGCTGACCAGGTTGAACAGCTTGCACACCACCGTGGTGACGCCCCGGAAGTGGCCGGGGCGGCTGTCGCCGCAGTAGAGCGCCGACAGGCCGGGCACTTCCACCTTGGTGTGGGCGTCCAGGCCGTTGGGGTAGAGCACCTCGGCGCTGGGCAGGAACAGCAGATCCACGCCGGCCTCCACCAGGGCGCTGGCGTCGGCCTCGGGGGTATGGGGGTAGCTGCCCAGATCCTCGTTGGCGCCGAACTGCATGGGATTGACGAAGATCGACACCACCACCCGGTCGGCTCGGCTGCGGGCGGTCTTGACCAGGGTCAGGTGGCCGTCATGGAGGTTGCCCATGGTCGGCACGAAGGCGATGGACTCGCCGGCCTGGCGCCAGCTCTTGATCTGGCCACGCAGGGCCTCGACGGTGTTGACGGTTCTCATGGCGGCTTACTCAAAGCAGTGTTCGGGGGCCGGGAAGCGGCCCTCGGCCACCTCCTGAACGAAGGCCTGGGCGGCGGCCTGCATGTCGCCGGCCTGGGCCAGGTAATTCTTGGAGAACTTGGGGATGTGGCCGGCGCTGATGTTGAAGATGTCGTGCATCACCAGCACCTGGCCGTCGGTGTCCGGGCCGGCGCCTATGCCGATCACCGGGATGCTCAGCGCCTCGCTGATGCGCTTGCCCAGGGCGCTGGGGATGCACTCCAGCACCAGCAGCTGGGCGCCGGCGGCCTCCAGGGCCAGGGCGTCGGCCAGCATCTGTTCGGCCTGCTCCGGGGTGCGGCCCTGGACCTTGTAGCCGCCGATCAGGTGCACCGACTGGGGGGTCAGGCCCAGGTGGGCGCAGACCGGGATGCCGCGCTCGGTCAGGGCGCGGACGGTGTCGGCCAGCCAGGCGCCGCCCTCGAGCTTGACCATCTGGGCGCCGGCGCGCATCAGCTCGGCGGCGCTGGCAAAGGCCTGCTCCGTGGTCGCGTAGCTCATGAAGGGCATGTCGGCCACCACCAGGGCGTAGCGGCTGGCGGCCTTGACGCAACGGGTGTGATAGGCGATATCGGCCACGCTGACGCCTATGGTGTCGTCCTGGCCCTGGATCACGTTGCCCAGGGAGTCGCCGATCAGCAGCAGGTGGACGCCGGCCTCGTCGAACAGCTTGGCGAAGGAGGCGTCGTAGGCGGTCATCATGGCGAACTTGGCTTTGTCCGCCTTCATCTTGTTGAGGGTGGCGACGCTGACGCGCTTGCGCAGGGCCGCTTCGTTGAGCTTGCTCATGGCCTGATCACTGGCTTGGGTTTAGGGGGCTTACTCTAACCCAGTCGGCGCCTGGCTCAAAGGGCCGGGCCGGCCCGGCGCAGGCCGCCTGCCGGCAACTCGGCCAGATGGCGATGGGGGCAGCCGCCACCCGGCAGGGTCAGGGCCGGGGCCAGCTCGCACAGGGGCGCCAGCACGAAGGGGCGCTGGGTCAGCCCGGGGTGGGGCAGGGTTAGCCTGGGATGGTCGATTTCCCGGCCCGCGTAGAGCAGCAGATCCAGATCCAGGGTGCGTTCACCCCAACGGCGTTTGCGGACCCGGCCCTGTTGCCGCTCGATGGCCTGCAGGGCGTCCAGCAGCGCCAGGGGCTCGAGCTCGGTTTCCAGGGCCGCCACGGCGTTGACGTAGTCGGGCTGGTCCTGGGGGCCCATGGGGGCGCTGTGGTAGAGGGAGGAGGCGCCCAGCAGCTTGCTGCCGGGCAGGGCGGCCAGGGCATGGAGGGCCAGGCGCAGCTGCCTGGCCGGCTGGGCCAGGTTGGCCCCCAGGCCGATATAGGCCAGCTCAGCCATGGCGGCTGGCCCGTGAAAAGCCCCGGCCGGCATCAAGCCGTTCAGCCATGGCTGGGGGCCTGGCTGCCCTGGGGGCGGCGCCGCCGGCGGCGGGGGCGCTTGCCGCGGCCACGCTCGCCACCGTGGACCTCGGCCACCAGCTTCTGGCGGCCGCTCTGGTCCTTGTCCTGGAAGTCGTGCCACCACTGGGCCAGCTTCTTGAGTTCGCCGCCTTCCACCTCGCCACGCATCTCCAGGAAGTCGTAGGCGGCCCGGAAGCGGGGGTGCTCGAACAGGCGCTGGGCGCGCTTGCCGGCACGCTTGTCCAGGCGCAGCTGCAGGCTCCAGATCTCGCGCATGGTGGTGCTGAAACGGCGCGGGATGGCGATGCGGCGGCACTGGTCGTCCAGCACCTCGTTCATGGCGATCTGGTAGGCGTCGTAGGAGGCCAGGCCGGATTCCACCAGGATGTCCTGGGCCCGGGTCTCCAGCACCGGCCACAGGAAGGCAGCCAGCAGGTAGGCGGGGGTGGTCTTGCGCTCGTCACGGACCCGTTCGTCTGTGCCCTTGAGCGCCAGCTCGATAAAGGCCTCGGCCTTGGGGTATTCCAGGGCCTGGCCGAGGATGGGGAACAGGCGCTGGAACAGGCCGTAGTCCCGCAGCATGCGGAAGTTGTCCAGGCCGTGGCCGGCCATGAACAGCTTCAGGAATTCCTCGAACAGCCTGGCCGGCGGAATGTCGTCCAGCAGCGGCGCCAGCTCGCGGATCGGCCTGGCGGTGGCCGGGGCAATGCTCATGTCCAGCTTGGTGGCAAAGCGCACCGCCCGCAGCATGCGCACCGGATCCTCCCGGTAGCGGGTCTCGGGATCGCCGATCAGCTCGATCTTGCGTTCCTTGAGGGCCTTCATGCCGTTGGCGTAGTCATGGATGCTGTAGTCGGCGATGTCGTAGTAGAGGGCGTTGAGGGTGAAGTCGCGGCGCAGGGCGTCCTCTTCCACGGAATCGGAATAGGCGTTGTCCCTGAGCAGCATGCCTTCGTCGCTGCGATGGGCCTTGGGATCGTCGCTGAGGCTGCCGCGCAGGGTGGCCACCTCGATGACCTCGCGGCCGAACAGGATATGGGCCAGACGGAAGCGACGGCCTACCAGGCGGCAGTTGCGGAACAGCCGCTTGACCTCTTCCGGCGTGGCGTCGGTGACCACGTCGAAATCCTTGGGGTGCAGGCCCAGCAGCAGGTCGCGGACGCCGCCGCCGACCAGGAAGGCCCTGTAGCCGCCCTTGTGCAGTCGATACAGCACCTTGAGGGCGTTTTCGCTGATGTCTTTGCGGCTGATGGGGTGCTTGTCCCTGGGGATGATGGTGACGTCGTTCTGGGACTGGTCGCTACCTACCATGCGGCGGCAAAAATCAATGACTCGGGAAATAATGGTATTCACCTGTGGTGTTGGGTACCTCGAGAGAGGCGCAAATAATAACCGAGCCTGGCCATTTTGAGAACATGCTTGCTCAGTCAATGACCTGGCTGTGCCTGGGAATGGCCTGCACCTGCCAGTTATCGATGGCGAATGCCAGCAGCCGATCCCGGTCCAGGTCCGTCGGCGGCGCCGGCTGTCCCAGGAAGGCCAGGGCTGAGCGCAGCGCCGGCACGGGATCGTCGTCGTTCACGGCCGGGGCGTGGTTCTGCTTGGACAGCTTGAGGCCGTTGGCGGCCACCGCCAGCGGCAGGTGCAGGTAGCTGCAGGGTTTGGCGCCCAGGGCCTGGTACAGGGACAGCTGCCAGCCGGTGACCTCCAGCAGGTCGCTGCCGCGCACGATCTGGGTGATGCCCTGGTCGATGTCGTCGGCCACCACCGCCAGCTGGTAGGCGTAGAGGCCGTCCTTGCGGTGGATGACGAAATCCTCCCGGGCCAACTGGTCCGGGATCCGCACCTGGCCCAGCAGCCGATCCTGATAGTGGTAGACGGGATTGTCGCTCTTGAAGCGCAGCGCCGCCGCCTCGCCCCGGGGGACGGGCTGGCAGTGGTTCCGCTGGTGCAGGCCCTGGACCTTGATCTGCCTGCGGGTGCAGGCACAGGGGTAGATCAGGCCATCGCGGCGCAGCTGCGCCAGCAGGGCGTCATAACGTTCTGATTGCGCCGACTGGTAGCGCACCTGGCCGTCCCAGTGCAGGCCGAAGGCCTCCAGGGTACGCAGGATGCGCTCGGCGGCACCGGGCATTTCCCGGGGCGGATCGATGTCTTCGATGCGGAGCAGCCACTGGCCTTGATTGGCACGGGCGTCAAGGAAGGAGCCCAGGGCCGCCACCAGTGAACCAAAGTGCAGCGGCCCGGACGGGCTGGGCGCAAAGCGCCCGAGGTAGGCCGACATCAGCCGGCCATTTGCTTCTCGCGGATCTCGGCCAGGGTCTTGCAGTCGATGCACATTTCGGCAGTGGGCCTGGCTTCGAGGCGGCGGATGCCGATCTCGATGCCGCAAGACTCGCAGAAGCCGTAGTCACCGTCTTCGATGATCTGCAGCGTCTTCTCGATCTTCTTGATCAGCTTGCGCTCCCGGTCGCGGGTACGCAGTTCCAGGCTGAATTCCTCCTCCTGGGAGGCACGGTCGGCGGGGTCGGCGAAGTTGGCCGCTTCGTCCTTCATGTGAGTAACGGTACGGTCGACTTCTTCTCTGAGCTGCTTGCGCCAGGCTTCCAGGATCTTGCGGAAGTGGTCAAGCTGGGCGTCGTTCATGTACTCTTCGCCCTTCTTCTCCTGGTACGGTTCTACACCGGCGATGGCCAGTACGCCCAGGGAGCTCTTTTTCTTGGCTTCAGCCATGCTGATTCTCCTAATCACGCACGAGAATGTGAGCCCTCAGCTCTACAAGGCGGCTATCTATAGCAGATTGCCATGACCATGGCAACGCTCTAGAGCACCGCCTTCAGTTTCTGGTCGAGTCGCATCTCGCCCGGGGTGATGCTTGCCCCGACGGCCAGGACCTTGAGTCCTTCTGCCGCCACTTCGGTTAACCTCTGAGCATAGGCGGGATCGATGTCCGCCGCTGCCGTCACCTGCTCGATGCCGGTGTGCAGGGCAGCGAACAGCAGTGCCGCCTCGTCCCCCTCCTTCATCCGAGCTGCCAATACATCCAGGTGCTTCTTCGCCCTTTCACTGACGGTATCGGGAAAGGCACCCAGGCCATTGTCTTTCAAGAGTGTGACACTTTTGACCTCCAGCCAGCAGCGGCGGTTTCCATCGCTGAGCAGAAAGTCGATGCGGCTGCCCTGTTCGCACCTGACCTCGGCACGGATCTCGGTGGCCCAGGCCAGCTCCGGGATGCGTTTTTCGGCCAGGGCCTCGGCCACCAGCTGGTTGGCCCGGGCGGTGTTGATGCAGATGAAATGGCCCTGAACGGTCTCGGTCAGTTCCCAGCTGCCCGGCAGTTTGCGCTTGGGGCTGGGGGCATAGCGATAGTGGATGCGGTCGCCGGGGCTGCCGCAGCCGGTCATGGCCCCGGTGTTGGCGCAGTGCAGGGTCAGCGGCCCGCGGGGGCTGTCCACGTCGGCCAGAAAGCGCTTGTAGCGCTTGATGAGGCGGCCCGCCTCCAGGGGGGGATCGAACTTCATGGGCACCGTCTGGGTTGGCAAAGTCCACTAGTGTAAACTGAAAGCGTTTTCCATCAAGCAACCGAGGAGTACCGCATGAGTGACTGGCTGAGCGTGAGCCTGAGCAACGAGGCCGCCCAGGCCCATTGGGGCGACAAGGCCCTGTTGAGCTTTGACCAGGCCGAGGCCCGGATCCACGCCGCCGGCGACCGCAGCCGCATCCAGCAGGCCGGTCGCCGCCTGAGGACTCAGGGGGTCACCCAGGTCCAGCTGTCCGGCGACTGGGACAGGGAGAGCCAGTGGGCCTTCGCCGAAGGCTACATGTCTACCCTGGGCGAGGAGCAGCTGCGCTGGGCCGGTGACGACGCCGAGCTGGACGCCCGCTTCAAGGTGGCCCGCTGGGTGCGCGACATCACCAACCAGAGCCCGGAGTACAAGTCGCCCCAGGTGCTGGCCTCGGAAGCGGCCTCCTTCCTCAAGGGCATTGCCGGTGACAAGATCAGCTACCAGATGATCTCCGGCGAGGCGCTGCTGGATCAGGGCTGGGTTGGCATCTACAACGTCGGCCGCGGCTCCGAGCGCCCGCCGGTGATGCTGGTGCTGGACTACAACCCGGGCGACGACAACACCCCGGTAGCCAGCGCCCTGGTGGGCAAGGGCATCACCTTCGACTCCGGCGGTTACTCCATCAAGCCGTCCGAAGGCATGCTGAACATGAAAGCCGACATGGGCGGTGCCGCCATGGTCACCGGCGGCCTGGCCCTGGCCATACTGCGCGGCCTCAACCAGCGGGTGCGCCTGATCCTGTGCTGCGCCGAGAACCTGATCTCCGGCCATGCCTACAAGCTGGGTGACATCCTCACCTACAAGAACGGCACCTCCGTCGAGATCGTCAACACCGACGCCGAAGGCCGCCTGGTGCTGGCCGATGGCCTGATCGCCGCCAGCGAGTCCGGCGCCGACACCATCATTGACGCCGCCACCCTGACCGGTGCCGCCATGATGGCCGTGGGCAGCCACTACAACGCCCTGTTCTCCCTGGACGACGAGCTGAGCCAGCAGCTGCTGGCCACCGCCGCCAAGGAGCAGGAGCCGACCTGGCGCCTGCCGCTGGCGCCCTTCCACCGCTTCGAGTGTCCCTCCGACTACGCCGATACCGCCAACAGCCGGCCCCAGAAGGGCGGCGGCATGGGCGGTGCCTCCAACGCCGCCGGCTTCCTGTCCCGCTTCGTCCGTGATGACGGCAAGGGCTGGCTGCACCTGGATCTGGCCGCCTGCTTCAACGACAGGGGCAATGCCCTCTGGGCCGCCGGCGGCACAGCCCGCGGTATCCGCACCATAGCCGCAACGCTGTTAAATGACTGATTGTTAGGCACTAGTGGATGAAAAAGGAGGGCTTTTGCCCTCCTTTTTGGTATCTTGTGTCCGTTTTGTTAATTGCGGAGATAAATATAATGACAAGGATGCTGCTATTGTTGCTGGCCCTGGTCAGTGCCGCCGTTGCGGCCAAGGGCCAGATCCCCCTGGAGGACCTGGCAAAGTACAGCCAGTTCAGGGGGCTGCAGATCTCACCGGACGGCCGTTACTTTGCCGCCAAGGTGGAAAGGGACGACGGCAGTTTGGGCCTGGTGGTGCTCAAGCGCGGCAAGCAGCTGGAAGTGCTTTCCGTGATGAACTTTGAGGACAAGGATTCCGTCGGCGGCATCTACTGGGCCAACAACGAGCGGCTGCTGATGGAAGTGGCCCGCTACCATGGCACCAACACGCGTCCCTCGCCCACGGGCGAACTCTACGGCATGAACGCCGACGGCTCCAAACGGGTGATGCTGTTCGGCTACCGTGCCAAGCGGGAAAAGATGTTTGCCGGTGCCAACATCATCCACTTCCTGCCCGAAGATGACGACCATGTGCTGATCAGCACCCAGCCTTTTGGCAAGAAGGATGCCTTCTATCCCACCGTCTACAAGCTGAACGTCAATTCCGGTCGCCTGCGCAAGGTCACCAAGGCGCCGGTGCGCGGCACGGCGGTGATCGCCGACCATGAGGGCAACGCCCGTTTCGCCATAGGCAATGACCTGAACGACAACAACAAGACGGTGATCGTCTACCGCGACCAGAATGGCGAAGACTGGCGTGAGCTGGCCAGCTTCTTTGCCAACGAAGGCGGCTTCACCCCCATCGCCTTCATGGCCGACAACAAGCGGGTGGTGGGCTTCGAGTCCGACGGCAAGGGCCCCAGGGGCATCGCCATCTTCGATCCGACCACCGGCAAGCGGGAGTCCATCTTCAGCCATCCCCAGGTGGACGTCAGCCCCCTGTTCAGCATCAAGAACGGCTATGCGGACCAGGTGGTGGGCGCCAGCTATGAGCTGGACTACCCGGAAATCGCCTTCTTCGAAGACAACGCCTATGTGCAGGACCTCAAGGATCTGCAACAGGCCTTCCCCGGCCATCAGGTCACCGCCACCTCGGTGACCCGGGACGGCAAGCAGATGGTCGTTGCCGTCAGCAGCGACGTCAAGGCGCCGACTTTCTATCTCTTCGACCGGGAAAAGAAACAGGTCGCCTTCCTGATCAACTCCCGCCCCTGGCTCAAGGCCGAGATGCTGGCCCAGACCAAGCCCATCAGCTACCAGGCCAGGGACGGCCAGACCATACATGGCCTGCTGACCCTGCCCAAGGGCAAGGCCAAGGATCTGCCCCTGGTGCTGCACCCCCATGGCGGCCCCCACGGCATTCGTGACCACTGGGGCCTGGATACGCGGGTGCAGATGCTGGCCAACAATGGCTACGCCGTGCTGCAGCCCAACTTCCGTGGCTCCGGTGGCTACGGCACCGCCTTCCAGGAGGCCGGTCACCACAACTGGGGCACCCTGATGATCGACGACATGACCGACGGCGTGAAGCACCTGATCAAGGAAGGCATCGTCGACGCTGAGCGTGTCTGCACCTACGGCATCTCCTATGGCGGCTATTCCGCCATCATGAGCGCCATGCGCGAGCCGGATCTCTACAAGTGCGCCATCGGCGATGCCGGCGTCTACGACCTCAAGCTGCTCAGCGACGAGCCGGGCGCCTATGCCGGCCGTGGCTCCCAGAACTTCCGCGACACCGTGCTGGGTACCGACGAGGCCAAACTCAAGGCCCAGTCCCCGGCCCACAATGTGCACAGGCTCAAGGCGGCGGTGATGCTGGTTCACGGCGGCAAGGACAGGATAGCCCCCATAGAGCACGCCGAGGCCCTGAAGGCCGCCATGGACAAGGCCGGCTACCCCTACCAGTGGCACTACGAGGAAAACGAAGGCCACGGTTACTTCGTGCCCGAGAACAAGGTGAAGCTGTGGAAGCGCATGCTGGCCTTCCTGGACAAGCATATCGGTCACTGAGCCTGTGAAGGCAGCGCGGGGGCGCTGCCTTATCCGTGTTACCAGAGCCAGGCCAACCGCGATGGCGAGCCTGTTTCTGCCAACTTGTTTCGCAAAGGAGATGCATTATGCAAAGAATGATCGTGCTGTTGCTGGGCTTGATGAGCTTCTTCAGCCTGGCCAGCAGTCACCTGCCGCTGGAAGACTTCGCCCGTCACGCCACCTTCAAGAGCATCAAGATTTCGCCCACGGGCCAGTACCTGGGGGCGGTGTTGCTCAATGAGGAAGGCGAACGGATCCTGGCGGTCCTGGATCGGGAAAACGGTAATGCCGTCAAGACCTACTTCACCTTCAAGGGCCCGGAGGAGGTCGGCAGCCTCCATTGGGCCAACGACGAGCGTCTGGTCCTGACCCTGGTAAGGCGCAATGGCGGCCTGGATGCCCCCACGGGGACGGGGGAGTTGTTTGCCCTCAACGCCGACGGCAGCCGCAAGATCATGCTCTTCGGGATGCGGGCCGCGGTTGAAAGGCGCCGTGCCAGTGGTGAGGTGGTGCATTGGCTGAAGGACGATCCCAAGCACATCCTGATCCAGGCCAACAGCTTCACCAGGGGCGACGCCACCTTTTCCGAGATCTACAAGCTCAACATCTACTCCGGAAGGCGCACCAAGGTGACCCGGGCCCCGGTACGCTATGCGTCCAGCCTGGCCGACCACGACGGTAACGTGCGCTTTGCCATCGGCGAGTCCCTCGAGGACAGCAGCAAGCTGCTTTACTACCGCGAACAAAATGGCGAAGAGTGGCAGCTGCTCAAGCAGTTCGACGACGACCAGCAGCGTTTCCTGCCCCTGGGCTTCATGGCGGACAACAACAGGGTCATCGCCCTGGCGTCCGATCAGCACAACACCACCCTGGGCGTGGTCGCCCTGGATCTGGCCACCGGTAAGGAAGAGTTGCTGTTCCGGGATGAGCGCGTGGATGCCTACCCCATACTGGGCTTCGAGGACGGCTACCCGACTCATGTGATCGGCGCCGGCTATGAGCCCGGCTTCCCGGAGGTGGCGCTGATCGATCCCGAACACGATAGTGCCCGCATGCTCAAGGGGCTGCTCCAGGCCCTGCCGGGCAAGAGGGTGTCCATGACCTCCCAGACCCGGGACGGCAACCTCATCGTGATCGCCGCCAGCTCGGATCGGGATCCCGGCACCTATTACCTCTTCGACAAGCGCAAGGGCCAGCTGTCGCTGCTGATGAAAGCCATGCCCTGGCTGAAGGTGTCGCAACTGGCCAAGACCGAGTCCATCGACTACAAGGCCAGGGACGGCCAGTCCATCCAGGCCTACCTGACCCTGCCCAAGGGCAAGCAGAAGGGCCTGCCGCTGATCCTGCATCCCCATGGTGGTCCCCACGGTCCCCGTGACCAGTGGCGCTACAGCCCGGTGGTGAAGATGCTGGCGGACCGCGGTTACGCGGTGCTGCAGCCCAACTTCCGTGGTTCAGGTGGCTTTGGTAGCGACTTCCAATCCGCCGGCTACCGCAAGTGGGGCACCCTGATGATCGACGACATGGTCGACGGCGTGCAGCACCTGATTGAGCAGGGCATAGTGGACAAGGACAGGATCTGTGTCTACGGCGCCTCCTACGGCGGTTATGCGGCCCTGATGAACCCCATCCGTTACCCTGATCTGTTCAAGTGCACCATCGGCTATGTGGGCGTCTATGACCTCAAGCTGATGTACAAGGACGGCGATATCGAAGATCGCCAGGCCGGCATCAACTACCTGGAAAAGGTGCTGGGCCGGGACGAGAAGGAGCTGGAAGCCCAGTCTGCCGTCTACAACGTCGACAAGCTCAAGGCTCCGGTGTTCATCGTCCATGGCGGCAAGGATTATCGGGTGCCCATCTCCCATGCCGAGGCGCTGCGTGACGCCCTCGACAAGAAGGGGCACCCCTACGAGTGGCTGGTCAAGGACAACGAAATGCACGGCTTCTACAAGCCCGAGCACAATGTTGAACTCTGGACCAAGATGCTGGCCTTCCTGGACAAGCATATCGGTCACTGAGCCCGGCAACAGCAGAAAGCGCCTCCCCAGGGAGGCGTTTTTTTATGCCTGGGCCGGGAAGCTGGCCAGGCGGTCGTAACGGCCGTCGGCAGAGGCATAGAGGCCGAAGGTATCGACCGCCAGCCGGATGGGCGGTGGCGGCCGGCTCGGCTCCAGATGGCCATGGGCCTTGCGGCACAGGGTGATATGGGGTTTGAAGTCCCGGGTCTCGTCGAAGCCGCCCTGATCGCGGCCTGCTTCCCTGAGCTGCAGGGCCAGGGCTCTGAGCGGCTCCGGTACCGTACTGGGCGCCAGATAGGCGATGCCGGCCCGGCGCCACTGGCCGAAGCTGTCCAGGGTAAGGGTGAAGGGCGACCAGCTGAGCGCCGCGGCCGTCTCGCAGAGGCCGCGGATCTGGTCCGGGCTCAGGTGACCCAGGAAGGCCAGGGTCAGGTGGAAGTTCGCCATCGGCACAGGCCGGCCGGCCCTGTCGCCGAGCACGTCACGGCGCCATTTGTCCAGGGACTTCTGCTGGGGGCTGGTCAAGGAAAGGGCAAAGAAGCAGCGCTGGCTGGTCATGCTCTGGCTCCCGGGCATACACTATGGCTCAATCCTGAGGCCATCCGTCGACCATTGCAATTGTCCGAACTTCCCGTCAACGCCATTCTTCCCGAACTGCTGGCCAAGCTGGCCGGCCAAAGCCGCTTCGTGCTGGAGGCGCCGCCCGGTGCCGGCAAGTCCACCCAGGTGCCGCTGGCGCTGCTCAAGGCGCCGGAGCTGGCCGGCCAGAGCATCCTGATGCTCGAGCCCAGGCGGCTGGCGGCCCGCAGCCTGGCCCGCTACCTGGCGTCCTGCCTGGGGGAAAAGCCCGGCCAGAGCGTGGGCTACCGCACCCGCCAGGACAGTGCCGTCGGGCCAGATACCCGGCTGGAGATCGTCACCGAGGGCATACTGGTGCGGCGCCTGCAGCATGCTCCCCTGCTGGAAGGGGTCGGCATGGTCATCTTCGACGAGTTCCACGAACGCAACCTGCAGGGGGATCTGGCCCTGGCCCTGAGCCTGGACGTGCAGCAAGGGCTGAGGGACGACCTCAAGCTGCTGGTGATGTCGGCCACCCTGGAAGGGGCGCGCCTGGCCGAGCACCTGGGCGGCGCCGTGCGCCTGCAAAGCCAGGGCCGCAGCTACCCGGTGGCAATCCGCCACGTGGCGCCCAGGGCCAACCAACGCTGGCTGGATCTCTGCCGTGGCCAGATCCTCGGCGCCCTGGCCGCCGAGCCCGGCTCGGTACTGGTGTTCCTGCCCGGTGGCCGCGAGATCCGCTACCTGGCGCGGGACCTGGAAGGCCAGCTGCCGGACGACGTGGACTGCTATCCCCTGTTCGGGGACTTGGACAGGCGCCTCCAGGACCAGGCCATAGCGCCGCCCGAGCCGGGCCGGCGCAAGCTGGTGCTGGCCACCCCCATCGCCGAGACCAGCCTGACCATAGAAGGGATCCGGGTGGTCATCGACAGCGGCTGGTGCCGTCGGCCCAAGGTGGATCCCGGCACCGGCCTGACCCGGCTGGAAACGGTGCGCATCTCCCAGGCCTCCAGCACCCAGCGGGCCGGCCGGGCCGGGCGCCTGGAGCCCGGTGTCGCCGTCCGCCTCTGGGGCGAGAGCCAGCAGCAGTCCCTGGCCCCCCAGGACCAGCCGGAGATCCTGGAGGCCGAGCTCAGTGCCCTGGTGCTGGAGCTGGCCGCCTGGGGTACCGGCGATCCGGCCCAGTTGGATTGGCTGGACGCGCCGCCGGCCAAGGCGGTGCAGGCTGCCCGGACGCTGCTGCAGGCGCTGGATGCCATAGACGACCAGGGCCGGATCAGCGCCCAGGGCAGGGCCATGGCCAGGCTCGGCTGCCACCCGCGCCTGGCCCATATGCTGTGCTGGACCGAGCGCCGGGCCGGCGGCAGTATCCGCGAGGCCAGCCTCTTGGCGGCGCTGCTGGAGGAAAAGGATCCCTTCCCCAACTGGGACGCCGACATCGAGGGGCGCCTGGCGCAGATCAAGGCCTCCAGTCCCATCGGCCGCCAGGCCCAGCACTACCAGCGGCGGCTGAAAGCCCAGAACGACTACAGGGCCGAGCCCGGCCTGCTGCTGGCCATGGCCTTTCCCGAGCGGGTCGCCAGGGAGGTTGCCCCTGGCCGTTACCGCATGGCCTCCGGCCGGGCGGCCAGGCTGGCGGAAGGGGACCGGCTCTGGGGCCAGCCCCACCTGGTGGTGGCGGCGGCCAGCGACAGCGGCGGCGACGGCCTGATCCGCCTGGCTGCCCCCCTGGCGCTGGCCACCTGGCTGCCGGAGGTGCAGGGTCACCTGGCCTGGCAGCCGCGCCTGGACTGGGACAAGCAGGCCGGCCGGCTGCTGGCCGTCGAGGAGCTGCGCTTCGGCCAGCTGGTGCTGGAGACCCGGCCGCTGAAAAGCCTCACCGACGAGCAGCGCAGCCAGGCGCTGTGCGACTGGATCCGCCGCCAGGGCCTGCAGGTGCTGCCCTGGGACGACGGCTGCCGCCAGCTCCAGGCCAGGGTGCAGTGCGCCCGGGACTGGCTGGCGGAGGAGTCCTGGCCCGATCTGGGCGACCAGGCGCTGCTGACGACCCTGGAAGACTGGCTGGGGCCCTTCCTCGGCAGCGTCCGCAAGCAGGCGGATCTGCAGAAACTGCCGCTGCTGGACGCCTTGAAGGCGGCGCTGCCCTGGCCATTGCCCAAGCGCCTCGACGAGGCCCTGCCCCGGAAGCTGACGGTGCCCACCGGCCAGAGCTTTGCCATCGACTACGTGCCCGGCCAGGCCCCGGCCCTGTCAGTGCCGATTCAGGCCATGTATGGTCAACTGGATTCGCCTCGGGTGGCCGACGGCAAGGTGGTGGTGACACTGGCCCTGCTGTCGCCGGCCAGGCGGCCGCTGCAGATCACCACGGATCTGGCCGCCTTCTGGGCCGGCAGCTACGCCGAGGTACGCAAGGAGATGCGGGGCCGCTATCCCAAGCATGAATGGCCGGACGATCCGGCCCAGGCCAAGCCCACCCGCTTTACCAAGAAACAGCAGCAGAGACAGCATTCGTGACCAGCAAGCAACGCAAAAGCCGCAGCAAGGCGGCCCCCAGGAAGGCCAAGAAAGGCAAAGCCCAACCGAAGCGCCGCTGGTGGCCGCTGCTGGCCAAGCTGAGCCTGGTGATGGTGGCGGTGCTGTCGCTGTACGCCATCTACCTGGACGGCGTGGTTCGGGACAGGTTCGAGGGCCAGACCTGGCAGCTGCCGGCGCAGATCTACGGCCGGCCCCTGAGCCTCTACGCCGGTGCGCCCCTGAGCCGGGACCAGCTGGTCGACGAATTGAAGCTGCTGAAATACCGCAAGGTGCGCAACCCCGATCAGCCCGGTGAATTCTCGGCCTCCAGCGCCAAGGTGGAGATCTACCGCCGCCCCTTCGCCTTCCCCGAGGGCCGGGAGGGGGCACGGCGCATCCTGGTGGAGTTCGCCGGTGACAGGGTCGAGGAGGTCTACGACCAGAAGAGCGGCCGTCCGGTGGCCATAGAGCGCATCGAGCCGGTGCTGGTGGAGCTGCTCAGCCAGTCCGGCGAGGAGGAGCGCATCTTCGTGCCCCTCAAGGACATGCCCGAGCTGCTGCCCAAGACGCTGATCCTGGTGGAGGATCGCAAGTTCTACCAGCACCACGGCGTCTCGCCGTTGGCCATCGCCCGGGCACTGCTGGCCAACATCCGCGCCGGCCGCTCGGTGCAGGGCGGCTCCACCCTGACCCAGCAGCTGGCCAAGAATTTCTTCCTGACCCGCGAGCGCAGCCTGAGCCGCAAGATCAACGAGGCCCTGATGGCCCTGATCATCGACCTGCGCTATGACAAGGAGCGCATCCTTGAGGCCTACCTCAACGAGATCTTCCTGGGCCAGGCCAAGGCCCAGGCGGTGCACGGCGTCGGCCTGGCGTCGCGCTTCTATTTCGGTCGCCCGGTCTCCGAGCTGGCGCCGGAGCAGATGGCGCTGCTGGTGGGCATCATCAAGGGCCCCTCCTACTATGATCCACGCCGTCATCCGGAGCGGGCCAGGGAGCGCCGGGACCTGATCCTGCGGCTGATGCTGGAGCACGACCTGCTCGGCCGCAAGGCCTACGAGCGGGCCGCCCGGGCGCCCCTGGGGGTCACCAAGGAGCGCCGCCTCACCGCCACCACGGTGCCGGCCTACATGCAGAAGGTGCGCCGCGAGCTGAACGGTCACCTGGCCGGCTATGTGGGCGATGCCCAGGGCGTGCGGGTGTTCACCGGCCTGGAGCCCCTGGCCCAGCAGGCCCTGGAGAAGGCGGTGGCACTGTCGTTCGGCCGCGATTTCAAGGGCAAGGAACTGGAGACGGCGGTGGTGGTCACCGACAAGCGCTCCGGCCTGGTCAAGGCCATGGCCGGTGGCAAGGACGTGGACTTCGCCGGCTTCAACCGGGCCCTGGATGCCCACAGGCCCATAGGCTCCCTGGCCAAGCCGGTGGTGTACATGACCGCCCTGGCCGATCCGGGCCGCTACAACCTGGCCTCGGTGCTGCTGGATCAGCCCATCGCCCTCCAGTCCACGGACGGCGATACCTGGGCGCCCAAGAACTACGACAAGCAGTACCGCGGCCAGGTAGCGTTGGTGGACGCCCTGGTGGATTCCCTGAACGTGCCCACCGTCAACCTGGGCATGCAACTGGGGGTGGATACGGTGCTGGACAGCTTCCGGCTGCTGGGCGTGAATGCCGACTTGCCGCCTTACCCGTCGCTGTTCCTGGGCGCCGCCTCGCTGTCGCCCCTGGACGTGGCCCAGCTCTACCAGGGACTGGCCTCGGGGGGCCTGCGCAAGGAGGTGGCGGCGGTATCGGCGGTGACCACGGGCGACGGCGAGCTGCTCTACCAGCTTGATGGCAGTGCCAGGGCCGCCACCACCGAGGAGGCCGCCTACCTGACCAACTACGCCATGACCGAGGTGGTGCGCCGGGGTACCGCCAAGAGCCTGGGCCAGCGCTTCCCGAACCTGGTCCTGGCCGGCAAGACAGGCACCACCGACGACTACCGCGACTCCTGGTACGCCGGCTTCGACGCCCGGGATCTGGTGGTGATCTGGCTGGGCAAGGACGACAACAGCCCGGCCGGCCTCACCGGCGCCACAGGCTCCCTGCGCCTGTACCGGCGCTACCTGGACTACCGCCAGCCCATCAGCCTGCGGCTGCGGCCGCCGCAGGCCATAGTGGATGCCCGTTTCGCCGCCGACGGCAGCTACAACGGCGCCTGCCGCAAGGGCGGCCGGTTGCTGCCCGCCGACAGCAGCGGCCTGGACCAGGATGGCTGCGACAAGGTCAAGGGTTTCCTGGAGAAGGTGTTCGGCTGGTAAGGAAAAGGCGCCCCGGGGCGCCTTTTTCGTGTCCCTTGCCGAAAAACTGCTGTAGCAACCGAACCTTAGCCTAGGCTTCATGAGGGACCGGCGCCGTCGGCGCATGAAGAGGGAAGGCGATAATGGCAGAGCAGCAAGGAAACCAGGCCGGGGACACCCAGAGGGTAAGGGACTACCTGGCCGTGCGAGAAAGGACACTGGCCCTGGTGGCGCCGCTCAGCGCCGAGGACATGGTGGTCCAGTCCATGCCGGACGCCAGCCCGGCCAAATGGCACCTGGGCCACACCAGTTGGTTCTTCGAGACCTTCCTGCTGCAGGGCCAGCCCCATTACCGGCCCTTCGATCCCGACTTCCCCTACCTGTTCAACTCCTACTATGAGGCCCTTGGGCCCCGCCAGCCCCGCCCACAGCGGGGCCTGCTGACCCGGCCCGGCCTGGAGCGGGTGCTGGCCTACCGCCGCCATGTGGATCGGCACATGGTCGAATTGCTGCAGGCCGGTGCCGACGACGATGCCCTGGGGCTGCTGGCCCTGGGACTGGCCCACGAGGAGCAGCACCAGGAGCTGCTGCTGATGGACCTGTTGCACCTGTTCTCATGCTCGCCACTGGCGCCCGCCTATGACGACAACTGGCCGGCACTTCCCGGCAGCGGGCCAGGCCGCTTCCGGATCCGCCCAGGCGGCCTGGTGGAAATTGGCCAGGAGCTCGACACCGGCTTTCATTTCGACAACGAAGGGCCGCGCCACAGGATCTGGTTGCAGCCCTTCGAGATCAGTGAGCGCCTGGTGACCAACGGCCAGTGGCTGGCCTTCATGGAAGACGGCGGCTATCGGCGGGTAGGACTGTGGCTGGCGGACGGTTGGGCCCTGGTTCAGGAGCAGCGGTGGCAGGCGCCCCTGTACTGGCGCCAGGGCAATGACGGCAGCTGGTGGGAGTTCGGCCTGGGCGGCCTGAAGCCTCTGGATCCCGAAGCCCCCGTCAGCCACGTCAGCTACTACGAAGCCGATGCCTTCGCCTGCTGGGCCGGGGCCCGGCTGCCGACCGAGGCAGAATGGGAGATGGCCGCCGTCGATGCCGTCCTCGAGCAGCAGCAGGATTGCGCATGGCAGTGGACGGCCAGCGCCTACCTGCCATATCCCGGTTTCAGGGCCGCGGCCGGCGCCGTGGGGGAGTACAACGGCAAATTCATGTCCGGCCAGATGGTGCTGCGCGGCGGCAGCCAGCTTACCCCCGGCGGCCACTCTCGCCCCAGCTACCGCAACTTCTTCCAGCCCGACCAGCGCTGGGTCAAGGCCGGCGTGCGCCTGGCCAGGGATGTGTCCCAGGCCTGTGCGGGCCAGCTCGATAGCGACTTCGCTCTGGATGTGGTGAAGGGGTTGTCGGCAGCGGTCAAGGCGCTTCCGCCCAAGTATTTCTACGATGCGACCGGCTCCAGGCTGTTCGAGGAGATCTGCCGTCTCCCCGAATACTACCTGACCCGCAGCGAATCCAGGCTGCTGGGCCAGATAGCCCCGGCGTTGATGGCCGAGGTGCCAGAGGGAACCGTGCTGGTGGAATTCGGCAGCGGTGCCAGCGACAAGACCCGGCTGCTGCTGGAGGCCGGACCCGGCCTCGATACCTATGTGCCCATCGATATCAGCGAAGATGCCCTGCAGGGGGCGGCCGAACGCCTGCGCCGGCGCTACCCCGGCCTGACGGTGATGCCCATCAAGGGGGACTTCACCCAGCCGCTGGCGTTGCCGGCCTCCCTGGGGCAGCGGGCCAGGATCGGTTTCTTCCCCGGCTCGACCATAGGCAACTTCGATCCGGGCCAGGCCAGGAGGCTGCTCAGCGGTATGCGCGGCCTCCTGGGTCCCGAGGCGAGGCTGATCATCGGTGTCGACATGGTCAAGGAGGAACAGGTGCTGCTGGACGCTTATGACGACAGCCAGGGCGTTACCACCGCCTTCAACAAGAACCTGCTCGGGCGCATCAACCGTGAGCTGTTGGGCAACTTTAACCCGGCCGCCTTCGACCATCTGGCGCTGTGGAACGGCAAGGAATCCAGGGTGGAGATGCACCTGGTGAGCCGCCAGGATCAGATAGTCCAGATGGCCGGCCACAGCTTCCGGTTCCGCAGCGGCGAGCGGCTGCACACGGAGAATTCCTACAAGTTCACGCCGGCTTCCTTTTCGGCCCTGGCGGCCGCTGCCGGCTGGCAGGTGGAACGACACTGGTTGAGCGAGGCGCCCCAGTTCGGCATTTTCGTACTGACCTGAAGGCTAATTCAGGTAGCAATGGCCGTCGCGCACCGTCAGGGCCTCCAGCAGGGCCCGGGGCGGCAGTGGCGGCGCGAACAGGTAGCCCTGGATGGCGTTGCAGTTCATGAGCTTGAGCTGGGTGAGCTGTTCCTCGGTTTCCACCCCTTCGGCCACCACCCAGATCCCCAGTTTCTGGGCCATGGCGATCACGGCGCTGATCAGGGTCTTTTCCTTGCCGCCATGCTGGAGCTGGCTGACGAAGGCCTTGTCTATCTTCAGGCAATGGAAGGCATGTTCGTTGAGATAGCGCAGTGACGAATAGCCGGTGCCGAAGTCGTCCAGGGCCAGGGACAATCCCAGCGCCTGCAGTCCCTGCAGGTTTTGCCTGGTCTGCTCGTGGCCGGCATCCAGCACCACCCGTTCGGTGAGTTCCAGCTCCAGGCCCGAGGCCGGCAGCCGGTAGCGCTGCAGCAGCATTTCGATGTTGTCCACCAGGCTCGGCTCCCTGAGCTGCCTGGCGGAGACATTGATTGCCATGCGCAGCCGCAGGCCCTGTTCCAGCCAGTCGGCCTGCTGGCGGCAGGCCTCTTCCAGCACCCAGAGGCCGATGGGGTTGATCAGGCCGTCTTCCTCGGCCAGGGGAATGAATTGCTCCGGGCTCACCGAGCCCAGCTCCGCCGAATGCCAACGCAGCAGTGCCTCCACGCCCAATACCCTGCCGGTGCTGATCTCCACCTGGGGCTGGTAGACCAGGCTCAGTTCCTGCTTGGCCAGCGCCTGCTGCAGGGCCCTTTCCAGGTTGACCCGGGCCGAAATGGCCTTGTTCATGGCCGGGGTGAAGAAACGGTAGCGGTTGTCACCGTCTTCCCTGGCCTGGAGCCTGGCGGCGTCGGCATTGCGTACCAGCACGGTGGCGCTGTCGCCGTCGCCCGGGTAGACGGCAATACCGATGCTGGCATTGATCTTGACCGGGCCTTTCAGCAGGTTGAAGGGGGTCTTGAAGCAGTCCAGCAGGTTGGTGGCGATGACGTCGGCGGTCTTGAGCTTGCTGGCGTGATCGAGGATCACCAGGAATTGATCCGAGCCCAGCCTGGCCAGGGTGTCCCCGGTCCTCAGGCTGTTGCCCAGGCGTTGCCCGACCATGCGCAGTAACTGGTCGCCGCTGTGGTGACCATAGATGTCGTTGACGTCCTTGAACCTGTCCAGATCCAGGAAGAACACCAGCACCAGTTGGTTGTTCCTGGGGTTGAAGGTGTCTATGGCCTGCTGCAGGCGGTCGAAGGCCAGGATGCGGTTGGGCAGCTTGGTCAGGGGATCCTGGGTGGCCTGGGCCTTGAGCCTGTTGTTGAGGGTGAAGCGCTCCAGCAGATCCTGGAGCAGGGTCAACACCGAGTCGAGGAAATCAAAATCGTCCCTGCTCAGCTTGAGGCTGACGCCCACCCCCTGGTTCAGGCCCAGCACCAGGGCCAGGCCATAGTCCGGGCGCTGGTGGTAGAGCAGGCGATGGCATTCATTGGCGTTGATCAGCGGCGCCAGCTCGGGTGGCAGGGGCTGGCCCTTTTGCCAGCATTGGCTCTCGTTTGGCTGGGAAAGGTGACTGATGGGATCCTGCCAATGGCCAAGGCTGTGCAGCAGCCTGGCCTCGCCCCTGTGCAGCTCGTAGAGGGCCACCATGTCGACCATGGCGGCCTTGAGCAGCAGGTGCAGCAGCTTCTGGGTCAGCCTCGTGTTGTTCTCGCACTGGCCGGCCAGGCGGTAACCCTGCTGCACCAGGCTGGCCAGCACCCGGGTGCGGCGGATCTCCTGGGCCAGGGAAGACTGTTCAGCCAGGGCCTGGGCCAGGCGCTGGCTGAGCTGCTGGGACTTGGGATCGACCATCAGCCGTGCACTCCTTTGCCGGTCACCATTGCAGCATCACCCCCGTCCAGTTCATCAGCGTCGGCCGGCCGGCCAGGGTGGCCAGCTCGGCGCCGGAAAAGAAGCCGGCGGTGCGCAGCTGCAGGCGCTCCCGCAGCAGCTGTGCCTCTTCCCGGGCCAGGCCGGAGAAGCTGCTGGTCCGCCCGGCACAGTCGATATAGAGGCTGGGACGGTCCGGCTCCAGCTGGCCCAGGGCCCTGTCCATATCGGCAAAGATGGACGGGCCGCTGCGCAGCATCACTTCCACCTGCTCGCCTTTTTGGAAATGACCCATGGCCATCACCAGGCCGCCACTGGCGTCGTCCAGGGCGGCCACCAGGTGGCTGGTGAGCTGCTCGCCGTCGTGACGGCGCCCCAGGGACAACTGCAGGGCCAGGGGATTATCCCTGGACGCCAGCGCCAGGCCGGTGAACTCCCTGAGCTGCTCCAGGGCCGGCCTGTGGTCCAGGGTCAGGATGCAGTTGTCCCTGACGGCGGTGATGGTGAGGGGCTGGCTGACGGAGTCCGAGCCGTGGCTGATCCGCTGGCGCTTGGGGGCTGGCACCTTGACCAGCACCACCTGGTCGTTGACGCAGCCGTTGCCATCGAAGACGAAGCTGCTGCTCAGGCGGTGATCGCCGAGCATGGCGGCGCCACTGAGGTGGCAGCCGTCCAGTTCATCCATGGCGGTGGCCAGGTTGTGGCCGAGCAGGTCGAAGAACAGCAGGGCGTGGTCGTCGCCCAGCCAGCGGCGGACAGGTTCGGCCTCGAAGGCGCCCTGGTCCAGTGACAGGAAGTCTGGTGCCGGGTCACTGAACAGCAGCAACAGGGCCTCGTAGCCGCCGTAATGGATACCGGCCGGGCAGATGATGCCGCAGCAGCTGCCGCCAAAGAGGGGCAGTTCGGTGCCGGCCTGTTCCCGGAGGGCGTCGAAGAGCTGCTGGCCGTCGTGGAAGCCGCTGGCAAAGAGCAGTCCCCACTGGGGTTTGCCGACCAGGCGGCTGGCCGCACCCTGGTAGAGATCCTCTGCCACCAGCTTGGCGCTGACCTCGGTGCTCCATCCGATGGAAAACATAAACACCAGAAATGGTTGGGGTTATTGCCAAATCTAGATGGCGGCTGGCGGTTTTGCAAAAAGGAAAACCCCGGTCTGGGCCGGGGTTTTCCTGGGAGCGGCGAGGGCCTTACAGCCTGGCGAAGACGCGTCTGGCCGCCTCGAGGGTGGCGTCGATGTCCTGGTCCGTATGGGCCAGCGACAGGAAGCCGGCCTCGAAGGCGCTGGGGGCCAGGTAGACACCTTCTTCCAGCATCAGGTGGAAGAAGCGCTTGAAGCGCTCGATGTCGCACTGCTGCACCTGCTCGAAGGTGGAGATGCTGTCCTGGTCGGTAAAGAAGTAACCGAACATGCCGCCGGCATGGTTGATGGCCATGGGGATGCCGGCCTCGTCGGCGGCGGCCTTGAGGCCGGTGATCAGCTTCTCGGTCTTGGCGGCCAGTTGCGCCTCGTTGCCCTCGGCGGACAGCGCCTCCAGGGCGGCCAGGCCGGCGGCCATGGCCACCGGGTTGCCGGACAGGGTGCCGGCCTGGTAGACGGGACCGGTCGGGGCCAGGTGCTCCATGATCTCGCGCTTGCCGCCGAAGGCGCCCACCGGCATGCCGCCGCCGATGACCTTGCCCAGGGTGGTCAGGTCCGGCTTGACGCCGTAATGGGCCTGGGCGCCGCCCAGGGCGACCCGGAAGCCGGTCATGACCTCGTCGAAGATCAGCACGGCGCCGTACTGGTCGCAGATGGCGCGCAGGCCTTCCAGGAAGCCGGGCACCGGCGGCACGCAGTTCATGTTGCCGGCCACGGGCTCGAGGATGATGGCGGCGATGTCGTCACCCACTTCCTCGAATACCTGCTTGACCTCGTCCAGCTTGTTGTAGGCGACGGTCAGGGTGTGCTTGGCGAAATCACCGGGCACGCCCGGCGAGGTGGGCACGCCCATGGTCAGCATGCCGGAGCCGGCCTTGACCAGCAGGGTGTCGGCGTGACCGTGGTAGTTGCCCTCGAACTTGAGGATCTTGTCCTTGCCGGTGAAGCCCCGGGCCAGGCGGATGGCGCTCATGGTGGCCTCGGTGCCGGAGTTGACCATGCGCACCATCTCCATGGACGGCACCAGCTCACAGACCTTCTCGGCCATGGCCACTTCCAGCTCGGTGGGGGCGCCGAAGGACAGCCCCTTCTCGGCGGCCTTGATCACCGCCTCCTTGATGGCCGGGTGGTTGTGGCCCAGGATCATCGGCCCCCAGGAGCCCACGTAGTCGATGTAGGCCTTGCCGTCGGCATCATAGATACGGGCACCTTCGGCGTGTTCGATGAACAGCGGCGTGCCGCCGACGCCGTTGAAGGCGCGGACAGGGGAATTCACGCCGCCGGGGATGCGGCGACGGGCTTTGGCGAAGAGTTCGTCTGAGCGGCTCATGGTGATCCTTGTTTGTCAGTTGCGGTCGCTGCCTTTGCCGGAATGCCAGAGCACCGGCGCCTCGTGCTTTTCCAGCAGCTGATCCACGCCCAGGGTCAGGGCGAACAGGGCCATGCGGATCAGCACGCCGTTGTCGGCCTGGCGGAAGATGGCCAGGTTGGGGTGCTCGTTGAGGTCGTTGTCCAGCTCGTTGGCCTCGGCCCGGGAGTCCCTGGGCAGCGGGTGCATGATAACAGTATTGGACTTGCAGTGCTGGGTGTAGATGGCCTGGTTGAGGCGGAAGCGGCCCCGGTACTGGCGGGCGTCTTCCAGGGACGGGAAGCGCTCCTCCTGGATGCGGGTCAGGTAGCAGATGTCGGCCTCGCCGAGGGAGCCTTCCAGGTTGTTGGTGATGCGTACCCGGTGGCCGGCGTCCTCAATGATGGCCACCACCTCGTCGGGCATGGCCAGTTCCTTCGGCGACACCAGGGTGAAGGTGATGTTCCTGTACAGGCGCAGCAGCTTGGCCAGGGAATGGACGGTACGGCCGAACTTGAGGTCGCCGACCATGGCGATGTGCATGCCGTCGATGCCCTGGCCGCGGGAGGCCAGTTCCTTCTCTATGGTGTAGAGATCCAGCAGCGCCTGGGTGGGATGCTCGTTGGGACCGTCGCCGCCGTTGAGCACGGGCACCCGGCTGCCCTTGGCGAACTCGGCCGCGGAGCCGGCGTCCGGGTGGCGCATGGCGATGACGTCGGAATAGGAAGACAGCATCCTGGCGGTGTCGTACAGGGACTCGCCCTTGGTCAGCGACGAGCTGGCCATGCCCACCGTCTCCCTGACCATGCCGCCCAGCAGGTTGAAGGCGCAGCCGAAGCTGACCCTGGTGCGGGTGCTGGGCTCGAAGAACAGGTTGCCGAGGATGGCCCCTTCCAGCACCTTGGTGCGCTTTTGGCGCAGGGCGTAGGGTTCCATGCGGTTGGCAACGGAGAAGATCTCGGTGATGGCGTCGCGGTCGAACTGCTTGACCGAAAGGATATGGGTACCGGCGAAGTTGCTCATGGTGCTGTCCTGAAAGTGGGCGAGGACAGGCCTGGGGATCCAGCCTGGGGCCTCTCTGGCTGGGCGCCTATTATAGACGCGCAAAGAGTCGTCACGAAACCGAAATTGACTTGTTATAATGGCCCATCATTTAGCGGACCCCGTTGTAACAACCCCATGCCCGATGCCTCCAGTGCCGTCTCCCGGGAAGAGCGTACCGCCCAGCCCAGTGGCATAGTGCGCCTGTTCAAGGCCCAGAACATCACGCCGGTGTGGCTGTTGTTGCTGGCGGCCCTGGTGGGCGTCCTGGCGGGCCTGGTGGCGACCCTGTTCGAATACGGCGTGCACCAGGTGCTGGCCTGGCGGGCCAACGGCATCAGCCTGTGGAGCGAAAGCGGCTGGCCGCGCTGGCTGCTGGCGGCGCTGTCCAGCGGGGTGATGGCGGGCCTGGCCATCTGGCTCACCTACAGGTTCGCCCCCGAGGCGGCCGGCTCCGGCATCCCCGAGATCGAAGGGGCCATGGACAACATCAGGCCGCTGCCCTGGTGGCGGGTGCTGCCGGTGAAGCTGGTCGGCGGCTTCCTGGCCCTGGGCGGCGGCCTGGTGCTGGGCAGCGGCGGCCCCGCCACCCAGATGGGCGCCCATGTGGGGCGGATGATTGCTGACATCTGCCGGCTCACCAAGGACAATGCCCACATGCTGCTGGCCACCGGCGCCGCCGGCGGCCTGTCCGCCGCCTTCAACGCGCCCCTGGCCGGGGTCATGCTGGTGGTGGAGGAGATGCGCCCCCAGTTCCGCTACAACCTCATCTCGGTCAAGTGCGTGCTGATGGGGGCCATACTGGCCAACATCGTCTTTCGGGCCTTCCACAGCCAGGACGCCATCATCGAAATGCCCAGCTATGCGCCGCCGGCCCTGGCCTCGCTGTGGCTGTTCCTGCTGCTGGGCTTTCTGTTCGGCGCCTTCGGCATCTTCTTCAACAAGGCCATACAGGCGGCCCAGGACGGCTACAGCCAGCTGCACGGCGACAACATGGCCAGGCGGGTGGCCCTGGTGGCGGCCATGGGCGCGCTGATGGGCTGGCTGACCGTGGACATGCCGGCCCTGACCGGCAGTGGTGTGGATCTGATCCCCAACATCACGGTGGGCAGCTTCACCGTCGCCACCCTGGCGCTGCTGTGCCTGGGGCGGCTGCTGACCACCCTGATCTGCTTCGGCGCCAACCTGCCCGGCGGCATCTTCGCCCCCATGCTGACCCTGGGCACCCTGTTCGGCATGGGCTTCGGCCAGCTGGTGTCGGCGGCCTTCCCGCAATGGGGCCTGGAGCCCGGCACCTTCGCCATCGCCGGCATGGGCGCCCTGTTCGCCGCCACCGTCAGGGCGCCGCTGACCGGCATCATCCTGGTCATAGAGATGACCGACAACTACCTGCTGATCCTGCCGCTGCTGCTGACCTGCCTGGGCGCCACCATGGTGGCCCAGGCCCTGGGCGGCCAGCCCCTCTATGCGCAGCTGCTCAAAAGGATGCTGGAAAGGGAGAGGGCCAAGGCATGAGCCATTCCAAGCAGCTGCTGCTGGCGGCCCTGGCGGCGGTGATCACCGCCTTTGCCCTCGGCCGGCTCACCGCCCTGGGCGACGCCGAACTCAGGGCCCGCCTCGACGAGGCCAGGACAGACCGGACCCTGGCCGAGGCCAGGGCCCAGGTCACCGACAACAGCAACCAGGCGCTCAGGGCCCAGCTCAAACGACAGCTGGCGCAGCTGGCCGAGGCGGAGCTGGCCATCAGCCAGTACCGCCGGGCCTTGAAGCCCCAGGACGAGGTGGTGCTGGTGGACCGTATCGCCATGATCCCGGAAGGGGGCGGTGCCTACCGTTTCCATATCCGCCTGCTGGGCCAGGGGCCCAATGCCCGCAAGGGCAAGCTGGCCATGAACCTGAGCGGCACCCTGTCCGGGCTGCCCTTCGACCTGGATCTGGTGGAGGCCAGCCAGGGCGACCAGGGCCAGCCGGAGCTGGACTGGCTGCCGTTCGAGGTGCGCTACCTGACGGAGCTGGAGGGCCGAGTCTGGCTGCCGGAAAGCTTCAAGCCCCAGACCCTGGATCTGAGCATCAAGGTGGGGCCGCTGCCGGTCAGCAAGCGCCATATCGCCTGGCAGGCGCTGTCGAATACTTGAACCCCCCGGTCGGGTATCGGATAATCGCCCCCTCAAGCGGGATTAAGAGGTATCTATGAGCGACGCACCCATGCCCATCCAGTTCACCGACGCGGCGGCCCGCAAGGTGAAGGTGCTGATCGAGGAAGAGCACAACCCCGAGCTCAAGCTCAGGGTCTATGTCACCGGCGGCGGCTGCTCCGGCTTCCAGTACGGCTTTACCTTCGACGAGAAGACCAACGAAGGTGACACCCTGATCGAAAAGGAAGGCGTCACTCTGGTTGTGGATCCCATGAGCCTGCAATACCTGGTGGGCGGCGAGGTGGACTACACCGAAGGCCTGCAGGGCTCCCGCTTCATCGTCAACAACCCCAACGCCAGCACCACCTGTGGTTGCGGCTCCTCCTTCTCCGTTTAAGGGAAGCTGAGGGAAAGAAAAAACGCCGGCTGCAGCCGGCGTTTTTTTATGGCTGGCGTCATCACCCGGCCTGCTGGCCCAGGCCGGCCCGGTCGGCGGCCAGCAGGCCGTACAGCCAATCGTCGTGCCAGCGGCCGTGGAGCCGGTAATGCTCCCTGAGGCAGCCTTCGCGCTGGAAGCCGGCCTTCTCCAGCAGAGCCGCCGAGGCCAGGTTGCCGCTGGTGACGGTGGCGGTGAGCTTGTGGTAGCCACACCGGTCGAAGGCGAAATCCAGCAGCGCCTCTAGGGATTCGAAGCCATAGCCCTGGCCCTGGTGCTCCGGCAGCAGCAAAAAGCCCAGCTCCGCCTGGCAGTTGGGAGCCCAGTCACAGCGGAAACCAGTGATGCCCACCGGCCGGCCGCTTTCCCTTTCGGTCATCACCAGGCTCAGCCACTGGTCCCGGCCCTGCTGCCAGGGAGGCAGTCGTCGCTCGAAGTGGTCACGGATCTCGGCCTCGCTCATGGGGTCGCGCACATGGGCCATGACCTCCTGGTCCTGGTGCAGGGCCAGGAACAGCGGCCAATCCTGAAGGGTGATCTGGGTGAGCTCCAGCCGATCCGTACGTAACTTCATTGCGACTCCTTAGGCAAAAAAGCCCCTGTTTTCAGGGGCTTTTCAGATTACGGCCTTTGCGAACGTGCTGGCAAGGGTCAACTCAGTTCGTCGAGCCGCTCCTCCAGGCGGTCCAGCATGGCCGCCAGGCCGCTGGCCCGGGACGGGCTCAGGTACTGGGACAGGCCCAGCTCGGCGAACCAGGAGCGGGCGTCGAAGCCGCGCGCCTGTTGCGGGGACTGGCCCTGGTAGGGGCTGAGCAGCAGCGCCATCAGGCCCTTGACGATGCGGGCCTCGGAGTCGCCGGCCAGGGCCAGCCGGCCCTGCTTCAGCTCCACCTTGAGCCAGGTGCGGGATTCGCAGCCGCGCACCTCGTTTTCGCCCGTTTTGTCCTCGGCGGCCAGGGGCGCCAGGGTGCGGCCCAGCTTGACCAGGAAGGCCATGCGGGCCTCGAAGCTCTTCTGCAGGGCCCAGTCTTCGGCCAGTTTGTTGGCGCGGTTTTCCATCAGTCGTCTCCAAAGAGGGCCAGGGCCTCGGCCAGGGCGGCCAGGGCCTGGTCCACCTCGTCCTCGGTGTTGTAGGGAGCCAGGGACAGCCGCAGCGAGCCGTCGAGGCCCAGGGCCGAGTGCAGCGGCTGGGTACAGTGGCTGCCGGCGCGTACGGCGATGCCCTTGCCGTCCAGGTACAGGGCCAGATCGCCGGGGTGCACCCCGGGGGCGCTGAGGCTGATCAGGCTGACCCTGGGATCCCTGGGGCCCAATAATTGCACCGGCAGCTGGGCCAGGCCCCGCCATAGCCGGTCCAGCAGGTGTTGCTCGTGGCGGCGGGCCCCATCGCCCAGGCCCTCGACCAGGGCCACGGCCCGGCCCAGGCCGATGACCTCGGCGATGGGCGGGGTGCCGGCCTCCAGGCGATGGGGCAGGGCGTTGAAAGTGACGCCTTCGAAGCTGACCCTGTCGATCATCTCGCCGCCGCCCTGCCAGGGCTCGAGCTGCTCCAGGGCGGCCAGGCGGCCGGTGAGCACGCCGACGCCGGTGGGGCCGAACATCTTGTGGCCGGAGAAGACGTAGAAGTCGCAGCCCAGGGCCTGGATGTCGATGGCCAGGTGGGGCGCGGCCTGGGCGCCGTCTATGACGCTCAGGGCACCATGGCGGCGGGCCAGCTCGCAGATCCTGGCCACCGGGTTGATCACCCCCAGGGTATTGGAGGCATGGCAGACGGCCACCAGCCTGGTCCTGGGCCCCAGCAGGGCCTGGTAGGCGGCCATGTCCAGCTCGCCGCTCTGGGTCAGGGGGATGGGGCGGACCCTGGCGCCGCTGCGCTGGGCCACCAGCTGCCAGGGCACCAGGTTGGCGTGGTGCTCCATGGTGGAGACCAGGATCTCGTCGCCCGGGCCCAGCCGGTCCAGCAGGCCCCAGGCCACCAGGTTGATGGCCTCAGTGGTGCCGCGGTTGAAGATCACCGCACGCTCGCTCTCCACCCTGAGCCAGCCGGCGATCTGGTGGCGCACCTGCTCGAAGGCAGTGGTGGCCTTGGCGGCCAGGGCATGGCCGGCCCGGTGCACGTTGGCGCGGCAGCCCTGGTAGTAGTCGTCCATGGCGTCCAGCACCGCCCGGGCGGTCTGACTGGTGGCACCGTTGTCCAGGTAGATCAGCGGCCTGTCGTTGACGCTCTGGTCCAGGGCGGGGAAGGCGCGGCGCAGTTCAAGGGGATCGAAGGCTTGGCTCATGGGGTTCCTCGGGCTTGGCCAGAGGATCTTGGGCAAAGCGCCGTCCTAAAGCAAGGGTCAGCGCAGCCGGATATCGCCCCTGAGGCGCTGCTGGCAGGCCAGGCGCATGCCCCTGTCCAGGGCCTTTTGGCTGAAACGGGCCCGTTCCTCCGGGCTGACGGGGGCGTCGCCCTCGATGCGCACCACGCAGCCGCCGCAGCCGCCACCGCCGCCGCATTGGCCCTTGTCCTGCAGCTCGGGCAGCTGCTCGAACAGCCAGGTGCCGGCCCGGGCTCGCTGCTGCCTGGCGCCGACCCGGATGGCCAGGCGCCGGCCCGGCAGCGGCAGGCGCCGCACCAGCATCCAGCTGCCGGTCAGGGCCAGCACCAGGGTACCCAGGGCGAACAGCCAGATCAGCGGGTGGTTGAAGTCATCCCGGTCCAGGTAGTCCATGGTGTGGAGCATCCAGAACAGATCGAACAGCGTCCATTGCGGGGTGCGCACGCCTTGGGGGGCGCCGGTGACGGCGTCCAGGTAGAGGCTGTTGCCGTCCTCGAAGTCGAGCCGCCACAGCGGCTTGGGCCACTTGCGGTTGGCGGTGGTGGCCTCCGTCTCCAGGGCCAGCTCCACCAGCTCGCCCCGGTAATGATGCCGGGCCAGATCCCGGGCCTGGTATTCGGTGAGGGGGGCGCTCTTGAGATCCAGGCGCAGCCGCTCGCCACTGGCAAGCACGATGCCGCCATGGTCGCCGCCGGTCATGCGCCAGTCCTGGCCCGGGAAGCGGGCCAGCAGCGCGCCCAGCTCAGGCATCCGCAGCCGGTGCTGGCCATCGTCGTGGCGGATCAGCCCCTGGCCGGCGACCTGGGCCTGGGGCAGCAGGCTGAACACCAGGCCGCCGGCGGACCACAGCAGCAGCTGGATGCCTGCCACCAGCCCCAGCCAGCGGTGCAGCCTGGGCAGCCAGCTCCGGTGGCGGGGCAGGGGCTGGCGCCAGAGGCGCGCCAGCAGCCAGAGGCCGGCCAGGGCGAACAGCAGCGCCGCCAGGCTGGCCAGCTGCAGCAGGGGATGGTTGACCTCCTCCCTGGTGTCGTAGTCCATGATGTGCAGCATCCACAGCAGATCGAAGGCGCGCCACAGATCGCTGCGCTTGGCCCTGAGCAGGCCGGTGTCGGCGTCGAAGTAGAGGCTGGGAGCGAAGAGGCCGTCGAAATCGGCCCGCCATACCGGCCCGGGCCGACCACCCAGCTCCCTGGGGTGCCGGGGCAACAGGCTCAGCTCGGGATTTCCTTCGCCGGCATAGAGGGCCTGGGCGCGACGACGGATCTCCTTGGCGTCGGGCCTGCCCAGGGCCTGCAGGGTGACGGCGTCAAAGCGCTGCCAGCCCTGTTCGGTGCGGGCCAGGTAGAGGGGACCCAGGGGATCCTGGACCAGGCGCAGCTCCAGCAGCTCGCCATCGACGGCGCCGGGCGGCAGGGGTGTCACGGCCTGCTTGCTGGTGGCTTCCCGGACCAGGTGGTCGCCGTGGACCCTGTCCAGGGGCACCAGCACCATGTAGAGGCCACTCAGCAGCCACAGCAGCAGCTGAATGCCCACCACCAGGGCCAGGTAACGGTGCCATTGTCTGAGTCGGGAAGTTATCGCCACTTTCTGTACAGGTTCGCCAGGTCGTGTCCCAAGGTACCGCAATTTAGGATGCGGATCAGCCATTGCTAATGGGGCCAGTGCAGGTGCGGCTGGTTGGGCAGCCGGGCCAGCCTGGCCTGACGCTGGGCCTTGGGGGGATGGGTCAGCAGCAGGGTGCTGGGCTGGGTGCGGGACCAGAGCCCCTGCCACCAGGGACGTTCGATGCGCTCCAGCCGCTCCAGGGCCAGGATCAGCGCCTCGGGATCGCCGGTGAGGCGGACGGCGCCCTCGTCGGCGGCGAACTCCCGGGTCCGGGACAGGGCCAGCACCAAGAGTGAGCTCACCAGGGGTGCCAGCATCAACAGCAGCAGGGCCAGGGGCGAGATGGCCAGGGTGCCGAACAGCCAGAAGGGGAACAGCAGCAGCACCACCAGGAAGGCCAGGTTGGCCAGCAGGGCGGTCATGCGGCTGAGCATGTCGGCCATGGTCATCAGCCGCACGTCGCCCTGGGCCAGGTGGCTCATCTCGTGGGCCAGCACCGCGAAGCATTCCCGGGGCGGCAGGCTGTCGAGCAGGCCCAGGGTCACCGCCAGGGCGCCGTCCTTCTCGGTGCCGAGGGCCAGGGCGTTGAGCCGGGGCGAGGGGAGCAGGTACAGCCTGGGCACCTGCGCCAGGCCGGCGCGCCGGGCCAGGGTCAACACCATGGCCTCCAGGGCCGGCGCCTCGCCGGGCCGCAGCGGCCTGGCGCCGTGCAGGCGCAGCATCAGCTGGGGCGAGCCCAGGGGACCGAGAAAGAGTATCACCCCGGCGCCCATCAGCAGCGCCAGCCACAGCTCGATGCCCAGCAGCCAATGGCTGGCCAGGGCCATGATCAGCAGCAGGGCGGCCAGCAGGGCCAGGCTTTGCAACCAGATCTTCATACCCTGGATATGGGGTGCCAGCGCCGTCTTGTCAATGGATCGGCAGGGGGCCTGGCTGTGTAACCAGGCCCTTGCTAAGCAGTTCAGGAACAGGCGGGCGTTACCGCCCGCCTGGAGGGCTCAGGGGCAGCCTTTCTTGTCGACATTGTCCGGGTCGGCCGAGGCCGGGCATTTGTCCTTGTTGTTGGGCACGCCGTCGCCGTCGTCATCACGGAGCACCCTGTTCGCTCCCGGGTTGTTTAGCACAGGTGGTGACATGGCGTCACAGGCGTCGCCAATGCCGTCGCCATCGAGATCCTGCTGGTCCGGGTTGGGGGTGTCGGGACAGTTGTCGATGTCGTTGTTCACGCCGTCGCCGTCGCTGTCCGGCTCGCAGGCGTCACCAATGCCGTCGCCGTCGCCATCCTGCTGGCCGGGGTTGGGGGTGTCGGGGCAGTTGTCGCAGACATCACCAATGCCGTCTCCGTCGCCATCTGTCTGGCCGGGGTTGGACGTGGTGGGGCAGTTGTCGCAGACGTCGCCAATGCCGTCGCCGTCGCCATCTTCCTGGCCGGGGTTGGCCGTATCGGGGCAGTTGTCGAGATCGTCGATGATGCCGTCGCCGTCGCTGTCCGGCTCGCAGGCGTCACCTGTGCCGTCGCCGTCGCCATCTTCCTGGAATGGGTTGAAATCATTGGGGCAGTTGTCCATATCGTCCGGATAGCTGTCGCCGTCCGAGTCCGGGCAGGCATCGCCAATACCGTCGCCATCGCTATCTGCCTGGTCGGGATTAAAATGCAAGGGGCAGTTATCCTCGGCGTTAACAATGCCGTCGAAGTCGCTGTCGGCATCTGGGGCCAGGATCAGTATCGGGGAGCCCAGGGCTTCTATCTGGAGAACATCCTGGCTACCGGGCTCGCCAGCACCAACAAAGAGCTGCCAAAGCGCATCTTCAAAGCCTGGGCCAAAACAGTCATCTGTGAATTCAAACAGGCGCAGCTCAACTAGCCAGGTCATGGTGTTTTCGTCAAACATGACTTCGGGGCCATCTGAAAAGACTCGTATTTCACAGACAAAGGGCTCAGGGTCAGGTCCCAGCTTGGTGAGGTGAGAAATAAATTCAAAGGAGCCGGGGTCAGCTGTATCCAAACTCACTTGCAGCTTAACGAACCCCCTATCAGGGTGGTCTTCATCGGGTGGAATGGGGATATAGAAAAAGGTGGCCCCTGGGACAATTTCGGCCTGGGTTACCGAGACGGCATAAGCCTGGCTAGAAATGGCCAGCAGCATTGCCAGGCCAAGGCGTCTCAATAATCGCCACGGCCAGATGCCCGTTAATGTAGTGGACATGGTCTTTCCTCCATCGGGTTACGCCCGGTCAAGGGCGGCTTTTCTATCCTCCTTTCAAAAAAATCAGCTCTGATTGCAATCTTCGTTTTCCTGGGCTGTAGATCCCTTGACTAAAGCATTCACAGAAGGCTCGCACTGGAGCGAATTAGGCAATAGTCATGCCATTGACCTAGCTATCTGATTTACAAGTAATTTGCCTTTGGTGCCGGTGTGGCGGTCAGGGGCCGGCGGCGCAACTGTTAAGGCGCTTTTACAGTGGTGAAGGAAGGCGTCATGAAAACTTCTATGTAATCAATCTATTAGGCCGCTTTTGCAGATTGTATCGCTGCCGAAACAGCGGCTGGCCCGCCGTGCTCAATGGACCAGCAGCTCGCCCCGGTACATCTGCATCTGGCAATGGAAGGGGTAGCGGCCCGGGGCCAGGGCCGGCAGCTCGACCCGGGTCTCCCTGCCCAGGGCCAGCTCGGCGCTGATGGCCAGGTCCGGGAAGACCACGACCTGGGCGCAGGGGCTGGCGTCCAGGCGCAAAAAGCGCAATGTCAGCGCCCGGCCGGCCCTGGCGGTGGGGGCGTCCGGCTCGTAGACACCGTCTTCGACGCGGATGAGGTCAAGCTGCGTGGAGCCGGCGCCTTTCGGCGCCCTGGGCCAGAACCAGTAGAGGACGAAGGCCAGCAGGGCCAGGCCGATCAGGTTGACGATCATGGCGCCTCCTTGTGGGCGATCAGGAGCAGGGCCTCCTTCTCCATCAACTGGCCCTGGATGGTGATGCTCTCCTCCCGACGCTTTTGCAGGCGCACCCGGCTGAAGCCGGCGCCTTCGAGGGCGGCCTCAAGCTCTGGGCCCTCGAAGAGGGTGAAGCCCTGCTGGAACTGGGCCATCTTCTCCATGCAGCGGCGCGAGCGCACCCCCAGCACCAGGCGGCCACCCGGGGCCAGGGCGGCCTGAAGGCGGGCCAGGGCCGGCGCCAGGGGTTGCCAGAAGTAGGCGGTGTTGAGGGTGAGGATGCGCTCGAAGGACACCTCGGCGGTGAAATCCAGCAGATCCCCGTGCCGGAAACTGGCCCGGTTGGAGGCGTACCGCCGGGCCTCGGCCACCATGTCCGGTGCATGGTCCAGGCCCAGGTAATGGAGCCCGGGATGGCGGGCCAGCAGCGCCGGCACATGGGCGCCGTTGCCCGGGCCCACCTCCAGCAGGGAGCCGGCACCGTCCAGGTCCAGCTCGGCCAGGGCCAGCTGCAGCAGCTCGTGGTTGCTCTGGTTCATCTTCTCGGCCACCTTCAGGCCCAGCGCGCCGCTGGGACGGCGCAGCTGGCGGCCGATGACCTGGGGATCGATCAGATTGGGATCCGTCACCGCTTGCCTCCCGTCTTGAACAGCCTGAGCCTGTTGGCGTTGCTGACCACGGTCACCGACGACAGCGCCATGGCGGCGCCGGCCAGCACCGGGCTCAGCAGCAGGCCGGTGAAGGGATAGAGTACACCGGCCGCCACCGGGATGCCGAGGCTGTTGTAGAGGAAGGCTCCGACCAGGTTCTGCTTGATGTTACCAAGGGTGGCCCTGGACACGGCAATGGCGTCGGCCACCGCCGCCAGGGAGCCGCGCATCAGGGTCAGATCCGCCGAGGCCATGGCCACGTCTGTGCCGGTGCCTATGGCCAGGCCGACATTGGCGGCGGCCAGGGCCGGGGCGTCGTTGATGCCGTCGCCGACCATGGCCACGGTCCTGCCTTGGCTCTGGAGCTGTTGGATAGCCTGGGTCTTCTGCTCCGGCAGCACCTGGGCGATGACGGTGTCTATGCCCACCTGACGGGCCACGGCCTCGGCGCTGGCCTGCTGGTCGCCGGACAGCATCACCAGCTCCAGGCCCATGGCCTTGAGCTCCCTGAGGGCGGCGGCGCTGTCGTCCTTGAGGGGATCGGCCACCTCGAACAGGGCCAGCAATTGTTTATCCCGGGCCAGCAGCACCGGGGTGGCGCCCCTGGCCATCGATTCGTCCAGTTGTTTCTGGATGCCGGCCAGGTCGATGCCCAGCTCCCGCATCAGGGTCGGGTTGCCCAGCCAGAGCGTGCCGCCTTGGTGGCGGGCGCTGACGCCCCTGCCGGCCAGGGTGTCGAAGCCCTGCAGCTCGGCGGCCTGGACCTCGCCGGCCCAGGCCAGCAGGGCGCCGGCCAGGGGGTGCTCGGAGCCCTGTTCCAGGGCCCGCACCAGGGGCCGCAGGTCGTCGTCGGTAAACAGATGGGCATTCGTGACCTGGGGCCTGCCCTGGGTGATGGTGCCGGTCTTGTCCAGCACCAGGGTATCGATGCGGGACAGGCTCTGCAGGGCCTCGCCGTTGCGGATCAGCACCCCGGCCTCGGCGGCCTTGCCCACCCCCACCATCACCGACATGGGCGTGGCCAGGCCCAGGGCGCAGGGGCAGGCGATGATCAGCACGCTGGTGGCCACCACCAGCATGTGGCTGAGCCTGGGTTCGGGCCCCAGGTTGTACCAGAGCAGCGCCGAGACGATGGCGATGACCAGCACCACTGGCACGAAGACGCCACTGATGCGGTCGGCCAGCCGGCCTATGGCGGGCCTGGCGCCCTGGGCCTGTTTGACCTGGTCGATGATCCGGGCCAGGGCGGTGTCGCTGCCGACCCGGGTCGCTTCCATGATCAGGCTGCCGCGGTCGATCAGGGTACCGGCGGCCAGTTCGGCGCCCGGGCTCTTTTCCTGGGGCAGCGGCTCGCCGGTGAGCATGCTTTCGTCCACCAGGCCCTGGCCTTCCACGACCAGGCCGTCCACCGGCACCCTGGCGCCGGGCTTGAGCCTGAGCCTGTCGCCGGCCTGCACCCCTGCCACGGCCACCTCGGTCTCCTTGCCATTGCGGATGAGCAGGGCGGTCTGGGCCTTGAGGTTCAGCAGCCGCTTCAGGGCCGCTGAGGTCTTGCCCCTGGCGCGCACCTCCAGGGCCTGGCCCAGGTTGATGAGGCCAATGATCATGGCGCTGGCCTCGAAGTAGACGTGCCTGGCCTGGGCCGGGAACAGCCCTGGGGCCAGCACCACCAGCAGCGAGTAGAGCCAGGCGGCGCCGGTGCCCAGGGCGATCAGGGTGTCCATGTTGGCCTGGTGGTGGCGAAAGGCCTTCCAGGCGCCGGTGAAGAAGTGGCGGCCGGCGCCCACCAGCACCGCCAGGGTAAGCAGGGCCATCAGGCCCCAGGCCAGCCGCGAGGGCAGGTCGGACACCGTCATGGCGCCGCCGGCCAGGCCCCAGGCCATCAGCGGTATGCCCAGGCCAAGGCCCAGGACGCTCTGGCGCCACAGCCGCCTCTGGTGGGCCAGCTCCGCCTCTTCCTGGGCCTTGAGTTCGCCGGCGTCGTCGCCGCTGAGCAGCCGGGCGTCGTAGCCGGCTTCGCGTATGGCCTGGATCACGGTATCGGCGTCCGCCTCGCCCTGCACCTGGGCGGTGCGGTCGGCGAAGTTGATGCTGTGGGAATCCAGACCGGGCACGGCGTCCAGCGCCTGGTCGATGCTGCGCACGCAGCCGGCGCAGCTCACCCCCAGCAGGGCGAATCTTTGTGTCATGGCAGTATCCCTTTGGGCCTTAGCTATCCCAAGCCTAAAGGTTGGAGTGCCTCCAGGGTCAAGCTTTTGCGGCCGGGGCCAAGGTGGCGGCCCTGGGGGCCGGCAGCTTCATCAGCACTATGGCGGCCAGGATCAGGCCGATACCGGCCCATTGCCAGGGGGACAGGGTCTCGTCCACCAGCAGCACCCCCAGGGCCACCGCCACCACGGGATTGACCAGGGCCAGCATGCCCAGCAGCTCTGTGCCCAGGTGGCGCAGGGACCAGAGCCAGGCCCAGTAGGCCAGGGCGGTGCCGGCCAGCACCAGGTAGGCCAGGCCGGGCAGCTGCTGGGCGCTCGGCAGCGGCGGGGCCCCTTCCAGCAGCCAGGCCAGGGGGACCAGCAGGATCCCGCCCAGGGCCAGTTGCCAGGCGGTGAGCCCCAGCAGATCCTCGGTGCGCCAGTGCTGCATCCACTGGGAGGCCAGGGCGATCAGCGCCGTGGCGGCCAGGCCCGCGGTCATGCCGAGCGGATCCAGGCCGGCCGAGGGGTTGAGCAGCAGCGTCACCCCGGCCAGGCCCAGCAACGCCAGCAGCAGCTGGGACAGCCGCGGCCTGTTGTCGTAGAGCAGCCAGCCCACCAGCATCAGCTGCAGAGGCAGGGTGGCGCCCAGGGTGCCGGCCACGGCACCGGGCAGCCGGAAGGCGGCCAGGAACAGCAGCGCAAAGAACAGGGTGATGTTGGCCAGGCTCAGCGCCAGCAAGCGTGGCCAGGGCAGGGGCGGTCGGCGCCTTACCAGGAGCAGCAATAGCAGGCCGGCGGGCAGGGCGCGCATGGCCGCCACCCACAAGGGGCTGAGGTCGTACAGCACCAGGCCGACCACCGAATAGGTGCTGCCCCAGAGCACCGGGGCCAGCAGGCCGATGACAATGGACATGATTATCTCCCAATTAAATATCTTTGAATAAAGATATCTTGTTGCAGGTGAGAGAAGAGATCAAGTATCTTTCAATCGAGATTCTTGATGAGAAAAATCGATGGCAACTGATCACGTGGAAAAGGTGCTTGCCCAATGGCGCCGGGAAAGGCCGGATCTGGACTGTACGCCCATGGGGCTCTGGGGCCGGTTGCAGCGGGCCCATGGCCTGTCCAGGCCCATGATAGAGAAGGTGTTCAAGGCGTTCGGCCTGGCCAGCAACGACTTCGACGTGCTGGCGACCCTCAGGCGCAGCGGCGCCCCCTACAGCCTGACCCCCACCGAGCTCTACCGCAGCGCCATGCTGTCGTCCGGGGCCATGACCAACCGTATCGACCGCCTCGAGCAGAAGGGCCTGGTGCGGCGGCTGCCGTCCCAGGAGGACAGGCGCAGCCTCAAGGTACAGCTCACCGAGGACGGCCTGGCCCTCATCGACCGGGCCGTGGCCGCCCATGTGGCCAACGAGCGGACCATGATGGCGCCCCTGGACGAGGCGGAGCAGGCCCAGCTCAAGTCCCTGCTCGGCAAGTGGCTGGCGGCCCATGAAGATCGCTGATGTCGACAGCTAGCCCCGCCTTATTGCCCTTGAGTTGGACTACCCTTGGTGGTGCCATGGGTGGGCAGATTTCCTGGAGACGGGCATGGGCTTACTGGTCAAGGGTCACTGGCACGACGAATGGTATGACACCGACAGCACGGGGGGCGACTTCCAGCGCGAGGCGGCCCGGGTGCGCAACTGGATCACCCCGGACGGCTCCCCCGGTCCCTCGGGGGAGGGGGGCTTCAAGGCCGAGGCGGACCGCTACCACCTCTATGTGTCCCTGGCCTGTCCCTGGGCCCACCGCACCCTGATTTTCCGCCAGCTCAAGGGCCTGGACAGGCTGGTGTCGGTGTCGGTGGTCAGCTACCTGATGGCCGAGCAGGGCTGGAGCTTCGACCGCAAGGCCGGCTCCAGCGGCGACCGCCTCTACCAGAGCCATTTCCTCCACGAGCTCTACACCAAGCACAGGGAAGACTACAGCGGCCGGGTGACTGTGCCGGTGCTGTGGGACAGGGAGCTGCACTGCATCGTCTCCAACGAGTCCAGCGAGATCATCCGCATGTTCAACTCGGCCTTCGATCACCTCACCGGCAACGAGCTGGACTTCTATCCCCAGGCCCTGCGCGCCGACATCGACGCCGTCAACGCCGAGGTGTACGAGCACGTCAACAACGGCGTTTACCGGGCCGGCTTCGCCACCGCCCAGAGCGCCTACGACGCCGCCTTCGAGCGGCTGTTCGCCACCCTGGACGGCCTGGAAGAGCGGTTGTCCCGCAGCCGCTACCTGCTTGGCGAGCGGCTGACCGAGGCGGACTGGCGGCTGTTCACCACCCTGATCCGCTTCGACCCCGTCTACCACGGCCATTTCAAGTGCAACCGCCAGCGCCTGTGCGAATACCGACACCTCTGGGGCTTCGTGAAGGAGCTCTACCAGATGCCCGGCATCAGTGACACCGTGGATTTCGAGCACATCAAGCGCCATTACTACCAGAGCCACAGGGCCATCAACCCCACCGGCATAGTGCCGGGGGGGCCAAGGCTGGATCTGGACGGCCCCCACCACAGGCTGACCGCTGGTTAATTTGCTTATGCGGATATCCGTATATAAAATCCCTTCATCACCTGGAGGGATTTTGCCATGGAACCCGCACATTTCTTCAAGGCCCTGAGCGACGACACCCGGTTGCGGCTGCTGCGGCTGATCCGCGAGCTGGACGAGATCTGCGTCTGCGATCTGGTGGCCGCCCTGGACCTCAGCCAGCCCAAGATCTCCCGGCACCTGGCCCAGCTGCGCCAGCTGGGCCTGGTCACCGATAAACGCTGCGGCCAGTGGGTGCATTACCGCCTGGCCGATGAGCTTCCCCCCTGGGCCGCCCGGGTGCTGGATGCGACCCTGCCCCAGGTGGCGGCCGCCTGGCCCCAGGACATTGAAAACACCACCAGTTGCTGCGATTAGGAGAACAAGATGACCATCAAAGTCGGTATCAACGGATTCGGCCGCATGGGCCGGCTGATCATGAGGGCGGCCTGGGACTGGCCCGAGCTGGAGTTCGTGCAGATCAACGATCCGGCCGGCAGCGCCGAGACCCTGGCCCACCTGATGAACTTCGACTCGGTGCATGGCCGCTGGCAGCACGAGGCCCAGTGGCGGGGCGACGACATGGTGGTCGGTGCCAGGACCATCAGGGTCAGCCAAAACGCCGCCATCGCCGACACCGACTGGTCCGGCTGCGATCTGGTCATCGAGGCCAGCGGCAAGATGCGCAAGAAGGCGCTGCTCGAGGCCTACCTGGCCCAGGGCGTCAAGAAGGTGGTGGTGACGGCGCCGGTGAAAGAGCCGGGCGTGCTCAATGTGGTGATGGGCGTCAACGACCATCTCTATGAGGCCGGCCAGCACCACATCGTCACCGCCGCCAGCTGCACCACCAACTGCCTGGCGCCCGTGGTCAAGGTGCTGCTGGAGAACTTCGGCATCCGCCACGGCTCCATGACCACCATCCACGATCTCACCAATACCCAGACCATACTGGATGCGCCCCACAAGGATCTGCGCCGGGCCCGGGCCTGCGGCATGAGCCTGATCCCCACCACCACCGGCTCGGCCACCGCCATCACCGAGATCTTCCCCGAGCTCAAGGGTCGCCTCAACGGCCACGCGGTGCGGGTGCCCCTGGCCAACGCCTCCCTGACCGACTGCGTCTTCGAGCTGGAGCGACCGGTCACCGCCGAAGAGGTCAACCGGGCCTTTGCCCTGGCCAGCGAAGGCCCCCTGGCCGGCATCCTCGGTTACGAAGAGCGCCCCCTGGTGAGCATCGACTACCGCACCGATCCCCGTTCCACCATCATCGACGCCCTTTCCACCATGGTGGTCAACGGCAGCCAGCTCAAACTGTACTGCTGGTACGACAACGAATGGGGCTATGCCAACCGCACCGCCGAGCTGGCCCTGAAGGTGGCCACCGCATGAATCAGGCCCTGCGCCAGTACGCCATCGTCACCGGCAATTACTGGGCCTTCACCCTCACCGATGGCGCCCTGCGCATGCTGGTGGTGCTGCACTTCCACCAGCTGGGCTACAGCCCCCTGGCCATCGCCTCGCTGTTCCTCTTCTACGAGCTGTTCGGGGTGATCACCAACCTGCTGGGTGGCTGGCTGGGGGCCCGCATCGGCCTGAACAGGACCATGAACCTGGGCCTTGGCCTGCAGGTACTGGCCCTGGGCATGCTGCTGGCGCCGGTATCCTGGCTGACGGTGCCCTGGGTGATGGCCGCCCAGGCCCTCAGTGGCATCGCCAAGGATCTCAACAAGATGAGCGCCAAGTCGGCGGTCAAGACCCTGGTGCCCAAGGGGGCCGAGGGCCAGCTCTACCGCTGGGTGGCGGTGCTGACCGGCTCCAAGAACGCCCTCAAGGGGGCCGGCTTCTTCCTGGGGGCGCTGCTGCTCGGTACCCTCGGCTTCCAGGGCGCCATCGCCGCCATGGCCGCGGCCCTGGCGCTGGTGTGGCTGGCCAGCCTGGTGCTGCTCAAGGCCGAGCTGGGCAAGGCCAGGAGCAAGCCCAAATTCCGCGAGCTGCTGTCCAAGAGCGCCGCCATCAACTGGCTGTCGGCGGCGCGGTTGTTCCTGTTCGGGGCCCGGGACGTCTGGTTCGTGGTGGCCCTGCCGGTGTTCATGAGCAGCCAGCTGGGCTGGGATTTCTGGCAGGTGGGCACCTTCATGGCCAGCTGGATCATCGGCTACGGCCTGATCCAGTCCCAGGCGCCCAGGCTGACCAGGCGCAGCGACGGCAAGGGCGCCGCCTTCTGGGCCCTGGGCCTGGCGCTGGTGCCGGCCGTGCTGGCCCTGGGGCCCCTGACGCAGGCGCCCTGGCTGGTAGGGGGACTGCTGCTGTTCGGTGCCCTGTTCGCGGTCAATTCCTCCCTGCACAGCTTCCTGATCGTCCGCCACGCCAACGCCGACGGGGTGTCCCTGGACGTGGGCTTCTACTACATGGCCAACGCCATGGGCCGGCTGGTGGGCACCCTGTTGTCCGGCTGGCTGTTCCAGTGGCAGGGGCTGGCGCTCTGTCTCTGGGTGTCCAGCGCCTTCCTGCTGCTGGCGGCGCTACTGGTGCGGCCACTGAGCGAGCCGGAGCAGGCGATCTGAGCCACAGATAGGCGATTTTCACGGCAAAAACCTGGCCCGCTCACCATAGTGAGATAAAGGGCCCTGGTTGGAGTCTTGTCATGAAATCGCCTTTCTTTTCCTGCCTGCTGGGGGCCTGTCTGGCCCTGGGCACCCCGCAAGCGGCCGCCGAGCCCCAATACCACGACGCCGCCGGCCGCTTCCTCGATGTCTGGCAACGCCACCAGGATTCCATGCCCTTCGAGCGCATGCTGGCCATGCGCGACGATCTGCTGCTGCCCTTCGGCGACTACTACGGCGAGCGAGTGGCGCAGATGACCAATCCCGGCCGCACCCTGCGCCTGACCCTGGAGTCCTTTGCCGAGCGCCAGGCGGCCTTCGAGCTGGCCTATCGGCAGCTCAAGGGGACGCTGCCCCTGGCCATCAGCGAATTCGCCAACGCCTTTGCCGACTTCCAGCCCTGCATCCCGGTGTGGCTGGTCCATTCCCTGACCGGCGCCAACGGCCAGGTGCTGCTGCTGGGCGGCGAGCCCAGCCTGGTGCTGGGAGTGGACATGGTGGCCGAAAGCCACGACTGGCTGGATCAGCGCCCCTTCCTGCACCACGAGCTGGTGCACCTGTACCGGCTGCAACAGGGGCTGGCACTGCCCCTGGCCGAGAGCCCGACGCCGCTGCTGACGGCGCTGTGGGAGGAGGGCCTGGCCACCTATGTGGCCCAGCGCCTCAACCCCGGTGCCTCCCTGGCCAGCCTGATGCTGGAGCAGCCCCTGGGGCTGAGCAGGAAGGCCGAGCTGCAGCTGGCGCAGCTGGCAGCCAACCTCTATGCCTACCTGGGCAGCGACCAGAGCGCCGACTACGAACGCTACTTCCTGCTGGATCAGGGCGATCTGCCAAGGGCCGGCTACTACCTGGGCTACCGCGTCGTCAGCCACCTGGGCAAGGCGTTCAGCCTGGATGAACTGATGGCCATGAAGCCCGAACAGTACCGGCCGCTGGTGGAGCAGAGCCTGTTCGCCCTGGCCAAGCAGGCCAGGTGGCTGGTGGTCAGCCGCTGACAAGCAGCGAAAAAATGACCGCCTTGCTCTTGGCGCCAAAGGCCAACTCCTTCATGCTATTAGGCTTGTGGCATGAAGGAGGGCCTGGGCTTTGAAATGGGTGTGGCGTGCGCTGTTGACCTTGCTGATCCTGCTGTTGTTGGTCATGGCCGGTCTCTTCCACTGGCTGGGACGCCAGGGCCTCTATTTCAATGGCATCACCCTCTGGCCCCTCAGTGCCGAGCGCCTGCGCCTGGAAAGGCCCGGCTGCGACCCCATTACCGCCACGGCGCTCCGCCTGGAGAGCGGGTCCCCGCTGTTGCTTTTTGCCGATCAGATCCATATTCCCCTCTGTGATAGCGAGCCGGGCGAGCCGCTGTCGATCCCGGCGCTGCCCGCCTTCCGGCTGCAGGTCAGGCAACTGCATTACGGCCAGCAGCCGCCCCTGGCGCTGGCCCTGAGCCAGGAGCTGGGCCGCTTCGATTTCAGCCTGCGCCAGGAAGGGGACAGCCTCAACGGCCAGTGGCATAGCCGGGACGGCCAGTGGCTGCTGGACGGCAGCCTGACCCCGGGCCGCTTCGAGCCCAGGTTGCAGGGCGCCCTGGCGCTGGAAGGCAGCGGCCTGTGGCGGCTGGGTGGCACCTGGCAGGGGCAGCTGACGGTGAAGAGCCAGGCCTTCGGCAGTGCTGAACTGCAGGGCCCCTTCAAGCTGGGCCTGAAGGCCGAAAACGGCGCCTGGCAGGCACAGCTTTCCCTGCCCCAACCCTGGCCCCTGGGCCAGCAGCTGATCCTCCAGGCTGGCCCCCTGGCCCATGCCAGGGGCCAGGGCCAGGCGCTGCAGGAGCTGCAGGCCGAGGCGCTGATCGCCTCGCCCTGGAGCCAGGCCAGGCTGAGCCTGCGCAGCCAGGAGCCGGCGGCCCGAAGCGGCAGCGGCCAATTGACGTTGGAAGGCGAGCTCAGCGGCCAGGGCCGCTTTCAGTGGCAGGGCAGGGAGCTGCTGCTGGAGGAGCTGGCCCTGGCTTATGAGCAGTTCCGGGCGCATCTGGTCCATGCCGTGTCATTGCCGCTGGATGCCAGCGGCCAGGTGCCGCTGCCGCTGACCATAGCGGCCGACCAGTTCGGCGGGCACCTGGAGCAGGGCCTGCTCAGCTGGCAGGCGCGGCAATGGCAGCTGGACGGCGTGCTGGCCCTGTCGGGACAGCAGCAGGGCGTCAGCCTGGAGGCCAGGCTGCCCATCCGCCTGGCGCCCCAGCACTACCTGCTGCGGCCCTGGCAGGCCAAATTGATAGGGCCGGAGCTGGAGCTGGAGCTGGACGGCCAAGAGCAGGACATCAACCCGGATGCCCCCGAGCTGGGCTTCGAACTGGCGGGCCGCTACCGACACTGGCCCCTGAGGGGGCATGCCCGTGGCCTGTGGCAGGAGGGCGCGGCCCAGGGCCAGCTGGCATTGAGCACGGGGCCGCTGCTGGACCGGGGCGGCGAAGCCAGCTTCCAGGGCGACTGGCAATGGCGGGATGAGGTGCTGGCGCTGGCGGCCGGCAGCCGGCTGACGCTGAACCGGGGCCTCAAGGAGCAGCTGCTGGTGGAGCGGGTCCAGGCCCGGCTGGAGGCGCCGCTGACACTGGACCGCCAAGGCCTGCACGGCCAGGTGCTGCTGGAAGGCCGGGGCCTGGTGCTGCCCCAGTGGCGCCTGCCCCGTTACCGCTCTGAGCTGACCCTGGACGGGACCGACTTCGCCTGGCGGCTGCAGGTGCCGGACTGGGCCACGGCGTTGACCGGCCAGGGCCAATGGCGGCAGGGCCGCATCGATGGCGACTATGAGATCAAGACCGAGCTGGTGCCGGCCATCAGCCAGGGCCTGCCGGTGGTGGTGGGCGGTGGCAGCCTTGGCAGCAGCGGCCGTTACCACTGGTCGGCCGAGGACTGGTCCCTGGCGGGGGAGCTGGTCCTGGAGCGGGTCGAGGGTTTTGTTGCCGCCAGCCAGTTCAGGGGCCTGGACGGCCGCTTCGATTTCAGCGCCGGCCCCCGGGGCGAACGGCTCCACAGCCGGGGGCCGGTCAGCCTGGACTCGCTGGATCCGGGCATTCCCCTCGGCGGGATCCGGGCCGCAGTCCGGTATGAAAACGACGCCCTGAGCCTGACGGAGCTGGACGGCAGCCTGCTGTCGGGCCGCTTCAGCGCACCGCGATTGGACTGGCCCGCGGCCCAGGTGCAGGAGGTGCGCTTCACCGGGCTGGCCCTGGCCGACATAGTGGCGCTGCAGTCCGAGCCGGTGCTGAGCCTGGACGGCAAGCTCGACGGCACCTTGCCGGTCCTCTTGGGCAGGGACAGCCTGGCGGTGGTGGACGGCCACCTGGTCAACAGCACGCCGGTACGCATGGCCCTCAAGGACAGCGAGGCCATGGCCAGCCTCAGTGCCAGCAACGTGGGGGCCCAGGTCGCCTTCGACTCCCTGGGCCGGCTGGACATCGACACCCTGGAAGCCCGCCTGGACATGGCGGACGACGGCCAGGCCACGCTGAAGGTGAACGTAAGGGGTCAAAACCCGGACAAGAACAACCTGCCTGTGATACTTAACTACAGGCATGAAGAAAATCTGCGCCAGCTGCTGCGCAGTCTGCGCATCGGCGAGGATCTGGCAGCGGAGCTGGAGCAGAGAGTGAAACAAGCACGGGACAAGCCATGAACAAGCTGATAGTAGTGCTGGCAGGCCTGGTGGTCTTGATGGGCTGTTCACCCAGGGTGGCTCTGGAAGCGCCCAAGGAACCCATCACCATCAACCTGAACGTGAAGATCGAACACGAGATCCGGGTCAAGGTCGAAAAGGATCTGGAGACGCTTTTCGAAGAGGAAAGCGAGCTGTTTTAAGGAGACGATGATGAAACACTGGTCAAAAATGCTGGCGCTGCTGCCATTGCTGATCTGCGCCCAGGCCTTCGCGCTGGGGCTGGGCGAGGCCAAGAGCCAGGGCCTGGTAGGAGAACAGCCGGACGGCTACCTGGGCATAGTCCAGTCCAGCCCCCAGGTGGTGGCCCTGGTCCAGGACATCAACGCCAAGCGCCGCCAGGCCTATATCGAGATCGCCAGGAAGAACGGCGTGTCGCTGGAGCAGGTGGCCAAGCTGGCCGGCCAAAAGGCCATCGCCCGTGCCCCCAGGGGGCAGTTCATCCGCGACAAGTCTGGTCGCTGGGTCAAGAAATAATTCAGCCGGCCTTGTGCCGGTACATGGCCGTGTCGGCGTGGCGGATAAGCTCGTCACCATTGACCGTGGTCGGTGCCGGCCTGGCCATGCCAAGGGAAACCCCGATCCTGAGTGCTTGCCCCTGGAAATGCAGGGGCGCCTCGACGGCGGCCGTCAGCCGGCCAGCCATGGCTTCCTCTTCCGGCCCGTCGCCAAGGCCGGGTAACAACAGCACGAATTCATCGCCACCGATCCGGGCCACGAAGTCGCCGTCCCGGGCGGCCGAGATCAACCTGGCCGCGACTTCCTTCAGTACCGCGTCGCCGGCCTCGTGACCAAGGCGGTCGTTGAGGGGCTTGAAGCCATTGAGATCCAGGTAGCAGAGGGTGAAGTGGCTGCCCTTGTGCCGGTACTGGGCGAGGCATTCGTCCAGCTTGGCCATGAAATAGCGCCTGTTGGGCAGCCGGGTCAGGGCATCGTGGTGGGCCAGGTACTGGCTGAGCCTGTGTTCACGCAGCACCACGTAAACCAGGGTGCCGAACAGCAGCGCCAGGATCCAGCCGGTCAGGCGGGTGGCGTTGAAGAAGGGCTGGGCCAGCCAGCCGCCTTGCGGCCGGGCGGCCAGCTCCCAGCGCTCGTTGTGCAGGTAAAGGGGGACGCTGATATGGTCACCGTCGAGCAGGCGGCGATCGCCCTTGATGTGACCGCCCTCCTTGTTGGGGTTGTGCAGGTACAGGGCCAGCTCCCGGGCGGCCTGGTCGAAGTCGGCCGTCTGCAGCAGGGTATCGATGTCCATCACCATGCTGATCAGTCCCCAGAGGCTGCCGTCGGCCCTGAACACCGGGGTCCTGTTGATGATGCCCCGGCCACCCTGGATCAGATCGACAGGGCCGTCCAGCACCGTTTCCCTCAGGGTCACCGCCTTCTCGACATAGGGCCATTGGCCGGGCAGGGAACGATAGGCCACCCCCAGCACGGCCTCGTTGCCGGCCCTGGGATAGACGGCACTCATGACCAGCTCGGGGGCTAGCACGATATTGCGGACGAAGCGCCCGTCCCGGTGCAGGGCCGCGAGGAGGGCATCGACCTCGTCTGGGGAGGGATCCGGATGGGTATGCAGGAAGGCCGCCAGGCCCCTGACCAGGTAGATGCTGGCATTGGCCTTGGCCTCCAGGGTGGCCCTGAGGGCGGTGACCTGGGCCAGCACCCGGGTACGCTGCTGTTCCCGGGCGGCGGCTTCATTGAGGGCGCAGACGTATTCCACCAGCAGCATCAGCAGGCCAAGCAGGCCCAACAGGGCAAGGTTCGAGGTCAGGGAGAGCTTGGTGCGGGCAGGGTACATCGGCGGAACCAGTTATCATTGTCTGGTCATTTTACCGACATCAGTGGTCAATCTCCATACAAGATCTGGGTGCTTTTGCCCCCTCAGCGGCCGTTGAGGGCGCCCCACTGCCAGTACTTGGCGCCGCCTATGGTGGCCTGCAGCGCCACCCCGGATTCGGTGAGCTGGTAGCTGATCACATCCAGATCCACCGACTGGTTAGCCGTGGCCTCGCCGCCCTGGTCCCCGGCCTTGGCGGTGGCCTCGGCCTGGGCCGAGGCATCCCAGCCAAAATCCCTGAAGCGCTCGAAGCTGTTCCTGTCCTTGAAGATCAGCACCTCCCGGTAGTCCTTGATGCCCAGCCCGAAGCCGACCCCCAGGCCGATCATCCTCATGTAGGTATGGCGGCCGCTGCGGTCGCTGAGCACGCCGTAACCGCCGCTGGTGCTGAGCAGGATCAGGTTCTGGTTGGCGCTGTCGAAGACCCCGTAACCGTAGGCGCTGCGGATCTGCTCCCTGGCCCTGGGCCTGGCCTCGTAGAGCCTGTTCAGGGTGTCGTCGCGCATGGCCAGCACGGCAGTGCGCTGCTCCGACACCGTGTTGCCAAGGGAGGTGCAGCCGGCCAGCAGCAGTGACGGAATGAGCAGGTGTTTCATGGCAGGGCTCCCGGCTTTGCTTGTTCCAACTATAGGTCAGGCCCGCGCCTTGATAAGGCGATCACAGTGCCGCCAACGGCGTCCCACCGCCAGGCGCGCAGCGACTATGTTTAAGGGTGCGCCAGGGGCCAGCCCCGGCGGGCTGTCCGGTCGTCCAGGAGGTGGACGACCGCCGTTGCAGGGAGGCACTTGCTGATTGAGGGCCGGTCGCTGCCGAACGGACGACCGCCCGGGAGGTCAAGATGCGGTCCCTGCTCCTTGGATCCCTGTGGATCCTGCTTTCCTTCACCGTCCAGGGCGCCAGGCCCGAACTGCCTGTCCATGACCAGCCGCCGCCGGCCTTTGCGCCGGATCGGCTGCTGGTGCGCTTCGAGCCCGGTACCCCGGCCGCCGACATGGCCGCTGCCCATCGCCGTGCCGGTGGCCATCTGCTGAGGACCATTCCCGGCATCGAGGTGCAGCTGGTGCAGGTGCCGGCCGGTGCCGTGCTGGAAAGGGTCGAACGCTACCGGCAAAACCCCAATGTACGCTATGCCGAGCCGGACTATTACCGGGTGATGGGCCTGCCCGACGAGGGCCAGGATCCCCCGGGCGGCCTGGGCCTGGACTACTTCGAGCAGCAGTGGGGCCTGAACAACAACGGCCAGCTGCTGGCCGACCCCGAGACCGGCGCCACAACCCTGGTGGGCACCCCGAATGCCGACATCGACGCCCCAGAGGGCTGGGACATCAGCACCGGCAGCAGCGCCGTCAAGATAGCCATACTGGACACCGGCATCGACTGCACCACCCTGGAGTTCGCCGCCGTGCCTGGCGACGGGGCCAAGTGTGTCGAACAGATGAACTTCGTCGGCGACTATACGGCGACCACGGACGACGTGGTCGCCCACGGCAGCCATGTGGCCGGCATCGCCGCCGCCAGGACCGACAACGACATCGGCGTGGCCGGGGTGGGCTGGCAGAGCCGGGTCGGCAATCTCAAGGCCTGTTTCGAATACCTCTACGATCTGGCGCCGCCCCTGGGGATCTACGTCTACCTCGGCGTCTGCCCGGTGTCCTCGTCGGCGGCGGCCATCATCCATGCCGCCGACCACGGCTACCACGTCATCAACATGAGTTACGCCAGCGACCAGGTGGATGAGCAGGGCAATCCCGCCAACTCACCACCGCCGCAACCCAATACCGAAACCGCGGCCCTCGACTACGCCTGGGACAGGGGCCTGGTGTTGGTGGCCGCCGCCGGCAATGCCGCCACCAGCGATTTGGTTTACCCCGCGGCCCATGACAAGGTCATCGCCACCGGCGCCACAGAACGCAACGACGACCGCGCCTCCTTCTCCAGCTTCGGCGACTGGGTGTCGTTGATGGCGCCCGGCGAGAACATCCTCTCCACCGTGCCCAACGAGCTGTGCGTCTTCTATTCGGAGATCACCGGCGAGCCCTTCGATCCCGCTTCGGATGTCTGCCTGGACTGGTATTCCGGCACCTCCATGGCCAGCCCCCATGTGGCCGGGGCCGCGGCCCTGGTCTGGGCCCACCGCTTCGGCGATCAGCTGGGCAATGTGGCGACCTGCCAGGACAGTGCCGGCACCCCCTGCAACCAGGCCATCCGCGACGCCCTGGAGCAGGGCGCCGATGCGTTCGGGGCCCTGGGCCAGAACTATTCGGCCTGGTCCCAGCACGGCCGCCTCAACCTGGCCGGCGCCCTGGGCCAGGCAGCGCCGCCGGCCGGCCCGCCAAGCGCACCTACCGGGCTTGGTGCCAGCGACAATGGCGACGGCAGCGCGGCGCTGGCCTGGGTGGACAACAGCGATAACGAGACCGGCTTCGAGCTGGTGCGCGAAGCCTGGAAGAAGGTCAAGGGCAGCCTGGGCTGGAAGGCCGACGGCGTGACGAGCCTGGCCGCCGACACCAGCAGCCATGTGGATGCCAGCGGCAACGGTACCTTCCGCTACTGCGTGCGCGCCGTCAACGACGCCGGCAGCTCCGCCTGCACGCCCTGGGCCGAGGTGACGGTCAGCGGTGGCGGCAAAGGGGGTGGCAAGGGCGGTGGCGGCAAGGGCGGCAAGCCGGCACGCTAGGAAGCCGAGCGTTCCATGGCGATATGGGGGATGTCGTCTTCCAGGTAGGCTTCCCCCCTGGCCTGGAAACCATGACGGCCATAAAAGGCCTGCAGATGGACCTGGGCGCTCATGTAGAGGCCGGCACCTGGCCACAAGCTCTGGCAGGCCTTAAGACAACGGGCCATCAGCTGGTGGCCCAGGCCGGTCCCCCTCTGGTCTTGGGCGGTGACCACACGGCCAATGGCCACCATGGCGGGCATGAGCCGATCCGGGGCTATCAGACGCAAATAGGCCACCAGCCGCTCATCCTGCCAAGCCAGCAGGTGCCAGGCCTCCTTGTCCAGGCCGTCCAGGTCCTGGTAAGGGCACTGCTGCTCCACCACGAACACCTGGTTTCTGAGGGCCAGTAAGTCATACAGCTCGCTGGCATTGAGCTCATCGAAGGATTTCAGTGACCACTGCATCTGGGCATCTCCGGTGATTTTTCGCCGAGCATAGCGCCACTTGCAAGCCAACTCATTATCCCTTGTTAAGTCGGCCCTTGATGCGGCTGAGGCTGATGGCGGTGATGCCCAGGTAAGCGGCGATCAGGTAGTCGGGCAGGCGCTGCTGCAGCTCGGGGAATTCCTGGCAGAAATGGCGGTAGCGTTGTTGTGGCGACAGGGTCAACAGCAGCCGTTCCTTGCGCTCCTTGAACAGCAATTGACGGCGAAACAGGGCGTCCAGCCAGGGGCCGTGGCTGTCCGGGGCCGGCAGGGGGAGGGTGCGCAGTCGGCAGGGCTCCACCGCGACCACGGCATGGTCGGCCTGCTCGTTGGCCAGGTAGCCCAGCACATCGAGGAAGCAGTCCCCCTGCCAGTAGAATTCCTTGATGTACTCACGGCCGCCGTCACAGGTGACTACCGCCTTGAGCAGGCCCTGGTCGACATGGGCAAGAAATTTCGGCCTGTCGCCGGGAGACCACAGGTGCTGGCCCGGGGTCAGGAGCAGTGTGCGGCAGTGGCTGCCGGGGTCATCGAAGGGGGTCGCCATGGCCCTATGGTAGCGGTAATTGTTGGAATATGAAAAAGCCCCCGGTCGGGGGCTTTTTGCTGCCGGGGCCTTAAACGGCCAGGTGCAGGCGCACTGCTATGTTGCCGCGGGTGGCGTTGGAGTAGGGGCAGACCTCGTGGGCCCTGGCCACCAGGGTCTCGGCCAGCTCCCGCGCCATGCCGGGCAGGGTCACATGGAGATCCACGTCCAGGCCGAAACCGCCCTCGATCTGGCCTATGCCCACCTCGGCGCGGACGCTGAGATCGCTGGGCAGCGCCAGCTGCTGATGGCCGGCCAGGAACTTCATGGCGCCGATAAAGCAGGCCGAGTAACCGGCCGCGAACAGCTGTTCGGGGTTGGTGCCGTCACCGCCGGCACCGCCCAGTTCCCTGGGGGTGGCAAGGCGGACGTCCAGCTTGCCGTCGCTGGCGATGGCCTGGCCGTCGCGGCCGCCGGTAGAAGTGGCACTGGCCTTGTAGAGTACCTGCATGGTGGTTTCCTCGTGTTCGTTGAAGACGAGGATAAAGTTATCGCAATAACTATTTTTGCGATAACAGTGTTTTTCGATGGCGTCCATCGAATCAGTCGATGAGGTCCTGGAGGCTTTGGCGCAGCTGCTCCAGCTGTGCCTTCATGGCCCTTGCCTGGTCAGGACTCAGGCCGGTGGCACAGAGCAGCTGCCTGGGCACGGCCTCGGCCTTGCTCCTCAGAGCCAGGCCGCCGTCGGTCAGGCACAGCAGCTGCCGGCGCTCGTCCTCAGGGCTGCGCCTGCGGCCGAGCAGACCCTGGGCCTCCAGGCGCTTGATGACCGGGCTCAGGGCGCCCTTGTCCTGGCCCAGCCTTTGGCTGAGTTCGGTGACGGTGAGGCCGTCCTGCTCCCAGAGCACCAGCATGATCAGGTACTGGGGGTAGGTCAGCCCCAGCTCGGCCAGCAGCGGTTTGTAGAGCTTGCCCATGGCCAGGGAGGTGGAATAGAGGGCGAAGCAGAGCTGATTGTCCAGCCTGAGTGCCTCGCAGGGGGCCTTGTCCATCCGCATTTCTCGAAAGTAGCTACCCGGCCATCTTAAAGCACCAGAGGTGCCTTGCGCCAACCCGGGCCTGGTGCCTCAGAGCCCCTGGCCCTGCTGCCAGAAGCGGCGCAGCTTGGGCAGCCAGTTGTCCACTTCTATGCCCTGGTCCCGGCGCCAGTCGACGTCGTAGTAGGTGTTGAGGTAGCGCTCGCCCTGGTCGCAGATCAGGGTGGCCACCGAGCCCTCCAGGCCGGCTTCGGCCATCTCCTTCACCTTCAGCAGGGCGCCGAAGAAGTTGGTGCCGGAGCTGCCGCCCACCCGGCGGCCAAGCAGCTCCTCCAGCAGCAGCATGGCGGCCAGGCTGGCGTCGTCCGGCACCCTCAGCATCTCGTCGATGACGTCGGGCATGAAGCTGGGCTCCACGTGGGGCCGGCCTATGCCCTCGATGCGCGAGCCCCTGGTCCTGATCTCGGGATCCCGGCTGTGATAGAAGTCGTGGAAGGCGGAGTTTTCCGGATCCACCACGCACAGGCGGGTGCTCATCCGGGCGTAGCGGATATGGCGGCCCAGGGTGGCCGAGGTGCCGCCGGTGCCGGCGCTCATCACCACCCAGTGGGGATCGGGGTGGGGCTCGTGGGCCATCTGCGCGAACAGGGTCTCGGCGATGTTGTTGTTGCCGCGCCAGTCGGTGGCCCGTTCGGCAAAGGTGAACTGATCCACGAAGTGGCCGCCGGTTTCCCTGGCCAGGCGGTGGGATTCGGCGTCGATCTGGGCCGGGCAGTCCACCAGGTGGCAGCGGCCGCCGTAGAACTCGATCTTGGCGATCTTCTCCCTGGAGGTGCCCCTGGGAATGACGGCAATGAAGGGCAGCCCCAGCAGCCGGGCGAAGTAGGCCTCGGATACCGCCGTGGAGCCGCTGGACGCCTCTATGATGGTCTTGCCTTCGGTGATCCAGCCGTTGCAGAGCCCGTACAGGAACAGGGAGCGGGCCAGGCGGTGCTTGAGGCTGCCGGTGGGGTGGCTTGACTCGTCCTTCAGGTACAGCTGGATGCCGGGGAAGGCCGGGATCGCCAGTTTCAGCAGGTGGGTGTCGGCGCTGCGCTGGAAGTCGGCTTCGATCTTGTGGATGGCGTCATTGACCCAGGGGCGTGGCATGGTCGGTCTCGGCTGGCAAAAGTTACCGATACTCTAGGCTGTTACGACCGGATCAGGAAGGGCCTCGTCCGCCGGGAAAGCTTCTACGCTGAAAAAGGAGTCAGCAGGAGAGCCGCCATGACCAGTCAGATCCCCCTGGAGCGTTACCGCAACATCGGCATCAGCGCCCATATCGACGCCGGCAAGACCACCATCACCGAGCGCATCCTCTTCTATACCGGGGTCAGCCACAAGATAGGGGAGGTCCACGAGGGCACGGCCATCATGGACTGGATGGATCAGGAGCAGGAGCGGGGCATCACCATCACCTCGGCGGCCACCAGCACCGCCTGGAAGGGCATGGCCGGCAATCTCGACGAGCACCGCATCAACATCATCGACACCCCGGGCCACGTGGACTTCACCATAGAGGTGGAGCGCTCCATGCGGGTGCTGGACGGCGCCGTCATGGTCTATGACGCCGTCGGCGCCGTGCAGCCCCAGTCCGAAACGGTGTGGCGCCAGGCCAACAAGTACCAGGTGCCGCGCATCGCCTTCGTCAACAAGATGGACAGGATCGGCGCCGACTTCCTGCGGGTGGAGCGGCAGATCCGCGAGCGCCTCAAGGGCCTGGCGGTGCCGGTGCAGATCCCCCTGGGGGCCGAAGACGACTTCCACGGCGTGGTGGATCTGGTGAAGATGCGCGCCATCCTCTGGGACGACGCCAGCCTGGGGGTGACCTTCAGCGAGCATGACATCCCGGAGGCGCTGCTGTCCCTGGCCAATGAATGGCGCGAGCACATGGTGGAGGCGGCCGCCGAGGGCTCCAACGAGCTGCTGGACAAGTACCTGGGCGGCGAGCAGTTGAGCGAGGCCGAGATCAAGGCCGGCCTCAGGGCCAGGACGCTGCGCAACGAGATAGTGCCCATGCTGGCCGGCAGCGCCTACAAGAACCGGGGCGTGCAGGCGCTGCTGGATGCCGTGCTGGACTACCTGCCTTCGCCGGTGGATGTGCCCGCCATCAGGGGCCACGACGAGAAGGACCACGAGATAGAGCGCCACCCCAGCGTCGACGAGCCCTTCTCGGCCCTGGCCTTCAAGATCATGACCGATCCCTTCGTCGGTCACCTGACCTTCTTCCGGGTCTACTCCGGGGTGGTAAGGACGGGGGATGCCGTCTACAACCCCACCAAGGGCCAGAAGGAGCGGCTGGGGCGCATCCTGCAGATGCACGCCAACGACCGCAAGGAACTCAAGGAGGTGCATGCCGGCGATATCGCCGCCGCCGTTGGCCTCAAGGGGGTCACCACCGGCGACACCCTCTGCGATCTCAACCACCCCATCATCCTCGAGAAGATGAGCTTCCCCGAGCCGGTGATCTCCCAGGCCATAGAGCCCAAGACCAAGGCCGACCAGGAGAAGCTGGGCCAGGGCCTGGGCCGCCTGGCCCAGGAGGATCCCTCCTTCAGGGTCCGTTCCGACGAGGAGTCGGGCCAGACCATCATCTCCGGCATGGGTGAGCTGCACCTGGACATCATAGTGGACCGCCTGAAGCGGGAATTCGGGGTCGAGGCCAGGGTCGGCAAGCCCCAGGTGGCCTACCGGGAAACGGTGCGACAGGCCGTTTCCGGCGTGGAGGGCAAGTTCATCAAACAGACCGGCGGTCGCGGCCAGTACGGCCATGTGGTGCTGCGCCTGGAGCCCCTGGAGGAGGGCGGCGGCTACGCCTTCCTGGACGAGGTCAAGGGCGGGGTGGTGCCCAGGGAATTCATCCCGGCGGTGGACAAGGGCATCCAGGAATCCCTGGCGACCGGGGTGCTGGCGGGCTACCCGGTGGTGGACGTGCAAGTGGCCCTGACCGACGGCTCCTCCCATGACGTGGACTCCAACGAGAACGCCTTTCGCAGCGCCGCCGCCATGGCCTTCAAGGAGGCCATGAAGCAGGCCGGGCCGCAGCTGCTGGAGCCCATGATGACGGTGGAGGTGGAAACCCCGGAGGAGTTCATGGGCAACGTCATGGGCGATCTCACCGCCCGGCGCGGCGCCATGCAGGGCATGGACGACATCCCCGGCGGCAGCAAGCAGCTGCACGCCCTGGTGCCGCTGGCGGAGATGTTCGGCTATTCCACGGCGCTGCGCTCCCTGACCCAGGGGCGCGCCACCTTCACCATGGAATTCAAGCACTATGCCCCGGCCCCCCAGGAGGTGCTGGCGCAGCTGCAGGGGCGCTCCTGACCTTGGGCATTGAACGCCTGCCTTGGCGCGCCGGCAAGAGGGCCCGAGCGCCTGCCAAAAGTGTTTCTTTGTGCTTACATTGGTGTAGGGGGCAGGGAAGGCCCCGACCAGCAAGGGCGGAAAGATGCAACCAGGGATGGCCGGGGCTTTGACAAGGAATCATGAGAGTCAAGCATGAACGATCTGCTTTCCCCCTCGATACTCAGGCTGCGTGCCACGGCGGCCGAAGTGACCCAGGCGGTGATAGGGCCACAGAGTGCCCATGTCGACCGGGAGGCGAGCTGGCCGGCACGGTCCATGCAGGTGCTGGCGGACGCGGATCTCATGGGGCTGCACGTACCCAAGCGCCTGGGCGGTCACGAACAGGGCCTGCTGGCCCTGGCTGTGCTGGGGGAAACCCTGGCCAGGGGCTGCGCCTCCACCGCCCTGTGCTATGCCATGCACTGCGTGGGCAGTGCCGTCATTGCCGCCAAGGCCACCCCCCACCATGAAGAACACTACCTCAGGCCCATCGCCGAGAACCGCCATATCACCACCCTGGCCTTGTCGGAGTCGGGCACGGGCGCCCATTTCTACCTGCCCCGGACCGGGCTGGCCCGCGACGGCGACAGGTTCAGGGTGAGCGGCACCAAGCAGTTCGTCACCAATGGCGGCCATGCCGATTCCTATGTGATCTCCACCCAGGCCAGCATGGCGGAGGCGGAGCCGGGGGATTTCAGTTGCCTGGTGGTCGATGCCGACACCCAGGGCATCCGCTGGCGCGATCCCTGGCGGGGCTTCGGCATGAGGGGCAACTCCTCCAGGGCCATGGCCATGGAGGATATCCGGGTACCGTCGGCGAACCTGCTGGGCCGGGAAGGGGACCAGATCTGGTACGTGTTCGAGGTGGTGGCGCCCTATTTCCTGATTGCCATGGCCGGCAGCTATGTGGGCCTGGCCCAGTCGGCCCTGGATCTCACCCTCTGCCACCTGCAGAACCGCCACTACCAGCATTCCGGGGAAAGCCTGGCGGATGTGTCGGTGCTGCAGCACAGGGTCGCCGAGATGAGCCTGGCGGTGACCAAGGCCAGGGGCCTGCTGTACCGGGCCGCCTACCTGGGTGATATCGGCGATCCCGGCGCCACCGCCGAGATCATGCTGGCCAAGGCCGATGCCGCCGACACCGTGGTCAGGGTCGCCAACGAGGCCATGACCTGCTGTGGCGGCGCCGCTTATCGCGACAACAGTGAGTTGGCGCGGATCCTCCGTGATGCCAGGGCCAGCCATGTGATGGCCCCCACCACCGACATCCTCAAGACCTGGGCCGGCCGCCTGCTCCTTGGCCAGCCACTGCTGTAGGGCCGGAGCCTGCCATGTCGCCCCATGTGCTGCTGGTCGATGCCCCCCAAAGCCTGGCCAGGACCAGGGCGCAGCTGCAGAGCCAGATAGCGGCGCTGGATCTGCAGCTGAGCAGTTGCAGCGGCCAGTGGCAGGATGTGCGCCTGGTGCTCGAACGCGGCGGCGACCAGCCGGTCCTGATCCTGCTGGGGCCAGGACTCTGCTCGCCCCTGCCCCTGGCCAGACGGCTGGCGGACAAACTGGCTGGTGAATGGCACTTTGCCTTCCTGGTGGACGACCGGGCCGAGGCGCTGGTCGAGCAGCTGAACTCCCCCGTCAACGGCCTGGGCGGTCGCTGGCGGGTGTTCGAGCTGGGAAACGGCCTGGACGGCCTCAGGGGCTACATCAGGTCGGTCAGAAAGGGGCGGCAGCACCGTACCACCCTCAGCGGCATCAACCATCGCCTGGCCATGTCCGCCAGCACGGACGTGCGCCTCCTGCACCGTTACATGGTGTCGGTCCAGTTCCTGGAGAACATCCTCGACCATGCCCACGATGCCATCATCGCCACCACCAGAGACGGCCTGATCGTGCGCTGGAACAGGGCGGCCGAGGCCATGTTCGACATTGCCAGCGACCAGGCCGTGGGCCGGCGCATCAGCGACATCAGCGACGGCCATTGGGCGGAAAAGCTGGTGCGGTTGATGACCGAGCTGATGGCCAATGGCCTCAGCTACCGTTCCCAGACCATCGAATGCCTGCGCGCCGACGGCCAGCGTCTGTTCATGGACCTGACCCTGTCGGTCATCGAAGGGGATCCGGATGGGGTGATCGGCTTTTCCGCCGTCATTCGTGACGTCACCGAACGCAGGAAGACCGAGGACGAGCTGGCGCGGCTGCGCCAGGAGCTGGAGCGGCTCTCCTACCTGGACGGCCTCACCGGCATCGCCAACAGGCGGAGCTTCGATCTGGCCCTGGACAAGGCCTGGGCCAGGGCCAGGCGCAGCCGCGAGCCGCTGTCGCTGATCCTGGTCGACCTGGACCATTTCAAGGAGTACAACGACCGCTACGGCCATCTGCAGGGAGACGAATGCCTGAAGATGGCCGCCACGGTGCTGGGCCAGGTGGCCAGGCGGGAGACGGACTTGGTCTGTCGCTACGGCGGCGAGGAATTCGCCCTGCTGCTCAGCGACACGGGCGCACCGCAGGCGGCCGCCCTGGCGCAAAGGTGCTGCCAGGCCGTGGCCGAGCAGGCCTGGCCCCACCGGGGCGAGGGGGCGAGCCGTATCGTCACCATCAGCGCCGGGGTGGCGACCCTGGTCCCCGGCCAGGACGACGAGGCTGCCAGCCTGATCGCGGCCGCCGACCGGCAGCTCTACCGTGCCAAGGAAAAGGGCCGCAACAGGATCGAGCCGGAGCCGTGACTCAGTTGATCCCGGCCAGCTCCGCCACCCAAGGGGCGGCATCCGGGGTGCGCAGCCGCTTGCCGTGCCTGTCGTGCCACCAGCGCTCCAGCCAGGAAATGCCCCAGGGGCTGATGAAGTGGTCCTGCTGGCGATAGGCGGGATCGGCCAGCGCCTGCTCCAGGCTCACGAAGCCATAGCCCCTGTCCCGGTACAGGGCCAGCAGCGGCGCCAGGTAGTCGGCATTGAGGGCGTTGGCATGGAGCAGCAGGATCTGGGCCGGCTCCCGGCCCAGCAGCTTCACCGACAGCGCCTCGAAGAAGGCGGTGTTCTCGGCCATGTAGCGCAGGTAATCCTCGGCCACTTTCTCCGCCTTGACCTTGTCGCCGGCCACCAGGGCCTTGTCGTAGGCCAGGGCGTAGATCCACTCGTCGTTGTCGAAGGTCACAGGTGCCACCCGGTAGCCGTGCTCGGCCAGAAAGGCCTCGAACTGGGCGCGGGTGTCGGCGTCCGGCCCTGTGTTCAGGTAGGGATGGCGGAAAAAGGCCGGCTTGCGGCCCTGGGCGGCCAGCAGCTCCTTGAGCACCCGCTCGCCTTTGAGCAGTTCCTGCTGGAATTCCGCCAGGGGCGTCTTGTAGAAGGACTTGTGGGAATAGCCGTGGTTGCCGAGATCCATGCCGGCGTCCAGCCAGGCCTTGAGCAGTGCCACCCGCGCCGGATCCGGCTCGGGCTCGCCCAGCTTCTGTTCGTTGACGAAGCCGATGGCCGGCGCCTTGGCCGCCTGCAGCTTGGTGAGCAGCCCGTGGGTGATGGCCTGGGCCCTGGCCAGATCCTGGCCCCGGACCACGGGCAGGTCGTCTATGGTCACCGCCAGGGTGCGGGCGATATCGGCATGGGCAGTGAAGGCGAGGGCGGCCAGCAGGGCAACAAGCAGGGCTTTCATCCGGGTCCTTGTGGGCGTTTTTCCGTTGGGAAGCCCAGCCTAAGGGAAAAGGACGGCAATGAGAAGACATGAAAAAGGGCCAGCGGTCACTGACCTGCTAGCCCTTGCTGTATCTGGTGGCCCCTGCCCGACTTGAACGGGCGACCAATCGATTATGAGTCGACTGCTCTAACCAACTGAGCTAAGGGGCCGTGGCGCTGAATTATAAGAGCATCCCGTCTGACTGTCACCCGGCAATGGCTTGTATTGCGGTCGTTTTTTCGGCAAACGGTTCGGCGCTGAGGGAAATCCCTCAGTCGTCCTGGGGGATCTCCCCGATGGTGCTGGCGCAGCCCAGCCCCGACACTGGTGCGGTATTAACAACTTCATAACCAGTGGAGCAGATCATGAAAAAGCGCAACCTGATTTCCCTGATGGCTGGTGGCGCCATGCTGGCGGGCTTCAGTCTCAATGCCGTGGCCCAGGGCGTACTGGGCAGCCAGCTGGCCCAGAAGCTGGACGGCCTGGCCCCGGATGAGCAGCTGATGGTGGTGGTGACCTATGACCAGATGGAGGCGGTGACCCCGGAGCAGATCCGCGCTCTCAACGGCCTGGGCATCAGCCAGGGCGTGCAGTTTCAGACCCTGCCCATCGTCGGCGCTCTGGCCAATGCCGAGCAGATCGGCGCCCTGCTGCAGCGCCCCGATGTGCGCTCCGTGTACCTCAATCGCACCCTGAGCTACAGCAACCACGACGCCCGCGAGGTCACCAGCGTCAGCGAGTTGCAGTCCGACGCCTTCCTGGATCGCAACGGCGTCACCTTCACCGGCAAGGGCGTCACGGTGCTGGTCAACGACTCCGGCATAGACGCTACCCACGGTGATCTGCGCCTGGGCGAGAAGGTGGTGGAAAACGTCCAGGCCATCACCAATGCCAGCGTCGGCCGCGCCCTGCTGCCGGTCTTTCCGGAAGGGCTGTGGCTGGAAGGCCAGGCCAACTCCGATCTCAACGTGGGCCATGGCACCCACTGTGCCGGCACCGTCGGCGGCACCGGTGCCCAGTCCGGCGGCCTTTACCAGGGGGTGGCCGTGGACGCCGACCTGATCGGCTACGGCTCCGGCGCCGGCCTGTCCATCCTCGACGCCCTGGGCGGCTACGACTACAGCATCGCCCACCTGTGGGACTTCAACAGCCCCATCCGCATCATGAGCAACTCCTGGGGCAGCTCCGGAAGCTTCGACCCCCATGGCCCCATCAGCCTGGCCTCCTACAAGGCCTACAAGCTGGGCGTGCTGAGCGTGTTCGCCGCCGGTAACGACGGCCCCGGCGAAGACACCCACAACCCCTACGCCCAGATCCCCTGGGGCCTGTCCGTGGGTGCCGGCACCAAGTCGGGCGGCCTGGCCGGCTTCTCCTCCCGGGGCAAGGAAGGCGAGTCCGGCAGCTTCACCATGCCCGACGGCAGCCAGTGGCAATACCGGAACGAGGTCTCCATAGTGGCGCCCGGGGTGGACATCATCTCTACCCGGGCCGTGACCAACCTGGCCTCCAACGGCGGCGCCGAGGATCTCGATGCCATGGCCCTGGAGCACGTTCCCTACTACACCATGATTTCCGGCACCTCCATGGCCACCCCCCATGTGGCCGGTATCGCCGCCCTGATGCTGGAGGCCAACCCCGAGCTGACGCCCTTGGATATCAGGCGGCTGCTGATGGAAACCGCTACCAATATGCCAGGCTACGAGCGCTGGGAGGTGGGCGCCGGCTATGTCAACGCCAAGGCGGCGGTGGCGGCGGCCCTGGACGAGCGCACGGCGGACCAGGGCACCGTCAACAATCTGCGCGACGACTTCAATGCCAACGAACAGCTCTTTGTCAGCGACAGGGTCGACCGGTTCGAGCTGCTGTTCAGCCCGGTGGGGCCGTCCGAAAGCTACAGCTTCGAGGTTGGCGAGGAGGTGGCCTGGATCAAGGCCTCGGCCGAGGCCCTGGCCAATACCACCAAGCTCAAGCTGACCGCACCGGACGGCACCGAATACCTGGGTAACCTGACCCTGCCGGTGCTGGGCAGCAACATGCGGGTCTCGGCCCCCGGCCAGGCCGGTACCTGGATCCTGAGCGTATACGGCCTGACCTCGCTGTCCGGGGTGCAGCCGGATCCCACAGGCACCACCAATGGCCCGGGCCTGCCGGAGATGATCGGCGGCCAGATCAGCTTCCTGATCTCCGACGGTTTCGAGGGCATCGACGACAGCCAGGGCCATCCCGCCCAAGGCGCCATCGAATACGCCATCAGCGAACGGCTGATGGATGGCCTGGCCAACAACAAGTTCGCCCCGGATCAGCCGCTGCGCCGCAACCAGCTGGCCCGCTACCTGGTGATGGGCGCTGCGGTGCGCCAGAGCCGACCGCTGCTCAACGAGCCTCTGGTCAGCTTCAGCGACGTCAGGGCTCAGGACATGCCCTTCGTCAGCGCCGTGGCCGCGGTGGGAGGCGCCCTCAAAGACAGGAGCAACGCCCAGTCACCGGTAATGCGCAGCGCCGAGGCGTTCAACCCCCGCCAGGCGGTGACCAAGGCGGAGCTGGCCTACAGCCTGGTGCAGAGCCTGGGCCGTGAAGCCGAAGCCCTGGCCCACGACGGCGAGCTGAGGGTGGACTACATGGGCGAGCAGGTGCCGGTGCTGGACGCCACAGAGGTGCCGGCCGAGCTGCTGGGCCATGTGCAGGAGGCGCTGAACCTGGGCCTGCTGGGTGTGCGTTTCGAGGTGCGGCAAGGCCCCTATGACATCACGCCCAGCCTGGTGGCCCGCTTCGAGCCGGCCAGCAGGATCAGCCGCGCCCATTACGCGGTGATCGCTGGTCGTCTCTACGACGCCTACCAGCAGTGAGGGACCGGGGTGTGAGCTGGAGCACAGTCTCATGCCCCGGCTTTATTTGGCGCCGCATTTGTTGTTAATGTCATGTAACAGAATCAGGCAAGGACGCCGTTATCCTGGAGGAATCAAACCATGGTGCGTCAACTGAGTCTGCTCGCCTGCCTGCTGAGCTTTAGCTGCCTGGCGGCCGTTACCGAAAGCCGCATTGCCCGGGACAAGGCCGAGTTCACCCTGGCCGAGGGCCTGCACAGCGTCGAGCTGACGCTCTCCTTCGACAGGGCCCTGGGCCTGACCGAGCACAGTGCGGGCGTCGACGCCTACCTGTTTTCCCCCACCGACGCCGCCCTGCTGGCCAGGCTGCCGGCGGGTGTCACCCCGGTGGCGGCCTTCCCGATGATGATCGTCATAGAGCCGCCCGCCGATCAGGGCCTGGCCTTCGAAGGGCCGGCGGAGGTGGCCATCCACACCCATGATCTCGATTTCGACGCCGGCTACCGGCTGTTCAAGGCGCCCCTCGGCGGCGATTTCAGGGACGTCACCGCCAACCATGGTGCCGGTTCCTACCGGGCCCGGGGCCGTACCGGCAATTTTTCCGAGTGGCTGGTGGTGCGTGACCAGCGCGACAACGACGCCGTGGTAGCGGCAAAGTACCAGCGCCTGGGGGCCATCCTCGAGGGCAGCGCCCTGCCGGCGGCGCTGCTGGCCCAGTTGCAGCAGCTGCTGAGCCTGTCCGAGCAGGCCCATGAACTGGGTGATACCGGTCTGGCGCTGTCGCAGCTGGCCGCCTTCACCCGCCTCGTCGACGCCCAGCAGGGCCAGGCCATCGCCAATGTCTGGCGTTCCAGCCGGGATCTGGACAACCTGGCCGGGCGCCTGCTGGGCCAGGCCGACACCCTGCGCTTCAGCCTGCTGCAGGACTGACGCCATGCCGGCCCGGTTGTCCCTTTATTTTCCCCAGCAGCCGGTGAAGGTGTTCCTGCTCGACGAGCAGGCCAGCTACACCCTGGGCCGGGATCCCCACTGCCAGATCTGTATTGAAGACGGCTCAGTGTCCCGCCAGCACGCCCGCTTCCTGGGGGCGGGCAGGGGCTGGACCCTGGAGGATCTGGGTTCCAAGAACGCCACCACGGTCAACGGCGAGGCCATCACCCGCGCCCATATCGACGGCGACCGCTGGCTGACCTTCGGCCAGCTCAACGCCCGCTTCCAGATCCTCGGCCAGCAGCAGCTCCAGGAGCAGCAGGGCCGGGAGGCGGCCCGCTGGCAGGCCTGTGCCCGCTACGGCAGGCAGCTCAACGGCGAGCCGGATCTGCAGCGGCTGCTGGCCCAGGTGCTGGAGGCCATGGTCGGGCTGGCCGACACCGACCGGGCCTTCATCCTGCTCAAGGAGCCCGGCGGCGAGCTGGCCATCAGGGCCGTGCTGGGGGTTTCTCCCCAGGCGCTGCTGAGCCCGGATTTCGTGGGCTCGCGCAGCGCCGTCAACCTGGTGCTGGAAGGCGGCGAGGCCCTGGTCACCAGCGACAGCCAGGCCCACGGCTACCTGGGCCAGCAGCCCAGCGTACAGCTCAAGGCCATCCGCGCCCTGGCCTGCCTGCCGCTGGATTACGGCGACGAGCGCCTTGGGGTCATCTACACCGACAGCCTGGCCGAGGGCAAGGCCATCACCGAGCTGGATCTGGCCATACTCGAGGCCATGGCCAACAACGCCGCCATGGCCATAGTGGCCGCCATGCTCAGGGCCGATCTCGAGGCGCTCAGCGGCCGGTCGGCCAGGGCGCCCCTGCCCAGCGTCCTGGCCTGGTCCCGGCACTGACAATGACAGGAGGCGCCATCGCCAGTGGTTCATGATCCCCAGCCGACCCAGACCCTGGATAACCTGCCGGAGCCCCTGGCGGCCGGGGCGCGCCTGGCGGGGCGCTTCGTCGTAGAGCGGCTGCTGGGACGAGGCGCCCACGGTTTCGTCTACCGGGCCCGGGATGAACGACTGGGGGTGGCGGTGGCCCTGAAGCTGCTGGACGGCGGCGACGCCAAGGCGCTTGGCAACGAGCTGCTGCTGGCGCGCCGGATCAGCCACGACAACGTGGTGCGCCTGCACGATCTGGTCGAGACCGAGCAGGGGCTGTGCTGCACCATGGAGCTGATCGAGGGCGAGAGCCTGGCCGAGCGCCTCGACCGGGAAGGGCGGCTGCCGCCGGCGGTGGTGGCGACACTGGCCCGGCAACTGCTTGACGCCCTGGCGCTGGCCCACCGCAAGCAGGTGGTGCACCTGGATCTCAAGCCCGACAACATTCTCCTCGATGGCCAGGGTCAGCCCCATATCAGCGATTTCGGCATTGCCCGGGCCCTGGATGCCGACGGCGCCACTCGTGGCCGTGCCGGCACCCCGGACTACCTGTCCCCGGAGCAGCTCCAGGGCCGGCCCCTGGACGGCCGCTCCGATCTGTTCAGCCTGGGGGTGATCCTCTACGAGGCCGCCACCGGCTGCCTGCCCTTCGAAGGGGAGGACCCCGAGGCGCGCATGCAGGCGCGCCTGGCGCGCCGGCCCCAGCCGCCCCACCTGCGCTGTCACGACATTCCCCTGGGCCTGAGCCGGCTGATCATGGCCCTGCTGGCCATCCATCCCCGCCAGCGTCCCGCCGACGCCTCCCAGGCCCTGGCCCGGCTGGCGCCCCGGCCGGCGCGGCGCCGGCCCTGGTACTGGGGGGCGGCGCTGGTGCTGCTGGCGGTTCTGGCCTGGTGGCGCTGGCCGCCCGGCTCGCCCCGGGACGAAGGCGGCGCCACGGCGGTGCCGCCGCTGCTGATCCTGCCGGCCGAGGTGGCCGCGCCCCTGCCGGCCTGGCTGTCGGAGGCCGCCGCCGAGCAGCTCTACAGCCAGCTGGGGGGCTCGGCCAGGTTGCAGCTGGTGGAACAGAAACAGGTCTTCAACTACATCCGCCAGATGGACTGGCAGCCGCCCCTGAGCCCGGCCCAGCAGCGGGAGCTGCTGCAGGCCTTCGAGGCCGCCTGGGTGGTGGCACCCGGGATCCGGCCCCTGCAGGAGGACTGGCACCTGGCGCTGCGATTCGGCCCTCCTGGCCAGCTGTCCGGGGAACTGCTGGAAAGCCACAGCGCCCCGGGGGCGGTCTTGACCGCCCTGGGCGAGCTGGGCGGTCAGCTGCTGATCCGCCTGGACAGGGGCGCCCAGGCGCCACCGGCCGTGCCGGCCGCTCAGCTGGCCGAGGTCAACCTGGTGCGCCAGCACCTCGACCGGGGCGAACACGACCAGGCCCTGGCCAGCCTCAACCGCCTGACCCGCCAATGGCCCTCGGCGCTGAGCTGGTACTTGACCTTCCGAGCCTATGACGGCCTAGGCCGGGCCGAGGGGGCGACCCAGGCCCTGGCCAAGGCCGCCGAGCGCCTGGGCGATCCCGACTCGACCCTGGCCCTGCGCATCCAGTTCGAACAACAGCGCCTGGCCGGCACCGCCGAGCAGGCCCTGGCCACCCTGGCCCTGCTGCGGGCGCGCCAGCCCTTCGACGGTCGCCTGGCCCACCTCAATGCCGAGCTGCTGGCCGAGCACCGGGATCTCAACGCCGCCATCGCCGCGCTGCAGGACTGGCTGGCGGTGAGCCCGGCCGATGCCCGGGGCTGGTACCTGTTGGGCCGCCAGCAGATCCGCCAGGGCCAGCCCAGGCCTGCCCTGGAAAATGCCCTGGCCCGGGCCCTGGTGCTGGCCCGCAGCCAGCGCCAGGGGGCCCTGGAGGCCGATGTGCTGGCCGCCCTGGGGGTGGCCCAGGAGCACCTGGGAGAGCTGGCCCTGGCCCGGGACTACTACCGCCAGGCCCTGGCTGGGCGCCAGGCCCTGGGGGACGAGCCCGGCCAGGCCGGGTTGCTGGCCAACCTGGCCTTCCTGAGCGCCATCGCCGGGCAGCTGGAGCAGGCCGGCAAGCTGCTGGACAGGGCCGAGCAATTGCTCCAGGGCGACCATGCCCCGGCGCTGCTGGCCAGCATCCTCAACGACAAGGGCCTGCTGCTGGAGGAGCTGGGCCGCTACGGCGAGGCCAAGGGCCAGTACCTCAAGGCATTGCGCCTGCGCCGGGAGCTGGGGGATCCGGGCCTGGTGGCCGAGAGCCAGGTCAATGTCGGCTACATGGCCATGCTGTCCGGCAACGGCGAGGAGGCCAGGGTCTATTTCCAGCAGGCCCAGGCCGGTTACCAGGCGATGGGGGACAGCCGCGGCGACATGCGCTGTCGCCAGCACCTGGCCACCCTGGATGGCCAGGACGGCCGCTGGCCCCAGGCCACCCGCGCCTGGCTGCAGAGCCGCCAGGAGGCCGAGGCGCTGGGGGATCAGCAGGCCCGGCTGTCGGCCATGATCCACCTGGCCCAGCTGGGCCTGTGGCGGGGCCAGAGCGTCCAGGCCGAGGCCGAGCTGGCCGCTGCCGCCCGCCTCGCCGACGAGCTTGAGGATCCCCGTGCCAGGCGGGAGATCCTGCTGCTGCGGGCCGAGCTGGCGCTGCGCTACGGCGGCGATCCCCTGGCCCACGGCCTGGACCCCGACGCCACGCCGGACCAGCAGGCCCGGCAGCGGCTGATCCGGGCCGAATGGCTGCTGGAGCAGGGCCTGCGTTCACAGGCCAGGACCGAGCTGGAAGGGCTGATGGCGCGGCCCCTGCCGGCCTGGGAGGCGGGCTGGCGGCAGGTGCTGGCGGCGCGGCTGGGACTGGCGCCGTCCCAGGCGGTGAGCCCGGCCCGGATCTGGCGCTGGTACCAGGGCCTGGAGGCGCCGCCGGCCCAATCCTGGTTCCAGCTGCGCCAACAGGCCCTGCGTTGTGAACAGGCGACCTGCCAGGCCCTGCCGGCCTGGTTCCGTCGCGGCCTGGACCAACAACAACGGCAGGCCTTCCTGGCCCTGCCCTGGATTCCCGAACGGTGGAGAGAGGACGATGGAGCAGCATGAGGTGATGAGCCGGCTGCACCAGCTGGCCCTGGAGCAGGACAGGCTGACCCGGCAGCTGATGGCCGGCGAGCAGCGCTTTCGTGGCCTGGCCCGCAGCGTCTGGCGGGTGCAGGAAGAAGAGCGCAAGCGCCTGGCCCGGGAGCTGCACGACGGCCTGGGCCAGACCCTGACCGCCCTCAAGCACCGGCTGGCGGCTCTGGCGCCCAGCGATGCCAGCCGCGATGCCCTGGCCCTGGCCGAGCAGGCCCTGGCCGACACCCGCAACCTGGCGCGGCTGCTCAGGCCCGCCATACTCGACGACCTCGGCCTGGGGCCGGCCCTCAACTGGCTGTGCCGGCTCACCGAGCAGCGCACCGGCTGGCAGGTGCCGCTGCAGCTGTCCGGCCTGGATCAGCGCCTGGCGCCGGAGCTGGAGACGCTGTTGTTTCGTGTGGCCCAGGAGGCCCTGGCCAACGCCCAGAAGCATGCCAAGGCCTCGGTGGTGGATATCAGCCTGCTGCGCACCGGCCAGCGGCTGCTGCTGAGCGTGGCCGACAACGGCGCCGGCTTCGAGTTGGACAGCGCCCTGGCGGCCCAGGGCGACGGCTTCGGCCTGCGCAGCATGCAGGACAGGGTCGAGCTGTTCGGAGGCGAGCTGGTGATCAACACCAGTCCCGGCAGCGGCACCGAGATCCGCGTGCACCTGGACATTTGAACGCAAGACAAGAGGAGCAGTGCCATGATCCGCATCCTGGTGGCAGATGATCACACCATAGTGAGGCAGGGCCTGGTGTCGTTGCTGGACGGCCAGGGTGAGATCCGGGTGATCGGCCAGGCCAGTGATGGCATGGAGGCGGTGGAGAAGGCCCTGGAACTCAAGCCCGACATCCTGGTTACCGACGTCACCATGCCGCGCCTCAACGGCATCGAAGTGGTGCGGCGGCTGCACCAGCAGCAGCCCCAGATCCGGGTGCTGGTGCTGACCATGCACGAGGAGGAGGAGTACGTGCTGCACATGGTCAAGGCCGGCGCCGCCGGCTACCTGGTCAAGGACAGTGCCTCCGCCGAACTGTGCCAGGCGGTGCTGAGCCTGGCCCAGGGCAAGGGCTACTTCAGCCCCAGGGCGGCGCAGATCCTGGCCGACAGCATGCGCGAGCCGGAGCGGGATCTGAGCGATCCGTATGGCGATCTCACCAACAGGGAGCGGGAAGTCTTCCACCTGGTCATAGAGGGGCGCACCACCAAGGAGATCGCCAGCCGCCTCGATATCAGCGTCAAGACCGCCGAAAACCACCGCACCAGGCTGATGGACAAGCTGCAGGTGCACAACACCGCCGAGCTGGTTCGTCTGGCTGTCAGGCGCGGCCTGCTCACATAAAAAAAGCCGGGCATCCAGCCCGGCCAATGTCAGGGAACGCATCCTTTTCAATCCAGATACCTGGCCTGCAGGCGAACCGCGGCGGCGGCGAAGTCGCCACGGCTGACCACTCCGGCCGGCTCGAAGTAGGCCTTCAGGGTCGGGGTCAGCTCGAAGGGGCCCTGCTCCACGGCGAAGCGGGGGGCCAGCAGGCCCAGATCCAGCGCCAGTTGCACATGGCCGCGCCACTGGGCGGGGATGCTGTCGCTGTCCACCACAGGCACAGCCTGGCCCAGGTGATCCACATGCAGCTGCTCGGGAGCGTCCTGGGCCTGGGCTTCCAGGCCCAGGCTCTGGATCAGGCTGTAGGCCAGCAGGCTGCGTTCGACCTGGCCCCCCGGGCCGAAGCGGCCCTCGGCCAGGGCCGGAACCAGGGCCTGCTGACGCTGATACAGATCCTTGAGGGCGGCGCCCGGGCTGGTCACGGCGTTGACGGCCCCGGCCAGGGTCGCGGCCACGTCGTCGAAGCCGCCGGCGTTGCCTGCGATGCTCTGGCGGGCGGCGCCGGCCAGGGTCAGGTAATCGGCCAGTTCGGCGCGGGTCAGCCTGGCATCGGGTTCGAAGCCGTTGGTCCTGGCGTCCATCAGCTGCTCGGCCACCGCCTTAAGGGCGAAGGCCTCGGCGGGGTGACCGAAGACATCGTCGATGCCATTGTAGCCGTCGATGCGTTGCTGGCGGACGGTGGCGGTGATGGTTTCGGGCAGGCCGATGCCGTTGCTGGCGCCGGTCGGATCCAGGGGCACGCCGGAAACGGAGCCGACGCCGCGCAGGCTCAGGGTCCAGGTGCCCGGCTTGCCGGGGGCGGTAGCGGCGACGTTTTCGCCCAGCACCGGCAGGGCGATGCCGGAGCCGTAGCGAATGCCGTCGGGATCGGTCAGCACCAGGGCCAGGGTGTTGCTGCCGATCCGCGCCGAGGCGCTGATCAGGCTGATGCCCTCGGCCACCTCGAAGGGCACCTGCTCGGGTTCGCCGACCGGGCTGAAGGGCACCTGGTGGCTGGACTGGCCTGCCAGGGAGCTGTCGACGCCGGCATGGAAGCTGCGGTTGTGCTTGGTGGTGTCGCCATAGGCGTCGGCGAAGCCGGCAGCGGCGCGTACGGCGGCATGGGCGTTGACGTAGCCGGCGCCGACCTCCCAGGATTCGTAACCGGGCATGTTGGTGGCGGTGTCCTGGAGGATCGCCTTGACCTCACGCCAGCCCAGGCCGGGGTTGGCTTCCAGCATCAGCGCTACTATCCCCGACACATGGGGGGCGGCCATGGAGGTGCCGCTCATGACGGTGTAGTAGGGCAGCTCGCTTTCGGGCATGGCCTCGAGGTCGCCACTCAGGCTGAGGGCGCCCAGGGGGCCCGAGGTACTGGCGCGCACCGAGACGATGTCGACGCCGGGGGCGGTGATGGTGGGCCTGTCCACCCAGACATAGGGGGTGCCGTCGACCTCGGTCTCGCCTTCCCTGTCGCGCACGCCCCGGGAGGAGAAGTCCGCCAGCCGGCCCTGCTTGTCGCCGGCGGCCACGGTGATCACCCAGGGCGCCTTCTTGAAGTTGCCGGTGATGGTGCCTTCGCCCGAGCCGGAGTTGCCGGCCGAGAACACCACCACCACGCCGCGGTCGGCCAGGGCCTTGGTGGCCACGTTGGTGGGGTGATCCGGATCGAAGTCGCTGCCGATATCGCCCGTGGAGCCGAAGGAGTTGGAGATGACCCTGATGTTGTAGTCGTACTGGTGGGTCAGGGCGTAGTCGAAGCCGCCCAGGGTGTCGAGGATGAACAGGCCGGCGCCGGAGCCGTAGCCGATCAGATCGGCACCCGGGGCCACCCCTTCCTGGCGGCCCGAGGACATGGCGCCGTTGCCGCCGATGATGCCGGCCACATGGCTGCCGTGGCCGCCGCCGATATCGGTGTTGATCACGTCCTGCTGGTAGCTGATGGGCAGGGTGTCGCTGAAGCTGCGCAGGTTGGTCTGGGCCAGCACGTTCTGCACCGCATGTTCCGGGAAGCGGATGTCGTTGTGGCTGCCGTCCACCCCGGAGTCGTTGATCACCACGCCGATGCCGCGGCCAGAGTAGGGCAGGCCGGCACTGCGCAGCTGGGGATCCAGGCGCAGCCGGTCGACCCCGGTCAGGGCGGTGGCCTCGGCGTTGTCCCAGGCTAGGGGCTGGTTGTGGTAGAGGGAGCGGATGCCGTCCAGCTGCTGCAGGGCGGCCAGCTGGGCCGGGGTGGCCAGCACCCCGGCGATGGGCAGGGACTGCAGGGTCAGGCCGCTGAGGCCGAGGTCGGTCAGCAGCTGGCGCTGGTCCGGGCCGAGGGGGCCGTCGCCCTCGAAGGTGACTATGACCTCCAGTTTGTCACCGGTGTCGGCCGTGGCGGCCAGCTGGGCCAGTTGCGGATCCAGACTCAGGGCCAGGGCGGCATGGCTGCCGAAGTAGAGGACGGCGCCCCCAAAGAGGGCGCGCAGGCGGTGGAACTTGTAGGCTGTCATGGTGGTGTTCCTTGTGGTAGTGGTCGACTCTGATAGTGACCACTGACACAAAGGCAGGCCATGGGCGTGATCCCTCAGTGCCCTTGGGGGATTTCCCTCAGGCGAATGTGGCCATCGACTTTTCTTGCTTTCAATTGCAAATGAGAATGGATACCATTTGAGCGTATTCAAGGGAGCCCAGCCATGATCAAGACCCTGACCTTTGCCTGCGTGCATATGAGTATCGCCTTTGCCGTTGCCTACCTGATGACGAGCTCGCTGCTGGTGGGCGGCGTCATGGCGCTGGTGGAGCCGGCCTGCAATACGGTGGCCTATTTCTTCCACGAAAGGCTGTGGTCGCGTATCCAGCAGCGCCGTTCACCGCAACCGGCTTGAGGCCCTGGCCGGCACTGGCTATGCTCTGGCCTCCTTGTTCCTGTGAGACAACGCCATGCTGTCCGGCCTGCTGCTGATCCTGTTGCCGCTCTTCCTCGGTTACCTGCTGACCATCAAGAATGCCGCCTGGCTTGATGCCATCAATCGCGGCGTCAGCCTGCTGGTGTACGTGATCCTGTTCATCATGGGCATGGGCCTGGCCCAGATCGAGGAGCTTGGCGCCAAGCTGCTGCCCATGGCCGGCACCATCGCCGCCATGTTCGCCTGCCTGAGCCTGGGCAACTGGCTGGCCCTGGCCCTGGTGGCCAGGCTGATGGGCGAACGGGGCCGGGACGGCGATGGCGCCCCGGTCAACTGGCTGGCGCTGCTCAAGGACAGCGGCCTGCTGGTAGGCGCCGTGGCCCTGGGCACCCTGGTGGGGCTGCTGTGGACGCTGGACGTGGGCACCTGGTCAGAATATGCCCTGGCGCTGCTGTTGCTGCTGATCGGCATCCAGCTGAGGGCCGCCGGCATGAGCCTGCGCCAGTTGCTGCTGAACCGACTGGGCCTGGCCATTGCCGGCGCCGTGCTGCTGAGCAGCCTGGCGGTGGGGGCGCTGCTGTCGCCCTGGCTGGGGCTGACGCCCTGGCAGGGCATGGGGGTGATGAGCGGTTTCGGCTGGTATTCCCTGTCCGGGATCCTGGTCAGCGACGCCCTTGGCGCCCAGTGGGGGGCCATGGTGTTCTTCACCGATCTGGCCCGGGAGCTGGTGGCGCTGGCGCTGATCCCGGTGCTGATGCACCGCAGCCGGCCGCTGGCCATAGGTTATGCCGGCGCCACGGCCATGGACTTCAGCCTGCCGGCGCTGCAGAAGAGCGGTGGTGTGGATTGCGTGCCCATCGCCGTGGTCAGCGGCTTTGCGCTGTCGCTGGCCACGCCGGTGCTGATGGCGCTGCTGCTGGCCTAGGGACTGGTGCCGATGAGAGGATTCGAACTGACATCGGCTTAGGCTTCGAAGAGCGTCCTAACTCATTGATTTTTCGTCTATGGCCAGGCATGTGGTGTGCCTGGCCTGTCTATAAGTGTACCACCTTGATGGACTACGCAGGCAGCGCCCCGGGTGTTCAATAATGACTAGGCTTCTGACCCGTATCCTGGTGCGATGCTAAGGTTTTCCACGCCATAAAGCGCCGGAGTATTACGCAGCCATAGTTGATATTCCTTTCCTTTCCGCGAGTGGTCAGGAGAGCAATCAACGTTCCAGCGGCGTAAGACGTAGCCTGCAACTGCCGCACGGATGTTCACTTTCAGAACACCATCCTTCATGCCGTAATCGAGTTCAACAGCGTTGGGGTGCTCAACGTTCTTTTCGTTCGGGTGAGGGACAATCTCCATTTCAACGATCCGGTTCCACTGGATATCAGCATCCTTCTTCTCATGACGCTCAACATGCCCGAACCGCACAACGGCATTTGTTATACGCGTGAGGACAAAATCCGCAAAGCGGTTCCGCTTCCGGTCATAAGCCCTGACGTGCCAGCGGAGTCCGTTATCTACTAAGGCCAGGGGCACAATCTCTCGCTCTGAGGTGCCACTGCTCAGCGAGCAGTATTCAATGTGAACTGCCTGCCCCTGGTGGATTGCTGTTGATAGTGCTGAAAGGACTTCAACAGATGGATGGTTCAGGAGCACCGGGGTTTCGCAGGCGATCATGGATGTATGCATGCCAGCAAAGTGAGCCCCCATTCCCTGCGACAAAGCTGAGAGTACCTGCTTGGGAGTGTATTCGAATAGGGGGTCGAAACAGTCCCCCTTGAAGTAGGCCTTGGACTTGGTATCGAAGACCATGTTGTCAGGGCGTATCTTCCTGTATTCAGCCAAATCCCTCGATGCAGCCGCTTCCTTTATGCCGAAGCGCTCTATCAAGTCGCTTCTGTGCACGGTGCCAAGGAAGTACAGCCTGAACTCTATATGGAACACACGCTCCCGCTGTGCCTGAGGCATCTCTAATAGTCTCGGATGCGGCATGATCCTGCTTCCTCTCGTTATCTTATTGTCAGGATAGTATGTGAGTGTTTCTGATAGTTCAATCGATCGAAAAAAGATCTTGACCGCTATCAATATTAGATCGTATGGTTGTCATGCAACCACAACCTAGGAGAGTAACCATGCGCCGCTACACCGGAAATATGAACGGAGAACGTTATCTCGGTAACACCAACACCACTGAGGTCCATGATCTGGATAACGAAAAAACCACTTGCCAGATCGATGAAATCATCCGCGCTGGACACGATAAGCCGTTTTCGTCGCTGGAAGAGGCGAAAAGGCAAGGTTACGACAACTGCCATTGGTGTCTTGGCGGTTCCACACGCTAAGCCTGCTGACTGACAAAGAGGAGAGTACTCATGGCTACTAACCCCCCGACTGGTGACGGGCATCGTAATGGTGCCGTTCGTAATCGTTCTCAAACCCAAACCCCTTCCGGACATTGGGTCAAGAGGGACAAGGACACGGGACGATTCATGGATGTGAAAACCTCTGACAAAACCCCGTTCAAAGGCGTCAGGAAGGAGAAGTAACGTTGGCGAATGGTAAGACACACCAAACGGCAGGTGCTGTCACGGGAGCATTGCTTTGCATGCTTGATAGGAAGAATGCCGGGTCTTTTGCTGTAGACCCGTTTTCCGCAGCACTGATTGGCAGTATCGGCGGCAGGTTGCCGGACATTCTGGAACCTGCTTTACATCCTAACCATCGCCAGTTTTTTCATAGCTTTTTTGTAGCGGTAACGATGTTCTACGGAATGAAAAAACTTTATGGCTGGGAACCGGAAACAGCAGGAAAACAGTTGATGAGGCAACTGTTATTGATTGGCGGGGGTGCATACCTAAGCCACTTACTCCTTGATTCGTTCACAAAGAAATCGCTCCCCATTGTGGGGAAGATATAGGCCTCTTGGAGGTTAGCTTGGAAAGCATTAGATCTAACTTGTACCCATGCGCCCACTGTGCCGGGACAGGGACATGTAAGAATGGTGTGGAAAGTAAAAGCTGTACCGCCTGCATTAAGAAGAATGAACTGAAAGGGAATGAACATATCGGTTTGCTTTGTGGGGCTTGTGGCGGCATAGGGATGGCCGAGCCAGTAACAGAGCGACTCAATAAACGAGCCAAGCCACTTCTGGCAATGGGCGTTGTATTCGCCATGCTAGTAATAGTCTTCGTCCTGGCCTTTAGCCAAAACCCTCATTTTACTGAAGTCCTGGCATTCGCCTCTATGCTCGTCGGCAGTGTTGTTACTTATTACTTTTCTGCTGGCCGGGATGCGAAAACCGGGTGACATCATCTGCAAAAACAAAGATGTTTCTTTGTTGGGAGGTCTTATATGAGCCTTGAAAAGACAATGAATATTGCTGTAACTGTTATAGCAATAATTGCATTAGTAGTATCCATCTGGCAGGGAGTTGTAACAAGAGAGCATAACAGGCTTTCCCTGAAACCGTATCTGTTAAGCAATCCTGTAGTGACAGGCGATAAAGGCAGAGACGGCGTATTTGTCAGTAATGATGGCGTTGGCCCAGCCTTTATTAAGTCAGCAAAAATCATTATCAATCAAGAGGCTTTTGACTTAACGGCTGGTGATTTGAGGGTAATGTATGAAAGTGTTGGGTTGAACCCAGACTGTTTTGTCAACAGATACCTTCCTGTAGGGGCAGTGTTAAAGCCTTCAGAAGAAGTGCATCTTATATCCGTTACTGGTGCCGACATCCTTGGCTGTAAACTTGAAATGATGTCGTTATTGGCATCGAAAGATGTGGAGTTATCGATCCGATACGCATCAGCATATGATGAAGAGTATATCTACAAGGGCGTTGTGAGCCTAAATAAAGGGCTCTCAGTGGATAGAATGATGCATAGCCATAAAGCATCAGATTAAACCAGGATTCCAGATAGGCAGTGTAATTGGAATGACAGGAGTTCAATGTGTATAGCCAGCCGTTTAAAGTCATGAAAGAAAGAATTCCTTTCCTTGAATATTTGACCAGGGTCGCAATTTTTATGAAAAGACCTGATATAGTTGAGGCCGATTATAAAAAGGAGGGAGGTCTAAGTTATGCTCTTTTGGACATCGTTTACGCCGTAACATTGATTTCATTTTTCATAGCTGTAATAGACCTGGTGTTTCATAGGAATCTGAGCGTGGCATGGTCCTTGTTTAGCAGCCAGTTCACGATCCTTGCCCAAATTACCTACTACGCACTCTTCTCTACAGTGGCCTTCTTTTTGCTGCTCTACATGGTAGAGATGGTTTCAAAGAGAAAAATTAACGTATCCAGTAGTGTTTTTTTATGCTCCCTTCAATATGCAAGATTTTACTCTGTGTTTATCTTCTTTTTCTTTCCAATAGTTGTCTTCTACATGAACTTGCTTTTGATTGAGCAGACAACAATGGATAAGTTTGTGGAAGATAATTTTATTGCGTCTGTGTTAGTTACATCATTCTTTGTTTGGTTGTATTTAAGGTGCTGCGTTTTCCCTATTGCATCATACTCCCAGCCACTAAAGGAGAAATATCTTTCGGCTGCTCTGATTGCGCTGATAACTTGGAGTGCCTTTTCTGCAAATAAATTAGCTCCTAGATTTGGCGAGTTAGCATTTGATACGAAGAAAGCTTGTGGAATCATTTATAAGCAGAAAAAGTTCCAAGCTCTTGACCCTGAAAAGCAAATGAACTTCAAGGAAAGTTGTGAAGCAACTAGACCTCTTCAGGACGAAGAACAGACATGAGCTATGTTAATTTATGGAGACAGGCTTAGGATTTCGTATAGTGCACAGTGCTGGGCAAGGCAGCCATATTAGTGAAACCAGAGGGAGCACTCATATTGGAAATCTTCTTGATGGATATGCCTTCACTGATATAGGGGAGCAAGAATACCTTGAAGGTATATTAAAGATAGTGCCTATGCATGAAATACTAGAAATGACTTTATCTGAATATAAGGCAGTCGTAATAGATCACTTGCCGTTGGTTGCAGAGTTTAAGATAAATTTCGATGGCGATTGATGCAAATTAGAGTTTGATATCTTTACTAATTACTGGTGATTATTATGACTGATAAAAATGATGGTGGTGATTCAAATGGCAGTGTGGTTGACAAGACATCCTTGCGTGGTGTAGTTAAATGGGGCCTTGTTGACCAAATCGATGGAACTTAGTCGGAGCCGGGCGATCAGATCGGCCAATCCCAGCCGTAGAAGACAACCGCCATGGCCATGAAAGCCGCGCAAAGCAATAACAAGAAGCCCAAGGCCAAGTACCGGGTCCGTAACTGGTCCCAATACAACGAAGCGCTGGTCAAGCGCGGCTCCCTGACCTTCTGGCTGGACGAGGCGGCCATCCGCAGCTGGCATAGCACCCAGCCCAACGGCAAGCGGGGCCGGGACCTGCATTACAGCGACCAAGCCATCACCACCGCACTGATGATCCAAGCAGTCTTCGGCTTGAGCCTGCGGGCGACGGAGGGCTTCATCAATTCGCTGTTCGAGTTGATGGGCCTGGAGCTCAGTTCGCCGGACTACAGCAGCATCAGCAAGCGGGCCAAGACGGTGACAGTGGATATCCGTCGCCCCAAGGGCCCGGTAGCGCACCTGGTGTTCGACGCCACCGGCCTCAAGGTCTACGGCGAAGGCGAATGGAAGGTGCGCAAGCACGGCAAGGAGAAACGCCGCAGCTGGCGCAAGCTGCACCTGGGTGTGGACGGCCAGGGTCACTGGCTCATCTACGCCGAGCTGTCCTTGGACAATGTGGCCGACGGCCAGGTCCTAGCCCCCATGCTCAGGCCACTGCGCCGCCAGATAGGCAGCGTCTACGCTGACGGCGCCTACGACAGCCGGCAATGCTACGAGGAAATCGCCCACAAAAGCGCCCGCCCGCTGATACCACCACGCAGCAATGCCGGTTATTGGCAGGCAGGGCATCCCCGCAACGAGGCGGTGGCGGCGCTCAAGGCCGGGGAGCTGGCAGAATGGAAGGTGGCGAGCGGCTACCACCGCCGCTCGATAGGGGAGACGGCGATGTGGCGGTTCAAGCAACTGACCGGCAACCGGCTACGACTGCGCGACTACAACGGCCAGGTTGGCGAGGCAATGGCCCGGGTTGCGGCGTTGAACAAAATGACGGCCTTGGGCATGCCGGTCAGTGACATGGTGCGCTGACCCCGGACGGTGTTGGGGCCCACTGGCCTTGGGGCTGAATTGATCAACAAGGCCGTTAAATGGCTTAGTGGAATTTTTACCAAAACGTCCAAAAGGGTGGATAAAGTAGACTCAAAACTGGACGATATAAAAGAAAGATTGATAAGGATGGAAGAGAGAGTTGGCAATAAAAGTATGGAGGACCGTCTGTCTCGATGTGAGGAAAAAATTGCAAACCGTTTCTCAGAACGGTTTCAAAGAGAGTTTTCTTTAATAAAAGATAATTTTAGAGTTGTTAGTGAACAGCAACAGAAAAACAATGAAGAGCTTATGAAAGCTCATAGAGAGTCATTTGATAATCTAATAAAGACGCAAACTGAAAGTTTGGTAAGGCAGACTGAAAGCCTGGAAAGGCAGATGAAAATGTATCATGATTCTTTGCAAAATAATTTCAATCAGATGGTCGCAACGATTAGTCTCGTTCTTAAAAGTGGAAGTGTATCTGCTGAAGAAGCCGGTGAAATTTTATCTTCGATAAAGCCTAACAAACCTGACTCTCCGTGATCTTTTATCGGTAGAGGATTTTATGGTTCTCTGCTGAGGGATCCAGAAAGCACTCATTCCTCCCTTAATCTATAAGCTTACTTTCTATATGCTGACATATTGTGACAGTTATAGAGCATTTTTATACCCTTAAAACAAGGAAAAAGCGCTTTGACGGTGCCAAAGCGCTTTTAGGATTGCCTGTCAAAAAGACGGGACTTGATGATGTCGCTTACCTACTATATGCCGAAGAGGGGAGCCATGCAAATGATGACGGATCTGTTTAATCCCTTTAGGCCTTTCTGTTATATGCGGTTGACCTAATCCTGGGGAGTCTACGAAATACTAAAGTGCCGTATCTCTCACTTATAAGGGGGCAAGCCATTGTCTAGGTTCCTTTAGCCTAGGTGATTGCTACACCAAAGTTGGTAATGGCATGGCCGTTCTGGGTATATCTGTCAGTGGGGACTCCACTGGCAGGGGATGAGGCTGTGAGGCCTCCGGAAATGATTTGCTCAAAAAAACTGCATTAAGCTGAATGTGGGTGAAAATCATTAAACGCGCCTTTGACAGATTTGCAACAAGCTGATAGCGTTCTGTTGCCCTCTCCCATCCTACCAATCATGCCATATCTTCTAGGTTATTCGGATATGAAAAATAGATATACATTGCTTGTGCTAGCCATCTTGGCTGGGAAGTCATTTGCTGGCGAAGAGTACTGCTGGACGGATAAAGTTCGTTCAGGTTCCTACTCATATACAGACATGGAAGGCGTTAAGCACTATGTGACAACATATAAAGATGTGAAAACTTGCTTCGACTCAGGCTCTATATTGACTGGAGGTGGGTATAATAGTGGAGATCACGATTTGGGAGGTGGTGATTCTGGCAGCGCTGACTCAACAGAGAGAGATGAAAATAAAGAAAGCTTGTGTTCTGGCAACCCCATCAATATCGCCACTGGCGAAAAAATCCAAATTGAAATTGACATTGAGAATTTAGTCAACCCCCTTCTTTCTCTGAGACGGGAATACCGTAGTTACTCTTCTACGTCAGGTTTTTTTGGGGACAACTGGCAGAGCAACTTTGATTATAAATTAACCCCCACTGTTTACCTTGGAAAAGTCACGCGAGTTAAGCTTTACCGTGCTAATAAGGGCACGATGACAGTGTACCCGTCGGAGCAAAACGGCAGCACAGTTTGGAAAAGAAAAGGCTCTGGCAAGCTTGAGCGCTTAATTCAAACCCCTGTTGGATGGACTTACTTCGCTCCTGATGGCGTAGTAGAGAGTTACGCGCCTGATGGCTCAATCAAGTCAATTCAGGATACAAGAAACAATAATGGCATAGCTTTCTCATATGAAGACTCAACATATGGAAAGCGAATTAAGCAAGTGGTTGGAAGTAAAGGTGGCAGCCTCTCTTTCTCTTATTCAGGGAAAAGAGTGGAAAAAGTCACAGACTCCAGCGGAGCGGTATATATTTACGGCTATAGCAGTTCTAAACTGGCGTCAATTAGGTTTCCTGACACTCAACTAAAGCAATACCATTATGAGTCCTATGGACTTTTAACCGGGATTTCTTTCAACGGTAAACGTTTCGCCACCTGGACCTACGACAGTTCCAAGAGAGCCACTTCTAGTCAACATGCCGGAGGAGCAGAGCTTGTCCGTTTGGACTATAGCCACCTAAGCAGCGGCTATGTGCTTGAGACCAACCCCCTTGGCAAACAAACCAAGTTCTGGATGTCTACCGATACTCCTGGGCAGATCGGCCGCGTGGAAGGCCTGGCATCAGCGAACTGTGTGGCCAGCAATGCTTCCTACCAATACGACGCCAACGGCTATCGCGAGCTAGTTACCGACCGTGCCGGCAACAGCACACGATTCGAACGGAACATTCTGGGCAACATAACCAAGGAAATAAGGGGAGAGGGAACAGCCGAGGAAAAGATACGGCATCTAGAGTGGCATTCCATCTACAACAAGGTAGCCAAGGAAACCCTCGGTAATCTGGAAACCAGCACCGAGTACAACGACGTCGGACGGGTGCTGCGGGTGACTCAAAAGGATCTCAGCACGAACCAGCAAAGGGTAACAACCTACACATATACTGAAGATGCTGGTGGGAATCTCACTAAAATGCGTGTAGATGGCCCCAGGACGGATGTGTCTGACTATGTCGACTACAGCTACGACAGTCAGGGGCGGCTCTACAAAGTGGCCAATGCCAAACATACTGTCCTGCAGTACACCGCATTCGACGGCATGGCCAGACCGACTACGGTAGTGGATGCCAACGGCATAAAGACCAATATCCAGTACGACCCGCGCGGCAGGATAGGTTCTGTCAGCAAGCTTCTGCCCACCGGCACGGTCACTACCACCTTCTCTTACGACATCGACGGCAAGCTTCTGGAGTCCGTTGGTCCCGAGGGACTCAAGCTGACAAATGAGTACGACGACGCCCGGCGTCTCATCAGCGCAAGCCTGACGACCGGGACTCGCCTGCCCCACATTAAGCGCTTCACATACGATAAGGCGAGCAATCCCCTGACCGAGAAGCTGAGTCATGTCGAAATGCAGTCATCCATGACAGGCTGCAACCCGTTTTGCTTCCCTGGCGAGTCGGAGCCAACGGAAGTAGAGGTGCAAGACTACCTTTCCACCAACACCTACGATGAGCTCAATCATCCCCTAACCAGCAAGGCCGGGTCTAAGACCGAGACATATAGCTACGACGCCAATGGCAACTTGAAAACCAGGAAGGATGGCCTTGGCAGGACTTGGACCTATGAGTACGACGCCCACAATAGGCTGGTAAAGGAAACCCGTGCCGACGGCGGTATTGTCCGCTATGGCTACGACGACCACGATCGCGTCATCTGGGTCATCGATCCCAGGAGCAAAAAGACCAGCTATAGCTACAACGCCTTCGGCGACGTTTTAACGGTCACCAGCCCTGATACGGGGATCACCAGCTACAGCTACCATGCGAATGGCCTTGTCAGCCGCGTCGACAGGGCAAACGGCAAGAGTACAGCCTACAGCTATGATGCCCTGGGGCGGGTTACCGAGGCCGACTCGGGTGACGTGGTCAAGCACTTCACCTACGACAGCTGCACCTATGGCACAGGCCGCCTCTGCCGTGTAACCGATCGCGCCGGTTCGAGCAGCTACACCTATCATCCCGACGGCAATCTTGCCACAGAGACCAGGGTCACCAACGGTAAGACCTACAAGACCAGTTGGACCTACGACAAGGCCGGCAGGGTAAAGACCATCAAGTACCCGTTCGGCGAGGTTGTGACGTACAGCTACGGCTATTACGGCAAGGCTGACGGTGTTTCCATTACAATCGGCGGCACCACAAAAAACGTGATCAATGGACTGAACAGGAAGCCGTTTGGCCCGCTGTATTACGGCTCCTACGGCAACAGCCTCAGGACCTACCGCGAGTACGGCACTGGCTATCAACTCAAAAGGCTGTATCACGGTGCCGGCTGGCCCCCCCTGAACAGTACGATGAACTTCAGCTACCAGTCGCCTCAGCGCATCAACCGTACCTACGCATGGAGTGCAGCAGGTAATATTGACTACATCTACGATGGTCTCACCGGTATCAAGCGTTACCTCACCTTCGACAGCATGTCCAGGCTGACCAAGGTCGTCGATGGCAGTACCACCAAGGAAACCTATGCCTATGACAAGACAGGTAACCGCACCCGCTATAACAGCGAATACCTGAGCATTGACTCCGGCAGCAACCAGCTGTTGGCCCGCAAATCCGGCACCTCCTCCTGGAGTTACCTCTGGGACTACGACGCAGCCGGTAACCAGGTGCGCAAGGGCGCCTTCAGCTGGACATACAACGGCGAAAACCGGGTTCGCACCTTCAGCGGCGGCGGCCAGTCCTACGAGAACTGGTATGACGCCCGTAACCTGCGCGTCGCTAAGAAGGCGCCCACCTATGAAACGCACTTCATCTACGGGCAAGGCGGTGAACTGCTTACAGAAACGCGTGCTGGGAGTCGCTACAAGAGCTATGTCTGGTTGGATGGCGAGATCGTCGGCCTGATCCACAACGGCCAGCTCTATTACGTGCACAGTGACCACCTTGGTCGCCCGGAGCAGGTTACCAACCAAAGTCAGACGGTGGTGTGGAAAGCCCGCAACGACACTTTCGGCCGCTCTGTACTCAGCACCAGCATTGGCCAAGTCAACATTGGCTTCCCCGGCCAGTATTGGGACAAGGAAAGCGCCACCTGGCAGAACTGGCACAGAGACTATGATGCATTGACCGGACGGTATGTCCAAAGTGATCCGATTGGATTATCTGGTGGAATTAATACATATGTCTATGTCGGCGGAAATCCTCTAATTAGCATTGACCCTCAAGGCCTAAATGCGATTACAGCTGAGGGTGGCTTTATAATTGGTAACTTTGTTTGTGGGCCAGTTTGTGGCGTTGTTGGTGGTGCAGCTGGCTTTGGGGCTGGACTTTGGATTGGAGATGAGCTACTTGATGCCTGGAATGAAGAGTCTAATGAGTTAGCAGCAGACGCTCCTGGGTGTCCTACTGAAAAAGACGGCTATGAGCCACCAAAAAAATGGGATGGAAAAAAAGTTAGGTCACCCAATGGCAGGGGATACGGATATCCAGATAAAAGAGGCAATGTCTGGGTTCCTACTGGACCCAATGGCCATGGTGGACCGCATTGGGATGTCCAGAAGCCAGGCGGTGGTTACATAAACGTTCACCCAGGTGGTAAAACGAGAGGAGGTAAAAAATGAGAAACATTCAAGTTATTGATGGTGCGGAAAACTGCACTTACGACATTTATTGTATCGAGGATGATGTTTTTCATATTATTTTTCCAGAGGGGAGGGATATAGAGTTTTTTTCTGATCTAATCTCAAGGTTGGGTGAGGAAAAGTGTTCGGAGATCATGCCTAAGTTATGGGCTGTACCAATAAACAAAAAGAAGGTTGTTGGTATACATGGTACTCTTTTTTTTGAGTTGGATTACAAGAAAAAATACTACCCAACTAAAAAGGAGGAAGAGATGGTGATTGTAATTTAATTTTCAAGGAGCTTGTAATTGGCGGCGGGTTTAACACCCGTCGCTGCCTAATGAATCTTGGTGATTTCGTGACCCTGTTTACGTTTCTGAGAGGAGGAAAGGGACAGCAACTCATCCATAGCGTACTTTCGTTCAAATGCCGTCAGTGACCTTAGACGCTAGAAGATGCTGCTCTTGCTCACTCCGATCAAATAAGTCAATGCTTATGTTGGTGGTGCAGGGAACAGCTCACGGCCCTGGGTTTCCGTCCTTGCCTGGGCTCAAAGCGTGAGAACCAGTTGGAAACGCCTTTGGCCATACGTCCCTGCTTGTCTCGGGCAAGCCGGAACAAGCTGGCATCAGGCCCGTCCTGCTTGCGCTCTTCCAGAAACTTCAGCAGGCCGATTTTGATAAGCATGGGATGAATGGGGATCTGCCGGACGGAATTCAGGTTTTTGGTTCGCTTGCGAACACCGTCCGAGGCGGTGCCCCGGTTGTCTACCATGGCATAGATAATGCCGGTGTCAGGGCAGGTGCGGATATCGCTGACCTTGAGCTGGGCCAGCTCTTCCAGCCTGGCTCCGGTGAAGGCTCCCAGGAGCGGGAACCAGAATTTGGCTTCAAGGGAAATTTTGCCTCTGGTGTCACCAAAGTCGGTCCCGTAGTCGCCGCCGGGGAAAATCAGGCGTAAGTCTTCAATAGTAAAGGGCAGGCGCTCGATATCCCGTCTTGTCTGGGTGTTGGGAAGTTCGATGAAGCCCGCCATATTCGTCACGGTAAAGCCGCAGCTCCATGCATATTCGAAGGCCCCCTTGAGCTGCCCGAGATACTGGGCCCGCGTGTTATCCGAAATAGACTTGAGCGTTGAGCGCTCTGCTTTGGCATAGTCTGCTGCCTGCATTGCCGTGAGGCCTTTCTTGGCGTAATTGGATGGCAGGCGGGTCAGCCAGCCCTGTATGTCGCTCAGTTCCTTCTGTGTGATGCTATGGGCCATCCTGTCACCGAAATAGTCCTGCCAGAAGGTGAGTTTGTCCTTGTAGTCGAGCAGGGTACGGGGGGCGAGTCTCTTACCCTTTCGCCCCTGTGTTTCCAGCTTTTTGTAATACAGATCGATGGTGACGTTGAATGGTGTTGGCGTTTGCGGCGCGTCTTCTTCCTTCGGTATTTTGCGATCGACCCGGAAAAGTCTGTCGAGCATCTCAGGGTTATCTTTGTAACGCTCAAGCAGCGCTTCGGCTCTTGCTTGTGCGCGCTGGGCCGCTTCCAGTTCCTTGTCAGGATCGCCAAGGTCAAAATGATGGGGTGCCCCGAGCGCGTCTTCCAGCGTAATAGGCGCTTTCTTATTAAGTGTTTCGGGGTTACAGCTATCATGCCCGAATTTCTTCCCGGCCATCTTGTTGTCGCCTTGCCGAAGTGACTCGAAGATTTTCTGAAAGTGTAGCCAGAGCGCAAGGGCGCGGCGGACAGCCACGGTCCTATCCGCTGTTCTTAGTGAACGGCGGATCTCTTTGCGTCCGTCAAAATACGTACGTAAGGAAGAGGGGATGATGATCCGGCCATGCCAGCTATTGCCGTGCCGGTTGCGGATGATAAAGCGTGAACTTGCCATGATGCACCTCGACAGAGTGTACCACCCCGGTGTACCACCTTCCGGGGGCGTCATGCTCTTCGAAGTACCATTTTCAGCTAAGTCAAAGACTTAGCTGGAAATGGTGCCGATGAGAGGATTCGAACCTCCGACCTACGCATTACGAATGCGCTGCTCTACCGCCTGAGCTACACCGGCACGAATTTTCGAACATAGCGTTCTGATTTTTACGGTTTCGCCGCCAAGGTACAGCGGTTAGAGTAGCCCCGTTTCCACGGAAACTTGTACTCACATCGTCCTGTTTACCGGGCTCTCCTGGCCCGGTTTTTTTCCCTTCGCATTTGCCAGGCCCGCAGCACCGCCGGGGCCATGGGCCGTCCGTACAGGAAGCCCTGGGCCTGGTCGGCGCCCATTTCATAAAGGGCCTGGGCCACCTCCGGCTTTTCGATGCCTTCGGCCACTACCTCCAGGCCGACGCCGTGGGCCAGATCGATGATGGTCTGCACTATGGCCCTGGCCTGGTCGTCCTCTTCCATGTTGAGGATGAAGGATCTGTCCACCTTGAGCCGGTCCAGGGGCAGGCGGTGCAGGTAGGACAGCGAGCTGTAGCCGGTACCGAAGTCGTCGATGGCGATGCTGACGCCACGGCCCCTGAGCTGGCGCAGGATCCAGTCGGCCCGTTCGCGGTTGGTGATGAAGGCGGTTTCGGTGATTTCCACCTCCAGGTGGCGGGCCCACTGGGGGGCGCCGTCCAGCAGCTTCATGGCCCGGAACACGAAGCTGTTGTCGCCCAGGTTGGCGCCGCTGAGGTTGATGGCCACCGGGATCACCAGGCCCTGCTCGTGCCAAAGGCGGATCTGCCTGAGGGCCGCCTCCATGACCCAGAGGCTGAGCTCGCGGATGTGCTCGGTCTGTTCCAGCAGGGGAATGAACCGGCCCGGCGGGATCTCACCCTGGACAGGGTGGTGCCACCTGAGCAGGGCTTCGACGCCGACCAGGCGCTGGTCCGCCAGAGCCAGCTTCGGCTGGTAGACCAGTTGGAACTGGCCCCCGCTCAGGGCGCCTTTGATGCCGTGCAGCAGGGCCAGGCGCTGGGGACTGTTGCCGTCCTGCTTGGGGTCGTAGCACTGCCAGAGCCGGCCGCTGTGCTTGGCGCCGTACATGGCCACGTCGGCGCAGCGCAGCAGCGGCTCCAGGTCCCGGCCATGGTCCGGCACCCGGGCGATGCCGATGCTGGCGCCAACGCTGAGATCGATGCCGTCCACCCTGAAGGTGCGGGCCAGCTGTTGGCCGATGCGCTCGCACAGCTCCACGGGCGAGCCGGGTTCCAGCAGCAGTATGGCGAATTCGTCGCCGCCAAGGCGGTATACCTCGATACGCTGGTCGTCGCCCAGGGCCTTGAGGCGGTCGGCCACGGCCACCAGCAGGCGGTCGCCCGTGCCGTGGCCCAGGGTGTCGTTGATGTCCTTGAAGTGGTTCAAATCCAGCAGCAACAGGGCGCCGTTGTCCTCGATGCGCTCGACGGCCTTGTTAAGGCGGGTGCGGTTGTAGAGGCCGGTGAGGGGATCGTGCTCGGACAGGTACTTGAGGTGGCGGATCTGGGCCTGGCGTTCCAGCTCGGCACCGGTGCGGCTGGCGCACAGATCCAGCATCTGCGCCAGCAGCTGGCTTTGCTCCTTGGGATGGCGGTAGAGCAGGGCGATCAGGCCCAGGGGCTTGCCGTCGTTGTCGTGCAGGGCGCGGCCGATATAGCTGTCCACCCCCAGGTCGGCAAGCATCTGATCTTGCGGGAACTGTTCGGCCACGCCCTGGCGATAGCAGCAGCAATGGCCTTCCATCAGGCCTTCGCAGGGGGTGCCGGCCAGCCGGTAATCCATGTTGGGCAGCGGCTGGCCGTCCTTAAGCAGGGCCCGGGTGCGGATCTCGCCGGGTTGTTGACACTCGCCGATGATGACGTAATCGGCACCGGACTGCACATAGAGCAGGTTGGCCATGCCAACGAAGAATTCCCTGCCACTGAGGGTGGACAGGGCGCTGGCCATGATCTGCAGCATGTTCAACAGTGCGCTGGTGGAGTCCTGATGGTCTTTCATCCCTGACCCTATTCCCTTGGTGGTAGCTGCCATGATCATGGCCGTTACTTTAGGGATAGAAATAGCCCCTGAACTTGCCTGGTGTCAAAGGGTGCGTCCGCCGGCATAAAAAAACGGCGCCCTGGGGCGCCGTTTTTGGGGAGCGGTACCGGCCTTATTCGTCCAGGAAGCTCTTGAGGATCTCGGAGCGGGACGGGTGGCGCAGCTTACGCAGGGCCTTGGCCTCGATCTGACGGATACGCTCACGGGTCACGTCGAACTGCTTGCCCACCTCTTCCAGGGTATGGTCGGTGTTCATGTCGATCCCGAAGCGCATGCGCAGCACCTTGGCTTCACGGGGGGTCAGGCTGCCGAGCACTTCCTGGGTGGCGAACTTGAGGCTTTCGCTGGTGGCGGCATCGGCCGGCAGCTCCAGGGTGGTGTCCTCGATGAAGTCGCCCAGGTGGGAATCTTCGTCATCACCTATGGGGGTTTCCATGGAGATGGGTTCCTTGGCGATCTTCAGCACCTTGCGGATCTTGTCCTCGGGCATGGCCATGCGCACCGCCAGCTCGTCCGGGGTGGGCTCGCGGCCCATCTCCTGCAGCATCTGGCGGGAGATGCGGTTGAGCTTGTTGATGGTCTCGATCATGTGCACCGGGATACGGATGGTGCGGGCCTGGTCCGCAATGGAGCGGGTGATGGCCTGACGGATCCACCAGGTGGCATAGGTGGAGAACTTGTAGCCGCGGCGATATTCGAACTTGTCGACCGCCTTCATCAGGCCGATGTTGCCTTCCTGGATCAGATCCAGGAACTGCAGGCCGCGGTTGGTGTACTTCTTGGCGATGGAGATAACCAGACGCAGGTTGGCCTCGACCATTTCCTTCTTGGCACGGCGGGCCTTGGCCTCACCTATGCTCATGCGGCGGTTGATGTCCTTGATGGCGTCTATGGTCAGGCCGGTTTCCTGCTCGATGTGCTGCAGCTTCTGGAAGCTGCGGCGCAGGTCCTCTTCCATTTCCTTCATCTTCTCGGAGTAGGGCTTGCCCGCCTCCAGGTGGCCGTCCAGCCAGCCCATGTTGGATTCGTTGCCGGCGAAGGTCTTGATGAAGACCTTGCGGGGCATCTTGCACTCTTCCACGGTCAGCTTCATCAGCAGCCGTTCCTGGGTGCGGACGCGGTCCATCATCTCGCGCATGTTGGCAACCAGGCGGTCGAACTGCTTGGGTACCAGGCGGAATTCCTTGAAGATCTCGGCCAGGGCCAGCACCTCGGTACGGGCCTCGTCGGAGGCGCGCCCGTGCTTCTTGATGACCTTCTGGGCCTTGTCGTACTGGCTGCGCAGGGCGCCGAACTTCTCCTTGGCCATCTCCGGATCGGGACCGGTGTCGGTGGCTTCCTCTTCTTCCTCGTCCTCGTCGTCATCCTCGTCGTCCAGCTCTTCCTGGGACAGCTCGGAACCGACGTGGGTGGCGGAAGGCGCAGCCTCTTCCTCGGCGTTGGGATCGATGAAGCCGGTGATGATGTCGGACAGGCGGATCTCTTCCGCCTCGTACTTGTCGTACTGTTCGAGCAGGTAGGTGATGGCTTCGGGGTATTCGGCGACGGAGCACTGCACCTGGTTGATGCCGTCTTCGATGCGCTTGGCGATGTCAATCTCGCCTTCGCGGGTCAGCAGCTCCACGGTCCCCATTTCACGCATGTACATGCGCACCGGGTCTGTGGTGCGGCCCAGCTCGCTTTCAACGGTGGCCAGGGCCTGGGCCGCTTCTTCGGCGGCATCCTCGTCGGCGGTGTCCTCGGACATCATCAGTTCGTCGCTGTCGGGAGCGCTTTCGAACACCTTGATGCCCATGTCGTTGATCATCCTGATGATGTCTTCGACCTGATCGGAGTCAACGATGTCCGCCGGGAGGTGGTCGTTGACCTCGGCATACGTCAGGTAACCCTGTTCTTTACCTTTAGCAACGAGGAGTTTAAGCTGCGACTGTGGGGTTTGCTCCATAGACATCATCCGCTCGGGTTAATGAATTGCTGGCCGGTGAGGCGAATATCGCAGTATAACGCGTAGCGCTGACTACTTCTACCGCAACGGCATGAATCAGGCCTGCTTCCTGGCCATCAAGAGTTCCAGATATTCCCTTTTCTCTTCTGTAGTTAAGACACCGGCCCTGCCCTTATTCTCCAGCTCCTGAAAGCGCACTTCCAGGAAGCTGCCAAGGATGCGATCCAGGGTGTCCAGCAGCTCCGCCTTGGCGTCTACCTGCTCCTGATCCTCGAACAGATCCCACAGGGCCAGCTTGCTCATGGCATCAAAGAGGGGCGTGCCCCGGTAACGCTCCAGCAGCTGCCCGGTACCCAGTTGGGGGTTTTGGTGCAGGATTTCAAGGAGCCCGGCCAGATGCTCGGCGCCGGCCAGGCCGGTTTGCCGCAGCGGCAGGGCGGGTGGAACCTCGGCGGCCAGGGCCGGATTCTGCAGCAGCAGGGCCATGGCACGGCGCATGGGGGTCTGGCGCTGGGGCGCCTTGGCCTGGCCTCGGGCGGGGCCGGCCTTGGGCTCTGGCCTGCTCAGGAAACGGTCGAGCTGGGACTGATCCACCCCCAGCCGTTTGGCCAGCTTGTCCTTGAGCATCACCTTGAACACCGACTCCGGTACCTGGTCGATCAGCGGCAGGGCCTGCTGGGCCAGGCGGGCGCGGCTGTCGGGGCTGCGCATGTCCACCTGCTTTTCCAGCTCGCCAAGCAGGAACTGGGACAGGGGCATGGCCTGGTCCAGCTGGGCTTCCAGGGCCGCCTTGCCCTGGCTGCGCACCAGGCTGTCGGGATCCTCGCCGTCGGGCAGGAACACGAACTTGAGGCTGACACCGTCGCTGAGCAGCGGCAGGGCGTTCTCCATGGCCCGCCAGGCCGCCTCGCGACCGGCATTGTCGCCGTCGTAGCAGCAGACCACCTCTGTTGTGGTGCGGAACAGGGTCTGCAGCTGCTCGGCGGTGGTGGAGGTACCCAGGCTGGCCACGGCATAGCTGATGCCGTGCTGGAACAGGGCCACCACGTCCATATAGCCCTCCACCACCAGGATGCGCGGGATCTCGCGGTTGGCCTGGCGTACTTCAAAGAGGCCGTACAGCTCCTTGCCCTTGTGGTAGATCTTGGTCTCGGGCGAGTTGAGGTACTTGGGGGTGCCGTCACCCAGCACCCGGCCGCCAAAGGCGATCACCCGGCCGCGGCGGTCGCGGATCGGGAACATGATGCGGTCCCGGAAGCGGTCGTAGCGGCGACCCTGGTCGTTCTTGACCAGCATGCCGGTATCCAGCAGCAATTGCTGGCGCTCGGAATTGGTGCCGAACTGCTTGAGCACGGCGTCCCAGCTGTCCGGCACATAGCCGATGCCGAACTGCTTGACGATGTCCCCGGACAGGCCCCGTCCCTTGAGGTAGTCCACGGCTGCGGGGTGGTGCTTGAGGTTCTGGTAATACTGGCGGCCGATGGCCTGCATCAGCGCGTAGGCGTCTTCCCGCTTCTCCTGGGCCTTGGGATTGGGGGCATGGCTGCGGGGCACCTCCAGGCCGAGCTGGCCGGCCAGCTCGTCGATGGCCTCGGGGAATTCGAGCCGGTCGAACTCCATCAAGAAGGAGATGGCGTTGCCATGGGCACCGCAACCGAAGCAATGGTAGAACTGCTTCTGGGGGCTGACGGTGAAGGAAGGGCTCTTTTCGCTGTGAAAGGGACAGCAGGCGGAATAGTTCTTGCCGGTCTTCTTCAGCTTGACGCGCTGGCCGATGAGTTCCACCAGGTCGACCCTGGCAAGCACATCATCGATAAAATCACGCGGTATGGCCATTGATGCTCCTGACAAAAACAAACCGCGCTAAATGTGACGGCGAAAACCATCTTAGCACGGCTTCTATATCGCTTGGATGCGGCCCTCTGGGGGCGGGCTTAGGACAGCTTGGCCTTGATGGCGCCGCTGAGTGCGCCCATATCGGCGCGGCCCTGCACCTTGGGCTTGAGGTAGCCCATGACCTTGCCCATATCCTGCATGGACTGGGCACCAGTAGCGGCCATGGCTTCGTCGATAAGTGCAGCCAGCTCCTGCTCGCTCAGGGGCTGAGGCAGGAAGTCCTGGAGCACGACGATTTCGGCGGCTTCGGCTTCGGCCAGGTCGGAACGACCGGCGCTTTCGTACTGGCTGATGGAATCACGGCGCTGCTTCACCATCTTGGTGAGCACGGCAATGATTTCATCGTCGGAGAGGGTCTTCTGCTCGTCGACCTCGACCTGCTTGATGGCGGCCAGGGCCAAACGAAGCGTGCCAAGGCGCTCTTTGGCCTTGGCACGCATGGCATCCTTCTGCGCGTCTTTGAGTTGTTCGATGAGACTCATGCGCAATCCTCGATGCCGGAAGCTGTCTTAGTACAGGCGAACGCGACGGGCGTTTTCGCGAGCCAGCTTCTTCATGTGACGCTTAACGGCAGCAGCCTTCTTGCGCTTACGCTCGGAGGTCGGCTTCTCGAAGAACTCGCGCTTGCGGCATTCGGCCAGGACGCCGGCCTTTTCACAGGAGCGCTTGAAGCGACGCAGAGCGACGTCGAAGGGTTCGTTTTCGCGTACTTTGATTACGGGCATGTACCTATCACCTCAGGGGTTATTTGGTTAATCCGGTCACAAAATGACCGTGCTGATTAAATTTGGTGCGGAATTTTAACGCGCCCCCCTGGCCCTTGTAAAGCGAAACTCACCCCACCAGGCCTTCGCGACTGGCACGGTGGCGGCGGGGCAGGTAAAATCGCCGCTTCCCCCCGTGAGAGTGGTAACGCATGCGAGTCCTGGGTATCGAAACCTCCTGTGATGAAACCGGTATCGCCATCTATGATACCGACGCCGGCCTGCTGGCCCACCGGCTCTACAGCCAGGTGAAGCTGCACGCCGACTATGGCGGTGTCGTGCCCGAACTGGCCTCCCGCGACCACATCCGCAAGACGTTGCCCCTGGTCAGGGAAACCCTGGCCGAGGCCGGCCTCAAGGGCAGCGACCTTGACGGCGTCGCCTACACCGCCGGTCCCGGCCTGGTGGGGGCGTTGCTGGTGGGGGCCACCATAGGCCGCAGCCTGGCCTACGGCTGGAACATCCCGGCCGTGGCCGTGCACCACATGGAAGGCCACCTGCTGGCGCCCATGCTGGAGGAAACCCCGCCTCAGTTCCCCTTCGTGGCGCTGCTGGTGTCCGGCGGCCATACCCTGCTGGTGGCCGTGGAGGGCATAGGCCGCTACCGCATCCTGGGTGAATCTATCGACGACGCCGCCGGCGAGGCCTTCGACAAGACCGCCAAGCTGCTGGGCCTGGACTACCCGGGCGGACCGCGCCTGGCGGCCATGGCCGAGCAGGGCAGGGCCGACCGCTTCCATTTCCCGAGGCCCATGACCGACAGGCCGGGCCTGGACTTCAGCTTCTCCGGCCTCAAGACCTTCGCCGCCAACACCATCCACCGCGAAGGGAGCGATGCCCAGACCCAGGCCGACATCGCCCGCGCCTTCCAGGACGCCGTGGTGGACACCCTGGCCATCAAGTGCCGCCGGGCTCTCAAGGAAACCGGCTTCAAGCGCCTGGTGGTGGCCGGCGGCGTTTCCGCCAACAAGGCCCTGCGCCAGCAGCTGGAGGCCATGATGACCAAGCTGGGCGGCCAGGTGTTCTACGCCCGGCCGGAATTCTGCACCGATAATGGCGCCATGATCGCCCTGGCCGGCGCCATTCGCCTGCCAAGCGAAGGCACCCGCGAGCTGAGCGTGGCCGCGCGGCCGCGCTGGCCCCTGGACGAGCTGCCGCCGGCCTGAGCCGGTACGACAAAAAAGGCGCCAGATGGCGCCTTTTTTAGTGTTCAGTCCTTGGGCTTGCGGAACTTCACCTTGGGTTCGGTGTGGTGCCAGAGCCGGCGCAGGTTGTCCTTGTGGCGGATGATGATCAGGGTCGCCAGCATGGCCGAGGGAATGGTGTAGGCCGGCTTGATGAACCAGGTATAGAGGGGCGACAGGCCGGCGGTGACGATGGCCGCCAGGGATGAATAGCGGGTCAGGGCCACTATGCTCAGCCAGGTCAGGATCTGCAGGCCGCCCAGGCTCAGGCCCACCGGCAGCATGGCGCCGAAGGCGGTGGCCACGCCCTTGCCGCCGCGAAAATGGAAGAAGATCGGGAAGATATGGCCCAGGCAGGCGGCGATGGCGATGATGCCCAGCCAGATCGCTTCTATGCCCAGGAAGTAGGAGCCCCAGACCGGGATGGTGCCCTTGAGCACGTCGAAAACCAGCACGGTGGCGGCGGCGCCCTTGCCGCCCAGGCGCAGCACGTTGGTGGCACCCGGGTTGCCCGAGCCGTGCCGGCGCGGATCCGGCAGGCCCCTGAGCTTGCAGACGATGACCGCACTGGATACGGAACCCAGCAGGTAGGCAAGGAAGGTCATCAGGACGGCGGTCAGGTGCATCGGCGCGTTTTGTTGTTCCGGTCGGCTAATAAGGTAAAGGCTTCGCCACCGACAATACAAGGCGGCAGGCCGGGGGAGCATAACAGCAGCAGGCGTTTGACCAGACCCGACCTGTCCCTTTGCCTGGTTTCGATGCGGGCGTCCAACCTCAGGGCCGAGGCAGGATCAGGCTGGCGCGGGTGCCGCCCCCCGGTGCCGACGCCATGACCAGCCGGCCGCCGTGCTGCTCCATGACCCGGCGCACTATGGCCAGCCCCAGGCCATGATGTTCCGCTATGGCGTCGCTGCCCTGGTGCCGGCCCCCGCTTTGCCAGCCAGGGCCATCGTCCTCGACGCTGATCAGCAGTTGCCCCGGCGCCAGCTCGGCCCTGACCCTCACCAGATGGCGGGCAAACCTCAGGGCGTTGACCAGCAGGTTGTTGATGGCCCGGGACAGCAGTTTGCCGTCGGCCTCGAAGGCCAGCTCCCGCTCTATGCTCAGCTCGATGGCCTTGTCGCCGTGATGGCCGAAGGGCTCGAGCAGTTGCTGCAGGTAGGGCCGCAGCTGCAGCAGCTGGCGGCTGGGTTCCTGCTCGCTGTAGTCGTTCTGGGCCAGCCGCAGGTAGTCGTAGACGTTCTGCTCTATCTCGCCGATGTTCTGGGCCAGCTGCTTCTTGGTGCTGTCCAGGTTGTCCGGCGCCAGCATATGGCTGATAAAGCGCATCCGCGACAGGGGCGTCTTGATGTCATGGCAGACGGTTTCCGCCACTTCGGCCTGGAAGCGGTTGAGCTGTTCGATGCGTTCGGTCAGGTTGCCAAGGGACTGGGCCAGGGGGGCCAGGTAGGATCTGGGGCTCAGGGTAAAACTGGGGAACTTGCCGAAGCGGATCTCCTCCAGGGCGCTGCTGCGCAGGATCTCGAGATCCCGGAAGATGCCGCGGCTGAGCAGGATCAGCGCCAGCAGCAGGCAGAAATAGAACAGGTAGGCGAAATCCAGGGTAAAGCCCCGCTTGCCGGGCCAGTTGATCCTGTTCAGGCACAGCATGCCGCCGCGCTCGTCGACGCTGCAGAACATGCCCCGGCCCCTGCTGTCGCTCAGGGCGATGACCTCCCCCGGGGCCGACAGCTGCTGGCCGCCCCAGTACCCGGGGGGATAACGGACAAAGAGCGCCTCGCTGCAATCGGGCGAGCTGCCCGCCTCGCAGCTGAGCGGCCGGCCCTGTTCATCGGCCTGCTGCACCGCATCGAGCACCAGGCGGCTGTCGACGAGGGGGGAGCGCTCCACCGTCAGCCATTCATAGAGCTGCTGCAGGCTGAACGAGAGCAGCAGCAGGGTTGCCAGCAGCAACAGGTAATAGCGCCAGCGCGGTGAGTTAATCATCGTCATCCTTGTCGTAGCAGAGCCGGTAGCCTTCGCCCCAGGCGGTCACCACGTTCCAGTGGGGATCCCTGGCCTGGAGCTTCTTGCGCAGCCGGGAGGCGCGGCCGTCCATGGTGCGGTCGATGCCGTCGTATTCCCGGCCCAGATGCTGCTGGAACAGCCATTCCCGGCTGACCACGCTGCCGTAATGGGCCACCAGGGCACAGAGCAGCTTGAATTCGGCATTGGTCAGCGGCAGCACCTGGCCGTCCAGCCTGACGCTGGCCCGATCTTCGTCCAGCAGCAGGTTGAACAGCCGGTACTGGCCCTGGTGTTCGGTTTTTGTGGCCTTTTCCAGGGGCAGGAAGACCCGGATCTTGGCGCAGAGGATGCGGGGATCGACGGGCTTGACCAGGTAATCCTGGGCGCCGAGGGCAAAGCCGTGCAGCTGGTGGTGGAGCTGGGTCTGGGCGGTCATGAACAGGATCGGGCCCTGGAAGCGGTCGCGGATCCCGGCCACGAAGTCGAAGCCGTTTTCCCCCGGCAGCATCACGTCGCACAGCAGCAGGTCGAAGGGTTGCTGCGTCAGCAGCAGCTGGGCCCGGGAGGCGTTGTTGCAGGCGGTGACGGCATAGCCTTCCTGGATCAGGAACTCCTTGATCAGCCTGGCCAGCTCGACATCGTCCTCCAACAGCAGGATGTGTTTTCTCATCGGAAGATGCTCCACTCCAGGCGCCGCCGGATCAGGGAGGCCGGCAGCTCAGCCGGCTGCAGGTGGCGGAGCTCCCGCTCGGCCAGGAGCCTGGCACCATCTGTGCTCAGTAATTGCAGCGTGACATTGCCGCTGATGACGAGGTTCAGGGGGTGATCTTCCACCTCCCTGGCGCACAGCAGCGGCTCGCTTGGGCGCGACCTGAGCACCAGGCAGGCTCGCTCGTGCTGGCGCCAGCCGAGGTGCACCTCCAGGCGGCATGGCTCCCCCTCAGGCCCCATGCAGACCAGGGGCATGACGGTGAAAGAGGCAGGGGCCCTGTCGTCGGCCCAAAGCGCCGAGGACAGTAACAGCAGCAGTAGCCAGCCCCGCCTCGTCACCATGTACGGCTTACGCCCATGAACCAGACATCGTGGTGCAGCTTCTTGAAAAATAGGCTCTTTTCATAGTCGTCGGCCAGGAATTCCCGCTTCCAGCTGAAGAACAGCCGGTCGCTGTCGTTGAGGGGGTAGCTGGCCTCCAGCTTGAAGGACGGCAGCCACTGGCTGCCGGGCTTAAAGGTGAAAAGTCGGTTGATGTCGTCTTCGTGCACCCCGAAGTAATAGTTGCTGTAGTCGCCGTCCAGGCGCCGCACCTGGCCGGTGACGGCCAGATCCACGGGACCGGCCCGGAACAGGTACCTGGCCTTGGTTTCCCACTCGGAGCCGTGGTGGACATTGCTGATGTCGGTGTGCCAGGCGGAGCTGAGCTGCCAGTTTTCATGGCGCCAGAACAGGGTCAGGCCGCCCAGGTAGCTCAGGCTGCGGTGACCGGGCCGGACCAGGGGGCCCAGATCGAAGCGCCTCGGGATGGGGAGCGGGCTGTCGGCGATACCGGCCAGGAAGGCATCATCCAGGTCTTTTCGCAGCAGCAGGGCGTCGAAGCTCTGCCTGGTGGTGAGGTCCAGGGACCAGCGCTTTGATTCCACCAGGTTGAAGCCCAGATCCAGATCCTCCAGGTAGAAGCGCTCGCCATAGTAGGACCAGTGCGGCAGCACATGGAGATCCTGAGCCTTGCTGTCGTGGAGCACGGTGCCGTACTGGCCAAAGCCCAGCGCCAGGGAAAAGCGCCAGGGACTGGGTTCAAGAGACTCATCGGCACGGGCACCGGCCGGCACCATCAGGCACCAGCCAAGGGCAAGCAACAACGCAGCAGAAGACTTCGACAACATGCTTCGACCTATTCCAAGACCTGTTGCTAATCAAACAGGAAACAATCTTTTACCGCATCATAACAAAGCCGGGGAAGGGGGCCAGGCGGCATTGGCGGCTCTGTACACTTTTGTACAGGTTGCCGTGGGTGGACGGGGTATACCGGGTTCACAACCTGCTAACAAAAGCAGTCGTTGTTTAACAACCACAACCCCTGGAGGTTCCGTGAAACTCAAGTCCCTCACCCTGGCAACACTGGCCGCCCTCTATGGCGCCGGGGTTGCTACTTCTGTCCTGGCCGCCTCGCCCGGTTCGGAAACCGGCGCCGCGAGCAGTGGCCACAGAGTCATCGAAATCACCGATGCCATCATTCAATTCAACGAGGATCTGCGCAGCGGCAAGAGCCGGGCTCCCGGCCTGGACAGTCGCCCCCAGAGCAACGGCAGAAACGTGCACCGGGCCATTGCCGTGGGCGAGGGCAGCAAGGTGCCCTTCCAGTACCAGGACGGCCTGGTCGGCGAGCAGACCTGGATAGTCGAGCTGAGCGACAAGCCGGTCACCCTGTACCAGGGTGGCATCGGCCAGCTCCAGGCCACGGCGCTGTCTGCCCAGCCCAGCCGCCGCCTGGGTGCGGCACCGAAGTTCGATGTCAACAGCAGCGCGGTACGGGACTACCGCCAGTACCTGAGCCAGAAGCAGGACGGCATCCTGGCCGAGATCAGCGCCAAGGTCGGCGGCAGGCTCGACGTCAGGCGCCGCTACAGCCTGGCCTTCAATGGCATGGCCCTGCGCCTGACCCAGGAGCAGGCGGCCCGGGTCGCCGAGCTGCCCGGGGTGCGCAACGTCAGCCTGGAGAAGGTCTACGAGCTGCACACCGACACCGGTCCCAAGCACATCGGCGCCGACGGCATCTGGACCGGCACCGCCTCCGACATGCCCTACAAGGGCGAAGGCATCGTCATCGGCGTGCTGGACACCGGCATCAATACCGACCATGCCTCCTTCGCCGATGTGGGTGGCGACGGCTACGATCACCAGCTGCCGGCCCGCTACGATGGTTATCTGGGCGACTGCGAAAAGGACGAATTCGCCGGCCTCTGTAACGACAAGCTGATCGGTGTCCGCTCCTACGAGGTGATCACCGACACCTACTCGGATCCCCTCTACCAGCCCGAAGTGCCCTGGTGGCAGATCGAGCCCAAACGCCCCGCCAATGGCGAGGACTACAACGGCCACGGCTCCCACACCGCCTCCACCGCCGGCGGCAACGTGCTGATGGATGTGGACTATGTGGTGCCCAGCGTCGGCGAGACCGGCGACGGCAATGCCACCGGCCTCAAGTTCGAGACCGTTTCCGGCGTCGCTCCCCACGCCAACATCATCATGTACCAGGTCTGCTATCCGGGCGACGGCAGCTACGGCGACACCAATGTCGGCTGCCCGGGCGCGGCGCTGCTGGCCGGTATCGAGGACGCCATTGCCGACGGGGTCGACGTCATCAACTATTCCATCGGCTCCACCTTCGGCTCCTTCCCCTGGGAAGATCCCATGGAGCTGGGCTTCCTGGCCGCCCGCGCCGCCGGCATCTCGGTGGCCGCCTCGGCCGGCAATTCCTACAGTCCCCAATATTCCAGCCAGGCCAGGGGCGCCATCGATCACCACAGCCCCTGGCTGACCTCGGTGGCCGCCACCACCCACGGCCGTGAGATCGTCGTGGAAGGCAAGATGCTGACCGGCGCCAGCGGCGGCGATCAGCCCCTGGCGGACATGAATGGCGCCGGCATCAGCGGCGAATACACGGGCCCGGTGGTGGCAGCGGCCGCCTATGGCGAAGAGCACACCAAATGTAACGAGGCCTTCCCGGCCGGCTTCTTCGACAACGCCCCGGACGGTACCCCCTTCGATGTGGCGCCCATCGTGGTCTGCCAGCGCGGCGACATCGCCCGGGTGGCCAAGGCCGAGAACGTCCAGGCCGGCGGCGCCGGCGGCTTTATCCTCTACAACACCGGCTCCGGCGACACCCTCAACAACGACGCCTATGTCATTCCGGGCATCCATATCGACAGCAACAGCTGGCAGGGCGGCTACGACAACGGCTACTTCGGCCTCCAGGACTGGCTGGCCGCCGGCAGCGGCCACCGCCTGACCATCACCGCCAGCGACGTGCGCACCGCCGAAGGCGTGGCCGACTACGTGGCCGACTTCTCGTCCCGGGGTCCCAACCTGACTACGCCGGACGTGATGTCGCCCAACCTGGCCGCTCCCGGCGTCAACATCTATGCCGCCTGGGCCGACGAGATGCCGTTCAGCGCCTTCGGTGCCCCGGCCGACTACGCCGCCATCAGCGGTACCTCCATGGCCGCCCCCCATGTGGCCGGTGCCATGGCCCTGCTGCGCCAGGCCCATCCCAACTGGAGCCCGGCCCAGATCCAGTCGGCGCTGATGACCACCGCCTCCCTGGCGGGGGTGACCCGCTCCAGGGACGGTTATCCCTATGATGCGGTCGAGGCCGGCTACGAGGATGCCGGCAGCGGCGTGATCAACGTCGCCCGGGCCGTCAATGCCGGCCTGCTGCTGGATGAAACCGCCGACAACTACCGGGCCGCCAACCCCAGGAACGGCGGCAATGTCCACACCCTCAACCTGCCTTACTTCTACAACGGCGCCTGTGCCGGCACCTGCACCTGGATGCGTACCGTCACCGCCACCCAGGACGGCAGCTGGACAGTGGATGGCCAGCCGCTGGCCATGGAAGGGGCGCCCATGCTGGAGATGGAGGTGTCGCCCAAGCAGTTCAGCCTGCGCGCCGGCGAGAGCCAGGTGATCAGCGTCACCGCCAAGATCCTCGAGGTCGAGGCCCTGGGTGCCGACGCCTCGCAGCTCCTGGTCCAGGGCGCCGTGACCCTGACCCCGCAGAATGACGGCCTGCCCCTGCAGCACCTGCCGCTGGGCGTGCGTTACAGCGGCGACAACCTGCCCCAGGAGCTGTCCGGCGCCATCCACCGCCAGCAGGGCCACCTGCTGACCCCGGAGCTGGACACCGCCGAGATCCAGTCCTTCAACTACCGGGTGGACGGCCTGGCCAAGGGCGAGCGCTTCGACCTCCAGCTGCAGCGTGCCGACAACCGCGACTTCCGTGACACCTTCAGGACGGTCGAGGAGCTGGAGGCCGGCAACCACAAGGTGCTGTTCTTCGACGTGCCCGAAGGCACCAGGCGCATCGTCTGGGAAGTGCTGTCCGCTGACGCCAATGCCTACACGGCGGTGGACATGGGCATGGACCTCAACGGTGATGGCCAGATCCAGTGGAGCGACGAGGCCCTCTGCTATTCCTGGACCGACGCCGGCGACTACTGCGCCGTCAACGATCCGCTGCCGGGCCGCTATTGGGTGACAGTGGGTAACTACAAGTGGGAATACGAGGATCCCAAGAACCTGGCCGACGACTTCAGCCTGGCCCTGGGCATCGTCACCGCCGGCGACAGCGGCAACCTCAGCCTGGAAGGCCCGGCCAGCACCGACGGCATTATCCCCTACAATGTCAGGCTCAACTACGCAGCTGCCGGATGCCCAGGAAGGGGACGTCTACTACGCCATGGTCGGCCTGGGCAGCGACGCCTACAACAGTGACAACCTGGGCGACATGGCCGTCAAGCTGCAGCACATGGGCGGCGACACCCAGATAGAAGCGTCTCAGACCGCCGCCAAGGCCGGTGATCGGGTCGACTTCACCGTCACCCTGGCACCCAACCTGCTGGGCGGTGAGCGCGAGTTCAGCCTCAGCACCACCCTGGCCGAGGGCCTGCAGCTGCTGGAAGACAGCGTCGTGGTGGGCGGCATCGGCAGCTATGGCGAAGACCTCACGGTCGACGGCAACGTCATCCGCATCGACTCGGCGCAGCCGTCCTCCCTGGGCATGAAGCGCCACTATGTGTTCACCGACAACCTCACCGACGCCACCTGCAAGGTGCCCTACGGCGACGATCCGGCCTTCTACGATCTGGCCTCCGAAGGCTACGCTCATATGGGCATCAGTGGCCGCTCCAACCAGGTGCTGTATATCCCGCTGGCGGCCAGCGGCCTGCCCCATGTGCCCCTGTACGCCAACCCGGAAATGTACGGCCAGGACGTGCTGGGGATCTCGCCCTTCGGCTACCTGCAGTTCGACATGATGCCGGAGTTCTTCAACTTCCATTACCCCTTCACCGACGTCTTCCAGAGCTTCCCGGACACCATGGTGGCGCCGCTGTGGCGCGGTGACGTGATGATGCCCGAGGCCAGCTTCGACTGGAGCAGCGGCCGCTGGAACAATGTGGTGTACGGCATCATCACCGGCAAGCACTATGTGTTCCAGTGGGATGGCGGCCAGGAGTGGCGTCACTTCCTGATCAACAGCAACCCGGATCCGGACGCCAGGTTCAATGCCGAGACCATAGTGGCCACCGACATCGACTTTGCCGAGGGTACCCCGGAGATCATCTTCGCCTACAAGACGTTGCAGTCCGCCAACGGCCATATCGGCTCCGTCGGCCTGCACGGCTATAACGGCGAACGTGGCACCTTCGCTCCCCAGGGCGGCTGGCTTAACGACGGCGTGGCCTACAACGACGTGGATGAGCACGTCCAGGAAGGCATGGTGATCTGCGCCGATTACCGCGGCCCCGAGCAGTCCGCCCTGACGTTGAGCTTCTCGGCCCGGGTCAGCGCCAACGCCGTCGGCCTGGACAACGCCGTGACCGTCGACAGCCAGTTCGCCGACTCCGAGCTGGTCACCGTCAGCCACGTGTTGAGTGCCCCCAGCAACATCCAGCTGGCGGCCCTGTCCGACCAGGAGATGGACGAGAACGGCACTCTGGAAGGCCTGGTGGTGCACTACAACGATGTGAAGGGCACCGCCAACGGCATCAAGGTGGAAGGCGAGCACATCAGCGCCACGGTACAGGGCAGCGAGAGCGGCAGCACCTTTGCCATCACCCCGGAGGCACATTGGCACGGCAGCACCGAGGTGACGGTGACCGTCTTTGATCTGGCCTATCCCTCTGACGCCGCCAGTACCAGCTTCATGCTGACCGTGCATTCGGACGGTGTGGATCCGATCACCCCGGATCCCGAGCCCAAGCCCCAGCCGGAACAGGGCAGCGGTGGTGGCTCCTTCGGCTGGCTGATGGCACTGGCCCTGGGCCTGGCCGGCCTGCGCCGCCGGCCGCGCTAACCCCAGCCCCTTACGGCAAAGGGCCTTCCTTCGGGAAGGCCCTTTTTTGTGGCCGGTGTCTTGGTTTTATCGCCCCGGCGTATGGGGTAAACTCCGGGCCCGACCCGCGCCGCCGGCGCGGCGGCCTTTTGGGGCCGGGCAAGGTGCCCCCACAGGGATCAGCAAGATGGACAGCATCTTTATCGAAGGCCTGGAAGTCTATGCCGTGATCGGCATCTACGACTGGGAAAAGACCCAGCAGCGCAAGCTCGTCTTCGACCTGGAGATGGCCAGCGACATCGCGGCCGCCGCCCGGGGCGACGACTACGGCCAGGCCCTGTGCTACGCCAGCGTCTCCCAGTGGATCACCGACTATACCCAGCAGCATCGGTTCGAGCTGATCGAAACCCTGGCCGAGCGCATCGCCGCCGGCGTCATGGCCGAGTTCAGCGTCAAATGGCTGCGCCTGAGGCTGTCCAAGCCCGGCGCCGTGGCCAATGCCCGCAACGTTGGCCTGGTCATCGAGCGGGGCAGCCGCCCCTGATGGCCAGGATCTACATCAGCCTGGGCTCCAATATCGAACCGGAGCAGCATATCCGCGCCGGTTTGGACGCCCTTCAGCAGGCCTTTGGCACACTGACCCTGTCGCCGGTGTTCGAGGCCGAGCCGGTGGGCTTTGTCTCCGACAACTTCATCAACCTGGTGGTGGCCACCGACACGGCCCTGGATCTGGCCGCCGTGGTGGCGAAGCTGAAAGGCATCGAATTCGCCCTGGGCCGCCAGGACAGCATCAAGAAGCTGGCGCCGCGGATCCTGGATCTGGATCTGCTGCTCTACGACCAGCTCTGCACCCTGGAGCCGGTGGTGTTGCCCAGGCCGGAGATCACCCGCCACGCCTTCGTGCTCTGGCCCCTGGCGGAGCTGGCGCCCGAGCTGGAGCTGCCCGGCACGACCGACACCCTGGGTGACCTCTGGGCGCGTTTCGACGCCCCGCAACAATTGTGGAAGCGGCCCTTTGACTGGGCCCCCAAGACGGAGTCTTGACCTTGACCTGGTTCGAAACCCTGATGCTGGCCCTGATCCAGGGCCTGACCGAATTCCTGCCCATTTCCTCCTCCGCCCACCTGGTGCTGCCGTCCCAGGTGCTGGGCTGGCAGGATCAGGGCCTGGCCTTCGACGTGGCCGTGCATGTGGGCACCCTGGCGGCGGTGCTGATCTACTTCCGCCAGGAGGTGGGGCGGATGACGCTGGCCTGGCTGGCCTCCTTCACCGGCAAGCTGGACCAGGACGGCCGCCTGGCCTGGCAGATCGTGCTGGCCACCATACCGCTGGGCCTGTTCGGCCTGCTGGGGGCCGACTTCATCGAAGAACACCTCAGGAGTGCCTGGGTGATCGCCGCCACCACCCTGATCTTCGCCGGCCTGCTGTGGTGGGCCGACGCCCGCGCCCGCCAGGTCAAGGACGAGCACCAGGCCGGCTGGGGCGGGGCCATGCTCATTGGCCTGGCCCAGGCCCTGGCGCTCATTCCCGGCACCTCCCGCTCCGGCATCACCATGACGGCGGCGCTGATGCTGGGCCTGAACCGCACCGCGGCGGCGCGCTTTTCCTTCCTGATGTCGATCCCGGCCATCGTCATGGCCGGCGGCTACGAGGGCATGAAGCTGATCAAGGCCGGCGAGGCGGTCAACTGGCAGCTGATCGGCCTGGGCGCCCTGGTGTCCTTCATCAGCGCCATCACCTGCATCCACTGGTTCCTGAAGCTGCTGGATCGCCTGGGCATGCTGCCCTTCGTTGTCTACCGGCTGCTACTGGGCCTGGGGCTGATCGCCTTCCTGAGCCTGGCGTAACGCCGCCACCTGGCGCACGCGCTGTCGGCGCACCTGCTCGCCGATGGCGCTGCCCTGGTATCCCTGGGCCACTATGGCCTGCACATCCACCGCCCTGGCGGCGGCAAAATAGCGGCGCATGATGTCGGCCTGCTCGTAGTCCAGCGCCTCGAAGCCGGTGCGACCCTTGAAGTCGGCCACGCAGCACAGCAGCAGCTCTTCCACCCGCTGGGGCTTGCGCCAGGCGTCCAGCTTGTCGAACACCTTGATCACCGTGGCCGGGCGCAGCTCGGCGGCCTTGTGGATGGTGCAGTGCAGATCCGACACCAGCAGCGCCAGATCCCGGCAGTCGTTGGGTACCCGCAGCCGCTGGCAGAAGTCGCGGATAAGCGGAAGCCCCAGCTGGCCGTGGCCGTGGTGGCTGGGCCACTTCTCGGGCGGAGTCTTGCCCTTGCCGAAGTCGTGGCAGAGGGCGGCGAAGCGCACCCTGAGCGAATCCGACAGCCCGGCGGCCTGCTCGATGACCATCAGGGCGTGGACGCCGGTATCGATTTCCGGGTGCCACTTGGCCGGGGCTGGGATGCCGAACAGCCGGTCCAGCTCCGGCATCAGCACCTTGAGGGCGCCGCAGTCCCGAAGCACCTGGAAGAACACCTGGGGGGAGGGGCTCAGCAGGGCCCCTTCCAGCTCCTTCCAGACCCGCTCCGGGGTCAGGTGCTCCAGCTCCCCGGACTGGCACATGTGGCGCATCAGCGCCCGGGTCTGGTCGGCGACCCGAAAGCCCAGGTGGGCGAAGCGGGCGGCGAAGCGGGCCACCCTGAGTACCCGCAGCGGATCCTCGGCAAAGGCCGGGGACACATGGCGCAGCAGCCTGTTCTCAAGATCGGCGCGGCCGCCGAAGGGATCCACCAGGACGCCGTCCTCGGCCAGGGCCATGGCGTTGATGGTGAGGTCGCGGCGACGCAGATCCGCTTCCAGGGTCACGTCCGGGGCGGCATGGACGGTGAAGCCGGTATAGCCGTGGCCGGCCTTGCGCTCGGTGCGGGCCAGGGCGTGCTCCTCACGGGTCACGGGGTGCAGGAACACCGGGAAGTCCCGGCCCACCTGCTGGTAGCCCAGGGCCAGCATCTCGTCGACCGTGGCGCCCACCACCACATGGTCCCTGTCCTTTACGGGAAGGCCCAGCAGCTGGTCCCTGACCGCGCCCCCCACCAAATAAATCTGCACTGACCTGCTCCATCTTGGCTTTGCGCCATTATACCCTTGCCTTCGGGCGCCTTGCAGGCAACCATAGGCAGCAATTCGATAACAATGCCGCCGTCATGTACGAGTCGTATTTCCAGCTCAGCGAGAACCCCTTTTCCATCGCCCCCAACCCCCAGTTCCTCTACATGAGCGAACGGCACCGGGAGGCCCTGGCGCACCTGATGTTCGGGCTCAGGGAAACGGGCGGCTTCGTGATGCTGACCGGCGAGGTGGGCACCGGCAAGACCACGGTATCGCGGCGGCTCTTGAAGGAGCTGCCCGAGCACACCGATCTGGCCTTCATCCTCAACCCCATGCTCACCGAGACCGAGCTGCTGGCCAGCCTCTGCGACGAGCTGAAGATCCCCTACCCGGACCAGCCCAGCCTCAAGCAGCTCACCGACGTGATCCAGGCCTTCCTGCTGGAAAACCACCAAAAGGGCCGCCAGACGGTGTTGCTGGTGGACGAGGCCCAGCACCTCAAGGTGTCGGTGCTGGAGCAGCTCAGGCTGCTGACCAACCTGGAGACCGACACCCAGAAGCTGCTCAAGGTGATCCTGATCGGCCAGCCGGAGCTGAACCAGTTGCTTCGGCGCCGGGAGCTCAGGCAGCTGTCCCAGCGTATCACCGCCCGCTATCACCTGCTGCCGCTTGGTCGCAAGGACACCGGCCATTATGTGCGCCACCGGCTGCGCATCGCCGGGCGCGAGGCGCCGCTCTTTACCGGCGCCGCCATCCGCGCCTTGCACCGCCACAGCGGCGGCATACCGCGGCTGATCAACCTGCTCTGCGATCGGGCCCTGCTGGGGGCCTATGGCCTGGAGAAGGACAGGGTCGACAGCAGGACCCTGGCGCTGGCCGCCCGGGAGGTGCTGCAGGACCCCGCCGAGCCCCGCACCGCCACGCCCTGGCTGGGGCTGGCCGCCGGTGCCGCCCTGGGGGCCACGGCGCTGTTTTTCTTCTGGCCCGGGGGCGAAAGCGTGCAGCCGGCCGCCGAGCCCCCTGCCGCCGCCCAAACCCTGGCAAAGCCGGCGGTGATGACGGTGCTGCCGGGGGACAGGGACAGGATCTCCCTGGCCGCCTTCGACAAGCTGTTCCGGCGCTGGGGCATGGCCATCCCCACGGGCGAGCCCTGCCAGCAGGCACAGCTGGTGGGCCTGCGCTGCCTGCGCCAGCATCTGCCCTGGCGGGAGCTGATCGCCCTGGGCCGGCCGGCGGTGCTGGAGCTGCTGGACGACAGCGGCGAGCGCTTCTATGGGCTGCTGGACAGGGTCGAGGACGGCCGCTACGGGCTCAGGCTCAGCCAGGGACAATACCAGGTCGATGCCAACTGGCTGGACGGCCACTACCGGGGCCAGGCCATGCTGCTGTGGCAGCCGCCGGCCGGTTTCAGCGAGCCGCTGGCGCCGGGCATGAGCGGCCCCCTGGTGGACTGGCTGGCCCAGGCCCTGAGCCAGGTCGATGGCGAGCCGGCCCTGGCTTCCCCCTATGATGCCCGGCTGCTGGAGCGGGTGCGGCGCTTCCAGGCCCGCCAGGGCCTGAAGGCCGACGGCCTGGCCGGCGAGAACACCCTGGTGCGCCTGAACATGGTGCTGGGCAAGCCGGGGCCGACCCTGGAGCAAAACGGATGAGCCTGCTGGCCAAGGCCCTCAGGCAGCAGCAGGCCCTGCCGGAAACGCAACCCGGCCGGGGCGGCTTCCTGTTCGACGGCCGGCTCTGGCTGAGCCGGGCGTTGCTGGTGCTGCTGTTGGCCTTGCTGGGCCTGGCCGGTCATTGGGCCTGGCCGAGCATCCGGGCCATGGCAATGGCTCAAGGCCCCGACGCGAAGACCCTGGCGCCCGAGCGGGCGACACCTGCCCCGGCCGAGCCAAAGGTGCGGTCCGTTTCAATTCAGGCCGAGCCGAAGCCGGCCATCCCGGATCCCTTCCTGGTGCCGAAGCCGAAACCCAGGCTGGAGGTGCCGCGGCTGCCGCCGCCCGTGACCGCCGTGGCCCCGGAGCTGCCGCCCATCCGCTATACCGGCCATTTCTACGCCTCGGTGCCGGCCGAGCGCTGGATCAGGCTCAACGGCCGGCAGCTTCGTGAAGGTGACAGCCTGGTACCCGGGGTGGTGGTGGTCAGTATCGCCGCCGAAGGGGCCGAGCTGGCCCATGGTGGCCGCCGCCAGTGGCTGAATGCCCTGACCGACTGGCCGGTACAATAAAAAAGCCGCGGCAACTGCCGCGGCTTTTCTTCCAAGAGCGAAGCTTAGAAGCGGTAGTTGAAACCGGCGGTGACGGTGTTGAATTCGACACCATGGGTGTCCATCAGCTGGCCGTATTCCACGAACAGGTTGGCATTCTCGGCCACATTGAAGCGGGCGCCGATGGCGTAGCCGAAATCGTCTTCGCTGTCGGAGCCAAAACCGGAAACCTTGATCTTGCCCTTGGTGAAACCCAGCAGGGCATAGGCACCAAAGACCTCGTTGAACTGGAACTGGGGCACCAGGTAGGCGCCATAGTAGTTTTCCAGCTCCACGTCGGTACCGAAGATGCTGTCATCGGAGATGCCAAAGCCCAGGCGGCCTTCGATGGCAAAGAACTCGTTGAAGTTGTAACCGGCCTGGGCACCCAGCACGCCCAGATCGACGTCGAAGCCGCTGTCTTCGACTTCCAGGGCACTGTAATGGGCGCCGATGTAGGGGCCTTGGGCGGCCAGGGCGGAAGTGGAGGCCAGAACCAGAGCGGCTGCGGTGATAAGCTTTTTCATAACGTACTCCATGTTATTGCTGATAAAGGAAAAAGCGGGGCAATCCTAAGGCATTGCCGGGGAGCCGGGCAAGGCGTTTGATGAACATTTTGTGTCAATTTGTTTTGGCTCAAAAAAGCCCGGCGCAGGCCGGGCTTTTTGCTGCCGGGGCCTTAGAAGTGGTAACGCAGGCCCAGGTTGAGGCTGTCGACCTTCAGGCCGTGCTTGTCGAGCAGGCTGACGTACTCCAGGCTGAGCCGGCCATGGCGGGAGTAGTGGAACTGGGCACCCAGACCGTAGCTGAAGTCGTCCTCTGAGCCATCCAGGCTGCTGATGCCGTCATCCAGCCTTACCTTGAGCCGGCTGACGCCGAGCAGGGCATGGAGACCCCATTGCTCGTTCAGGGGCAGGGTGGGGACCAGGTAGCCGCTCCAGCCGCTTTCCAGCTTGAGTGTGGTGCGGCCGGCGCCGTTGTTGAAGCTGTCGTCGGCCAGGCCGGCCAGGAAGCGGGCTTCGATCCCCAGGTGGGGGTTGAACTGGTAACCGACGCCGCCGCTGAGGGCCTTGAGGTTCAGGTTGTGGCTGCCCAGCTCGGTGCCGAGGAAGGCGCCGTCGGCCAGGACATAGCGGCCGTCATAATAGTCGTCCTTGGCCTGGACGCTCAGGGACAGCAGGGCAAGGCAGGAAAGGGTCAGTGCTTTTTTCATGGTACTTCCTTGTTTTGACGAGAAACGGGCATTCTACTGTTTGTTTTTTAAAGAAAAAAGCCGCGGCAGTTGCCGCGGCTTTGTCGTCATGGTGAGCGAGCTCAGTCGTCGCCCAGGCTCAGCAGGGTGGCGTTGCCGCCCACGGCGGTGATGTTGTTGGTGCGGGTCTTCTCGGTCACGAAGCGGTACAGGTAGTGGGGACCGCCGGCCTTGGGACCGGTGCCGGACAGGCCCTGGCCGCCGAAGGGCTGGGTGCCGACCATGGCGCCGATCTGGTTGCGGTTGATGTAGCAGTTGCCCACATTGGCCTTGTCGGCGATCGCCATGGCCTTGGACTCGTTACGGGTGTGGATCCCCAGGGTCAGGCCGTAGCCGGTGCCGTTGATGGCGTCGATGACCTTGTCCAGATCCTGGGCCCGGTAGCGGACCACGTGCAGTATGGGACCGAAATTCTCCTTGCTCAGCTCCTCGATGCCGCCAATTTCCACTGCGGTGGGGGTGACGAAGGAGCCCTTGGCGGTCTCGGCCGGCATGGGGGCTTCGGCGATCAGCTTGCCGCTCTGGGTGACGGCGGCCAGGTGGGCGTCCAGCTCGGCCTTGGCGTCCTGGTCGATGACGGGGCCGATGTCGGTCTTGTACTGCCAGGGGTCGCCGATCACCAGCTCCTGCATGGCGCCGGTGAGCAGCTCCAGTACCCGCTCGGCGATGTCGTCCTGGAGGTAGAGCACCCGCAGGGCGGAGCAGCGCTGGCCGGCGGAGGTGAAGGAAGAGCCGATGACGTCGTTGACCACCTGTTCGGGCAGGGCGGTGGAGTCGACGATCATGGCGTTCTGGCCGCCGGTTTCGGCGATCAGCGGCACGATCGGGCCTTCGCGGCCGGCCAGGGTGCGGTTGATGATCTTGGCGGTCTGGGTGGAGCCGGTGAAGACCACGCCGGCCACGCGCTCGTCGGCGGTCAGGCGGGCGCCGACGGTGGCGCCGTCACCGGGCAGGAACTGCAGCACGTCGGCGGGGATGCCCGCTTCCAGGGCCAGCTGGATGGCACGGTAGCCTACCAGGCAGGTCTGCTCGGCGGGCTTGGCGATGACGGTGTTGCCGGTGGCCAGGGCCGCGGCCACCTGGCCCATGAAGATGGCTAGGGGGAAGTTCCAGGGGCTGATGCAGACGAAGACGCCGCGGCCCTGGACAAACAGCTCGTTCAGTTCGCCTGTCGGTCCCGGCAGCAGTTCGGCGCCGTTGAACAGGGTGCGGGCCTGGGCGGCGTAGTAGCGGCAAAAGTCCACGGCCTCGCGCACCTCGTCGATGCCGTCCTGGAGGATGCGGCCGGCTTCGCGGGTGACGATGGCGATCAGCTCCGCCTGGTGCTCTTCCATCAGGTCGGCGAGCTTCTCCAGGGCCTGGGCGCGCTCTTCGACCGGGGTGCTGTTCCAGCGCGGGAAGGCGCCGTGGGCCAGTTCCAGGGCCTTGTCGACGGCGTCTTCCTGGGCCCACTGGATGGTACCGACCAGATCCTCGTTGTTCTGGGGCGAGCGGACCTCCACGGCCTTGCCGGCCATGTCCTGGCCGCCGACGATGCTGGCGCCTTGCCACTGGTGGTCCTTGAAGGGCGCCATGGCCTCGATGAAGGGCTGGGCCTCGGATTGGATATGCAAGTTGATACCTCCGGAATTCTTACGGGTGCCGTAGATGTCTGCCGGCAGCGGGATCTTGTGGTTGGCCAGGCTGGGCTGGGCGCTCAGGGTCTCGACCGGGTGGGCGACCAGGCTGGCCACCGGGGTCTTGGGATCCACCAGCTTGTGGACGAAGGAGCTGTTGGCGCCGTTTTCCAGCAGGCGGCGTACCAGGTAGGGCAGCAGATCCTTGTGGTTGCCCACGGGGGCGTAGATGCGCACCGGCTGGCCCGGGTTCTCTTCCAGGACGGTGTCGTAGAGTTCGTCGCCCATGCCCCACAGGCGCTGGTATTCGAAGGGACGGCCTGCGGCCATATCCTTGATGGCCACCACGGTCTGGGCGTTGTGGCTGGCGAACTGCGGGTAGATGGCTTCTTTGGTGTGGTCGCTGAGCAGGAAGCGGGCACAGGCCAGGTAGGAACAGTCGGTGCCGGCCTTCCTGGTATAGACCGGGTAGCCGGCCAGGCCGGCCTGCTGGCACAGCTTGAGCTCGGTGTCCCAGTAGGCGCCCTTGACCAGGCGCACCGGGATCAGGTCGCCCTGCTCCTTGGCCAGGCGGGTCAGCCACAGCAGCACCGGCAGGGCGCGCTTGGAATAGGCCTGCACCACTATGCCGAAGTTGCCCCAGCCCTTGGCGGCCGGGCCGCGGTAGACCTTCTCGAACAGATCCAGGGACAGCTCCAGGCGATCGGCTTCCTCGGCATCGATCTGCAGGCCGACGTTGTTGTCGCGGGCCAGCTGCACCAGGCGGGAGACGATGTCCACCATCTCGGTGACCACGCGATCCTGGTTCTGCACGTCGTAGCGGGGATGCAGGGCGGACAGCTTGATGGAGATGGTCGGGCGCGGCGCCTCGGACTCGTCGTACTGCTCCTGGCCCAGGGCCTGGATGGCGTTGGCGTACTCGCTGAAGTAACGCTCGGCGTCCTTCATGGTCAGGGCCGCCTCGCCCAGCATGTCGTAGGAGTGGGTGTAGCCCTGTTTGCGGGACTTGCGTGACGCCTTGAGGGCCTCATTGATGTTGCGGCCCAGTACGAACTGCTTGCCCATGATCTTCATGGCCGCGTACATGGCCTTGCGCACCACCGGCTCACCGAGGCGGTTGATCATGCGGTTGAGGAGGTTGGCGGGGCTGCCGTCGATGTTGCGGTCCAGGTTCAGCACCTTGCCGGTCAGCATCAGGCCCCAGGTGGAGGCGTTGACCAGCAGCGACTCGGACTGCTTGAAGTGCTTGGCCCAGTCGGCGCCGGACAGCTTGTCCTTGATCAGCGCCTCGGCGGTGTCGGCGTCGGGGATGCGCAGCAGGGCCTCGGCCAGGCACATCAGGATGATGCCTTCCTGGGTCTCCAGGCTGTACTGCTGCAGGAAGGCGTCTATGCCTTCACCGGCCTTGTGGTGCTGGCGCACCTTGGTCACCAGGTGGTCGGCGTCCCGGGTCACCCTGGCGGTCCGCTCGTCTTCGCTGGGAACCAGCTTGAGCAGCTCGGCCACGTAGGCTTCCTCGTCCACCGCGTAGTTGTCGGTGATGATTTGGCGCAGGGTGGCGAGGTCGGGAACCTGGTAATCAGGCGCTATGACTTGGCTTGCATTGAACATGGGCAATTACCTTGCAACAAGGCCCGGCCCGAACGGGCCGGCCAAAGGCGTGAACCTACCGCCATCGAGACGGCTAAAATTTGGCGAAGTATACAATATTCAAGTGCGATGAAAACCGCTTTTCGTCGCAATAATCTGACCGCTCAAACTGGTCAGAGTTTAGCCATAAAAAAACGCAGCGGCCTGGGGCACGCTGCGTCTTTTTCCGGGGCCTGGATGGAGGTTAAGCCCACATGTCCTTGCGTTTCTTGCGCGGTATCAACAGCGGCAGCAAAAGGCCCAGGATCAGGCCGCCACCGGCCACGCCGCCACCGTAGAGGAACCAGCCCATCAGGTTGGACTGATCCATGCTGGCCACCTGGGCTTCCAGCTCGGCGATCCTGGCGCTCTGCTGCTTGACCATGGCGTTCAGGCGCTGGTTCTGGTCCTGCATGTCGTTTAGCTCGCTGCCCAGGGCGTTCTTGCCGCTGCTGAGCCGGTCGATCTCGGCACGGGCCTGGGCCAACTGCTGCTGCAGGCGGGGCCCGGTGATGCGGAAGCTGGCCTGTTCGGTCACGTAGCGGCTTTCCACCCAGCCTTCCTTGTCGGCGCCCTTGACCTTGATGAACTCCTCGGCCCTTTCCAGCACGGTCACCGGCTCGCCGGCGGTGATGGAGCCGATGATGCGGTATTGGCGGGAGGGGCCGGAATGGACATAGATAAAGATGTCTTCGCTGATGTAGGCCTGTTCGGCGGCCTGGGCCGGCGTCGACATCAGCACTGGCGCCATCAGGGCCAGGCAGGCAAGCAGCACGCGTTTCAACATGGAATTTTGGTGATGGTTGAATGTGTTAGCTGCACATCCTAGAAAGTCGCGGGGGCCATGGCAAGGGCAGGGGCCCCTTTTGTTCAGCCCGGGATCAGGCCGCGCCCGGGGAGCGCGCAACAAAAAGGCCATGGCGGTGCCATGGCCTTTGGAGCGGTTCGGCTGTCTGGCCGAACCGGGGTGCTTCAGCCGCGGACGATGCCGGACAGGATGAAGTAGATGACGATGGACAGGGCCGCGCCCGCCGGCAGGGTCACCACCCAGGACACCACTATGTTGCGGATGACGCTGAGGTTCAGGGCGGCGATACCCCGGGCCAGGCCCACGCCCATCACCGCGCCCACCAGGGTCTGGGTGGTGGAGATGGGCAGGCCGGTGCCGGAGGCCAGCACCACGGTCACGGCGGTGGCGAACTGGGCGGCAAAACCACGGCTGGGGGTCAGGTGGGTGATGCCGGTACCCACTGTGGCCATGACCTTGTGGCCCATGACGGCCAGGCCCAGTACGATGCCGAAGGCGCCCAGGGGCAGGATCCACCAGGCGATGGCGGACTTGGCCGCCACGGCGCCGCCGGCCTCGACCACGGAGACCACGGCAGACAGCGGGCCTATGGCGTTGGCCACGTCGTTGGAGCCGTGGGCAAAGGCCATGGCACAGGCGGTCAGCACCATCAGGATGGCGAACACCTTCTCCACGTTGGAGAAGTGCATCTCCTTGTCATCGGACGGGTTGTACTTCTGGCGGCCGATGAAGAAGTAGCCCAGGGCCATGACCACCGCAGACACGGCCAGGGAGGCCAGAATGCCCTGGCCATCGGTCAGGTGCAGGCCCACGTGCTTGAGGCCCTTCTTGATGGTCACCAGGCAGATGGCGAAGGCGGTCAGGAACATGTAGAAGGGCACATAGCGCTTGGCGTTCTTGAGCGGCTCTTCGGTGTCGAAGATCAGCTTCTGCACCGACACGAAGGTCATGTAGGCGATGAAGCCGGACAGGGCCGGGGTGATGATCCAGGAGCCGACGATGCCCAGGGTCTTGTCCCACTGCACCGCTTCCATGCCCACGCCGACCACGGCGAAGCCGATGATGGCGCCGATGATGGAGTGGGTGGTGGACACGGGCCAGCCGTTATGGGAGGCCAGGATCAGCCACAGGCCGGCCGCCAGCAGCGAGGCGATCATACCCAGCACCAGGGTATCGCCGTGGCCGACGAAGGCGTTGGTGTCGATGATGCCCTTGCGGATGGTGGAGGTCACCTCGCCGCCGGCCAGGTAGGCACCGGCGAACTCGAAGACCATGGCGATGATGATCGCCTGCTTGATGGTCAGGGACTTGGTGCCCACCGAGGTGCCCATGGCGTTGGCCACGTCGTTGGCGCCGATGCCCCAGGCCATCAAAAAGCCGAAAAAGCCGGCCAGCAGCACCAGCTCGGTGCCGTAGTTAGCAATGATATCCATGATGAATTCCTGTTAGCTGCGAACCAGCATCAGTTCCAGGCGGGAGCCCACGCTTTCGGCGCGGTCGGCCAGATCGCCTACCCATTCCAGGATGGAGTAGAGGAACATGACATCGACCGGGTTGAGGTTGGCTTCGATGGCCAGCAACTGGCGGCGCAGGCTCACCTGCAGGCGGTCGGTGTCGTCTTCGATCTTGTCGAGCTTGCTGATCATGCGGTTGACCAGATCGACCTCGCGGCCACGGAATCCGGTTTCCAGCAGTTCATCCAGCTCGTTGATGGCTTCCTTGGCCAGGGCGGTGGCGTCGATGCAGCGCTCCAGGTACTGGCGGAATTCACCGGCGAATTCCTGGGGTATGCGCAGTTGGCGGCCGATGACACGGCCGGCGATGTCCTTTGCCTTGTTGGCGATCCTGTCCTGGTGTTTTACCAGATCCAGCAGGTCGGTCCGTTCCACCGGCATGAAGAGGCCGGAAGGCAGGGTCAGACGGATCTCCCGCTTGAGCTGGTCGGCTTCCTTTTCCTGCGCCGAGATGGTGTTGCGCAGGGACTCGGCCTTGTCCCAGTCCTCCGCCATGACGGCGTCGAAGAAGGGCAGCAGGCTAGTGCAGCACTCGTGTACCTTGTCGATGTGTTGCTGCAGTGGCCGGATGGGCGACTTGGCGAAGAGGCCCAGGATGCTGTTTGCAGGCATGCTGTTGCACCTTTGTTTGATGGATTTTTGGGCATCATGTCAATGCGGCGCGCATGGTACCCCATGTCATTTCTTAATAAAACTGTAACGGCTGCTATTTTACCAGGGCTCTGGCTATAATCGGCGTCGAACCCCCGGTAATAAAAGCCAAAAATGGGCACAGAAACCGAAATAAAGCTGAGTTTTTCCGACGCCGTCGATCCCCTGGCCTGGCTGGAGCCGGTGCTGGCCGGCCTCAAGGTCGAATCCGAAGGCAGCCCCCGCCAGCTCCGCAATCGCTACTTCGATACCGACGACAGGCAGCTCAAGGCCTGGGGCATGGGCCTGCGCATCCGCCAGGCCGGCGAGCACAGGGAACAGACCCTCAAGACCGCCGGCACCGGCGTGGCCGGCCTCAGCCAAAGGCCCGAATACAACCTGCCGCTGGCAGGGGATGTGCCGGTGCTGGCGGATTTCCCCGCCGAGATCTGGCCGGACGGCACCGACCTCGCTGGCCTGCAACAGTCCCTGACCGAACAGTTCTGCACCCACTTCGAACGTCGTACCTGGCTGGTGTCCGACGGCAGCAACCGCATCGAAATAGCCCTGGACATGGGCCAGGTGGAGGCCGGCGGCCTGGTGCTGCCCATTCGCGAACTGGAGCTGGAGCTGGTCGGCGGCGACGTGGACGCCCTGCTGGCCCTGGCCGGCAAGCTGCTGGCCCAGGACGGGGTGCAGATGATGGGCCTGTCCAAGGCCGCCCGCGGCCACTGGGTGGCCCAGGGCATGCCGACCCTGGCCGTCAAGGCCAAGGCGCCCAGGGCGGGCCGGCGCATGGGTAATGACCAGGTGCTGCAGGCGGCGCTGCTCAGCGCCCTGGAGCAGTGGCAGCAGGGCGAGGATGCCCTGGCCCTGACCCAGGATCCCCGTTTTCTGGTGGAGCTGGACAGGGCCCTGCAGTATTTCCGCCAGGTGCTGCAGCTGTTCGGGGCCCTGGTGCCGCGCAAGGCCTCCAGCGAGCTGCGCCAGGAATGTCAGTGGCTCAGCGACGAACTCCAGGCCGGCCAGGCCCTGGCCAGGATCAGCAAGGTGCTGGAAGGCAAGGGCGCCTTCCTGAAAAAGGTCCTGGCCAAGGAGGCGCTGCTGGCCCAGGCCGAGAGCCGCCTCCATTCCCTGCCGCCGCCCCAGCGTTTCGTGGCCCTGGTGCGCAGCCAGCGCTACAGCCAGCTCAAGCTGGCGGCGTTGAGCTTCGCCCTGCAAAGAGGCTGGCGCCCGGAGCTGGACGACAAGGCCCTGGCACAGCTGGACAAGCCGGTGAAGTGGTTCGCCGACACCCAGCTGGCCAGGACCCATGGGGAGCTGAAGAAGCACCTCAAGCCGGAGCTGAGCCGGCCGGATCTGCAGGACCAGGAGAGCCGTATCCTCAAGGCCGCTACTGTGGCCAGGACCTTCCTAAGGCTGTACGACGGCGCCGCCGCCCAGCCCTTCCTGCAGCTGCTGGAGGACTTGGGCCTGGGCCTGGAGGAGCTCAAGCGCCTGGACGGCATAGAGCAGCTGGCCAGGCGCCTGGATCTGGAAGAGGACGAAGAAGAGCAGCTGGGCCGCTGGCTCAGGCGCAAGCGCGACTCGCTGATGCTGGCCATGGAGCAGTCCAGGCGCCAGCTGATGCAGCTGCCGGTCTACTGGCCCTGACTTTTCAGCAGTGACTTGAGCTCGCGAATGTCCTCCTTCAGGGAGGACATTTCGTTTTTCATCTCGGCCAGGTGCGCCTTCATGTCCGCCATATGGCGGTCTTCGCTGGCCGCCAGGTGCCTTTCCGATTCCTCCAGGGATTCTTCCGTCTTGGGGTGCAGCAGCTTGGAGGCCACCAGGCCCGACAGGCCGCCAAACAGCGACACCCCGGCGATGATCACCACGGCGGAGATGATGCGCCCGGCGGTGGTCACAGGGTAATAGTCGCCGTAACCGACGGTGGAGATGGTGACCAGGGACCACCAGATGGCATCTTCGGCGGTGGCGATGTTGGAGCCTTCCCGGCCGGCTTCGGTCAGCAGTATGGCGATGGCGCTGCCGCCCACCACCACCACCATGATCAGCAGCATGGAGGCCAGCACCGCGCTTTCGCTTTCCTTCATCAGGTGGCGGATCACCTGGTTGGCCACCCGCAGCATCCGCATCACCCTCAGCACCTGGAAGATCCGCCCGTAGCGGAGTACGTCCACGGCCGGGATGGAGGCCAGGAAGTCGATCCAGTGGGTGCGGATGAAGCGCTTCTTGTCGCTGGCCCTGATCAGGCCAGAGAAGAAGTTGGTCAGGAAGATCAGGCAGATGCCGGTGTCCACATAGAGCAGCAGTTCCTTCTCGTCCGGGCTGAAGGGGCCGAACTGGTGCAGCACTATGATCACCACGGAGAGGATGGACAACACCATCATGGCCAGCTCGAAGGCGCTGGGGGGCAGTATGCGTAGCGGGGCTTTCAAGGATTGGGCTCCTGTCCTTGGTTTTCGGCCATTGTTCAGGAGTGGCCGGCGGATTTCCAGCCCGGCTTAACAAAGGGCGCCTGGGGCGCCCTTGTCAGAGTTCCTTGTCGATGAGCTCGGCCTTTTCCACCAGCTCGTCCAGGCAGCGGCGCTTGATCTCCAGCTGGTCGTCCATGCCCAGGCCGTAGCGCTCGGCCAGCAGCCGGTAGTCGTCCTGGGACAGGGACACGGTCAGGCGCGGCCTTTTCGGGCGGCGGCTGACCGGCAGCTCCAGCAGGGTGCGGATCTGATCCGAGGGGCTCAGGCCCTCCTCCAGGGCGCTGCGGCGGATGGCGTACTGCAGCCTGGCATCCAGGTCGAAGGCCACCTGCACCGCCTTGGCGGCCTTGACCGAGGATTGCCATTTCTCGGGCAGGGGCTTCTTGCTCATGACGGCTGCCCGTGCTGGCCCGGGAAGTAGCCGCGGATGTCGGACAGGGGCCGCACCAGGGTCAGGCTGACGTCCGTCTCGCCGTCCTCGTAGACCTCCACTTCGACCCGGTAGCGCTCGTCGGCGCTGCCCAGGCCGTAGTATTCGAAGGGCTCGCCGGCATCCCGGCCCTCATGGGCCGGCGGCTGGCCGCCGCGGTAGTCCTGGCGATGGAAGTAGCCCATCTGGGCGAAGGCGTCCTGCACATAGTGGTCGCCGTGCCAGCCGTCCAGGGCCGGCAGCGCCCTGGCCTCCAGCTGGGCCTCGCCGGGCTCCTCGAACAGCGCGCCGAAGGCCTCCAGGCCGAACAGGGCGTCCACCTGCTCCCGGGAGATGCGCTTGGAGAAGCACAGCCAGGTCTCGTCGTCCTGATCCAGGGTCAGGTAGAGCAGGCCTGGCTGGTCGCCCTTGAGGATGAACTCGGGGCCGTGCTCGCGCTCGAACTCCTGGGTGTTGACCTCGGTCACCTGCAGCATCTTGCCCCTGAGTTCGCCAGGCAGGGCGAAGCTGTCGGTGAGCTGGATCATGTCGCCCACCTGCAGCTCCTGGGGGCGCTGGATTTGCCGCTCCGGGGCGGCCTTGTTGCCAAACCATTTTCCAAACACGGGCTTACCTCAAGCAAAAAGGGCGGCCAGGGGCCGCCAAAGAAGGTTGGTGGGATCTCGCACGCATCAACCTTGAGGGTTGTTCTTGGCCTTGAGCCTGTCCAGTACCGAGTTGGCGGAGGCCTTCTGGGGACCGATGCCGGCCGCTTCCAGCTTGGCCTTGAGGCTCTGGTCGGAATCTTCCGCCTGCAGCTGCTCGGCGGCCTGCATGCGGTCGTCGAAGGCCTGCTGCTTGGCCTTGATGCGCTCCAGGGACTCCTTGGCGTTGAGCAGCTTGGAGTTGGAGGAGGTGAAGTTGTCGGTGATGGCGGCGGTGGCCTTCTGCACGCTCTCTGTGGTCTTGACCATGGACAGCTGGCGCTGGTAGTCGGCCAGCTGGCGCTCGGTCTTCTTGATCAGATCCTTGAGGCGATCGGCGCTGGCGCTGAAGCTGTCGTGTATGCCCTGCTGCTCGGACAGCTCGGCCTCCAGGGCGGCGATCTTCTCGGCCACTTCCAGGGCCAGGGCCTCGTCACCCTTGGCCAGGGCGGCGCTGGCATAGCCTTCGTGCTCGCTGATGTCGCGGCGCAGGCGCTCCACTTCGCGGCCGGCGGCCATCTGCTTGGCCATGACATCGGTCAGGTCGCGCTTGGCCTTGGTCAGGTGGTTCTCGGCGTCGCGGATCTCCTGCTCGAAGATACGGGTGCTGTTGGCGTCGACTATGGCTTCGCCCACTTCCCGCGCACCACCGCGCAGGGCAGTCATTACTTTCTTGAAGATGCTCATGATAGGAACCTCACTTGTCGGTGCGCGTTAGCGCAGGAAATCACTCATGTCGTCAATCACTTCCAGGGCGTTCTCGGACAGCACCGCCAGTTCGTGCTCGATGTCCGAGAGGCTGGAGTTGATGCTGAGGGCGCCAAAGATGACGTACTTGTCGCCGATCTTGGAGAAGGCGGACAGCGGCATGGGAATGTTCATTTCCAGCATGGCTTCCAGCATCTCGACCCGGCGCTCTTCCCTCACTTCTGCCTCGCCCCACAGGAAGCTGATGGCCAGGATCTGGTCGTCGCTGACGGAGACGAAGACCGGGATCTCCTCGCGACCCTGGATGGTCACCTGCAGTACGTCCACCTCGCCGGAGATGGGCTGACAATCAAAGTTGAAGCCGCTTTCGGCGTTGTCGCCCAGGCTGTTGAGGTGGTTGGCAATCTTGTGGATGTTCATCTTTTCTCCCTCGACATAATATGTCATGTGGTTCAATCTAGCAGCCTGACATTTTATGTCAAGCCTTCCCTGCATCTTTTTTACTCACTGCCCGACAGCGGGTTGCTGAGGCCCTGCTCCGAGGCCCAGGCCTGCTGGTGGTACTGGTAGAGCACATGGCTGCCCAGCCAGTTCACCTGCACCTCGGCCTGGTCCCGGTAAAAGTAGGAGGGCCAGGCAAAGGCGGCCAGCAGGATGTCCCTGTTCAGCCAGTCGTCCTCGAAGGGCAGTGGCCGGGCCAGCCGTTCCTTCACCCCGGGGCCGGCCGGTACCGCCAGGCTGAAGCCCCATTCCCCGAAGCTGGGCACGTTGACATGGTACTGGGCCACGTCGGCAAAGCCGGCGGCGGCCAGGGTCTTGGCCACCGAGATGAAGGCCTTCTGGGCGAACCAGGGGCTGGTGGACTGCGCCACCAGGGCGCCGTCGCCGCTGAGCAGGTTGCGCAGCCGGGCATAGAACTGCTGGCTGTAGAGCTTGTTGAGATCCGGGTGGCTGGGATCCGGCAGGTCGATGATCACGGCATCGAAGCGCCGGCCGGCCTGGGCCAGCTCGTCGATGCGGATAAAGGCGTCCCCCGGCATCAGGGTCAGGCGCGGATCCCTGAGGCTGCCCTGGTTGAGCCTGGCCATGGCCCGGCCCAGCCGGCCCGGCAGCTCCTGCTCGGGCTGTTGGAACAGCGCCAGCAGCTGCTCGTCCAGGTCGATCAGGGTGACCTCCTCGATATCCCAGCGCAGCACCTCGCGCAGCCCCAGGCCGTCGCCGCCGCCGATGATCAGCACCGATTTGGGCGCCCGGGCCGCCAGCAGGGCCGGATGCACCAGCATGCGGTGGTAGATGTGTTCGTCCAGGCTGGAGAACTGCAGCCGGCCATTGAGGTAGAAGCGGTACTCGGCGTTGCCGTTGCCGCTGAGGCGTTCGGTGAAGGTGAGGTGCTGGTAGGGGGTCTGGGCCTGGTGCACCACCTTGTCCTGGTACAGCAGCGCCGACAGCTGCTGGTTGAGTTCCGGTCCCCTGAAGCCGATGGCGGCCACCAGGCCCGCCAGGCCCAGGTGCAGGCCCAGCAGCAACGCCGGGCGCCGCATCTGGCTCCAGAAGCGCCACAGGAAGGCCAGGCCGGCCACCAGGTTGAGGCTGGCGGTCCAGGCGGCGGCCTCGCTGATGGGCAGGCGCAGCATCACCAGCACCCAGAGGGCGGCACCGACCCCGGCGCCGATATAGTCGGCGCCGTAGATGGTGCCGGCATTGTGCTGGAGGTGGCGCTGGTGTACGTCTTCCCGGACCCGGGCGATCAGTGGGATCTCCATGCCCACCAAAAAGCCGAGCAATGTGCCGGCCAGGTAGGGGCCGTAGCTGGCGGCCTTCTGCAGGACGGCGAACAGGCCGCCCTGGGGACGGATGTCCGGCGGCAGCGCGAAGGTGTCGGCCACCAGGGTCGGCAGCAGCTGGGTGAAGCCGATCAGGGCCGCCACCACCAGCACGGCGCTGGCGCCGACCAGGGCGATGGCCAGCTCCAGCCAGACGAAGCCCCGGTAGGGATGGCTCACCTTGCGGGCGGCGAAGGCGCCCAGGCCCATGGAGACGATCATCAGGCCGATCATGGCGTAGATGGCGCTCTCCAGGGTGCCCAGCACCCGGCCGGCGTAATGGGACAGCAGGTACTCGTAGATCAGGCCGCAGGCGGCCAGCACCGCCATGATGCCGATAAGCAGGCTGTCGTCGAACAGCCTCCTTTGGGTTTCGCCCACGTCACACCATCAGCGCGGTGAGGATCAGGGCGATGGCGATGCTGATGGCCATCTCCACGGCGGCGATGCCGGTGTTGTGCTGCTGCTCCACCTCGCTATTGAGGTCGATGCGGTAGAGGATCAGCGACCGGGCCAGCCAGACCAGGGCGGTCAGCAGCAGCGCCAGCACCAGGGTGATGACCAGCCAGGTGGCCAGGGTGGCCAGCAGCGCCTCGGGATTGAACTCAAGGAAGTGGCTGGCGGCCTTGACCACCAGGGCGGTGGCGATGAGCTGGCCGGCATGACGCACGGCCACCGCCAGCTCGCCGCGGACCAGCGCCTGCTGCAGGCTCTCGCCGGGATTGCGCTTGGCGTAGCCGCTCTCGCGCAGGCGGGTGATGGCCACCAGCAGCACCTGGGACAGGGCGAAGCCGGCCAGCACCGACAGCACTGTGCCCAGGGTCAGGCCCTCGGCCCACAGCAGCACGGCGCGGATCACCACGGCGGTGGCGATGGCGGAGGCGGCGTCCACCAGGGCCACGGCCACGTTGCCGTGGTCGATGATCTGCTCGCGCTTGTCCAGGGCGTTCAGGGCCACCTTGTCGTGGATCCAGCGGCCGGCCTTGATCAGCAGCAGGCCGGCGATGCCGTAGGCGGCCATGCCGATGGCCTCGGTGCTGTAGGACAGCGCCGCCTCGCCGGTGATGGCGCCGGTGAGCATGATGCCCAGGGCGCCGACCGAGCCGGCCACGCTGATGCCGAAGGCGATATTGTCCTTGCTGGCCAGCTCGGCGGTGGAGTCGGTCTTGGCCAGCCAGCCGGTGACGAAGCGCATGGTGCCCAGCAGGGCGATGGCGATGGCCAGGTCGATGAGCAGGATCACCGCCAGGCTCTGGTTGATGGTGAGAAAATCCAAGATCTGGTTCATGGTCGTTCCCTGTTATTTACCGCGCCTGACGCCGCGGCTGGTGCGATTCTGGCTGTTTCTGAAGCTCGAGTTGTACTTGGACTTGCTGGCAAACTTGCTGCCGCCGCCGCGGAACTTGCTGGCCTGCTGCACCGTCTTGGGGGCCTGGCGGCTGGCCTGGCTGAGGCGGCTGGCGCCGGTGCGGCTCTTGGCATAGGGGCTCTTGAAGCGGCTGTCGCTCTTGAACGCCTTCTGGGCCCGCTGCTGCTGGCGCTGGTAGTCCCTGGGCTTGGTGTAACGGTAGCGGCCATAGTCCGAATAGTAGGAATAATCCCTGTGCCTGGACCAGCGGTCGTAATGGATGGGCCTGTCGAAGAGGTTGGAGAAGAGGGCGTACATGCCGTACCACTCCCAGAAGCTCATGCCGTCCCGTTGCACCCACTGGCCGTAGCCGGGGTTGCCGATCAGCTGGCTGCCGGCGCCGAAGTCCTCGGCCTGGTTGGCCTGCTGGCTCTGGGCCTTGGGCAGGGCATTGACCCTGGGCAGGGCGCCGCCGGAGAGATCCGCCAGCACGTTGAGGGGATCGGCCAGGGCGTCGTTGAAGAGGATCTTGTCGGCGGCCTCGCGGATGTTGATCAGCTCCCGGAGCCGCTCCTCGGGCTTGGCGAACTGCTCCGGCTGGTTCAGGGCCGTCTCCAGGCGCTCCTGGAGGGACTGGTACAGGGGGCCCTGGCGGCTGGCGTCTTTGGCCAGTTCATCGACCAGGGAAGCGTAATCCGGCTTGAGGTCCTTGACGCGCTTGGCGTAGTCCTTGAGCAGGCGGGCGTTGCGCAGCTTGTCCTGATCCAGGGCGGTGCCCAGCTCGTTGACCTGCTGGGTGGCGATCTTGGACTGGATATCCAGCTCGTCTTGTAGCGGGTCGCCGCAGGCCGTTAACATCAGCACCAGCAATGCGGTTAGCCACCTCAAGGGCCGGAGAGTAAGCCTGAGATCCATGGCGTCCTCTTGGGTGAATAGGGTAGGTTTTACAGATAGCATGCCTGACATAATATGTCCACAAGGATGGCATCCATGACAAAGTGGCCCAAGGCCTTGATGCTACAGGCTGAAGCATCATTGAGCCGCTTGCAAGAGCGGCACCCCGAGCAGCTGGCCGAGCTGAGCCGGGAACAGCAACAGCGGCTTGGCCAGCGCCTGGCCTGCAGCGACTTCCTGCTGGAATGCTGCCTGGGCTTTGGCGACTGGCCGGCCTGGCTGCTGGCCCTGACGCCGGCGGACCTCAAGGCCATGGACGCCGGCCCCGAGCTTAGGGCCTGCACCAGCGAGGCCGAACTCTGGCAGGCGCTCAGGCTGTGGCGAAAGCGCTGGCTGTGCGCCCTGATCTGGCTCAGCCAGGACGGCCAGATGGACGAGGTGGCGCGCATCGAGGCGCTGTCAAGGCTGGCCGAGACCCTGATCGTCGCCGCCCGGGACTGGCTCTACGAGCAGCAATGCGCCCTGCGCGGCACCCCCTGCGACGCCGAGGGCCGGCCCCAGCCACTGCTGGTGCTGGGCATGGGCAAGCTGGGCGGCGGCGAGCTCAACTTCTCCTCCGACATCGACCTCATCTTCACCTACCCCAGGGCCGGCGAGACCCGGGGCGGGCGACGCAGCTACGACAACCAGGAATTCTTCGTCAAGCTGGGTCAGAAGCTGATCCAGGCCCTGGATCAGGTGACCACGGACGGCTTCGTGTACCGGGTCGACATGCGCCTGCGCCCCTACGGCGAGTCCGGGCCCCTGGTACTGTCCTTCGACGCCCTGGAGGATTACTACCAGTCCCAGGGCCGGGAGTGGGAGCGCTACGCCATGATCAAGGCCCGCTGCATGGGCCGGGCCGGCGGCCACGAGGACGAGCTCAGCGAGCTGCTCAGGCCCTTCGTGTACCGCCGCTACCTGGACTACTCGGCCCTGGCTTCGCTGCGGGACATGAAGCGGCTGATCGAGACCGAGATCCGCCGCCGCGGCCTCAAGGACAACCTCAAGCTGGGCCCGGGCGGCATCCGCGAGGTGGAGTTCCTGGTGCAGGTGTTCCAGCTCATCCGTGGTGGCCGGGAGCCGACCCTGCGCACCCAGTCGCTGCTGGCGGCCCTGGAGGAGCTGGTCCGCCTGGGCGTGCTCACCGACGACGAGGGCCGGGCGCTCAGGGCCGCCTACCTGTTCCTGCGCTGCGCCGAGAACAACCTCCAGGCCATTGCCGACAAGCAGACCCAGACCCTGCCCAGCGGCGAGCTGGACCGGCTGCGCCTGGCCGCCCTGCAGGGCTTTGCCTCCTGGCAGGATTTCAGCGCCGAGCTGGCGCGCCACCAGGCCCTGGTGCACCGGCTGTTCCGGGAATCCATAGGCGACGAGCCCCAGGCCGAGAGCGAGCTGCCCGAGGCCCTGACCAGCATCACCGCCGCCCGGTGGAGCAGCGACGAGCTGGCCAGGCTGCTGCTGGAGGGCGGCGTCAGCCTGGAACTGGACCAGGAGCTCGCCGAAGCCGTTGCCAACCTGCTGGCGGAGCTGGCGGCCCGGCCCATGGGCGAGCGCGGCCGCCGGCGCCTGGAAAAGCTGCTGCCGATGCTGCTCTGGCAGCTGCGCGGCCTGGCCGAGCCGGTGGCGACCGTGGCCCGGCTCACCGCGCTGCTCAAGACCCTGGTCAGCCGCACCGTCTACCTGGAGCTGCTGCTGGAAAACCCCGGCGCCCGGGCCCAGCTGATCAAGCTGCTGGCGGCGTCGCGCCTGGTGGCCGACCAGCTCACCGCCATGCCGCTGCTGCTGGACGAGCTCATCGATCCCCGCCACCTGCATTCGCCGCTGCCGCTGCAGGACTACCAGCCGGAGCTGGACCGCTACCTGCTGCGCATCGAGCCGGACGACCTGGAAGGGCAGATGGAGGCGCTGCGCCAGTTCAAGGCCGCCCAGAGCCTGCGCATCGCCGCCGCCGACCTGTCCGGGGTGATGCCGCTGATGAAGGTGAGCGATCACTTGAGCCGCCTGGCCGAAACCATAGTGGCGGCCTGCATCCAGCTGGCCTGGCGCTCTGTGGCCGTGCGCCACGGCAGCCCGCCGGCCCAGGGCCCGGAGGATCTGCTGGTGCTGGGCTACGGCAAGCTCGGCGGCCTGGAGCTGGGCTATGGCTCGGATCTGGATCTGGTGTTCCTGGTGGCCGGCGGCGACAGCCAGACCGATGGCGAGCGCCCCATCGGCAGCCGCCAGTTCTACCTCAAGGTGGTGCAGAAGCTCACCCACCTGCTCAGCACCCGCACCCTGAGCGGGGTGCTCTACGAAATAGACACCAGGCTGCGTCCCTCCGGCGCCTCCGGGCTGCTGGTCAGCACCCTGGACGCCTTTGCCGACTACCAGCACAAGGAGGCCTGGTGCTGGGAGCACCAGGCCCTGAGCCGGGCCCGCTCGGTGCACGGCCGGCCGGTGCTGCGCCAGCGCTTCGAGCAGACTCGCCTGGCGGTGCTGGCCAAGGCCAGGGCAGAGGAGGAGCTCAAGGCCGAGGTGGTGGCCATGCGCGACAAGATGCGCAGTCACCTGGACGGCGGCCGTGACGGGCTGCTGGATCTCAAGCAGGGCCCGGGCGGCATCACCGACATCGAGTTCCTGGTCCAGTACCTGCTGCTCAGGCACGGCCACGAGCACCCGCGCATCCTCACCTTCAGCGACAACGTGCGCCAGCTGGAGGCCCTGGCCGCCGAGGGGATCCTGGCCGAGGCCGACGCCGAGAGCCTGAAAAGGACTTACCTGGCGCTGCGGGAGGCCGGCCACCGCCAGGTGCTGCAGGGCCAGGATCGGCTGGTGCCGGCCGATACCCTGCTGGCGGAGCGCCAAGCGGTCCAGGCCCTGTGGCAGAAAACCTTCGCATAAAAAAACGGGCCAACAGGCCCGTTTTTCTCAGTCGTACAGGGACGGCGCGTCCGGATCTGGCCTGGTCTTGAAGCGCCGGTGCACCCACATGTACTGCTCGGGCTGCTTGCGGATCTCCCGCTCGATGATCTGGTTGATGGCGATGGCGTCCTGGCGGTCGTCGCCGCTTGGCATGTCGGCCATGGCCGGGTAGAAGCTGAGGCGGTACTGGCCGCCGGGCAGCCGGGTCTGCACGAAGGGCACCACGGCGGCCTGGCCCTCCCGGGCGAACAGCGAGGTGCCGGTGACGGTGGCGGCGTCCTGGACGTGGAAGAAGGGCACGAACTCGGCGCGGCGGCGGCCGTAGTCCTGGTCCGGGGCGTACCAGACCACTTCCCCTTCCCGCAGGGCCTGGATCATGCCGCGCACGTCGCGCTTTTGGATCAGGTACTTGTTGGAGCGCACCCGGCCGTGGTACTGCAGGTATTCCATCAGGTCGTTGTTGTGGGGGCGGTAGAAGCCCACCCCCGGGTGCAGCTGGCCGAACATGCGCCCGCCCATCTCCAGGGTCACGAAGTGCATGGCCAGCAGGATCACGCCGCGGCCCTGCTCCAGGTGGGCGTTGAGGTGCTCCAGGCCCTCCACCTGCATGTGCTTCTGGATGCGCCAGTTGGGCCACCACCAGGCCATGCCGGTCTCGATCATGGCGATGCCGGTGGCCTTGAAGTTTTCCTTCAGCAGCTGCTCCCGCTCGGCCTCGCTCTTTTCCGGGAAGCACAGCTCCAGGTTGCGCCTGGCTATCCTGGCGCGCTTTTTCAGCACCTTGCCCAGCAGGGCGCCCAGGCCCCGGCCCAGGGCCAACTGCAGGCGGTGGGGCAGCCAGGAGATCAGGTATAAGAAGGCAACGCCCAGCCAGGTGGGCCAGAATCTGGGGTGCAGCAAGGCCAGGCGAAATTTGGGGGCCTCGACTTTCTGAATGGCCAAGGTCGGCTCCGTGTCTGTTCAGCAAAGCGCACAGTGTAACCCAAGCTCGGGCCATGCCAAGCCCGTCAAAGGCTGTGGTAAGATGAGCCGAGAATTTGCAAGGTACTGACAATCATCATGAAGCTGAACCTCCCTGCCTTTGAAAATGCCCGCGTGCTGGTGCTGGGCGATGTGATGCTGGACCGCTACTGGCATGGTCCCACCAAGCGCATCTCTCCCGAGGCGCCGGTGCCCGTGGTCAAGGTGGAGCAGATCGAGGAGCGCCCCGGCGGCGCCGCCAACGTGGCCCTGAACGTGGCCGCCCTGGGCGCCAACGCCACCCTGCAGGGCCTGGTGGGCCGGGACGAGGCCGCCGAGGCCCTCAAGACCCGCCTTAATGCCGTGGGCGTAACCAGCCAGCTCACCGCCGTCGGTACCCATCCCACCATCACCAAGCTGCGCATCCTGTCCCGGCACCAGCAGCTGATCCGCCTGGATTTCGAGGACGCCTTCGGCGCCGGCGATGCCGAGCCCCTGCAGGGCCAGTACGAGTCCGCCCTGGCCGCTGCCCAGGTGGTGGTGCTGAGCGATTACGCCAAGGGCGCGCTGAGCAACGTCCAGGGGCTGATCCAGGCCGCCCGCCTGGCCGGCAAGCCGGTGCTGGTGGATCCCAAGGGTACCGACTTCGAGCGCTACCGCGGCGCCACCCTGCTGACCCCCAACCTCAGCGAGTTCGAGGCCGTGGTCGGCCACTGCGCCAGCACCGCCGAACTGGTGCAGAAGGGCAAAGAACTGGTGCAGCAATATGAGCTGGAAGCGCTGCTGGTGACCCGCTCAGAGCAGGGCATGACCCTCATTCGCCTGGACGGCCCAGAGGTGCACCTGCCGGCCACCGCCAAGGAAGTGTTCGACGTCACCGGCGCCGGCGACACCGTGATCTCGGTGCTGGCCACCGCCCTGGCCGCCGGCTCCAGCCTGCCCGAGGCCTGCGCCCTGGCCAACGTCAGCGCCGGCATCGTGGTCGGCAAGCTGGGCACCTCCACGGTCAGCCCCTTCGAGCTGGCCGAGGCGCTGTGCCACGACAAGGAGTCCGGCTTCGGCGCCCTGTCCGAGGACTCTCTGGAGGTGGCGGTGCGCGAGGCCCAGGCCCGGGGCGAGACGGTGGTGATGACCAATGGCTGCTTCGACATACTCCACGCCGGCCATGTGGCCTACCTGCAGGAGGCCCGCAAGCTGGGCGACCGGCTGATCGTCGCCGTCAACGACGACGACTCGGTGCGCCGCCTCAAGGGCGACGGCCGTCCCGTCAACAGCCTGGAGCGGCGCATGGCGGTGCTGGCGGCCCTGGGCGCCGTGGACTGGGTGGTGCCCTTCGGCGAGGACACCCCCCAGCGCCTGATCGCCCGCATCCTGCCCAACCTGCTGGTCAAGGGCGGCGACTACAAGCCCGAGGACATCGCCGGCGGCGCCGAGGTGATCGCCAATGGCGGCGAGGTCAGGGTGCTGCAGTTCAAGGACGGCTGCTCCACCACCGGCATCATCCAGCGCATCATGGACAATTCCTGAGCGTGGCCAGGCTCCTCTACAACCTGCTGCTGAGCTGCCTGTTCCCCCTGCTGCTGGCCTGGCTGTACTGGCCCAGGGGCCGGGCCGGCTTCGGCGCCAAGGGCCGGGAGCACTTCGGCCTGGGGCCGAGCCTGGGCCAGGTGGACATCTGGGTCCATGCGGTGTCGGTGGGCGAGGTGATCGCCGCCCTGCCACTGCTCAAGCAGGTGCTGGCCGAGGATCCCCACAAGCGGATCCTGGTCACCACCTCCAGCCGCACCGGCTATGACAGGGTTAACGAAGCCCTGGGCGACGACGTGCTCCACTCCTATGCTCCCTACGATCTCTGGCCCCTGGTGTGGGGCTTCTTCCGCCGTCTCGAGGCCAGGGAGCTGTGGATCATGGAGACCGAACTCTGGCCCAACACCCTGGCCTTTGCCGACAAGCGCGGCATCAGGGTGTCGCTGGTCAACGCCCGGTTGTCCGAGAAGTCCTTCCGGCAGTACCTCAGGGTCAGGCCCCTGGCCCGGGATCTGATGCGGCGCCTGGATCAGGTGCTGGTGCAGACCGAGGCCGAGGGCGAGCGCTTCCTGGCCCTGGGCCTGGAGGCAAAGCGGTTGCACGTGACCGGCTCCATCAAGTTCGACATCCAGGTCGACGAGGCGGTAAGGGAGCAGGGCAGGGCCCTTAGGGCCGGCTTCGGCCAGCGACCGGTGTGGATAGCCGCCAGCACCCACGACGGCGAGGACGCCCTGCTGCTGGAGGCCCACAAGCGCCTGCTGAGCGACTACCCCAGGGCGCTGCTGGTGCTGGTGCCCAGGCACCCGGAGCGCTTCGACCGGGTGGCGACCCTCATCGAGGAACAGCAGCTGGCTTATGTGCGCCGCAGCAGCGGCGAGGATGTGAGCCTTAACGAGCAGCTGTACCTGGGCGACACCATGGGCGAGATGCTGGTGCTGCTGGGCGCCGCCGATCTGGCGGTGATGGGCGGCAGCCTGGTGCCTGTGGGCGGCCACAACCTGCTGGAGCCGGCGGCCCTGGCGCTGCCGACCCTGATCGGCCCCCACTACTTCAACTTCCAGGAGATCACCCTGGGCCTGGTGGCCGCCGGCAACTGCAAGCTGACCTCGGCCGAGAGCCTGGCGGGGGATATCCGTGATCTGCTGGTGGATCCGGCCCGGCGCAGTGCCGCCGGCGAGGCGGGGCTCAGGGTGGTCAGGGCCAACCAGGGGGCGCTGGCTAGGACGTTGTCCTTGCTGCTTTTGGCGGAGTAAGGCCGTTGGTCCCGTAGGTTGGAGCAAAAGCGATACCCGACATCTGGATGCTCTGGCGTGAAGGAAGCAGCCTTTTCTGGGCTGCTTTTTTTTTGGTTCTTCGCACATTAGCGGGGAATAGATGTGAAAACGGCTGGATAGGTTATTGTGATGTCGCCAAACAAAGACACTAACCAACCAGCCGTTTTCGATGTCGCAGCTTACCCTTCCGTTCGAGCTGTGGGAAGGCTTTAGCCCCGACCACATAGAGCAACACGACCAACATCTCACCATTCACCTCAGCCCCAATCGCCCGCCCTGCTGTCGTTGCGGCAAGCTGGCCCAAGCCGTCCACGACACCACCTGGAGAACGGTCGCCGATCGCGCACTGATGGACCATACCGTGACCCTCAAGGTGCCGGTGCGACGGCTTAACTGCCATCAGTGCGGCCGAGGGACCGAACACATCTCCTGGCTGCGTCCCTTCGCCCGTTTGAGCTGCCGTCTGGAACGCTACGCCGAACGCCTACTGGCGTTACTGCCGGTCAAGCAGGTCGGTGAACTGCTGGGGCTGCACTGGCACACCGTGAAGGCCATCGACAAGCGCCGCCTGCAGCGGCAGGTCACCGAGCCCGACTGGTCCCGGTTGCGACGACTGGTCATGGATGAGTTCGCCCTGTTCAAGGGCCACCGCTACGCCACCGTCATCGCCGATGCGGATACCCACCAGGTGTTGTGGATAGGCGAGGGACGCAGTCGCCGCAGCATCCGGCCCTTCTTCGAGCGGCTAGGCGAACGCTGTCAGCAGATCGAGGCCGTGGCGATGGACATGAACACCGCCTTCGATCTGGAGGTGCAGGCGCATTGCCCCAACGCCAGGGTGGTCTACGACCTGTTCCATGTGGTGGCCAAGTATGGCCGGGAGGTGATTGACCGGGTGCGGCTCGACTGTGCCAAGGCCCAGGGCACCGAGCAGCAGGCCCGCCGTCATATCAAGCGTAGCCGCTGGGTGTTGCTCAAAAACGAGGGCAATCTCAATGACAAGGAACGTGGCCGCCTCGAAGCCTTGCTGGCCGCCAACCGTGATCTGATGGTGGTCTACGTGCTCAAGGAGCAGTTGAAGGCGCTGTGGTACTGCCGCGATGAGCAAACGGCCCATCGCCAATGGCGGCTCTGGTGGCAGCAGGTGGAGGAAAGTGGCATCGCGCCGCTGTTGCAGTTCGCCCGTAAGCTAAAACCCTACTTGCCAGGGATAGTCGCTTCCGCCAGCTATCCCCTCCATACCTGCCGGCTGGAGGGGATGAACAACAAAATCAAACTGATGAAGCGGATGGCTTATGGCTATCGGGATCTGGAGTACTTCTTCCTGAAGATAAAAGCCGCCTTCCCCGGAGATCCGCGATGAACCTTTTTTTTGTGTGCGCGAACCTTTCCGGGACCCGTGGTGGATCCCGGGTTGCCGGCCCCGTCCCTGAGGCCTGGTCAGGCCATATCCCATGCGGCATCAGAAAAGCGTGCTAGCCGCGGGTGGTTTTCACCTCGTGAACCCACTCGCAGCTGATACCGGCCTTTTGGTGGTGTTTGTGGATGGCTTCGGCGTCCGGGGCGTCCAGCACGCAGTAGATCTTGTTGTCTTTCTCGCTGAAGATAATGTCGTAGTGGGTGACCCCGAACTCATCCGGTGGCGCGTCCTGCAGCTGTTTCAGCTGATCTGCCGTGAAGGGCTGCATGGGATGGGCATCGATAAAGCGTGGCATGGCTGTTGCCTCCACCTGCCTTGCTGCATTGCTCGTCGAGCGTCTCGTGGCAGGTAGGGAAGAGCGCTCAACGACGACCTCCTCGTCGATTCACCCCTCAATTACAAGTTTAGTTCCGGATGGTGCTGGTTAGGGCGTTGTCACTGTTGATCACTCGCTGAGTGGAGCTTGACAGGGAATTCTTTACTTTGGGCCCTTGGAGCCTTCTTTGAGAAAGCGGCCTTTATCTGGAGGCTTTTTTATTTTCGTGCGGCTTTCTTCAGGTTTCCCCTTCCGGGGGAGTGACTTTTTTGATGAGCCCTAGCTGAAAGCCATCCCTGGCGGTACCTCCCGGCTCGCCCGTCCTGGGGCTCGCGTTCGCCAGCGCAAAGAGCAGCGCTCTTTGCTTCGAGGCTCACCCTGCTGGCTATCAGCTCACGCTCGTTTCTGCTCAGCGCCCTCAAAGGGAAGCCGATTTGGCCGCTGCGCGGCCATTTTCGCCCTGGCGCCATGCTCAAAGAGCCAGGTAACACTCTGTCTTGACGGGGCTGTCGAGTTTGGCGACGCGCTTTGCCTTGAGGTCCAGGGCGCTGACCAGCATCTGGAAGGCGGAGATGGGGTCGACCAGCTCGTCGCTGTTGCGCTCGAAGCCTTCCAGCACTTGTTCCTGATTTTCGGTCAGGTCACCGGCCAGTTCATATAGGGCGTCCAGCAGGTGATGGGACTGCATCCTTTCGTTGATGAATACCAGGCGGTCCCGGACCTTTTCCCACTGCTCGACGCTCAGGGTCGTCTGCTTGGCCAACAGTCGTCTCGCCCTGTTGACGTTCGTCTGCACGGCGTAGTTTTCGCCAATCTCGATAAGCTCGGCCATCAAGTCGTCTGTGACCTTGACGCCCACCGCGGCCAGGGTCTGCTGCGTCCTATCGCTGGCGAGCTGCTCCTTGCGCCAACTCCACTCGGCGGTGTCTTCGTAGCAGGAGATGAAAAAGTCCCTGGCATCGTCGATTTTCAGCGGTTTCTTGCCGGCAGGGAGCTCGTCCTTCAGGGCCTTGATAAAGGCGATGATGGACGGTGATTCGTTGAAGGCGATGATGTGTTCCTTCGGGCGGTGGTCGTAGCTGGCGTGGGGGTTGGAGGTGATGCAGACGCTGCCGGCGTCGATTCGGCAGGCCACTTCCTGGATGAAGCTGACATGGCTGCCGTCAATATCGGCTTGCGCTTCGTAAAGGGCGGCCACCGCCTGGTCCTTGATGTCCCACAGGGAGATCCGGATGCTGGCAAGCCCGCTTTCGGTGCAGAAATAACCCAGGTGCCGGGCGCCGATTTTCTTCAGCTCCCCCTCGGTATGGGCCAGGCGCTCCTGCTCCTGCCAGTCGTCACGGTTGGCGGGCTCGAGTTCCAACGATTGTGAGGGCAGCACGGACATGGCCACAGCGAGATCTGAGCCGCCATGGCGCTTTATCTGGCGGTAGACTCGCCACACGAAGAGGCCGATGGCCAGGAGCACCACCAGAAATATCACACCCAGTATTTGCAGAATCATGCTTTTCATTCCCTTGAAGGCGTTGTCCGGGTAGCGAGGTGTACCCGGGGTTGCTGACTGTCGGCTCTGAGGATGTCCGGCAACCATGGTCCCAAGGGATTGGGTATGGAGTGGCATAAGGTGCGGCGCTTCGCCTTCCTGTGCGCCCGGGGACATTGGCTATGACGTCATCCTTGAACGGCCCCTAGGTTATGCGCCTCGGGCGCTCGACGCAACCGGCTGCTCGCCGGCACAGGGCGGCGTCCGGCCCGGCTGACGGGAAAGGGCACCGGCCTGATCTGCATCAGAGTAGGCGGCCGTACCAGCGACAAGGCTGAGAATATCTTCCTGGATAGGGGCGCAGGCCATGAAAGACCGGACCCTGCTCCGCCTGCTCAAGGCCGTGATGATCACCGGCTTCTGCCTGAACCTGCTCGGCCTCTACCTGCACAACTTCAGCGACACCACCGAAGCCATGGGCGTCACCGGTATCATCATCAGCGCGCTGGGCATGGCCCTGTCGCTGCCCGCCAAGATGTACCTGACCTTCGTCTGGGTCCGCCAAGAGCAGGAGGCCGGCAGGGGCGCCAAGGGCTGAGCACCCGGGGCGTCACGGCACCAGCACCACGTAGCGGGTATCCTTGCCGTTTTTCACCGGCAGCAGGCGATGGCCCCGGTAGCGGAAGTACAGTACCCCGTCCTCCATGAAGCTGGTCGCTCCTTCCGGCAGGCGGTTCAGCTGCTGGCCGGGCTGGAGTTCGGCATCTGGCGGCGCGATCACCTCGTAGATCCTGGCGTCGGCATGCCAGCGGTAATAGGTGCTGCCAACCACGTAGACGGGGTAGGGGTAATGGCTCAGGCGCCTGGCGTGGGCGGGCAGGGTGGTCACGCGGATACCGACGGGGGCGGTGACCACCATATAACCGCCGCTGCCCTTGCGGTAGAAGACGCCGTTGGCAAAGAAGTAGGGACTGCCCCGGAAGCTGATCTTCACGCCTTTTTTCGGCAACACCTTGACGACCTGGGCCTTGCGATGGTTGTCGTGATGGTCATGGCCCCAGGCACCACCACTCAGGGCCAGCGACAACGGCAGCAGGCAGATAAGGCATCTGGTTTTTGGCATCTTAAGTTCCTCACTGAAATAGGTTGGCAACAGCCTAAGGGGTGCCGGGCAAAGAAGGTTCGGGCCGGCGTAAAAAAGGGTAAAGGGGCCGCTGGCCCCTTTGTTCATGGCGTCTGCGTCACCCTGGTCAGGGTAAAGCTGCCCTCCTGGTCGCCATCTTCCACCACCAGGAACTGGTTGGGCTGATCCTCGTCCAGCGCCAACACCGTGCTGGCCAGCAGCAGCCTGTTGCTGTTGCCGCTGGTGGTCACCAATACCTGGTAGTCGCCGTTTGGCAGGGTAATGGCCTCGCTCTCGTTGCCGATACTGCTCAGCTTGTAGGCGGCGGTGTCGATGGTCTCGTTACCGCGTACGAAGTAGACGTTCAGGTAGTCGTACGCCTGCACCAGGTTGACCACATCGATATGGTGTTCGTAGAGGCCGTCATTGGTGGCGTTGTCGACGATGATGGTGCTGATCTCCCGGGTTTGTTCGTCGGTTTCTTCATCGATCTCGATGTCGGTATAGAAGAAGACGGTCCTGTCGTCGTTGGGATTGAGGGTGACCAGATGGTTCTGACTGATCAAGGCGTTGCCTTCGGCCTGGACCAGCTGCAGGCTGAAGTCACCGGGGGCCAGCAGTAATTCGCCGCTGAGGCTATGCGGCGCAACCTGGGTCAGTTCAGGGCTGTCGTCCACCTGGCCCAGGTGGAGATCGGTGCTGGGCGCCTCCGGGATGCCGTGGTAGATCTGCAGCCGGGTCGAGGCATTGATGTCGTCCAGGGCCGTGGCGCCGGAGGAATTGCTGACCAGGTCCAGTACCAGGCTCGACTGACCCGGTCCGGTGTTGGCACGGGCGATCAGCTTGTACTGGCTGGTGTAGGTGAAGCCGATGTCGCCGGATTCGAACAGCACCTCCTGGTTGCCGGCGGCGGTCAGGTAGAACCTGTAGTTGCCCAGTTCCACCAAGTGGCTTTCCGACATGGCCAGGTAGCTGTAGCTGCCCACCAGCTCGGCGTCGGCAAAGCTTTCATGGCCTTCGGAAATGTAGAGGTCCAGATCCTGTTGGTTGCTGAGGTTGAAGAAACGGAAGCTGAAGTCCTCGTCCGGATCCTCGACGGCAAACTGGTAGACCAGGGTTTGCGGGCTGGCGAAGTCGCCCGCCACGGCGATAAAGCTCACCTGATTGTTGTTGATCTTCAGCGACTCGTCGTAGAAATCGACCTGGGTGTCGTCGGCCGCCGTCCAGGACAGGCTGAAATCATAACTGCCGGTGTCGTATTCCAGTCGACTGACGGCCCTGCCGAAGGCGGCGCCGCTGTGCTGGTTGTCGTCTATGGTCGGATACAGGGTGGGTGCGTTGGCCGAGGCGTTGTAGAGCTGCACATAGCCGGTTTCACCGTCATCCGAGCCGTCGGTGCTGCAACCACCCAGTAGCAGCGCGAGCAGGGTTGCGGGCAACAACGTCTTGCGCGTGATGGCCTCATTAGGACCGTTTTTGTTGTTGAACATGGGATCCTCTCCTTGTGTTGGCCGTACGGAAAAGTCCGCAGGCAACGGCTCTAGAGTGGGTTGCAAGGCCCGGGTTCAACGGCTTTGCATTGCTTTACAGAGGTTCACCCAAGTTTGCGCCTTCGGCGTCGCTTTTCGACGATTTGCCTGAACTGCCAGCAACCGTCAACGAGGGGGGAAGAAAAAGGGGCCGGCAGGCCCCTGGGATGAGGAGAGCGGTTCAGGGCACAGCCCGTCCCCTTCCGGCCGCTCTTCCCTGATCCAGAACCAGTCCAGGAACCATCCCAACCGGCCGTGGGGGCGTAAAAAAGGGCCACCTGGGCCCCTTGCTTATTCTGCCTTTTCAGCCTTGGCCTGGCGGTGGGCCTGGAGTTCCTGTTCCAGCTCCTGGCTCAGCTGCTGCAGTTGCGGCATCAGCGCCATGGCCATCTGCTGGCCCAGCTGCATGGACTCGCCCATCAGCTGGGGCATCTTGGCGAGCACGGCCTGGCCGCTTTCGGTCTTGTAGAAGGCCAGCAGATCCTGGATTTCCTTTTCGCTGAAGTGCTTGAGATAGAGATCGGTCATGGGGCCTTCCAGCTTCTGCCAGCTCATCTCGGCCTTCATCAGCTCGGTCATCTTCTTGTAGTGGTGGTTGAAGATGTCCCGCTCGTCGGCCTGGACGCCCAGCTGCTGGCTCATGCCGACCATCATCTGTTCCATCTGGCCGTAGATGCTGTCGATCATGGCGTCGGCCTTGGCCACCTGCATCAGCTCCTTCACGTCGGCACGGGCGTTGTCGCTGGCGGCGCTGGCCAGCAGCGGCAGGGTGCACAGGGCCAGGGTGGCCAGGGTCTTTTTCATCATGGTGTCCTCCAATGGCCCGTTCGGGCCTGGTTTTATCTTCCGTGTGGGTCATGACGCAGGGCCGTCATGGGCCTTGGCAGGGTACCGCCAATGCCTTGATGCGGCAATGAAAAGGGGCCCAAGGCCCCTTTTTCACAGCATAGGATCCGGGCTGGCATAGGCCTGGGAGAGCAGGGCGTCCAGGGGCTGGGGATCGGTGAACTGCACCTGGCCGCTCTCGTCGCGGTACTTGATGCGCAGCTCGAATTGCTCTCCTTGGGGGCCGGGAATGCTGGTCAGTTCGAGGCCCATGGGGCTGATGCGCAGCGGGTCACCATAATAGGGCTGCACATAGAAGGCGGACTCGCCCTGGCCCATCCACAGGGTCTTGACCATGAAGCCATCTGTCCCGGGGGTGCCGACGTTCACCTGGTTCTGCAGGCGCAGGGTGACGGCCTTGCCGTCCTGGGCGATGGCGGTGGCCACATCCACGTCATAGCTTGGCGTCACGTCGTCCAGCATGGCCTGGCCCTGGTAGAGGTCGGGCCCATGGATCTCGGCCAGGGGGGCGGTGCGGGAGCTCATTTCCGGTACGAAGACGCGGATGTTGACCTGGGCCTCGTCATGGAGGGCCGGGTAGCGCAGCTCCACCACCACTTCCCGGAACACCCAGGCGTCCTCCACCAGGGCCCGGTAGGTGGGCTCGCCGCCGTAGGGATCATAGGGATCGTAGCCGTCGTTGATGCGCTGGAAGCCGGTGGCCACCAGCTGGCCGGCCTTGCCGAAGCCCAGGGTCAGCCTGGTCGGCTGCCCTTGCGGGTTGGTGTCGAGCTGGCGGCTTTCCAGCTGGCCGCTGGAAAGCTGCTGCAGATCCAGGCCGGGAAACAGTGGGTAGGCGGAGCCCGAGGGGTAGGCCAGTTCATAGTGTCGGCCGTCGGCCAGGGCACTGGTGCTGAACAGGGTGGCGATGGCCAGGGCGGCCGCTGAGAGTGTCCTCATCAGAAAGGTCCTTTTCTTGAGTGGATTGTGATGTCCATGGGCAAGCTGCTTGAGCAGTTGCGAATATGAGGGTGCCGGAAGAAGGCGGCGGTGCCAATGGCGGATCCGCCCCCGGCCAGACCTTGGCTGCCCAATCTGCCATGGGCGTTGGCGCGGCCTTGCCGAGCCTCCATGCCATGGTGGCGAAGATAATCATCTGGTCATATTACGTTCATCGGTCAGCGCTAGCCTGGCAATAAAGGACCCCCGGTGCGAATGCCCCGGGCTATCACAACAAGGACACCATCATGCTCATGCTGGAGCAGTTACCCGCCCCCTACCTGGCCCCGACCCTGCGCACCCTGGAGCACCCCGAATGGGGCAGGTTGACGCTGCTGGACGAGTCCCGCAACCATTCCGGCACCCACAAGGACAGGATGGCCATCGCCATCGCCAGCGCCTACCAGGCCATGCTGGTGCAGAACCCGGCGCTGCGGCTGTCCATCATCTCCAGCGGCTCGGCCGCCTACGCCATCCAGAGCCTGTTCAACCGGCTTGGCATGCCGCCCCTGAAGGTGCTGATCGACCGGCTGCGCCCGGAGGCGGCGCTGCTGGACGACCTGGGCTGCCAGGTGTATCGCTGCGATCTGGGTGCGCGCATGCTCACCCCCAGCGACATACTGGCCTTGACCGACAACCCGGCCGGCATCGAGGTCACCTCCAACATGGCCATCCGTCCCTACGAGAGCTACTACCGGGACATGGTGGCCGAGCTGGCCCATTTCGGCCCCGGCTATATCTTCGTGCCGTTCGGCACCGGCCACCTCTACGGCAGCTTCCTTAGCTGCAGGGCCTTTCGGGATGCCAGCGCCGTCCATGTCATCGGCGGTGCCACCCAGTGCCCGGACTCCCGGGCCGACAAGCTTTACGCGCCCTTCAATCCCTTCTGCGTGGTCAATGACAACTTCATCAAGACCAAGATTGCCCTGGGCGAGATCGGCGCCCGCTCCAGGGTACACGGCTTCAGCGAGGCCGCCCTGGATCGGGCCCTGCTGCTGGCCGACGAGCTGGGCCTGGACGTGGAGCCTTCCGCCCTGGGTGGCCTGGCGGCCATGATCGACCTGCACGGCCAGGGCCAGCTGCCCGCCGCGGCGCACCGACTGGCGGTGCTCACCGGCAAGAGCGCCGTCTACCGCCAGTTGCAGGCGGCGTTGTGAGCACGGCGTCGCTGCTGGTGCTGGGGCTGTTGTCGGCGCTGTTCTTCAGCGCCACCTTCCTGGTCAACCGGGCCCTGGCGCTGGAGGGCGGGCACTGGTTCTGGTCGGCGGCGCTGCGCTACGGCTACATGATCGCGCTGCTGGCCGGCGGCCTGGCGCTGGTCAAGGGCAGGGACTACCTGGCCGCGGTGCTGGCGGAGTTTCGCCGCCACTGCGGCTTCTGGTGCCTGGCCGGGAGCATCGGCTTCGGCTGTTTCTATGCCCTGATCTGCTTTGCCGCCGTCCTGGCGCCTGGCTGGGTGGTGGCCACCAGCTGGCAGCTGACCATCATAGCGTCGCTGCTGGTGCTGCGGGCCTTCGGCCAGCCGCTGTCCGCCGGGATCTGGCTCTGCACCCTGGTGGTGGTGGCCGGTGTCACCCTGGTCAACCTGGCGCAGCTTGGGCCGTCGGCGTCGGGCTGGTGGGCGCTGTTGCCGGTGCTGCTGGCGGCCTTCTGCTATCCGCTGGGCAACCAGCTGGTGTGGGCAAGAAAGCGCCGGCTGGCCGAGCCCGGCGTGCTGGACAACGCCTTTGCCAAGGTGCTGCTGCTGTCGCTGGGCAGCCTGCCCTTCTGGCTGCTGCTCTTTGCGGCGCTGGACACGGGGCGGCCCTCGGCCGGGCAGCTGGGGCAGGTGGCACTGGTGGCCCTGCTGTCCGGGGTGGTGGCCACCACCTTGTTCCTGTACGCCCGTGGCCGGGCCGACAGTCCCGCCAGGCTGGCGGTGGTGGATGCCACCCAGTCCGGCGAAGTGCTCTTTGCCCTGGGCGGCGAGGTGCTGTTGCTGGGGGCGGCGTTGCCGGGGCAGGCGGCCGTGGCGGGCATCGGCCTGACCCTGGTGGGCCTGCTGGCCCTGGCCTGGTTGAGCCGGGGCTGAATCCAGGCAACAAAAAAAGCCGCCCTTGGGCGGCTTTTTCGATGGCGCGGGTTACTCGTCCCTGGCCGGGACCATGGCGGTCAGCACGGCGTTGATGGCGTCCAGGTCGGCCTCGCCCAGGGAACCCTCGGCCTGCTTCAGGGCCAGGATGTTGTTGATGTAGGTGTAGCGGGCCTGGGCCAGCTGCTGCTTGGTCTGGTACAGCTGGCGGTTGGCGTTGAGCACGTCCACTATGGTGCGGGTGCCCACCTCGAAGCCGGCTTCGGTGGCTTCCAGGGCGGACTGGCTGGAGATCTCGGACTGCTCGAAGGCCTTCACCGAGGACAGCGAGGCGCGCACGTTGTTGTAGGTGTTGCGGACGCTGCGCACCACGGATCTGTAGGTCTGCTCCAGCTGCTGGGCGGTGACCTGGTAGTTGGCCTTGGCCTGCTCCACCTGGCTGGTGGTGCGGTAACCGGAGAACAGCGGCACGGTGACGCCGATACCGATGCTGGAGTTGTCCAGGCGGGGGCCGCTGGCGTCATCGGCGGTGTTGTAGCGGGCGGTCAGATCCACGGTCGGGTAGTGGCCGGCCTGGGCGGTCTTGATGTCGTCCCGGGCGATTTCCACGCCCATGCGGCTGGCCTGCAGGTTGAGGTTCTGATCCTCGGCGCGCTTGACCCAGGCCTCCACCATGCCGTCGGGCAGGGTCGGGCTGAACTTCTTGGTGTTGAGCACGTCCAGGTTGTCGTAGTTGACGCCGGTGATCTCGGACAGGCCTTCGTAGCTGTTTTCCAGGTCGTTCTGGGCCTGGATCTCGTTGGCCAGGGCGGTGTCGTACTGGGCCTGGGCTTCGTGGACGTCGGTGATGGCGGTCAGGCCCACCGCGAAGCGCTGCTTGGTCTGCTCCAGCTGGCGCTCGATGGCACGTTTCTCGGCCTGGCGGAAGGCCAGGGTGTCCTGGGCCAGCAGCACGTTGAAGTAGGCGTTGGCGACCCGGATCATCAGGGCCTGGACGTCGGCGCTGTAGGCGACGGTGGCCTGGGTGGCTTGCTTCTCGGCCCGGTCGAGACGGATCCAGGAGTCGTGGTGGTAGATCTCCTGGCTCAGGTTCAAGGTGGCGTCCCAGCCGTGGCTGCTGTCGCCGATGACCTGGCCGCCCTGGGCGAACTCGCTGTCATTCCAGGCGTAACCGAACTGGGCGCTCAGCTGGGGCAGCAGGCTGGCCCTGTTGATGCCGACGCCGGCCGCGGCCACGTCCTTCTGGGCGGCGCTTTGCAGCAGCTGGGGATCGTTCTGCAATGCCTGCTTGTAGACATCCATCAAGTCGACGGCCTGGGCCTGCTGGCTCAGGCCCAGGCCGACCAGCAAGCTCAATAGGGATTTTTTCATTCTCGCATTCCTTGTGTGCGCAACCGGCTCTTTCTGATTGGAACAGTAAAAAAATTCGCCTGATCCGGGCAAGCGGCAAGTGTAACAGATTATAAATTCTCCATTGGCGCAACAAAGTGTTACGCCAAATGTCGCTGTGCTAGGCTGCCGCGGCCCGACAGCCAGGAGAAACAGGACCATGATCAAGAAACGTCGCTTCAGCAGGGAAGATGTGCAGATCGAGGCGGTAGAGCCCCTCTACGAGGGTTTCTTCCGCATGGTCCGTTACCGGCTGCGCCACCGCCTGTTCCAGGGCGGTTGGAGTCCCTGGCTGCAGCGGGAGATCTTCGAGCGCGGCCATGCCGCCGTGGCCCTGCCCTATGACCCCAACACCGATCGGGTGGTGCTGGTGCGCCAGTTCCGGGTGGGCGCCCTGGCCACCTCGGCGGATCCCTGGCTGTTCGAGCTGGTGGCCGGCATCGTCGAGGAGGGGGAAAGCCCTGAGCAGGTGGCGGTGCGCGAGACCGCAGAGGAGTCAGGCCTGGCCGTGGGCCGCGTCGAGCCCATGCTCAGCTACCTGGCCTCGCCGGGGGGCACCACGGAGCGGCTGCACCTGTTCCTGGTGGAGGTGGATGCCAGCCAGGCCGGCGGCATCCACGGCCTGGACGAGGAAGGGGAAGATATCGCCGTGGTGCCGGTCTCCCGTGAGGAGGCCATTGCTATGCTCGATGAAGGGCTGATCGACAATGCCGCCTCGGTGATCGGCCTGCAGTGGCTGGCCCGCAAGCACGAGGAGATCAAGGCCAAGTGGACCTGAAACGCCAGTACCGGCTCAGCATCAAGGAGCTCCACAGCCTCTACGAGCACAACTACGGGGCCCTGATGAAGCTCACCCACCAGCTCAGGGAGCGGGGGGACGCCCAGGTGTACCTGGTCGGCGAGCAGGCCCGCTATCGGCTGCGCCTGGAGGAGGACTTCAAATACACCTCCACGGTGCTGCTGGAACAGCTGGGCAGCATGGCGACCTTCCTGCGTCCGCAGCTGTCCATACGGCTCTACCACGACGCCCGCATGGCCGAAGTGTGCGCCAGTCAGCACTTTTCACGGCTCAAGCCCAGATACGATTATCCCAATGCTAAGATGCTGCTTCCTAATGAAAAAGTGCAGGTCAACAGGTTCTTATCCGACTGGCTGAAAATGATTTTGAGTCAAGGACGTATCGAAGTCTGTCTGCCCGAGTAGAGACGCGGTTTGAAAATCCAGGATTTCCCCCATTCCCAAGACGACTGGCAGCTGGCGGTATTGACCGATCCCCACCTGTTCCGGGATCCCGATGCCTGCCTGCTGGGGGTGCCGACCCAGGCCAGCTTCGATGCCTGCCTCGAGGCCATGGACGGCGACGGCGGCCGCCAGGACTGCCTGCTGTTGACCGGTGATCTGGCCCAGGACCACAACCCCGAGACCTACCGCCGCCTGGGCCGGCAACTGGCGGCGCGGCCCGAGCCCTGGTTCTGGATCCCCGGCAACCATGATGATGCCTCCGCCATGGTCGAGGAGCTCGGCGCACCGGTGCGCTGCCTCAAGGGCCGGCACTGGCAGCTGGTGCTGCTCCATTCCCAGGTGCCGGGCAAGACCTTCGGCGAGCTGGGCGAGGAAGAGCTGGCGCTGCTGGAGGCCTGCCTGGCCGACGACAGCCGCCACACCCTGGTGGTGCTGCACCACCATCCCCTGTCCCTGGACTCGCGCTGGCTGGACCAGCACATCCTCCATGACGGCCAGGCCCTGCTGGCAAGGCTGGCCCGCCACGACAAGGCCTGTGCGGTGCTGTTCGGTCACGTCCACCAGGAGGTGGACAGCATGGTGCAGGGCGTGCGCCTGCTGGCCACCCCGGCCACCTGCGTGCAGTTTCAGGCCGGCAGCCAGGATTTCGCCTTGGCCGAGCTGGGCCCGGGTTATCGCCGCCTGTGCCTGAAGGCCGACGGCACCATAGCAACCACGGTGCACCGGCTCCCCGCCGAGCGTTTCCCGGTGGACGCCAGCGCCGGCGGCTACTGACATGCGCCTGCTGTACCTGCACGGTTTCCATTCCTCGCCGGGGTCCATGAAGGCCCAGCAGGTGCTGAGCTGGTTCGCCTACCACCACCCGGACATCGAGGTGCTGGCGCCGCAGCTGCCCGCCACCCCCATGGCCGCCTGGGAGCAGGCCGAAGCCCTGGTGGACGGCCGCACCCTGGGGGTGATCGGCAGCTCCTTGGGCGGCTTCCTGGCCACCCGGTTGGCCGAGCGTCACCCTCTCAAGGCGGTGCTGATCAACCCGGCGGTCAGGCCCGCCGAACTCTTTCACGACTACCTTGGCCCCCAGCAGCACCCCTACACCGGCGAGTGCTACGAACTGGATCAGCGCCACCTGGCCGAGCTGCAGGCCCTGACCCTGGCCGGCATCGAGCGGCCGGAGCGCTTCATGGTGCTGCAGAAGGAAGGGGACGAGGTGCTGGACTGGCGCCAGGCCCGGGATTTCTACCGCGGCGCCCGACTCCATATCGAACCAGGCGGCAACCATGCCTTCGAGGATCTGCCCCGGCACCTGCCGGCCCTGGCGCAATTCCTCGGCGCCTGTTGACAAGATCCGGGCCATTGCTGACCATTGCCAACAATTAAAATGACACGAAGGCGCCGATGAGCAGTCAATACACATCCCAGGATCTGGAAGTCCTCGAAGGCCTGGAGCCGGTCCGACGCCGGCCCGGCATGTATACCGACACCACCAGGCCCAATCACCTGGGCCAGGAAGTCATCGACAACTCGGTGGATGAGGCCCTGGCCGGCCATGCCAGCCAGGTGGAGGTGATCCTCCACGAAGACCAGTCCCTGGAAGTGATTGACGACGGCCGCGGCATGCCCGTGGACATCCACCCTGAGAAGGGCATTCCCGGCGTCGAACTGATCCTCTGCAAGCTCCACGCCGGCGGCAAGTTCTCCAACAAGAACTACCAGTTCTCCGGCGGCCTGCACGGCGTCGGCATCTCCGTGGTCAACGCCCTGTCCAAGCGGGTCGAGGTGGGCATCAAGCGCGGCGGCATCCAGTACGAGATTGCCTTCGAGAACGGCGCCAAGGTCCAGGACCTGACCGAGGTCGGCAGCGTCGGCCGCCGCAACACCGGCACCCGGGTGCGCTTCTGGCCCGACGCCGGCTACTTCGACTCCGCCCGCTTCTCGGTACGGCGCCTGGTCCACAACCTGCGCGCCAAGGCGGTGCTCTGCCCCGGCCTGTCCATCAAGTTCCACGACAGGAACACCGGCGACAAGCACCAGTGGTGCTACGAGAAGGGCCTGGAGGACTACCTGGCCGAGGCCGTCAGCGAATGGCCGAAGCTGCCCGAGGTGCCCTTCATCGGCGCCTTCGCCGCCGAGACCGAGGCGGTGGACTGGGCGGTGCTGTGGCTGCCGGAAGGCGGCGAGCTGGTGCAGGAGTCCTACGTCAACCTCATTCCCACCGCCCAGGGCGGTACCCACGTCAACGGCCTGCGCCAGGGCCTGCTGGACGCCATGCGCGAGTTCTGCGAGTTCCGCAACCTGCTGCCCCGGGGCCTGAAGCTGACCCCGGAGGACATCTGGGACAAGTGCGCCTTCGTGCTCAGCGTCAAGATGCAGGATCCCCAGTTCGCCGGCCAGACCAAGGAGCGGCTGTCGTCCCGCCAGTGCGCCAGCTTCGTGTCCGGGGTGGTCAAGGACACCTTCAGCCTCTGGCTCAACGAGCACACCGAGGTGGCCGAGGCCCTGGCCGAGCACTTCATCTCCAACGCCCAGCGCCGCACCCGCAGCGCCAAGAAGGTGGCCCGCAAGAAGGTCACCTCTGGCCCGGCGTTGCCCGGCAAGCTCACCGATTGCGCCACCGACGATCCGGCCCGCTCCGAACTGTTCCTGGTGGAGGGTGACTCCGCCGGCGGCTCCGCCAAGCAGGCCCGCGACCGCGACTTCCAGGCGGTGATGCCGCTGCGCGGCAAGATCCTCAACACCTGGGAAGTGGACTCCGCCGACATCCTGGCCAGCCAGGAGGTCCACGACATCTCCGTGGCCATCGGCCTGGATCCGGACGCCGCCGCCCTGGACGGCCTGCGCTACCACAAGATCTGCATCCTCGCCGATGCCGACTCCGACGGCCTGCACATCGCCACCCTGCTGTGCGCCCTGTTCCTGCGCCATTACCGGGCCCTGGTGGAGGCCGGCCATGTCTACGTGGCCATGCCGCCCCTGTACCGCATCGACGTGGGCAAGGAGGTCTTCTACGCCCTCGACGAAGAGGAGAAGCAGGGCGTCCTCGACCGCATCGAGGCGGAAAAGCGCAAGGGCAAGATCGCCGTGACCCGCTTCAAGGGCCTGGGCGAGATGAACCCCATGCAGCTGCGTGAAACCACCATGGAGCCGGCCACCCGCCGCCTGGTACAGCTGACCGTGGACGACGCCGAGGCCACCCTGGCGGTGATGGACATGCTGCTGGCCAAGAAGCGGGCCTCCGACCGCAAGGCCTGGCTGGAGCAGAAGGGGCATCAGGCCGAACTGGCCTGATGCGGTACTTTGGGTCGATGCCGAGGCTGATGTTCGACTTTGCTGTCTAGAAACCTTCCTTCCCTGAGCCTGCGCTGGCGGGTGCTGTTGGCCCTGGGCCTGACCCTGGTGCTGACCCTGCTGGGCAACGCCTGGCTGCACCAGAAGAAGCTCACCGCCATCCACGCCGAGCAGCAGCAGCGCTCGGTGCGTTTCCTGCACCGGGAATTCGCCGAGGAAATCCGCAACCTGCGCCGCCATATCGGCGAGCGCCTGGCCAAGAGCAACGACGCGGCCCAGCGCCAGGCCCTGGTTTCCGAGCTGCGCCTGGCCGGCCTGGCCCATTGGCAGTCGGAGCTGGGCCGCTGGTGGCAGAGCGGCGCCCAGCTGGTGCCGCCGGGCAGTGCCGGCTGGGCCATCGATTGCCGGGATGACTGCCTGCTGGTGCTGGAGGGGGCAGGGCAGGGCCAGCCCTGGGTGGCGGCGGTGCCGCTGACCGCCTTCATGGCCATCCTGGATCAGGAACTGGATCTGGCCCTGGCCACCTGGGGCCTGGACGACGGCAAGGCACCGCAGCTGCTCGGCAGCTCCCGCTCCCTGCCCGGCCTGGCCGAGGTGGGGCCTTACCTGGATCTGGGCTGCCTCAGCGACGGTCTCTGCGACGGCCACCCCGACTACCTGTTGCTCACCGTCAACCAGAGCCTGATGAAGGGCCGGCCCATCGCCACCACCCTGGTGGCGGACAGGGCCGGCTTCGTGGCCGAGCACCAGCCCTTCCTGTACGAATACCTGGCCTATGGCGCCCTGGTGGTGCTGATCTCCGGCGGCCTGCTGCTGCTGGTGCTGCACCCGCCGCTGCAGCGGATCAGCGCCACGGGTAAGGCCCTGCCGCTGCTGGCGGAGGCGGACTTCGACCGCTTCCGCTCGGCCATGCGCGCCATCAGCCACAAGCAGCGGCTCAGGGACGAGACCAGCCAGCTGTCGCAGCTGCTGGAGGTGCTGTCGTACCGCCTGGAAAGCATGGAAACCCAGCTGCAGCGCCGGGCCGGCGAGCTGGAATGGCTGGCCAACCACGACGTGCTGACCGGCCTGGTCAACCGCCGCCGCTTCGAGCAGGAGATGCAACAGCTGCTGCGCCAGCAGAGCCCGGCCAGCCTGCTGTTCATGGATCTGGACAACTTCAAGTTCGTCAACGACGTGGCCGGCCACAAGGTGGGCGATCGCCTGCTGGTACGGGTGGCCAAGGCCCTGCGCCAGGTGATGCCGGTGGAGGCCTCGGTGGCCCGCTTCGGCGGCGACGAGTTCGCGGTCATGGTGCCGGGCATCACCATCGAGCAGGAAGAGGAGCTGCTGAGCCGGGTCTACCACGCCTTTCGCGAGGTGCGGGTGTCCGGCGGCGGCCAGCTCCATTCGCCGTCCATGTCGGTGGGCCTGGCGCGCATTCCAGAGGACGGCGACGACTTCGACGACCTCATGGCCAGGGTCGACATGGCCATGTACCGGGCCAAGGAGCTGGGCAAGAACCGCCATATCCGGGTCGCCTCGGTCAGCGGCGGCCAGGAGCTGGGCCGGCAGTTGTTCTGGCTGGAGCGCTCCAAGCACGCCCTGGACGAGATCAACCTCTGCCTCTACTTCCAGCCCATAGTGCACACCGAGAGCCGCCAGGTGGTGCATTACGAGGTGCTGCTTCGGGTCAAGGACAGGGACGGCGCCCTCTGCTCGCCGGTGGAGCTGATCCGCGCCGCCGAGCAGACCGGCCAGACCACCGCCATCGACCTCTGGGTGTTCCGCCGCCTGGTGGCGGAGCTGGAGGCGCTGGGCGCCCCGGAGCAGACCCGTTTCGCCATCAACCTGTCGCCCAAGACCTTCGGCGAGGGCCATGTCATCGACGAGATAGCCCAGGCCCTCCAGGACAGGCCGGAAGTGGCCAGGCGCCTGATCTTCGAGATCACCGAGACCGCCGCCTTCACCAACCTGCTCCAGGCCAGGCAGTCCATCCTGCGCCTCAAGGCCCTGGGCTGTCAGTTCGCCCTGGACGACTTCGGGGTGGGTTTTTCGTCCTTCCACACCCTCAAGGCGCTGCCGGTGGACTTCATCAAGATCGACGGTTCCTTCATCCGCGATCTGGCCTCCAAGGACGCCGATTCCATCTTCATCCGCGCCCTGGTGGATATCGCCGATCAGTTCGGCTATCGCACCATCGCCGAATACGTGGAAGACGAGGAGGTGGCGGAGCTGCTGGGCATACTGCAGGTCAGCTACATGCAGGGTTACCTGTTCGGCCGGCCCCAGCCGGCCCAGCGGCTCTGGCCCGCCACCGAGGTGGCCTGAGGGCCGCTTTTCGGTATAGTAGTCCCTAAAATTTCCTGAGCCTTAGAAACGCCATGGACGAGAACCAAGCCAGTCTCGACGGCATCGAGCAGATGCCGCTGCGCCAATTTACCGAATCGGCCTACCTGAACTACTCCATGTACGTCATTCAGGACCGGGCCCTGCCCCATATCGGCGACGGCCTCAAGCCGGTCCAGCGCCGTATCGTCTACGCCATGAGCGAGCTGGGCCTGTCGTCCCTGTCCAAACACAAGAAGTCGGCCCGTACCGTGGGTGACGTGCTGGGTAAGTACCATCCCCATGGCGACAGCGCCTGTTACGAGGCCATGGTGCTGATGGCCCAGCCCTTCTCCTACCGCTACCCGCTGGTGGACGGTCAGGGCAACTGGGGCGCCCCGGACGATCCCAAGTCCTTCGCCGCCATGCGTTACACAGAGGCGCGCCTGGCCAAGTTCTCCGAGGTGCTGCTGTCCGAGCTGGGCCAGGGCACCGCGGACTGGGTGCCCAACTTCGACGGCACCCTCAAGGAGCCGGCCATGCTGCCGGCGCGGCTGCCCCATGTGCTGCTCAACGGCACCACCGGCATCGCCGTGGGCATGGCCACCGACATCCCGCCCCATAACGCCCGTGAGCTGACCCGGGCCTGTATCCACCTGCTGGACAAGCCCAAGGCCACGGTCGAGGAGCTGATGGACTTCGTGCCCGGCCCGGATTACCCCACCGACGCCGAGATCATCACCCCCAGGGCCGATCTCCAGAAGATCTACGAGACCGGTCGCGGCTCGGTCAAGATGCGCGCCGCCTTCGAACAGGAGGCCGGCGAGATCGTCATCACGGCGCTGCCCCACCAGGCCAGCGGCGGCAAGATCCTCGAGCAGATCGCCGCCCAGATGCAGGCCAAGAAGCTGCCCATGGTGGCGGATCTGCGCGACGAGTCCGACCACGAGAACCCGGTGCGCCTGGTGGTGGTGCCGCGCTCCAACCGCGTCGACGTGGACGCCCTGATGGCGCACCTGTTCGCCACCACGGATCTGGAGAAGAACTACAGGGTCAACATGAACGTGCTGGGCCTGGACGGCCGGCCCCAGGTCAAGGCCCTCAACACCATGCTGGGCGAGTGGCTGGAGTTCCGTCGCCAGACCGTGACCCGGCGCCTCCAGTACCGCCTCGACAAGGTGGAGGCGCGCCTGCACGTGCTGGCAGGCCTGCTGATCGCCTTCCTCAACATCGACGAAGTCATCGACATCATCCGCAACGAGGACGAGCCCAAGGCGGTGCTGATGGCCCGCTTCGGCCTCTCCGACCGCCAGGCCGAAGCCATCCTGGAGCTGAAGCTGCGCCACCTGGCCAAGCTGGAGGAGATGAAGATCCGCGCCGAGCAGGACGAGCTGGCCAAGGAGCGCGACGAGCTCAACCGCCTGCTGGGTTCGGAGCGGGCCCTGAAGAGCCTGATCAAGAAGGAACTGAAGAAGGACGCCGAGACCTACGGCGACGAGCGCCGCTCGCCGCTGGTGGAGCGCGCCGAGGCCAAGGCCCTCACCGAGAAGGAGCTGATGCCCACGGAAGCCGTCACCGTGGTGCTGTCCGACAAGGGCTGGGCCCGCACCGCCAAGGGCCACGAGGTGGACGGCGAGAAGCTCAGCTACAAGGCCGGCGATGCCTACAAGGCCCAGGCCAAGGGCAAGAGCAACCAGCCGGTGGTGTTCCTGGACACCAGCGGCCGCGCCTTCGCCACCGAGCCCACCTCGCTGCCTTCGGCCCGCTCCCAGGGCGAGCCGCTGACCACCAGATTCAACCCGGTGGCCGGCGAGACCTTCGAACAGGTGCTGATGGGCGACGAGGGCGATCTGTTCCTGCTGGCCTCGGACGCCGGCTACGGCTTCGTGTGCAGGTTCGGCGACATGGTCAGCCGCAACAAGAACGGCAAGGCCCTGGTGACCCTGCCCACGGGCGCCGAGCTGCTGCCGCCGGTATCCCTGGCCGGGGAGGGCGAACGGCTGGTGGTGGCCATCTCCAACGAGGGCCGCATGCTGCTGTTCCCGCTGGCGGATCTGCCCCAGCTGGCCAAGGGCAAGGGCAACAAGATCATCGGCATCCCCGGTGCCCGGGCCGCCAGCCGCGAGGAGTTCGTCAAGCAGCTGGTGGTGATCGGCGTCGACCAGGGCATCACCGTCCATGCCGGCAAGCGCAAGCTGACCCTGAAACCGGCCGATCTGGAGCACTACCGGGGCGAGCGCGGCCGCCGCGGCGCCAAGCTGCCCAGGGGCCTGCAACGGGTCGACTTGGTGGAAGTGGAATGAAAAGGGGCGCCGCGGCGCCCCTTTTCATTGCCTGGTTCAGGCGCCGCCCTGGTAGCCGGCCATCAGCGCCTGCCAGTCGTCCGGTTGCCAGTGGAAGTGGGCCAGGCGGCCCTTTTCCTTTTCGAAGGAGCGCTTCAGCCGCGCCAGGTTGTCTTCCTTCCAGACGCCGGCCGGGCGGCGCTGGCCGCGATCGAAGTCGATCAGCCACAGTTGGCCCTGCTCGTTCCTGAGGATGTTGTGGCTGTTGAGGTCGGCGTGGTAGATGCCGGCACCGTGGAAGCGGCGGATCAGCCGGCCCACGGCCTTGTAGTCGTCGGCGCCGAGCGGGCCCTCGCCCAGCCAGGCCACCAGATCGCGGGCGCTCGGGATGCGCTCTATGATGATGTCGCCCCGGTACCAGAGGCCGTGGCGGCTGATGTGGGCCGCCACCGGCCTTGGCACCGGCAGGCCCAGCTCAACCATGTATTGCAGCAGCTTGAACTCGGCGACGGGCCTGGTCTTTTCCAGGCCCAGGTAGAGATAGCTGTCGTTGATCAACTTGCCCACCAGGCCGCCGCGGCGGTAATGGCGCAGCACCCAGTCGTGGCCCTGGTGGTGCAGGAAGAAGGTGGTGCCGCGGCCGAAGGCGTGGCCGGTGACGGCGTCGCGGCGCTGCCAGTAGTCGTAATGGAAGCAGTCCCGGCCTATGGCGGGCAGCAGATCCGGATCGTGTAGGAAGAAATGGCGCTGGCTCCAAAGTGGCTGTGCCTTGACCATGCAAGCTGTCCTGTGGGGGCCTGGGATGCAGGCCTCAATTGTACAACAGGGGCCCTGGCTTGCATAATTGGGCGGCCCTGAAGTCACTGAGCAGCCTATGAATTCCATCTGCATCCTGCGCCTGTCCGCCATCGGCGATGTCTGCCATGCCCTGGCCCTGGTGAACTGCCTGAAAAAGGCCTACCCGGGGGCCGAGATCACCTGGGTAGTCGGCAAGGTCGAGGCCCAGCTTCTGGCCGGCCTTGAGGGTGTGGAGCTGGTGGTGTTCGACAAGAAGCAGGGCCTGGCCGGCATGAGGGCGGTGTGGCGCCAGCTCAGGGGCCGCCGCTTCGACGTGCTGCTGCACCTGCAGCAGGCCCTGAGGGCCTCGGTGCTGAGCCTGGGGATCAGGGCCAGGCGCCGCATCGGTTTCAACCGGGAGCGGGCCGGGGAAGGTCAGTGGTTGTTCACCAACGAGCAGGTGGGACAGCCCAAGGGCCTGCACGTGCTGGACAACTTTATGATGTTCGCCGAGCAGCTCGGCATCAGGGAGCCGCAACCGGACTGGCGCCTGCCGGTAAGCGACGAGGACAGGGCCTGGGCCCAGGCCCAGCTGGGCCCGGGGCCGGCCCTGGTGATCTGCCCTGCCGCCTCCAAGGCCAACCGCAACTGGCTGCCCGAGCGCTACGCCGCCGTGGCCGACTGGGCGGCACAGAAGGGCATACAGGTGCTGCTGTGCGGCGCCCCCACCCCCATGGAGCGGCAGCTGGCCGCCGACATCCAGGCTGGCGCCCGGCATCCCCTGAAAAACCTGGTGGGCCAGAGCAGCCTCAAGCAGCTCTGGGCCCTGCTGGGCAAGGCCGACGCCGTGCTGGGCCCGGATACCGGCCCGGTGCACATGGCCTCCAGCCAGGGCACGGCCACCGTGGGCCTCTATGCCCACTCCAACCCCAGGCGCACCGGTCCCTACAACCACCAGCAGCTGGTGGTGAGCCGCTACGAGGCCAACATCAAGGCCCAGACCGGCCGGGACTGGCAGCAGCTGCCCTGGGGCGCCAGGGCCAAGGGCGAGACGCTGATGGCCGGCATAGGCAGCGAGGAGGTGATCCAGCGCCTGGACGCCATCTTCGCCGAAAAGCTGGGCAACTAGCGGCTATTTATAACAAAGCGGACTTGGCTGGCCGCTGCCTTGGGCGTACAATCGTGCGCTGATTTCGATTTGCCCCTGCCCGAGCGCCGTTTGTTGCGGCCCAAACCGGAGGATCCATGCTCGCTGTTGTCCGCCTGCTGCTGTTGGCCCTGTTCATCCTCCTGGTAGGCGTCCTGGGCAGCCTGTTCTGCCTGCTGCGCCCCTTTCATCCCAACCATGTCTGCCGTTTCGCCCACCTGTTCGCGCGCATGGCGCCGGTACTGGGCATCAGGCTGCGTATCGAGGGCCAGGAAAACCTGCCCCAGGGCCCGGCCGTCTACGTCTGCAACCACCAGAACAACTACGATCTGTTCACCGCCGCCGGCGGTGTCCGCCCCGGAACCGTCAGCATCGGCAAGAAGAGCCTGAAGTGGATCCCCTTCTTCGGCCAACTGTACTGGCTGACCGGCAACATCCTCATCGACCGCAAGAACTCGGCCCGGGCCAAGGGCACCCTGGACGTGGTGGGCCGGCGCATCCGCGAAGACGGCCTGTCGGTCTGGCTGTTCCCCGAGGGCACCCGCTCCTATGGCCGCGGCCTGCTGCCCTTCAAGACCGGCGCCTTCCACACCGCCGTGGACGCCCAGGTGCCCATCGTGCCGGTGGTGGTGTCCAGCCTGGACAGGATCCGCCTCAACCAGTGGCACAACGGCGAAGTGGTGGTGCGCTACCTGCCCGCCATCGACACCAGCCAGGTTGAGCGCCGCCAGGTCCGCGAGCTGTCCCAGCAGTGCCATGCCCAAATGAGCCAGGCCCTGGCAGAGCTCGGCTGAGGCGAATACCGGCCTTGGCCTTCTGGCTACCGGGCCGGCGCCATGCTAGGCTTGCGGCGATCCCGGATTAAGAAGAGTAAGCACCATGTCCCTAGAGAGCCTGCAGGCTGAACAGCGTCTCGACAACAAGGAGATCCTGGAGGCCCTGCAAAACGACGGCGCCGACTTCAGCGACGATTTCGTGGTGGAGCATCACTTCGCCGCCAAAGACTTCTCCCGCCTGGAGAAGGTGGCCGTGGAGGCCTTCAAGCTGGGCTTCGAGGTCAGCGACGCCGAGGAATTCAAGGAAGGCCGCAACCTGGTCTACTGCTTCGACGCCATCAAGGAAGAGCCCCTGGTGCTGGAGAAGCTCAACGCCGACACCGACGCCCTCATTGCCCTGGCGGAGAAGTTCGGGGTGGAGTACGACGGTTGGGGCACCTATTTCGGTGACGACGTGCTGGCCGAGGAGCTCGACGACGAAGACGAGTTCGACGACGACGAACAGCTGCACTGAGTCACCTATATGAACAAGGCCGGCATTAGCCGGCCTTTTCGATCCTGTCCAGCCAGGCCGTCAGCACCCGCTCCAGGCCGGGGGCGTCGTCCAGCAACGCCAGCAGCTTGCCTTCCTCGGTCACCAGGGCCGCCGTCAGCTTTTCAATCAACTCTTTGCCGGGCTCGGCCAGGGTCACCAGCTTGCTGCGGGCATCTTCCGGGTTGGCGGGCCTGGTGATCAGCCCCCTGTCTTCGAGCCTGGCCAGGATCTTGGTCATGCCGCCGGAGCTGACCAGCAGGCGCCGGTACAGCTCGGTGGGGGTCAGGCTGTGTGGTGGGGGGCTGGCCCGAAGCGCCGACAGTACCTCAAAATCGGCGCTCTGCAGGCCGTGGGGCTTTAGCAGCCTTTCGGCGCAGCGGCCCAGGTGCTCCTGCAGGCGATAGAGGGCGGGGGTCAGCAGGGCATTTTCCGTCATGGCTTCCGGCCAGTGCCGGCGCCACTCCTTCTCCAGCTCGGTGATACCGGCGCGGGAACGACTCATGATGTCACCTTGTATTTATCTTTCCGGGAAGATAGTATCACGGCGAAATGTCTTTCTAGGAAGATAGTTGGGGGTTGATGTGGCGTGGCTGATGTTGCTGTTGGCGGGATTGTTCGAGGTGGGCTTTGCAACGGCACTGAAGCTGTCCGACGGCTTCAGCAGGACGGGGCCCTCCCTGGCCTTTGTGGTGCTGAGCGCGGCCAGTTTCTTCTGCCTGACCAGGGCCATGGCCAGCGTGCCGATCGGGACCGCCTATGCGCTCTGGACCGGCATCGGCGCCCTGGGCACGGCGGTGGTGGGCATGATCTGGTTTGGCGACCCCGTCGGCGGCGCCCGGCTGTTTTTCCTGGGCCTGCTGCTCACCGCCCTGGTGGGCTTGAAGCTGGTGTCCTAGCGGGCCGCCTTCCTGGCTTCGGCCAGCCACTGATCGAAGCGGGCGCGGTGGGCGCGGATCCAGGCGTCCACATGGCCGGCGATATCGGCCTTGTTCCGCTCGCCCCGGCGCATGCGCAGGTTCTGGGCGCTGATGTCGTTGGCGGACAGGTACATGAGCGAAAACAGCCTGGCCGCGGCCGGGTTGGCGTCGGTGAAGGCCTTGTTGGCGATGATGCGCTGGTCGTTGGGCTGGAAGCCGTAGTTGCTGCCGTCGGGCAGGCTGGTGTCCACGTCGGCGCGGGCGCCGGGCAGGGACGAAAAGGGGACCTGCAGCCAGATCACGTCCTTGCCGGGTACCATCAGCCCGGCGATCCAGTAGGGGGTCCAGGTATAGTAGAGCACCGGCTCGCCCTTGCGGAACCGGGCCAGGGTATCGGCAATGAGGGCCGAGTAGTCGCCGCTGTGGTGGGTGACGGTGTCGGTCAGGCCGTAGGCCTGCAGCTGGTGGTTGATGACCCTGGCGCAGCCCCAGCCGGGATTGCAGCCGGTGAGATCGGCCTTGCCGTCGCCGTCCCGGTCGAACAACTTGGCCAGGGCCGGATCCTTGAGCTGGTCGAGGCGGCTGATGCCGTGCTTCTTGGCGGTCCTGCGGTCGATCAGGTAGCCCTGCATGGCCTCGGGGGAATAGGTGCCCTGGCGGTAGATCAGTCGCCCCTTGGGATCGGCCTTGAGCAGGAAGTCGGTATGGAGGGGATCCCAGTGATTGGCCATGAAGGTGGCCTCGCCGCTGGCGATGGCCTGGTGGGCACTGGCGTATTCCATTTCCCTGACCGGCGCCACCTCGTAACCCAGCTCCTCCAGGGCGCGCACCACCAGCAGGGTCTGGAAGCGTTCTTCGGCAATGGAGCTCTGCAGCGGCTGTACCTTGATGCCCTGACCCGGCTGGGGGACGGCCTTGGCCGGGAGCAGCAGGGTGAACAGCAGGCAAAACAGGGTGAGCCTCATAGAACCTCCGGGAAGAATGGCTTTGTTATCAGAAAGTTAATTCTAGTGTCCCGGCCAGTTCATTGCCAATCAAAACAAAAGCGGCTCCCCAGGGAGCCGCTTTTTCGTCAGGGCTGGATGCCGCCCCTGACCAGGTTGAAGTTGTGGTACCAGGTGATGAAGTCTTCCCCCTCGATGGGGGTGGAGACCGCAAAGCCCTGGACCTGCTCGCAGCGTTCGTTGCGCAGGAAGTTGAGCTGATCCAGGCTCTCCACGCCCACGGCGCTGGTGCGGATGCCGAGCTCCTTGCCCAGCTTGATGATGGCCCTGACCAGGGTGTCGGCGTCCCTGTCCTTGGTGAGCTTGGCGACGTAGTGCCGGTCGATCTTCAGGGTATCGATGGGCAGCTTGGTCAGGTTGTTCAGGGCGCCGTTGACGCTGCCGAACTCGTCTATGGTCAGGCGTATGCCCAGCTTCTTCAGATCCAGCAGCTGCTGGGTGTAGCGCTGGCCGTCGGCATAGATGGCCGATTCGTTGAGCTCCAGCTCCAGGGTGAACTGATCCGGGCCGCCCAGCTCGTCGACGATCACCTTGAGCCTGTCGTAGAGATCGCCATGGCGCAGCTGCGCCGGCGACACGTTCAGGGACAGGTTGATGTTGAAGATGCCGTAGTCCTGCCAGCGCTCCAGCTGGGCCTTGAGCATGTCCAGCACATGGTTGCCGACCTCGTTGATCAGCCCCACGCTCTCGGCGATGTAGATGAACTCCTGGGGCTGCAGTTCACCGTGCACCGGGTGGTTCCAGCGCAGCAGGGTCTCGACGCCGATCAGCTTGTTGCCGTAGGCACTGACCACGGGCTGGAAGCGCAGCGCGAACTGGTTGTCTTCCAGGGCCCGGCCCAGATCCTTGCCCAGCTCCCGGGTCTTGCGGACCATGACGTCGATCTTGTCGTCATAGAAACGGATTTCCCCGCCTTCCTTCTTGATGTTGTGCAGGGCCAGCTCGGCGTTGTTGAACAGGGGAGGCCCCTCTTCGGCATCCTCCGGGTAGACGGCGATGCCGGTGCGGAAGTTGAGGCGGATCTTCTGGTCGTCGAGCAGGAAGGGGCTTTCGAACAGGGCACTGACCTTGGTCAGCACCTGGGCCATGGCCGCCTTGTCCTGCAGGTGGGAAGCGACCACGGCAAAGCGGTCGCCCTCCAGGCGGGCCACCATGTCGGTCTCGCGGACGCCGGAGCCGAGCCGCTCGGCCACGACCCTGAGCAGGCGGTCGCCGAGCTGCAGGCCGTAGTCGTCGTTGATCTGCTGGAAGTTACAGAGGTCGATGAGCATCAGGCCCAGCGGCATCTTGGTGCGCTTGGCGATGAGGATCTGCTCCTCCAGGTGGCTGAGCAGGGCATCGCGGTTGGCCACCTGGGGCAGTTCCCAAAACTCGCCGACCACGGCCTGGGGCTGTTCCCAGAACTCGCCGACCACGGCCAGCAGGCGCTCGCCGCTGGCGAGCGGGCGCTGCCTGATCAGCACCGGCTGCCCGTCCAGCTGCTGCTGGTACTGATGTGCCTGGCCCGAGTCCAGCAACTGCCGGCGCTGTTCCGCCAGCGCCTGGCCCCAGGGCTGGCTGAACAGCTGATCATGGCCCAGGCCGATAAGCGCCTGGCGCTCCCGGCCGAGCAGGGCGGCGAAGGCCTGGTTGCAGGCCAGCAGGGCGCCTTCGGGGCTCTGGATGAAAATGGGGTGGCTGAGCAGATCCAGGACGCAGTGGCCGTCATCGACCAGGGGACGGACGCTGAGCAGGCTCCCCTCACCGCCGGGCAGGGCGGTGGCATGGACCTGAACCAGGCCGGCGCCGGGCAGTTGGTCCTGCCATTGGCCGGGCAGGCGCTGGCGCCAATCGGCGCTTAGCTCGGACTGGGACCAGAAGGTATCGGGGGCGCCATCAAACAGCTTGGCAAAGGCCGGGTTCCAACCGACCAGTTGTGCATCCTTGTCCAGCCAGCCCAGGGGGCAGTGCAGGTGCTGGAGCAGGCTTTCCGTACTCAAATCCGCCACGGGATCCCTCAATCTTCTTCTTATTACGCGTGTGTGGTGCTTCTTATGTAATGTAGCTCCATCGGGCCCTGAGGAAAAAGGCCTGCTCAAAAAGAACAGGCCTTCATATGCTTACAGGCTCTCGATGGTGGCCAGCTGCTCGCGCAGCTTGGCCAGGGTCGCCTGGTATTCGTCCAGTTTGGCCCTTTCCTTGGCGATGACGGCTTCGGGCGCCTTGGCCACGAAGCTGTCGTTGCTCAGCTTGCCTTCGACCCGCTTGAGCTCGCCTTCGGTCTTGTCGAGCTGCTTCTGGATCCGCGCCAGCTCGGCGTCCTTGTCGATGAGGCCGGCCATGGGGATACGCACTTCCATGTCGCCGATGAGCTGGGCCACGGAAGGCGGCACCGCCTCACCGTCGGCCATCACGGAGATGGACTCCAGCTTGGCCATGTTGAGCAGGAAGCTCTCGTTTTCGGCCAGGCGGCGCTGCTCGGTCTCGCCGGCAGCCACCAGCATCACCTCCAGGGGCTTGGAGGGGGCGATGTCCATCTCGGCGCGGATATTGCGGATGGCAACGATGAAGCGCTTCACCCACTCCAGATCGGCCATGGCGGTGGCATCTACCCGGGCGGCATCGAACTCGGGGAAGGGCTGGAGCATGATGGTATCGGCGTCGATACCGGCCAGCACCTTGACCCGCTGCCAGATGGTTTCGGTGATAAAGGGGGTGATGGGGTGCATCAGGCGCAGCAGGGCTTCCAGCACCGTCACCAGGGTGTGGCGGGTACCGCGCTGCTGGGCCTCTGTGCCCTTGAACAGCACCGGCTTGGTCAGTTCGAGGTACCAGTCGCAGAACTGGTTCCAGGTGAACTCGTAGAGGATGGAGGAGGCGATGTCGAAGCGGTAGCTGTCCATGGCCTGGCGGAAGGCCTGCACCGTCTCCTGGAACTGGCCGAGGATCCAGCGGTCGGCCAGGCTCAGCTCCAGCTCGCCGCCGCCAAAGCCGCAGTCCTGCTCCTCGGTGTTCATCAGCACGTAGCGGCTGGCGTTCCACAGCTTGTTGCAGAAGTTGCGGTAGCCTTCCAGGCGCTGCATGTCCCAGTTGATGTCGCGGCCGGTGCTGGCCAGGGCGGCCAGGGTGAAGCGCAGGGCATCGGTGCCGTGGGCGCTGATGCCGTCCGGGAACTGCTTCCTGGTGCGCTTGCCTATCTTCTCGGCCAGCTGGGGCTGCATCATGTTGCCGGTGCGTTTGTCGAGCAGCTCGTCCAGGGCGATGCCGTCGATCATGTCCAGGGGGTCTATGACGTTGCCCTTGGACTTGGACATCTTCTGGCCTTCCTCGTCGCGGATGAGGCCGGTGACGTAGACGGTCTTGAAGGGCACCTGGGGCTTGCCGTCCTCGTCCTTGATGAAGTGCATGGTCATCATGATCATGCGCGCCACCCAGAAGAAGATGATGTCGAAGCCGGTCACCAGCACGTCGGTGGGGTGGAAGGTCTTCAGGGCCTCGGTGTTTTCCGGCCAGCCCAGGGTGGAGAAGGTCCACAGGGCCGAGCTGAACCAGGTGTCCAGCACGTCGTCGTCCTGGCGCAGCACCACCTCGTCGCCAAGGTTGTGCTCGGCGCGCACGGCGGCTTCGTCGCGGCCCACGTAGACCTTGCCGGCTTCGTCGTACCAGGCCGGGATGCGGTGGCCCCACCACAGCTGGCGGGAGATACACCAGTCCTGGATGTCGCGCATCCAGGAGAAGTACATGTTCTCGTACTGCTTGGGCACGAACTGGATGTCGCCGTTCTCCACCGCCTCGATGGCGGTCTTGGCCATGGGCGCCACCCGCACGTACCACTGGTCGGTGAGCATGGGCTCGATGACCACGCCGCCGCGGTCGCCGTAGGGCACCATCAGGCTGTGTTCCTTGATCTCCTCCAGGAGGCCCAGCGCCTGGAAGTCGGCGACGATGGCCTTGCGGGCCTCGAAGCGGTCCAGGCCCTGGTAGGCGGCCGGCAGCTCGGTGCCGTAGGCATCGGAAGGCTCGCCCTTGGTGGTGAAGACCTCGGCGGCGTCGCGGATGGCGGCGTCGAAGGTCAGCACGTTGATCATGGGCAGGTTGTGGCGCTTGCCCACTTCGTAGTCGTTGAAGTCGTGGGCCGGGGTGATCTTCACGCAGCCGGTGCCCTTTTCCATGTCGGCGTGTTCGTCACCGACGATGGGGATGCGGCGGCCCACCAGGGGCAGTTCGATGAACTTGCCGATCAGGTCCTTATAGCGGGGGTCTTCCGGGTTCACGGCCACGCCGGTATCGCCGAGCATGGTTTCGGGGCGGGTGGTGGCCACCACCAGGTGGTCCTTGCCGTCGGCGGTCCTGGCGCCGTCCGCCAGGGGGTAGCGCAGGTGCCACATGTGGCCCTTCTTCTCCTTGTTCTCGACCTCGAGATCGGAGATGGCGGTGTGCAGCTTGGGATCCCAGTTGACCAGGCGCTTGCCGCGGTAGATGAGGTCGTCCTCGTAGAGGCGCACGAAGACTTCCTTGACGGCGTTGGACAGGCCCTCGTCCATGGTGAAACGCTCACGGTCCCAGTCCACGGAGTTGCCCAGGCGTCGCATCTGGCGGGTGATGGTGCCGCCGGACTCGCCCTTCCATTCCCAGACCTTGTCGATGAAGGCGTCGCGGCCCAGCTCCTGGCGGCTGGGGCCGTTCTCGGCGGCCAGCTTGCGTTCCACCACCATCTGGGTGGCGATGCCGGCATGGTCGGTGCCCACCTGCCAGAGGGTGTTCTTGCCCTGCATGCGCTGGTAGCGGGTGAGGGCATCCATGATGGTCTGCTGGAAGGCATGGCCCATGTGCAGGCTGCCGGTGACGTTCGGCGGCGGGATCATGATGCAGTAGCTGTCTGCGCTGGTGTCACCGCTGGGCTTGAAGTAGCCCTTCTCTTCCCAGGCCTGGTAGAGGGCCTGTTCAATGGCATTGGGGTTGTAAGTCTTGTCCATGCTTGCTCGAAAACTTATCTGTGGGTTTGCGCCAAAACGTCAGGCAGAGGCGCCGTGGCGGGCTGGATGCCCTGCTGGCGATACTGGACAAAGCGCTGCCGGGCAGCCTGCTTGCCGCTGTCGTCCTCTGGGACCGCCTCGAAAATATCCTGACAGTGTACCGCAACTTGGGGTACGGAATCATGCAGATTGATGAGGGCCGGCCGGCCCCGCACCGGGCCGGAGCCCTCCCAGGCGATCAGCACCGGGGCGCCGCTCCTGGGGCCTTCCCCGGCCAGGTTATGGGGCACGAAATCGTCCGGGGCCAATGTCCAGAGCGCCTCGTCCACCGCCTCGGCCTGGGCCTGGGTGGCGCAGTAGACCAGGCAGGGCTTTTGCTGCTGGTAGCAGTGCTTGGCGAGCCGGGCGGCGAAGTCGGTGAGGGAGCTGTCCCCCAGCAGGCAGAAGGTGACCTGTTGCATAGGGCCTCAAAGGTAAAAAAGGGCAGTGGAAACTGCCCTTTGGTTCATCAGTCTTCCGGCTTCTCGCCGGCCCGGTTCAGCAGGAACTGGGTCAGCAGCGGCACCGGGCGGCCGGTGGAGCCCTTGTCCTTGCCGCTCGTCCAGGCGGTGCCGGCGATGTCCAGGTGCGCCCAGTTGTACTTCTTGGTGAAGCGGCTCAGGAAGGCCGCCGCCGTGATGGTACCGGCCGGGCGGCCGCCCAGGTTGGTCATGTCGGCGAAGGGGCTCTCCAGCATCTCCTGGTACTCGTCGAACAGCGGCAGGCGCCAGGCCTTGTCGCCGGACTGGTCGGCGGCGTTGAGCAGCTCGTGGGCCAGGGGATTGTGGGTGGACAGCAGGCCGGAGGCCACCTTGCCCAGGGCGATGACGCAGGCGCCGGTGAGGGTGGCGGTGTCGATGACGCACTCGGGCTCGAAACGCTCCACATAGGTCAGGGCGTCGCACAGCACCAGGCGGCCTTCGGCGTCGGTGTTGAGCACTTCCACGGTCTGGCCGGACATGGTGGTGAGGATGTCGCCGGGGCGGTAGGCCTTGCCGTCGGGCATGTTTTCACAGCCGGCCAGGATGGCGATGACGTTCAGGGGCAGCTCCAGCTGGGCCAGGGCGGTCATGGTGCCGAACACGCCGGCGGCGCCGCCCATGTCGTACTTCATCTCGTCCATGCCCTCGCCGGGCTTGAGGGAGATGCCGCCGGAGTCGAAGGTCAGGCCCTTGCCCACCAGCACTATGGGCTTGGCGTCCGGGTCCGGGTTACCGCGGTAGTGCATGACCGTCATCAGGGATTCGTTGTCGGAGCCGCGACCCACCGCCAGGTAGGAATGCATGCCCAGCTCGTCCATCTGCTTCTCGCCGATGACCTCGACGCTGAGCTTGTCGTGCTGCTCGGCCAGTTCTGTGGCGATCTTGGCCAGGTAGGCGGGGTTGCAGATGTTGGGGGGCAGGTTGGCCACGTCGCGGGTGGCGGCCATGCCGGCGGACACGGCCAGGCCGTGGCGGATGGCTTTTTCGCCCAGGCCCAGCTCGCGGCGGGTCGGGACGTTGAAGGTGATCTTGCGCAGCGGCCGGCGCGGCTCTTCCTTCTTGGTCTTGAGCTGGTTGAAGGAATAGAGGCCGGCCTGGGTGGCTTCCACCGCCTGGCGCACCTTCCAGTAGGTGTCGCGGCCCTTGACGTGCAGCTCGGTCAGGAAGCAGACCGCCTCCATGGAGCCGGTGTCGTTGAGGGTGGCGATGGTCTTCTGGATGATCTGGCGGTACTGGCGCTCGTCCAGCTCCCGCTCCTTGCCGCAGCCCACCAGCAGCACCCGCTCGGAAAGCACGCCCGGCACATGGTGCAGCAGCAGTACCTGGCCGGCCTTGCCTTCCAGATCGCCGCGGCGCAGCAGATTGGAGATATAGCCGTCACTGATCTTGTCCAGTTGCTCGGCGACGGGGGAAAGGCGGCGAGGCTCGTAGACACCGACTACGATACAGGCGCTACGCTGTTTTTCCGGACTTCCGCTTTTAACGCTGAATTCCATGTGCTCTCCTTGAGGTCCTAAAGACAAAGCTGGCAGATTTATGGATAATGCTGTGCGGCAAGGCCCTTATGGGTCAGGGACTTCAGGCGGGACCTGAGGTGACGGGCAGGGCCTTATCACGCCGTCTGCCGACCCGATTAAAACCGGTTAAAATTGTAAAAACAAGTGCTTCAGCCTTTATTTCGTTCGATTTTAGCAAAACTGCAAATTTCTGCTTAAGGGCGCCGTTTTGATCATACTTCGCTACCTCTTTCTCGAGGCGATGAAATCCACGCTGGCCGTGGCCGGGGTGCTGATGGCCATCTTCATGAGCCGGGAGTTCGTGTCGGTGCTCTCCGACGCCGCCGAGGGCGACATTCCCGGCACCCTGGTGGCCACCGTCATAGGCCTGCACATGCCGGCGCTGCTGGCGCTGATCCTGCCCCTGGCGCTCTTCATCGGGGTGCTGCTGGCTCATGGCCGCATGTACGCCGAGCACGAGATGACGGTGCTGCACTCCTGCGGCGTCTCCGAGTGGTACGTGGCCAGGGTGACCCTGGTGCTGGGGCTGGTGTTTGCCCTGCTGGGCGCCGGCATCAGCCTGGTGGCCGGGCCCTGGGCGCTGGAGAAGGAATACCAGCTCATCGAAAAGGCCCAGGCCTCCAGCGGCCTGGCTACCCTGCAGGAAGGGCGCTTCCAGCGCACCGCCAACGGCAAGGCGGTGGTGTTCATCGAGGACATCAGCCGCGACGGCGGCGAGCTGGACAGCGTCTTCGTGGCCCAGCTGTCCGACGGCGACGGCAAGTCCTCGGTGCTGATGGCGGCCGCCGGCCGGGTCGAGGACGGCCAGGGCGACAGCCAGCGGCTGGTGCTGGAGGAAGGCAACCGCTATGAAGGCAAGGCCGGGCAACCGCAACTGCAGGAGCTGGCCTTTTCCAGCTACAGCCTGGCCATAGGCGAGCAGGAGGTGCAGAAGCGCCGCCGCAAGCTGGCGGCCCTGCCGCTGGCCGAGCTGCTGCAGGACGACTCCCCGGACGCCCGGGCCGAGATCCAGTGGCGCCTGGCGCTGCCGCTGTCCATTCCGCTTTTGATCCTCATCGCCGTGCCCATGGCCCAGGTCAGCCCCCGCCAGGGCAAGTTCGCCAAGCTGATGCCGGCCCTGGGCCTGTACATGGGCTACTTCCTGCTGCTGCTGGCCGGCCGCCGCGCCCTGGAGGACGGCAAGCTGCCCATGGAGCTGGGGCTATGGTGGATCCACGCCAGCGCCCTGGTGATCGGCGTGGCGCTGATCATCAAGGGCCGCAGCACCGGCACCAGGCTGATGGGCTGGATGCGGAGGCGCCCATGATGAGTATCATCGATCTCTATATCGGCCGGATGATCCTGGCCACCACCACCTTGAGCCTGTCGGTGCTGGTGGGCCTGTCGGGACTGATCAAGTTCGTGGAGCAGCTGCGCTACGTGGGCCGGGGCAGCTTCGACACTTCGGATGCGGCCATGTTCGTGCTCTTTTCCATCCCCAGGGACATTGAGATGTTCTTCCCCATGGGGGTGCTGCTGGGCGGCCTGATTGGCCTCGGCATGCTGGCCAGCAATTCCGAGCTGACGGTGATGCAGGCCTCCGGCCTGTCCAGGTTCAACATCATCGCCTCGGCCATGAAGACGGTGCTGCTGCTGATGCTGGTGGTCACCGCCCTGGGCGAGTTCGTGGCCCCGGCCGCCGAGCGCCACGCCAGGGAGATGCGCAGCCAGGCCCTGTCCGGCGGCTCGCTGCTGCGGGACGCCAACGGCCTCTGGGCCAGGGACGGGGATCGCTTCGTGCACATCCAGCAGCTGCTGGAGGCGGATCAACTCGGCGACGTCACCCTCTACGAGTTCAAGGATCGCAAGCTGACCTTGATGCTCCATGCCGAAAGGGCCACCTGGCAGGATGAGGGCTGGCACCTGGAAGAGGTGAAGGAGACCCGCATCGACGCCGGCGGCACCAGCACCACCAGCAGGGCCAGCGCCGTGATGGGCTCCGAGCTGACCCCGGACAAGCTGGGGGTGGTCACCGTCAAGCCCGAGGCGCTGTCGCTGCAGGGCCTGCTCCAGTACCTGGACTACCTGGAGAACAACCGCCAGGATGCCTCCCGCTACTGGCTGGCCTTCTGGCGCAAGCTGCTGTCGCCGCTGACCTTGGCGGTGATGCTGCTGGTGGCCTGCTCCTTCGTGTTCGGGCCGCTGCGTTCGGTGACCATGGGGGCGCGGGTACTGCTTGGCGTGATCACCGGCTTTGGCTTCTTCCTGTCGTCGGAGATCTTCGGGCCCATCAGCCTGGTCTACGAGGTGCCGCCTGTGCTGGGCGCCTCCCTGCCCAGCCTGCTGTTCATCGGCCTGTCGGTGTGGCTGCTCAGGCGCCAGGCCTGACCAAGAAAAAAGGCGCCCTTGGGCGCCTTTTTACCTTTCCTTGAGCTTGTTGGCTTCCTTGCTGAGCACCACCGTCTCGCAGTCGGCCAGCCAGTCCTGCAGGGCCAGTTTGTTGCGCCAGTTGAACAGGATGGCCAGGCTGCCCAGGCCGCCCAGGGCGGTGAGGCAGCGCACCACCCCCTGCAGGGTGGAAATGGTGGTGCCGTCGGCGTTCTGCACCTTGAGCCGCCAGGCCTTCATGCCCAGGGTCTGGCCGCCCTTCTTCCAGGACAGCACGAAATAGAAGGCCACCCAGAACAGGTTCCAGGCGTAGATCAGCCTGGTGTAGAAGGGCGAGGCCTGCTGCAGGTCGATGGCGTGCTCGAAGCCCTGGTCGGGGAGCAGGCCCTGGGCGAACAGCAGCGCAAAGAGGCCAAAGGAAACGGCGCCGGCCACCATGTAGATGGCGGCCGCCACCAGGTAGTCGTAGACCAGGGACGCCAGGCGCCGGAACAGGCCGGCGCGGGGCCAATGTTGTTCGCTATTCATGCAGTTCTCCAAGGGCTCAAGCCGGGGCAGTTTAGCAGAATTGCGCCGCCCGCAAATGGTTGCACCAAAGGGCTTTTTACGTATAATGCCCAGCACCTGCCTGGGTGGCGAAATTGGTAGACGCAGCGGATTCAAAATCCGCCGGGGTCAAACCCGTGTCGGTTCGAGTCCGACCCTAGGCACCAGATTTTAAAGACAAAAATGCCGCCCCTTTGGGCGGCGTTTTTCGTTTCAGAACATTTTCAGAAGATCAGGTCCCTTATTGATGAAAAGGCTCCCAATGGGAGCCTTTTTCGTTTTCGGGGCCTTAGAAACTGAACTGGTGGGAGATGGTAAAGGCGACCCTGTTGCGGTCCTGGGCCAGGGGCTCTATGGTGGCCTGCTGGTAGCTGAGCTCCAGGTCGAAGCCGGCCAGCTCGGCAAAGAGGCCCAGGCGCCAGTTGCCGTATTTTTCCGTTTCCGCCTTCATGCCCGGGAAGGGGCCTTCCAGGCTGGTTCTGGTGTAGCCGACCCCGGCCATGCCGCTCAGCCAGCTGTTGATGCCCCAGAGCTGGTCGCTGCGGATCTGCAGGTTGCCGGGCTGGCCCTGGCCGCGGCTGACGTTGAGCCGACTGTCGCTGGGCAGCAGGGCCAGGAACAGGCTGCCGGCCCCTTGCCGATTGGGCACGGCGAAGTCGCCGTAGGGAGCTGATGGCTGTTGCTGCTGAACCTGCCAGTCGGACGCATCGGGCAGCCTGTCCGGCGCCTCTTCTGTGGTGGCCATGGCACTGGCCAGCAGGGCAAAATAGCAGCTTAGCCCCAGGTGCAAGCATCTTTTCATGGTTTTCTCCTGGGCAGAAGGTCATAGAGGCCATGACCTAAACTTAAGCATAGCCCGATGGGGCAGGAGGGGGCGGTTAAATGATGAGGATCCTGGCAAGTTTTCTGCTGGTGCTGTGCCTGCCCCTGCCTGCCGCCACCCTCTACCTGGCGTCGTTGGAATGGCCGCCCTATGCGAGCAACGATCTGGCCGAGCAGGGCCAGGTGATCAGGGTGACACGCCAGGCCCTGGCGGCCATGGGCCATGAACTGCAGGTGGATTTCTTTCCCTGGCAGCGGGCCGTGGCGCTGGTGGACGGCCAGTCCCGTTACCTGGGCTACCTGCCGGAGTATGCCTCGGCACAGGTGGCGGCTCGCTACCAGTTATCCGATCCCATAGGCTCCGGGCCCCTGGCCCTGGCCTATCGCAAGGACGACCCCATCCCATGGCGCCATGTCCAGGAGCTGCAGCGCTACCGGATCGGGGTGGTGCGGGACTATGTGAACACCGAGGCCTTCGACCTGGCGGTGGCGGCCGGCAAGCAGCGCGTGGATCTGGCCGATTCCGACCGCCAGAACATCATGAAGCTGGTCCATGGGCGGGTGCGGGCCATCGTCATCGACCCCAGGGTGCTGGACCATTGGCTGGACAGGGATCCCCTGCTACAGCCTTACCGGGACCAACTGGCGGTGAGCCCCAGGCTGCTGGACGACAAGTCCCTCTATGTGGCCTTCAGGAACAGCGAGGAGGGGCGGCACTGGCAGCGGATCCTCAATGAAGGCCTGAGGCGGCTGGGCAACTAGGCCTTTTGCCTGGCCTGGGCGCTGGCCAGATATTCTTCCACCTCGGCGATGGACTGGCGTAGCTGCGCCTTGAGGGCCAGCACATCGTCTTCGGTCATGAAGAAGGCGGTATCGACGTCGTGACGGACATAACGGGGTGGGTGCCGGTTCAGCACCAGGCAGCAGAGGTCGGCCTGCTCGTCTTGGGGGACCCGCAGCGGATAGTCGTCCAGCACCTGGGTCAGCAGGGTTTCCATATAGTTGTGGATGTCGGCGTCCAGCTTCATGGGCGGTCTCCTTTTTCACCCCTACTAGCCTAGTCCAAGGCGATGGCGTAAGCTCCGCCTGCGTTGCTGCGAGGTAAAAGATGAAACTCTGTTTTGTGCTGGTCCGGCCGGCCCGTCCCGAAAACGTGGGGGCTGCCGCCCGGGCCCTGAAGACCATGGGCTATGACGATCTGCGGGTGGTGGGCTCAGATGCCCATCGCCAGGATGAGGCGGCCTGGGTGGCCCACGGCGCCCGGGAGCTGCTGGCGGGCCAGTCCTTCGACAGCCTGGAGGCGGCGCTGGCGGACTGCGATCTGGCCGTGGCCACCACCGCCAGGGCCAGGGGCGATCAGATCCCCTGCCACAGTCCCGAGCAGCTCAGGGGTAGGCTGGCGGATCTGGCCCAGGTGGCGGAGCGCACTGCCATCGTCTTTGGCTGCGAGGAATCCGGTCTGTCCAACGCCGAGCTGGCCCAGTGTCAGCTGCGCTCCTATATCCCCCTGGCCCAGCCCCAACCGTCCCTGAACCTGGCCCAGGCGGTGATGCTGTATGCCTATGCGTTGTCGGTGGACAGCCGCGACGCCAGCCTGACCCCGCCCGCCGAGGCGGCCAGGGGCGGCGAGCTGGCGGCGGCCCGCCAGCAGCTGGGGCTGCTGCTCGAGCAGGCCGGGGTCGACACGGACGAAACCCCGGCCCAGTGGGCCATCCAGCAACTCAACCAGGCCGGCAGCCGCGATCTGCGGCTGTTCCTGTTCCTGGCCAACAAGCTGTTGAAGCCGCCCGCCTAGCGGGCCGTCATCAGCGCCAGCAGGCGCTGGCTCAGCTCGGTGTTGTCCATGACCTTGCCCAGGGTCTCGGCGCCGGGACCAAAGGCGTAGACGGGCACGTCTATGGCGGTGTGGCCTGAGGTGGTCCAGCCGGTCAGGCTGCGCTTGTCGATAAGGGTCTTGATGGCCCTGGCCAGGGCATCGGGGCCGTCGTCCCTGGCGTCGAGTACGGCTTCGGCCTCTTCCCTGGAGGGGGCGAAACCGAGGATCCCGCCCAGGCGGGCCCGGGGCTCGTCGGCGGCCAACAGCAGCTTGGCGGCCCGGCGCGGCGAATGGGGGATCTGGCGCAGGAAGTCGGCCCGCCACTGGTACTTGCCGTCGGCGCCCAGGGTCAGGCCGCCGGTGCCGTGGTCGGCGGTGACCACCACCAAGGTGTCCTGGTTCTCCCTGGCGTAATCCCTGGCCCAGCGGATGGCGGCGGCGAAGTCGGCCATCTCGTGCAGGGCGGTGACGATGTCGTTGTCGTGGCCGGCCCAGTCTATCTGGCTGCCTTCCACCAGCAGGAAGAAGCCCTTGGGGTTGTCGTCCAGCAGGGTGACGGCCTTGGCGGTCATGGCGGCCAGGCGCGGTCCCTTCTGGTCGTCTATGGCACTGGGCAGGGCAACGTCACCGAACAGGCCCAGCAGTGGCAGCCGGTCGGCCTTTCCCAGGCTCTCGGCGCTGTCCACGAAGCCGTAGCCCAGGGCCATGAACTCGGCCACCAGATCCCGGTCTTCCCGCTTGAAGAACTTCAGGCCACCGCCCAGCAGCAGGTCGGCCTTGGGCTTGCCGTTGATGCGCTCATCCAGGTAGGCGTCGGCGATGGCGTCGTAATTGCGGCGGCTTTCGTTGTGGGCCATGAAGGCGGCCGGGGTGGCATGGTTGACCTGGGAGGTCACCGCCAGGCCGGTGCTCAGGCCGCGCTGCTTGGCCAGCTCCAGCAGGGTGGCCAGGGGTTGTTTCTGGCGATCCACGGCGATGGCGCCATTGTAGCTCTTATGACCGGTGGCCAGGGCCGTGGCCGCGGCGGCGGAGTCGGTCACTATGGTGTCCGGCTCATCCGGGTAGGTGGTGGCCATGCCCACCAGCATCTCGTCGAAGACGGTGTTCTCCACCCTGGGGGTGGCGGGGTCGTCGGCGAAATAGCGGTAGGCGGCGGGGTAGGCGGGGCCCATGCCGTCGCCAATCATGAAGATGATGTTCTTGGGGGCCTGGGCGGCCTGGAGCTGGGCGCTCAGGCACAGCGCGGCCAGCAGGCTCAGGGAACGCAACATGGTCTGTCCTTGCAATATGCTGTGGTTGCCAGTCTATCAATCCCGATGGCCGTCGCCAAAGCGCAGCTGCTCGGGATAGGGAAAGAGATCGGCCATGTGCCCGTGCGCGGCGTCCTGCTGGGCCTGGCGCCAGAAGGCGGGAGTGAACAGCTCGGGATGCTGCCGTAGCAGGACCCGGGCCGCCTCCGGGCGGGCGCAGAGGAAGTGGCGGAACTCCTCGGGGAAGACGTCGCCCGGGGCCACCGCGAACCAGGGTTCGGCACCCTGCTGCTGGGGATCGCCGGTGCCTTTGGGCAGCTCCCGAAAGCGCACCTCGTCCAGGGGGCAGAGCTCGTCGTAGTCGTAGAAGATCACCCGGCCATGGCGGGTCACCCCGAAGTTCTTGTAGAGCATGTCGCCGGGGAAGAGGCCGGCGGCGGCGATGTCCTTGAGGGCCTGGCCGTAGTCGGCCAGGGCGGCCTCCCGCTGTGGCATGTCGGCTTCCTGCAGCAGCAGGTTCAGGGGCCACATGCGCCGCTCGGTGAAGCAATGCCTGAGCACCAGGGTATCGCCTTCCACGGCCACCCGTTGGGAGCAGCTGCTCAACAGCTCGTCCAGCACCGCCTGGTCGACCCTGGCCAGGGGCAGGCGCAGATCCACGAACTCCTGGGTGTCGGCCATGCGCCCGACCCTGTCGTGGCGCTGGACCAGCCGGTAGCGCTCCACCACCTGTTCGTGGCTGATGGACTTGGTGTGGGGGAAGCTGTCGCGGATCACCTTGAACACCTTGTCATGCCGCTCCAGCATGAACACCGCCATCACCATGCCCCGAATGCCCGGCGCCGGCACGAAGCGGCTCTGGCCGGCCCTGAGGGCGGTGACCAGCTCGCTGTACTGCATGGTCTTGGCCTGCTTGTAATGGCCCAGGGCGGCATAGAGCTCGGACAGGGGCTTCTGGGGCACCAGGCTGGCCAAAAAGCGCACCAGCTCGGCCGGGCAGGGGCTCTGCACCAGGAAGTCGGAGCGGGCGAAGCCGAACAGGATGGACAGGTGCTCGCGCTTGAGCAGCAGGGCGTCGGCGCGGAGCCGGCCCTGCTCGGTGCGCACCAGGGCCAGGGCGAAGGGCACCAGGCCGCTGTCCAGGTTGATGCGGCCGATGAGGTAGAGGCCCTTGTTGCGCAGGAAGGGCTGGGCCAGCAGATCCAGGTGCAGCGGGTAGTCGCTTTGTTCCAGCAGCGGCAGCAGCTGGCGCCTCAGGCTGCGGGCGATGCGGCGGATGTCGCCCCTGGCATCGGCCAGGGGCAGCGGCAGCCCGGCGTCGTCCAGGAGCCGGGCTATCAGGTGGCTGAGCTTGCCGCTCAGGCCGTAGCGGCGGTAGGGCTGGGTGCCGGTGATGGGCTGATGCAGCAGCTCCTGGCCAAAGGGGACCCAGTCGCAGTGGGGGCGGCAGCGGGCATAGAGGGAATTGAAGAAGGTCAGCGCCAGCTCCCGGGTCGGGTGCGCCGCCAGCCGGGTTTGGTAGTCCCTGGCCAGCTGTGGCCAGTCGAGATCGGCCGGGATGGCCTGGCTGAGCGCCTGCACCTGGGCGTCGTGACAGTCGAAGCGCTGGCGGCAAAGGGCCTGCAGGCCGGCCCAGTCACCCTCGGCGAAGGCCCGGTAGGCCTGCTCGGTCAGGGCATTGAAGCGTCGCCAGTGGCTTTCGAAGGCCGATGTTATTGTTATCGTGGTCGACATCTCTCCTCCTTTGCCTCCAGCATGCCTGAAGGTGGCGCCCCTTGCACCTGCTGGCCGGCTCGGGCAGCATTAGCGGCCGGCAAACAGGCCCAGAAGGATGCCCATGACGACAGCCCCCCAATCCTGGTCAGATGTACTGGGAGCAGAAAAGCAGAAGCCCTACTTCCAGGATGTGCTGGCCAGGGTCCAGCAGGCCAGGGACCAGGGCCAGACCATCTACCCGCCGGCCGAGGCCGTCTTCAACGCCTTCAAGTACACCGACTTCGACCGGGTCAAGGTGGTGATCCTGGGCCAGGATCCCTATCACGGCCCGGATCAGGCCCATGGCCTGTGTTTCTCGGTGCAGCCCGGCATCAAGGTGCCGCCGTCACTGCAGAACATGTTCAAGGAGCTGGCCCAGGACATTCCCGGCTTCCAGCTGCCCGAGCACGGCTGCCTGACCGACTGGGCCAAGCAGGGGGTGCTGCTGCTCAATGCGGTGCTGACGGTGGCGGCGGGCCAGGCCCATGCCCATGCCGGCTGGGGCTGGGAAACCTTTACCGATGCCGTGGTGGCGGCCCTCAATGAGCATCGGGAAGGGCTGGTGTTCCTGCTCTGGGGCAGCCATGCCCAGAAGAAGGGCCGTATCATCGACCGCAACCGCCACCATGTGCTGACCGCGCCCCATCCGTCGCCGCTGTCGGCGCACCGGGGCTTCTTCGGTTGCCGCCATTTCTCCCAGGCCAACGCCCTGCTGATGCGCCAGGGCCAGGGCCCCATCGACTGGCAGATCTGAATCGACCTTTAGCAAGGGACCGGCTGGCTGACTATGATCACTGGGTAAGCCCTGTTTCGGAGTTAGCCATGCTGGATCTTCTGCGTCGCGATCACAGTAATATCAGGCGCCTGCTGGCGGTGCTGGATGCCAAGGCGGCCGCCCTGCGGGCCGAGCAGGTGGTCAGGTTCGATCTGGTTCGCGATATCCTGGATTACCTCTACCACTACGCCGATCAGGTCCACCATGCCGAGGAGGAGCTGTTGCTGGACGCCGTGGGGGAAAAGTTCGCCGATCCATCCCTGGGCGACGAGATCCGCAAGCAGCACAAGGCGCTTTCCGAGGATACCGGCAGCCTGCGGCAACTGGTGGACATGGTGATGATGGACGCCGTGGTGCCCAAGGACGAGGTGCTGGCGGCGCTGGAAAACTATGTGGCCCACCAGCGCGAGCACATGCGTTTCGAGGAAGGTGAACTGTTCCCGGCCCTGGAGCAGGCCATGGAAAGCCAGGACTGGGATAGCTTCGGCCAGCGGCTGAAGGAGAAGACCGAGAAGGATCCCCTGTTCGGCATCGAGGTCAAGGCCAGCTACCAGGCCCTGTGGTCGCGGCTGAACGAGGAAAGCGAAGACTGAAAAGCCCGGCGAGAGCCGGGCTTTTTCTTAGAATTCCAGTTCCTCGAGCCGGTAGTCATGGCTCCAGTCGATGTCTTCCAGCTCCTTCTTGAGGCGGAACCGCTCCTTGATCGCCTCAATCTCGCGCCAGCGGCGTTTCTTGTTACGGCCCCTCGTTTCGCGCTTATCCCCACTGAGGGCACCCTGCATATCCTGCACCTGGTCCATGGAACCTCCTATGCTCTTGGTGTTGTTTTCACCGAAATAGATACCATGCAGTGCTGGAAATTAAAACAACTTTGTTACAGGCATGTTGCGACAGAACAAAAAAGGGCGCCCCAGGGCGCCCTTTTTACTGGCCGTTGCCGTCATTTGCTCTGGCGGAAGCGGGCCACCAGCTCGTTGGTGGAGCCGTCCAGATCCAGCTTGGCATCCCTGGCCTTGAGCTTGTCCAGGATCCCCTGGCCCAGCACCTTGCCAAGCTCCACGCCCCACTGATCGAAGGAGTTGAGATCCCAGAGCACACCCTGGACGAAGGTACGGTGCTCGTACAGGGCCACCAGGGCGCCCAGGGTTTCGGGGGTGAGCTTTTCCATCAGCAGGGTGTTGGAGGGCCTGTTGCCGGCCATGACCTTGTGGGGGGCCAGGAAGGCTACCTGCTGCTGGTCCAGGCCCTGGGCCTTCAGCTCGGCCTCGGCCTCGGCCAGGGTCTTGCCCTGCATCAGCGCCTGGCTCTGGGCGAAGCAGTTGGCGGCCAGCATGGCGTGGTGATCGCCAAGGGGGTTGTGGCTCTTCAGCGGCAGTATGAAGTCCGCCGGCACCAGCAGCTGGCCCTGGTGCAGCAGCTGGTGGAAGGCGTGCTGGCCGTTGGTGCCCTCGGAGCCCCAGATCACCGGGCCCGTGGCGTAGTCCACCGTCTCGCCGCCGCGGGTGCAGCTCTTGCCGTTGGATTCCATGTCCAGCTGCTGCACATAGGCCGGGAAGGCGCGCAGGTAGTGGTCATAGGGCAGCAGCACATGGGACTGGGCGCCGTGGATATTGGTGTACCAGACGCCCAGCAGGGCCATCAGGACCGGCATGTTTTCGGCCAGGGGCGCGCTGGCGAAGTGGCTGTCCATGGCCCTGGCGCCGGCCAGCAGGCCCTGGAAATGCTCCATGCCGATGGCCAGGGCGATGGGCAGGCCGATGGCGGACCACATGGAGTAGCGGCCGCCGACCCAGTCCCACATGGGGAAGCAGTTCTCGGCCTTGATGCCGAAGGCCTCGGCCTTGGGAATATTGGCGGTGACGGCCACGAAGTGCTTGGCCAGATCGGCGAAGCCGGCGCCGGCCCGCTCCAGCCAGGCCCGGGCGCTGAGGCTGTTGCTCAGGGTCTCCTGGGTGGTGAAGGACTTGGAGGCGGTCACGAACAGGGTGGTTTCGGGATCCAGCCCCTTGAGCTTGTCGCTGATGGCGGTGCCGTCCACGTTGGCCACGAAATGCACCCGCACCTTGTGTTGCCAATAGGGCTTGAGGGCCTCGGTCATCACCTTGGGGCCCAGGAAGGAGCCGCCGATGCCGATGCTGACCACGTCGGTGATGGCCTTGCCGGTGAAGCCGGTCCAGCGGCCTTCAAGGACCTCGGCCACGAAGGCGCCCATGCGGGCCAGGGTGGCGTTGACCTCGGCCAGCACCGGCGTGCCGTCGACGCTGACGTTGGCATCGGCACTGCCGCGCAGGGCGGTGTGCAGCACGGCCCGGCCCTCGGTGTGGTTGATGGGCTCGCCGCCGAGCAGGGCCTGGATCCTGGCCGGCAGTTCGGCCTGGTCGGCCAGCTGGCAGAGCAGGGACAGGATCTCGTCGTCCACCCAGTTCTTGGAGTAGTCCAGGTACAGGCCGGCCGCTTCCACCGACAGGCGGCGGCCCCGGCCGGGATCCTGTTCGAACAGGGTGCGCAGGGGCGGCAGGCTGTCCTTGCGGGCCTCGAGGGCGGCGTAACCGGGCAGGCGGGTCAGTGCTGTCATCTTGTCTTCCTCTCAAACCAAACGGCCACCCGCAGGTGACCGTTCTTCTTCCTTGTTGGCCTTAGATACGCTCGGCCAGCATGGATTGCAATTTTTCCTGATCTTCCGCGAATTTGCGAATGCCTTCCGCCAGTTTTTCCACGGCCATGGGATCCTGGTTGTGCTCCCAGCGGAACTGGGCCTCGGTCATGGGGGCAGGGCGCTGGGCCGTTTCGCCGCTGGGCGTCAGCTTGGCCTCGACGGGGGCATCCGCGGCCTCCAGCTCGGCCAGCAGGCCCGGGCCTATGGTGAGGCGGTCGCAGCCAGCCAGTTCCAGGATCTCGCCGACATTGCGGAAGGAGGCGCCCATCACCACGGTGTCGTACTGGTGGCGCTTGTAGTAGTCGTAGATGGCCTTGACCGACAGCACGCCCGGATCCTCCTCGGCACCGTACTCGGCCTGGTCACCGTTGGCCTTGTACCAGTCGAGGATGCGGCCCACGAAGGGCGAGATCAGGTAGACGCCGGCCTCGGCGCAGGCCCTGGCCTGGGCGAAGGAGAACAGCAGGGTCAGGTTGCACTGGATGCCTTCCTTTTCCAGCACCTCGGCGGCGCGAATGCCTTCCCAGGTGGAGGCCATCTTGATCAGGATGCGGTCGCGGCCGGCGCCGGCCTGCTCGTACAGTTCGACCAGCTTGCGGGCCTTGGCGATGGTGGCCTGGGTATCGTAGGAGAGGCGGGCATCCACTTCGGTGGAAATGCGGCCCGGCACCAGCTTGAGGATCTCGACGCCGATGTTCACGGCCAGCTTGTCCATGGCGTTTTCCAGGACGCTGTCGCCGTTGTCCTGGGCCTTGGCCCAATGGATGGCGTCGTCGATGAGGCTGGCATACTCCGGCAACTGGGCGGCCTTGAGGATCAGGGACGGGTTGGTGGTGGCATCCATGGGCTGATAGCGACGGATGGCATCGATCTCACCGGTGTCCGCCACTACCGTGGTCAGGGCTTTGAGTTGCTCGAGTTGGTTGGCCATGGTGGTTCTCGCTGTGCTGAACTACAGAATAGAGTGTGGTTGAAAAGGGCGGTGCCGGCGAGCGTCCTGGTAGCTTCATGACCATCCTGAAACTGGTTTTCAGGATGGCCGCGGCAGCGGCCTTTGCCCCGCATCTTATAAGCATGAAAAGTCCTTTTCAGCCATGGATTTGAAATAAAAATGGCGAAAACGCTTTCATCTCAACTGGTCGGATGAGGTGGTGGAATGAAAGAGATTTACGTAAAGGATACGGCCTGGGGACGGCTGCAGACCCTCCAGGGGGACATCACTACCCTGGCCGTGGATGCCATCGTCAATGCCGCCAACAACAGCCTGCTGGGCGGCGGTGGCGTGGACGGCGCCATCCACAGGGCCGCAGGGCCCGAACTCAAGGCCCATTGCGCCAAACTGGGCGGCTGCGCCACCGGCGATGCCAAGCTGACCCCGGGTTTTGCGTTGCCGGCCAGGTGGGTGATCCACACCGTGGGGCCGGTCTGGCACGGCGGCGGGCGCGGCGAGCCCGAGCTGCTGGCCTCCTGCTACGAACGTTCCCTGGCTCTGGCCGAGCAGCAGGGCTGCACCAGCCTGGCCTTTCCCGCCATCAGCTGTGGCGTCTACGGCTACCCGCTGGAGGAGGCGATCCGCATCGCCCTGGACGCCATTGCCAGCCATTGCCGCCAGGGCAGCGGCCTGAAATCGGTCAGCCTGGTGGCCTTTGCCGAACGGGATGCCGACATCATGGCCAGGTTGCTGGCGGCACAGGCCCTTGACTGAATCGTTTGGCCCCGGAAAAATCCTTTCCCCTTAGCCACTTGCGGCTTCCATTTGTTACATGAAATTAACATTGGGGGGCTGCCAGCTGGTGGCAGGAAGTTTGATCGCGATCTATAAGCTTCACGACATAAAAATGTCATATAGCTCTGTCACTATGTGCGCCGTTCAAACACGGAACTTGTCCTTTAAGGACTGAAGAAAACTTTGGGGAAAGAACATGAAAGTTGCTAAGACCGCTCTTGCCGTTGCCGCCCTGCTGGGCATGTCCTCCGCCGCCCTGGCCGACGACGCCATGACCGTATACGGCAAACTGAACGTGACCGTACAGGATTCCGACGAAGGCCAGTCCGAGACCGAAGTCGTCAGCAATGCCTCCCGCTTCGGCGTCAAGGGCGAGCTGGCCCTGTCCGAGGAGCTGTCCGCCGTCTACAAGATCGAGTGGGAAGTGAATGTTGCCGACCAGGACAAGGGCGACAGCTCCGACGACCAGATCAAGGCCCGTAACCAGTACGTTGGCCTGAAGGGCAACTTCGGTGAGGTGCTGGTGGGTCGCAACGACACCCTGCTCAAGCAGTCCCAGGGCAAGATCGACCTGTTCAACGACCTGGAAGCCGACATCAAGCAGCTGTTCGGTGGCGAGAATCGCCTGGGCGACTCCGTGACCTACAAGACGCCCAAGTTCGGCATGTTCCAGGCCGGCGTCAGCTACATCACCGAAGACAATTCCAAGCAGCGCGAGAAGTCCGAAGGCGACCGCACCGACGGCTACTCCCTGGCGCTGATGTACGGCGACGCCAAGTTCAAGAAGTCCAACCTCTTCGCCTCTATCGCCTATGACGACGACGTCGCCGGTCTGGACACCGTGCGCGCCACCGTCAACGGCAAGATCGGCGACTTCATCCTGGGCGGCATGTACCAGCAGTCCGAGAAGTCTGCCGGCGGCAAGGACGAAGACGGCTACCTGGTCAACGCCGCCTACAAGCTGGGCGCCACCACCTTCAAGCTGCAGTACCAGGATACCGACATGACCTTCGGCAAGAAGAAGGCCGCCGGTGACGTGATCTCCGCCGGTGTCGACTACAAGCTGGGCAAGTCCACCAAGGTATTCGGCTTCTATTCCACCTTCTCCTTCGAGGAAGCGGGCAAGGAAGATCACGACTACCTGGGCCTGGGTATCGAACACAAGTTCTAAACCCCGTCCTCACGGTCAGAAAAGGGAGAGCGTCTGCTCTCCCTTTTTCTTTTTATTACAATTGCTTAATGTACTTTTTGTGACGTTTTTTCTGCGTGTAGGTCATAAAACTGTCACAATGGTCCAGAATAATGGCAGCTGTCTGAATTAAGGGAACGGGATGAACCCATGGCGAGAAGAGTGCTTATCGTAGAAGATGAGGCGCCGATCCGCGAGATGCTGTCCTTTGTGCTGGATCAGCACGGCTATCAAGCGATCGAGGCCGAAGACATTGAAACGGCTCAGGCCAGGGTGGTGGAGCCCTATCCGGATCTGATCCTGCTGGACTGGATGCTGCCCGGCGGCTCCGGTTTGCAGCTGGCCAAGAACCTCAAGAGCAATGAATTTACCCGCCAGATCCCCATCATCATGATCACCGCCCGCGGCGAGGAAGAAGACAAGGTGCGGGGCCTGGAAGTGGGCGCCGACGACTACATCACCAAGCCCTTCTCGCCCCGGGAGCTGATGGCTCGCATCAAGGCGGTGATGCGCCGGGTCGCCCCCACCAGCGTCGATGATGTCATAGACGTGCGTGGCCTGCGCCTGGATCCGGTCTCCCACAGGGTCACCGCCCACGAGGAACCCATCGACATGGGCCCCACCGAATTCAAGCTGCTGCACTTCTTCATGACCCACCCGGAGCGGGTCTACAGCCGCGAGCAGCTGCTGGACAACGTCTGGGGTACCAATGTCTATGTGGAAGACAGGACGGTGGATGTCCACATCCGCCGCCTGCGCAAGGCCCTGGAGAGCCATGGCCACGACAAGCTGGTACAGACGGTGCGCGGTGCCGGTTACCGTTTCTCCAGCCGTATCTGAGTAGACTGAATGCACGCCTTTTCACTGTGGCGGCTGGGCTGGAGCCTGGCCGCCTATTTCCTGGCCTGGGCCGGCTTCGGCATGCTGCTTGGCCAGCCCCTGCCGGCCATGCTGGTAGGCGCCCTGGGCCTGCTGGCCTGGCACTACCGCCAGCTCATCGCCCTGTTGAAGTGGCTGTGGGACGGCCGCCAGTTCTCCCCACCTCGGGGCAGCGGCACCTGGCAGTACATCTTCGACGGCATCTACTTCCTGCAGCGCAAGAACCTCAAGCGCCGCAAGGAGCTGGGCAAGCTGCTCAAGCGCTTCAGGGAGGGCACCGAAGCCCTGCCGGATGCGGTGGTGGTGTTCAACGAGGAGCGGGAGATCGTCTGGTCCAACAAGCTGGCCACCCATATCCTGGGGGTGCAGTGGCCGGACGACGCCGGCCAGCGCCTGGACAACCTGCTGCGGCGCCCCGAGTTCGTCCGCTACCTGAACAAGAACAGCTTCAGCGAACCCCTGGTGGTGCCGTCGCCCGTCAGCAGCGAATCCTTCCTGGAGCTGCGCATCATTCCCTATACCGCCAACGAGACCCTGCTGGTGGCCAGGGACGTGACCCGGCTGCAGCAGCTGGAGCAGATGCGCCGGGACTTCGTGGCCAACGTCTCCCACGAGTTGCGCACGCCCTTGACGGTGCTGCGCGGCTACCTGGAGATGATCGGCGAGGATCCCCGCCTGCCGGACAGCCCCTGGGCACGGCCCCATCACATGATGAGCGACCAGGTGGCCCGCATGGACAGCCTGGTGGAGCAGCTGCTGGCGCTGTCCAGGCTGGAGGGGGGCAACGAGCAGGATCAGGAGCGGCTGGTGGACGTGCCGTCGCTGCTGGGCCGGCTGGAGGCGGAGATGGCAACCCTCAATGCCGACAAGGGCCACAGGCTGAGCTTCGAGGTGGCCGAGCTCAGGGTCCATGGCGACGGCGATCAGCTGATGTCCGCCTTCAGCAACCTGGTGGCCAACGCCATCCACTATACGCCACCGGGCGGCGAGATCCTTGTGCGCTGGCAGCGGGAAGCCGACGGCAGCGCCCGCTTCTCGGTCACCGACAACGGCGACGGCATCGCCCCCGAACACCTGCTGCGCCTGACCGAGCGCTTCTACCGGGTCGACAGGGCCCGCAGCCGCAACACCGGCGGTTCCGGCCTGGGCCTGGCCATCGTCAAGCATGTGCTCAGTCGCCACAGATCCCGCCTGGAGATCGACTCCGAGGTGGGCCGCGGCAGCGTATTCGCCTTTCGCCTGCCCAAGGAGCTGGTGGAAGCGGGGCGTCATCAAAGTGTCATCAACGGGTCATAGGCTTGTCACGTCCGCCCACAACAATGGGCACCGCTAACGGAATTCACTACCGCTTAATGGAGCGAAAACAAATGAAACTGAAGCAACTGGTTGGTGCCCTGGGTCTGTCCGCAGCCACCGTATTCGCCACCGGCGCCATGGCCGGCGTTGACAAGAGCCTGCCCGAGTACAAGAAGACCACCGGTATCTCCGGTAACCTGTCCTCTGTTGGTTCCGACACCCTGGCCAACCTGATGACCTTCTGGGCAGAAGAGTTCGAGCGCCAGTACCCGAACGTCAACATCCAGATCCAGGCCGCCGGTTCCTCCACTGCTCCGCCGGCCCTGACCGAAGGCACTTCCCAGTTCGGCCCCATGAGCCGCAAGATGAAGTCCAAGGAAGAAGAGGCCTTCGAGAAGCGCTTCGGCTACAAGCCCACCGCCGTTCGCGTTGCCATCGACGCCCTGGCCGTGTTCGCCCACAAGGACAACCCCATCAAGGGCCTGACCATGGAGCAGGTTGACGGCGTCTTCTCCGCCACCATCAAGTGCGGTGCCGACAAGGCCATCAACCGCTGGGGCGATCTGGGCCTGTCCGGCGAGTGGGCCAACAAGGACATCCAGCTGTACGGCCGCAACTCCGTATCCGGCACCTACGGCTACTTCAAGAAGAAGGCCCTGTGTAAGGGTGACTTCAAGAACACCGTCAACGAGCAGCCCGGCTCCGCCTCCGTGGTGCAGTCCGTGTCCGCTTCCCTGAACGCCCTGGGCTACTCCGGTATCGGCTACAAGACCTCCGGCGTGCGTGCTCTGCCCCTGTCCAAGGACGGCAAGCACTTCATCGAAGCCACCACCGAGAACGCCGCCACCGGCAAGTACCCGCTGTCCCGCTACCTGTACGTTTACGTCAACAAGCACCCCAACAAGCCGCTGGACCCCATGCAGGTTGAGTTCCTGAAGCTGGTGCTGTCCAAGCAGGGTCAGGAAATCGTTGCCAAAGACGGTTACATCCCCCTGCCGAAGGCCGTGGTTGCCAAGGAGCTGAAGGCCCTGGGCATCGAGCTGTAAGCTTCTCCCTGGAGCTGACAAGCACAATAGGGTTGTGGCCGGGCTGGATTTTCCAGCCCGGCTTTTTTTGGGACGCTTAAAAAGGCCGGGCTGCTGCCCGGCCTTTCTTGCTGCGGCTTCGGCTTCAGTCCAGGACCAGGGGCCGGCCGCACCTGCTCCTTGGCGAGGATGCGAAGGGCGTGAGCAGCTGGAAGGCGTTGGCGCCCAGGTCGACGCGGCTCAGCGGGTTGGGCTCTTCATTCATCCTGGTCTTGTTCGAGGGTGCGCAGGTAGTCGTGGATGGCGATCTGCGAGCGGATCTTGCGCCTGTTGCCCCGCTTCACATAGGGGTTGCTCTGCTCGGCATCCAGTACCCTGGCCTTGGTGGTATCACTGAACTGTATGGCCAGGATATCGATGATGCGCTGCCTGAGCACGGGATCCAGGATGGGCGTGGATACCTCGACCCGCTTGTCCAGGTTGCGGGCCATCAGATCCGCCGAGCCGATGTAGAGCTGCGGTTCGCCGCCGTTGTGAAACACCATCACCCTGGGGTGCTCCAGGAAACGGTCCACCACGCTGATGGCCTGGATATTGTCGGAGAGGCCCGGGACGCCGGCCTTGAGCGAGCACATGCCGCGCACGATCAGCCGGATCCGTACCCCGCACTGGCTGGCGTGGTAGAGGCGCTGGATCATCTCCCTGTCCACCAGGTTGTTGACCTTGAGGGTGATGGCGGCGACCAGGCCTTTCTTGGCGTTGTCTATCTCGTGGTCCACCAGCTGCAGCAGGCGGCGCCTGGCGTTGACCGGCGACACCAGCAGGTGGTTGAACTTGAAGCGCTTGTAGGCGTTGATGATGAAGTCGAAGACGTTGTCCGCCTCAAGGCTTATCTCCGCCTGGCAGCTCAGCAGGGCGAAGTCGGTGTAGAACTTGGCGGTCTTCTCGTGGAAGTTGCCGGTGCCTATGTGCACATAGCGCCTGAGGCCGTCTGCTTCCTGGCGGTGCACCACGCACAGCTTGGAATGGACCTTGAGGCTGGGGATGCCGAAGGCCACCTTGATGCCGTGCTCGGTCAGGTGCCTGGCCCATTCGATGTTGGAGGCCTCGTCGAAACGGGCCCTCAGCTCCACCACCACCAGTACCTGCTTACCGTTGTTGGCGGCGTCCACCAGCGATTTGATGATCCGCGACTCCCTGGCCACCCGGTAGATGTTGAGCTTGATGGCGGTGACCTTGGGATCGAAGGCGGCCTGGCGGATGAACTCGGTCAGGTGGCGGAACTTGTGGTAGGGGTAATAAAGCAGGATGTCCTGGGCGCGGATGGCGTCGAACACCGTCTTGTGGCTGGCAAAGGCGCGGCTGGTCAGGGCCGGCAGCTTGGCGTACTCCAGGTAGCGCCGGCCGACGTTGGGAAAGCCGATGAAATCCTTGAAGTTGTGGTAGCGGCCGCCGGGCACCATGGCGTCGATGTTGGAGATGCCGAGCTGTTCCACCAACATGTCCAGCATGGCCTGGGGCATGTCACGGTCGTAGACCAGGCGCACCGGCTCGGCGGTGAGGCGCTGCTTGAGGCCCAGGGACATCTGCTCCACCAGACTCATGGAGATCTCGTTCTCCAGATCGTATTCGGCGTCCCTGGTCATCTTCATGGAATAGGCCCTGAGCGAGTCGAACTCGAAGAAGCCGTCGAAGATCTGGCCCAGGCAGGTACGGATGATGTTGTCCAGCAGCACCAGGGTCTTGCGCTGGCGGCCCTTTTCCCCGGGCAGCAGGACGAAGCGGGGCACCGAGTTGGCCGGGATCTCCACCATGGCGAAATCCAGGCGCTCGCCCTTGCGGATCTCCACCACCAGGTAGGTGGCGTCGTCCTTAAGGCATTTCACCAGGTCGACACCGGGGGAGATGATAATGGGGGCGATATGGCGCTGGATCTTGTCGTCGAAATACTGCTGCAGCCACAGCTTCTGCTCGTCGCTGAGCTGATCTTCGTTGACCAGGAAGATGTTGTAGCGGGCCAGGCTGATCAGGCACTCCCGGTAGAGGGTATCGAAGCGCTCCTGCAGGGCCATCACCTTGTGCTGGATGTCGGCCAGCAGCTCGCGGGCCTCGGCATCGCCGCCCCTTTCCTCGTGCAGCAGCACCCGGCGGCGCACGTCGGCCACCCGCACCCGGAAAAACTCGTCCATGTTGTTGGAGTAGATGCCGAGGAAGCGGATCCGCTCGATGATGGGTACCGTCCTGTCGGCGGCCTCCTGCAGGACGCGTTCGTTGAAGGACAGCCAGCTCAGTTCTTTGGGCAGCAGGGGGACATGGGGGCTCATGTGATGACGTCCTGTAAGCCGATGGCGGCTCCATTTTAAGAGCCGCTATCCCCTTGAATATGACAGAAAAATGACGATGCGCTAGTCGAGGCGCTCCAACTCCAGCATCCAGTCGTCGGCCACCCCTTCCAGGCGGGTACGGATGTCGTCCTCGCTGACATTGAGCGGCACCCTGAGCCTGGCCTGGGCCCGGAACAGTTCGCCGTAGTTGTGGGCCGGCTCCCTCTGGGTGCTCATTTCCTCGATGTTGACGTCGAAGTGGCCCAGGTTGTGGGTCAGCTCCTGGACGATGCCCGGCCTGTCGTTGGCCACCAGCGACAGCTTCAGGCCATAGCCCTTGCCTGGCTGGCCCGGCATCTGCTGGCCCTCGGCGATGCGGATGTCCAGTTCCTCCAGCTCGTGCAGGGCGGCCTCGAAGGCGGGACGTTGCTCGTCCGGCACCTGCACCTCTATGATGCCGGCGAAGCGGCCGGCCAGGTGGGCCAGGCTGGCCCCCTGCCAATGTCCCTGGAAATCGAATACCAGGCGGGAGATCTTTTCGACAATGCCGGGTCGGTCCGGTCCGAAAATACACAGGGCGAGATGGCGCATGGGCGGCTCCTTTTGTACTCTTCTTCAAGGGTTAGCATCCCGCCCCGGTACTGTAAAGTGCCGGGTCATGTAACCTGGTTGTCATAAAACTTCCATATACTTCCCGCGTCTTTTTTGGCTCGTCTTGAGGTTTTCATGTCGGAAGCACAAGCTTTGACCCTGTCGGCCGGGAACCGCCGGCTCGTCAAAGACAAGCTCGCCAGGTACGGTGTCACCCTGGGTGGCACCATGGTGCTGGTGGCCCTGTTGTTGATTTTCTTCTACCTGCTCTACGTGGTGGCCCCCATCTTCCGCGGCGCCCATATCGAACAGCAGGCCAGCTATGCCCTGCCCGGTGAGGGCAGCAGCCTCTACCTGGGCATAGAGGAAAAGAACGAAATCGCCTATCGCCTCACCGACCGGGGCCAGATGGTGTTCTTCCGTGCCCAGGACCTTGGCGAAGGCAAGCCCGCCGGCGAGGTGCTGGATACCCAGAGCCTGCTGGAGGGCACCGAGATAGTCCAGGTGGCCCAGACCATGCCGGTCCGGGGCGAACTGGCCCTGGCCACCGCCGACGGCCGGGTCAAGATCATCAAGCCCGACATGGATGTCAGTTTCCCGAACAACGTCCGCCAGCTGACCCCCGTCATCGAATACCCCCTCGAAGACCGCTACTGGACCCTGGATCCCAAGGGCCAGGCCCCGTCCAGGCTGGCCTTCGAGCACAATGACGAAGGCGCCATGGCCGCCAGCTACCACGCAGGCGGCCGCCTGGTGCTGACCCGCTTCGTGGCCGAGGAGAACTTCATCACCGAAGAGGTGGAATGGAGCCAGGAACACGTGGAGCTGCAGCTGGACGGCGTCCAGGTCGGTCGCCTGCTGCTGACCCCGGATCTGCGCCGCCTGTTCGTGCAGGGCCAGCGCCGGGTGCTGGTCTACGACGTGTCCGATATCGACGAGGCCGAGCTGGAGCAGGTGCTGGACGTGACCGGCCGGGACGTCAGGGTGACCGACATGACCCTGCTGTCCGGCGGCAGCTCCCTGCTGGTGGGTGACAGCCTGGGCAAGGTGAGCCAGTGGTTCCAGGCCGCCACCCCGGAAGGCCGCAAGTTCGTCAAGGCCCGCCAGTTCCAGACCGAGCACGCGGTGTCCCAGCTGGCCGCCGAGCTGTACCGCAAGACCTTCGTGGCCGCCCAGCACGACGGCCACCTGGCGCTGTTCCATGCCACCGGCGAGACCGAGCTGCTCAGCGAAAGGCTGGTGGACGGCCAGTGGCAGCTGCTCAATTTCTCGCCCAGGGCCAGCGCCCTGATCGCCCAGGTCGGCGACCAGATCCGCTACTTCGCGGTCGAGAACGAGCACCCCGAGGTGAGCTGGCAGGCCCTGTGGGGCGAGATCTGGTATGAAGGCTACGAGGAGCCGGACTATATCTGGCAGTCCACCTCCGCCTCCGACGATTTCGAGCCCAAGCTGAGCCTGGTGCCCATCTCCTTCGGTACCATCAAGGCCGCCTTCTACGCCATGCTGTTCGCCACCCCCCTGGCCCTGGCCGGCGCCATCTACACCGCCTATTTCATGTCGCCCGGCATGCGCAAGGTGGTCAAGCCGACGGTGGAGATCATGGAGGCGCTGCCGACGGTGATCCTGGGCTTCCTGGCCGGCCTGTGGTTGGCGCCGCTGCTGGAGGAAAACCTGCCCGGCGTGCTGGCCCTGCTGCTGATCATGCCCCTGGCCATCCTCTGCACCGCCTTTGCCTGGCACAAGATGCCCCAGTCCATCCGCCACAAGCTGCCTGAGGGCTGGGACGCCATCATACTGCTGCCGGTGCTGCTGCTGGTGGGCTGGCTGTGCTTCGCCATCAGCCCGGCCCTGGAGCAGTGGTTCTTTGACGGCAACGCCCGTCTCTACCTGACCAACGAGCTGGGTATCGACTTCGACCAGCGCAACTCCCTGGTGGTGGGCATCGCCATGGGCTTCGCGGTGATCCCCACCATCTTCTCCATTGCCGAAGATGCGGTGTTCTCGGTGCCCAAGCACCTGACCCAGGGCTCCCTGGCCCTGGGCGCCACCCCCTGGCAGACCCTGAGCCGGGTGGTGCTGCTGACCGCCAGCCCCGGCATCTTCTCCGCGGTGATGATGGGCCTGGGCCGCGCCGTGGGCGAGACCATGATCGTGCTGATGGCCACCGGCAACACCCCCATCATGGACTGGAACATCTTCGAGGGCATGCGGACCCTGTCCGCCAACATCGCCGTGGAAATGCCGGAATCCGAGGTGGGCAGCTCCCACTACCGGGTGCTGTTCCTGGCCGCCTTCGTGCTGTTCGTGTTCACCTTTTTCTTCAACACGGTGGCCGAGTTCGTGCGCCAGCGCCTCCGTGACAAATACAGCTCCATGTAAACCCAGTCGAGACGAGGATTGTGATGAAAACGTGGTTTAAATCCGGCTCACCCTGGATCTGGATGACGGCAGGGGCCGTCAGCCTGAGCCTGATCTCCGTACTGGGTCTGCTGCTGCTGATCGCCTGGCGTGGCCTGAGCTACTTCTGGCCGGCCAGCGTCTACGAGTTCCAGGTCAACCCTGAGGTGGGCCAGCCCTATGTGGTCATAGGCGAGATCTACGATCGCGAGCAGGTGCCCACCGAGCGCCTGCGTGGCACCGGCATGAAGCTGGAAGGCATCGACAGCGAGCTGGTCAGCCGTTACCTGATCAAGACGGGTAACAGGGAATACGTGGATCTGGACTTTCGATGGATAGTGGAGACCGAGATCGCCCAGCGTGAAGCGCCCAAGGGCCTGGCGGTGTTCGAACGCACCAGCGACGGCAACTTCTACGGTTTCCCGGTGGCCCTGGTGGAAGACGGCGAGCGCGTCGCCGGCGACGATCTGCACGGCGCCATCGAGGCCCGTATCGACGCCGCCAACGCGTTGCGCGACCAGCAGGCCGAGCTCCAGGAGGGGGACATCGGCAAGGTCAACTACCAGCTGGAGCGCCTGCGCCTGAAAGAGCGTAGCCTGGCGCTGGACGGCGAGCTGAGCGCCGAGGCCAAGGCCGAGATAGACGCCGAGCGCCAGCGTCTCGAGGACGAGTACCGGGTGCTGGAAAAGCAGCTGTTCAAGCTGCGCGCCCAGGACCAGGGCGACGCCGTCGTGGTGCGCGACATGCGCGGCCAGGAGGTGACCCTGCCCATAGACCGCCTGCTGGACGTCAGCTTCCCCAACGACATGGGCTTCTTCGCCAAGCTGGGCCGCTACTTCGTGCAGCTGGGCAAGTTCGTCGGCGACGATCCCCGCGAGGCCAACACCGAGGGCGGCGTCTTCCCGGCCATCTTCGGCACCGTGTTCATGGTGATGCTGATGGCGGTGATCGTCACCCCTTTCGGCGTGGTGGCCGCCATCTACCTGCACGAATACGCCGGCAAGAACGCCATCACCAAGGTGATCCGCATCGCCGTGATCAACCTGGCCGGTGTGCCCTCCATCGTCTACGGGGTGTTCGGCCTGGGCTTCTTCGTCTACATGCTGGGCGGCTCCATCGACGAGCTGTTCTACCCCGAGGCCCTGCCCAATCCCACCTTCGGCACCCCGGGGGTGATCTGGTCGGCCCTGACCCTGGCCATACTGACGCTGCCGGTGGTCATCGTCAGCACCGAGGAAGGCCTGACCCGGATCCCCTCGGCGGTGCGCCAGGGCTCCCTGGCCCTGGGCGCCACCAAGGCCGAGACCCTGTGGCGCATCGTCATTCCCATGGCCAGCCCGGCCATCATGACCGGCCTGATCCTGGCCGTGGCCCGGGCCGCCGGCGAGGTGGCGCCGCTGATGCTGGTGGGTGTGGTGAAGATAGCCCCGACCCTGCCGGTGGACGGCAACTTCCCCTTCGTGCACCTGGACCGCAAGTTCATGCACCTGGGCTTCCATATCTATGACGTGGGCTTCCAGAGCCCGAACGTGGAGGCGGCCAGGCCCCTGGTCTACGCCACCGCTTTCCTGCTGGTAACCGTTATTGTTGGCCTGAACATCACGGCCATCGGCATCCGCAACCATCTGCGCGAAAAATTCCGGGCGCTGGAACACTAAGGCTTAATGGTGACTAAGATGATTTCTGTAAACCCCGAGAACATCACCGACAACGTGAAACTGGATCTGGCCAACCTGCCGGCCGACAAGACCGCGCTCGAGATCAAGAACCTGAACCTCTTCTACGGCGAGAAGCAGGCCCTCTACGACATCTCCATGCGCATTCCCAAGGGCCAGGTGACCGCCTTCATCGGCCCCTCCGGCTGCGGCAAGTCGACCTTGCTGCGCTGCATCAACCGCATGAACGATCTGGTGGACATCTGCCGCATCGAGGGCCAGATTGACCTGCACGGCGAGAACATCTACGACCGCCGCGTCGACGTGGCCGCCCTGCGCCGCCAGGTGGGCATGGTGTTCCAGCGTCCCAACCCCTTTCCCAAGTCCATCTACGAGAACGTGGTCTACGGCCTGCGCCTGCAGGGCATCAACGACCGCCGGGTGCTGGACGAGGCGGTGGAGCGCTCCCTCAAGGGCGCGGCCCTGTGGGAGGAAGTGAAGGACCGCCTCCACGACAACGCCTTCGGCCTGTCCGGCGGTCAGCAGCAGCGTCTGGTCATCGCCCGGGCCATCGCCATCGAGCCCGAGGTGCTGTTGCTGGACGAGCCCACCTCGGCCCTGGATCCCATCTCCACCCTGACCATCGAAGAGCTGATCAACGACCTCAAGGAAAAGTACACTGTGGTCATCGTGACCCACAACATGCAGCAGGCGGCGCGGGTGTCCGACCAGACCGCCTTCATGTACATGGGCGAGCTGATCGAATATGCCGATACCAACAGCATCTTCACCACCCCCAGCAAGAAGAAGACCGAAGACTACATCACCGGTCGTTACGGCTAAGGAGAGACCATGGAAACCAACCTGAATCTGAACAAGCACATTTCCGGCCAGTTCAACCAGGAGCTGGAGTTCGTGCGCAACCAGGTACTGACCATGGGCGGCCTGGTGGAGCAGCAGCTGGAAGACGCCATCCGCGCCGTGCATGAGCGCAATGCCGCCCTGGCCGAGCAGGTCATCGAGGGCGACCGCAAGGTCAACACCATGGAAGTGGCCATCGACGAGGAATGCACCCGCATCATCGCCAAGCGCCAGCCGGCGGCCTCGGATCTGCGCCTGCTGCTCGCCATCATCAAGACCATCGCCGATCTGGAGCGCATCGGCGATACCGCCGAGCGCATCGCCAAGATCGCCCTGGCCAGCTACTCCAGCCAGCAGGCCACCCTGCTGGTGAGCCTGGAGTCCATGGCCCGCCACGTGCTGAAGATGATGCGCGACACCCTGGACGCCTTTGCCCGCATGGATGTGGATGCTGCCCTGGCCCTGCACGCCGAGGACGTGCGTGTCGATCGCGAGTACGAGTCGCTGTTCCGGGAGCTGATGACCTACATGATGGAAGATCCCCGTTCCATCCCCAAGGTCATGGAGGTGGTCTGGGCGGCCCGGGCGTTGGAGCGCATCGGTGACCGCTGCCAGAACATCTGCGAATACATCATCTACTTCGTCAAGGGCAAGGACATCCGCCACATCTCACGGGAACAGATAAAGAAGAACGTGCTGGAATAAGAAAAGGCGCCGCAAGGCGCCTTTTTTGATGGGGCCTGCGCCTAGCCGGGCTGGCCGTCCACCCGGGCACTGGCCAGCATGGGCAGGTAACGGAGGAAGAAGCCGCCGAAGGCCAGCACCCAACAGCCACCGGCCAGCAGCCAGGCCCAGTTGGACAAGGCCGGCTGGGCCAGGGGCAGGAAGGCGCGGAGCAGGGCGCCGGCAAAGAGCAGCACCAGCAGCCAGCCCAGGCGCGGCGGGCCGTACACGAAGCGGCCGGTGTGGCCCAGGCTGACCCGCATCATCATGCCCAGCATCATCAGGCCCATGCCGCCGATGGCCGGCAGGTGCAAAATGGCACTCTGGTGCTGGGGCAGGAAGGCCAGCAACACCAGGCCCAGGGGCAGGCTCAGCCAGGCCAGCCACAGGCTCCACAGCAGCGGCTCCTGCCAGATCACCTTCTGGTACCAATCCTTCAGGGGCCACAGCAGCAGGGCGGCGGCGATCAGTGCCGGCCAGCGCCAGATGGCCACATCCAGGCCGGCCAGCCAGCAGCCGGCGGTGGCGGCCAGGGCCACCAGGGTCAGCTTCATCACCTTGAGGTTGCGCTCCGGGGTTTCCAGGCCGGCGCGACGGGCCGTGAAGAAGGGCATCACTCTGGTGCCGATCACCACCATCACCAGGCAGAACCAGACCAGCACCGCCAGCCACAGGTTACGGCTGTGGCTCAGGGCCTGATCGGCCAGCAGGCCGTAGCTGGCGCCGTTCAGGAGCAGCAGCAGCGCCGGCAGCAGCACCAGCAGCCGGTTGTGTTTCTGGTTGGGGCCCTTGAGGTAGTGCCACAGCGCCAGCACCAGCCCCAGGTTGAAGGCCAGATCGAAGAAGGCCGGCAGATACCAGGGCAGGGGCAACAGCAGCAACACCCGGGCCGCCAGCCAGCTCAGCACCAGCGCCACCAGCGGCTTGCCGGACAGGCCGGGGCGGCCGACCCAGTTCTGTACCGCCGTCAGCAGGAAACCGGCCACTATGGCCGGGCCGAAGCCCAGCAGCATCTCGTGGCCGTGCCACCACAGGGCCGGCCTTGGCAGGCTGTACAGGCCGTTGAGGCTGGCCAGCCACAGCGGGATCAGCAGGGCCGCCACCAGGGCACCCAGGGAAAAGAAGGGCCTAAATGCCAGCCGCCAGTAGGGAGGCGTCCTCAGCAGGGCATCTCTGTCGGTGATGTTGATCATGGTCAAACCTTAAAGTGGTTTTCGATATGCAACAAATACCATGGTGATGCCTTGTGATAAAGTGGAGGCCACAGCAAAGTTGATCCTGTGCAATTTTGGAAGTGATATGCAATTAACCAAATTCACCGATTTCGGGATCCGCATCCTCTTCTACCTGGCCCAGAAGCCGGGGCAGCGGGTGCCGGTGGAGGAGATCACCCTGGCCTATGATCTCTCCAAGCACCATGTGGTGAAGATCATCCAGCGCCTGGCCCAGCTTGGCTATGTGCAGACCAGCCGCGGCAAGGGCGGCGGCGTGACCCTGCTGGCGGATCCGCGCATGGTGCGCATGGGCACCCTGGTGCGGGAGCTCGAGCCCACCATGAAGGCGGTGGATTGTGCCAATCCCAGGTGCGCCATCCTGCCTATCTGCCGGCTCAAGCACTGGCTCAATGACGCCGTCCAGGCCTATATCAAGGAGCTGGACCAGTACAGCCTGGCCGACATGATGGCGGGCATAGAGGATCCCTTCCCGGCCCAGCAGCGCATCCTCTAGGCTGGGGCCCCGCTCAGGGGGCCATGGCCAATATGGCCTGCCATTCGGGCTCGGATACCGGCATTACCGACAGCCGGCTACCCTTCTTGCACAGGGCCAGCTCGGCCAGGGCCGGATTGGCCTTGAGCAGCGACAGCGGGATGACCTTGTCGAAGGCTCGTTCGAAGGCCACATCGACCATGAACCAGCGCGGCTGGTCCGGACTGGCCTTGGGGTCGTGATAGGGGGAGTCGGGATCGAACTGGCTATGGTCGGGGTAGGCGGCCTTGACCACCCGGGCGATGCCGGCGATGCCCACCTCCTTGCAGCTGGAATGGTAGATGAAGACGCCGTCACCGATCTGCATCTGCCGCATGAAATTGCGTGCCTGGTAGTTGCGAACTCCGTCCCAGCAACTGGTCTCCATGACCCTGAGATCCCGTATGGAAAAGGCGTCCGGCTCGGTCTTCATCAGCCAATGGGCCATTTTTGCTCCCTGTGCCATAGTGAAAGTGTAAGCATGTTTATGTTGGCAGCCTAGCAACAGACGGAGGCGGTGGCCATGGTGACACGCGACAGGTTGCACGTGGGTATGTTTTATAAGAGTCTCAATGGCATAGGGCGGATCGTCGCCATCGATGAGGCCGACGATCTGGTCACCATCAAGGATCTGAACAACCAGCATACCTTCGTGGCCCATATGCAGCAGCTGGATCCCAGCCTGCTCCTTGACGAGCGCATGCTCTGGGAGTCGGAAGATCAATAAGGGCGGCTCATCGGCCGCCCTTTTCCTTATCCTCTACCTCATCCCGCCTGGCCAGGATCAGCACCCAGTAGTGCACGTGGGGGCTCTGCCACCGGTAGTGGTAGCCGACCCCGAATTCATCCTGCTGTAAAAAGTAGGGATCCTCCCCCAGCACCAGGGGCCTGTGGCTCCCGGAAAAGGTGAAGTGCTCGAAGGCGTCGGCGGCCGTGTCATAGCCGCCGGCGACGGCCTCGACCTGATTGAAGCCACTGAACAGGGACCAGAGCGGGTAGCCCAGCTCCCGCAGGTATTGATTGGGACCACGGCCATCGGGCAGCCTGTGGCTGACTTCGCCGGCCTCGGCCAGCATTCTGGCTCTCTCCCGGGCGGCCTTGGCCAGCAGCGGGTTGCAGGTCAATTGCGGGCGCCGCTGCTCCGCAGAGCCCGTCAATATCTTTGCCAGCTGCTGCTCCTGGGGATTGAGCTCACAGGGACTGCCGTTGACGGTGGCCAGCGCGGCGGTCAGCAGCCAGGACGCCAGGGTCATGCCTTCTTCCTTGAGTTAGCCGTGTTGCCGTTAGGTTGCGGGAATTTGTTCCTGGCAACAATATCCTCCGGCACGAAAGTCGAGTCGCTGTTGGAAATTGGCGGCTTCGGCTTGACGAGGGCGTCGGTCTGGGGTGCACTGGGCATTAGCGGAAACGAAGGATCCAGTGTGACCTAATCGGAATCATCAATTATGCGCCTGCCCAGTATCAAGAACCTCACCTACCTGCTGGCCCTGCACGAACACCAGAATTTCAACCGGGCTGCCAAGGCCTGCAACGTGTCCCAGTCCACCCTCTCGTCCGGGATCCAGAACCTGGAGGAGTCCCTGGGCAGCCAGCTCATCGAGCGGGACAACAAGTCCTTCATGTTCACCGCCCTGGGCCAGGAGGCGGTGCTGCGGGCCAGGGACATCGTCAACCATACCCGGGATCTGGTGGAGTACGTGCAGAACCAGGCCTCGCCCATGAGCGGCGAGATCCGCCTGGGCTGCATCCCCACCATAGCCCCCTTCCTGCTGTCGACCCTGGTGACCGAGGTCAACGACCAGTATCCGCAGCTGCGCCTGCTGCTGCGGGAGGACACCACCGCCAACCTGCTCAGGCTGCTGGAGCAGGGGGATCTGGATCTGCTGATCCTGGCCCTGCCCATGGACACCAAGGGCTTCCACACCATGACGGTGGGCCGGGATCCCTTCAGCCTGGTGATGCACCGGGAGCTGCAGCAGCGCTACGGTGAAGTGCCGGATCTGCTGAAGATGCCGGAGCGCAGCGTCTTCCTGCTGGAGCGGGAACACTGCCTGACCGGCCATGCGGTCAGTGCCTGCCGCCTGACCGACTCCACCAGGATCAACCCCTTTGCCGCCACCAGCCTGCACACCCTGGTGCAGATGGTCAACGCCAAGCTGGGCAGCACCTTCCTGCCGCAACTGGCCATAGAGGCCGGCATCCTGACGGGAACCGAGCTGGTGGCCCTGCCCATGGCCGAGCCCGACGCCTACCGGGAAATAGGCCTGGTCTGGCGGCAGACATCCTCTCGCATCCAGACCTACCGCAGGCTGGGCGAACTGGTCTCCGCCCTGATGCCGGAGCCGGTGCTGTGACCCGGCCCAGGGTCGGTGTCGCCGTGGTGGTGGTCCGGGAGGGCAGGGTACTGCTGGGCCGGCGCCTGGGCAGCCATGGTGCCGGTGACTGGGCCCTGCCCGGCGGCCACCTGGAGGCCGGCGAAAGCCCTGAGCAGTGCGCGGTGCGGGAGCTGGCCGAAGAGACCGGGCTGAGCCTGGCCGCGCCCCGCGTCATCGCCGTGACCAATGATCGCTTTGCCCACCAGCATTATGTGACCCTCTATGTGGCGGGTGATGCCCGGGGCCAGCCCGAACTGCGGGAGCCCCACAAGTGCAGTGGCTGGCACTGGTTTCCCTGGGATGACCTGCCCGAACCCTTGTTTCTGAGCCTGCACAACCTGCTGGCCAGCCCCTGGCCCCTGCCGGGGCGCTGACCGTCACCCAGTTACCACACCTGTGTTTTTGCCGCCGAAACTGAAAGCCGGCTTCATCTCCCTTGGCGACCTTTCTTGGCCGCCTTCCATATGAATTTATTTTAAAAAACAAATGCTTGCTTGCCAGCTTTTGACGATTTGATGACGTCCGCCATGTAATTATATTACGTGATGGTTTTCATTTTTGTTCTTGGGGATTGTGTTGGCTTTCGCCAGGTTCGATTGCTGAGTAAATATTCTAAAATAGAATAAAAGCTCAGTTTAATTGCGCTTGCCCTTGCTTTTAATTGCAATAAAAACAGTAAGTTGTCATGGGGGTCTCGCTTTTTTTGTTAATTTTGTGTTGACTGGCTGTTCTGGTTTGTCCAGTCTAAAAAGCAGGCTGAGGCAAGCGGTTTATGCCGGTGCCTGTTTTCTGAATGTGTTTTTGATTGTGGTTGCAAAGCAACAAATGAAAGTGGGGTTGTATGACCAAGCTGCGGATCCAAAACGGCTTGAAGCCGGAACATAAGGCGCTGCTGGGCGAGGCGGCCAGGGGCTGGCTGGAAGAGGTGATGCACCATTTCGCCCACCGTTTCGAACCGCTCCTTGCAGCCAGGCGCGAGCGCCAGGCCCGTTTCGACGGCGGCGAGCTGCCGGACTTTTTGCCGCAAACCCGGGCCATCAGGGAAGGGGACTGGCAGATCCGCGGCATTCCCGCCGATCTCCAGGACAGGCGGGTGGAGATCACCGGGCCCGTGGATCGCAAGATGGTCATCAACGCTCTCAATGCCCCTGTGAAGGTGTTCATGGCCGACTTCGAGGACTCCCTGGCCCCGACCTGGCAGAAGGTCATGGACGGCCAGGTCAACCTCAGGGACGCCGTGGACGGTTCCATCACCTACAGGGATCCCTCAAGCGGCAGGTTCTATGCCCTGAACGAGGATCCCGCCGTGCTGATCTGCCGGGTCCGTGGCCTGCACCTGCAGGAGAAGCATGTGCAGTACGGCGGCAAGGCGGTACCAGGCGGACTCTGGGACTTCGCCCTCTACTTCTTCCATAACGCCCAGAGGCTGCTGGACAAGGGCAGCGGCCCCTATTTCTACCTGCCCAAGCTGCAGGGCCACCTTGAGGCCAGGCTGTGGAGCGAGATCTTCTGCTTCACCGAGGACAGGTTCGGCCTGCCCAGGGGCACCATCAAGGCCACGGTGCTGATCGAGACCCTGCCGGCCGTGTTCGAGATGGACGAGATCCTCTACGAGCTGCGCGATCACATCGTTGGCCTCAACTGCGGCCGCTGGGACTACATCTTCAGCTACATCAAGACCCTGGCCAAGCATCCCGACCGGGTGCTGCCGGATCGCCAGCAGGTGACCATGGACCAGCCCTTCCTGTCCGCCTATTCGCGGCTGCTGATCCGTACCTGTCACAGGCGCGGCGCCCTGGCCATGGGCGGCATGGCCGCCTTCATCCCCGCCCGGGATCCCGAGCGCAACCAGTGGGTGCTTAACAAGGTGCGCCAGGACAAGGAGCTGGAGGCCCGTAACGGCCATGACGGCACCTGGGTGGCCCACCCCGGCCTGGCCGATACCGCCAGGGCGGTGTTCGACGAGGTGCTGGGCGAGGGGCCCAACCAGCTCGGCCAGCTGCGCAGTGACGACGGCCCCATCACCGCCGCCGAGCTGCTGGCCCCCTGCGGGGGTGAGCGCACCGAGGCCGGCATGCGCACCAACATCCGTGTCGCCCTGCAGTACATCGAGGCCTGGCTGGGCGGCAACGGCTGCGTGCCCATCTACGGCCTGATGGAAGACGCCGCCACCGCCGAGATCTGCCGTGCCGCCATCTGGCAATGGCTGCGCCACGGCAAGCGCCTGGCCAACGGCAAGCCGGTCACCCGGGCCCTGTTCGAGCAGCTGCTCGCCGAGGAGCAGGCCAGGGTCCGCGAGGAGCTGGGCAGCGACCGCTTTGACCAGGGCCGCTTCGGCGAGGCCGCCAAGCTACTCAGCCGGCTCGTTTTGAGCGAGGACTTCATCGAGTTCCTGACGCTGCCCGGCTACCCACTGATTGACTGAGAAGGAAGGACCAACATGAACCGTCAACAGCAAATCGACGCACTGAACAAAGACTGGCAGGAAAACCCGCGCTGGGAAGGGATCAAGCGCCCCTACAGCGCCGAGGAGGTGGTGGCCATGCGCGGCTCGGTGATGCCCGAGCACAGCCTGGCCCAGCTGGGCGCCAAGAAGCTCTGGGAGCGCGTCAACGGCGGCGCCCGCAAGGGCTATGTGAACGCCTTGGGCGCCCTCACCGGCGGCCAGGCGGTGCAGCAGGTCAAGGCCGGCCTGGAGGCCATCTACCTGTCCGGCTGGCAGGTGGCGGCCGACAACAACCTGGCCTCCAGCATGTACCCGGACCAGTCCCTTTACCCGGCCAACTCGGTGCCGGCGGTGGTGGAGCGCATCAACAACGCCTTCCAGCGCGCCGATCAGATCCAGTGGGCCAAGGGCATCGACCAGGATGACGCGGCCTTCATCGACTACTTCGCACCCATAGTCGCCGACGCCGAGGCCGGTTTCGGCGGCGTGCTTAACGCCTATGAGCTGATGAAGGGCATGATCCAGGCCGGCGCCGCCGGGGTGCACTTCGAGGATCAGCTGGCCTCGGTGAAGAAATGCGGCCACATGGGCGGCAAGGTGCTGGTGCCCACCCAGGAGGCGGTGCAGAAACTGGTGGCGGCGCGCCTGGCCGCCGACGTGCTGGGGGTACCGACCCTGCTGATCGCCCGTACCGACGCCAATGCCGCCGATCTGCTGACCTCGGACGTGGATCCCCATGATCGCGACTTCGTCACCGGCGAGCGCACCAGCGAAGGCTTCTACCGGGTTAGGCCCGGCCTGGATCAGGCCATCGCCCGCGGCCTGGCCTATGCCCCCTATGCGGATCTGATCTGGTGCGAAACCGCCAAGCCGGATCTGGACGAGGCCCGCCGCTTCGCCGAGGCCATCCACGCCAAGTTCCCCGGCAAGAAGCTGGCCTACAACTGCTCTCCCAGCTTCAACTGGAAGAAGCACCTGGACGACGACACCATAGCCCGCTTCCAGCGCGAACTGGGCGCCATGGGCTACAGCTTCCAGTTCATCACCCTGGCCGGCATCCACAACATGTGGTTCCACATGTTCGATCTGGCCAACCAGTACGCCGATGAGGGCATGAGCGCCTACGTCAAGCTGCAGGAACAGGAATTCGCTGCCGCCGAGCGGGGTTACAGCTTCGTGGCCCACCAGCAGGAAGTGGGCACCGGCTACTTCGATCAGATGACCAACATCATCCAGGGCGGCCGGTCATCGGTCACGGCCCTGACCGGCTCGACCGAGGAAGAACAGTTCTGAGCTGTGTTTTGCCTGTGATTGGCGGCCCCAGGGCCGCCTTTTTTATGCGCGGCTGTGCCGTGATTACCGGCCCTTGAAGTGCCTTTTTACTCGCGGATTGCCTTGACCCGGCCGACGGTACCGTCTTCCAGGCGGACCTTGATGCCGTGGGGATGGCTGGGGGACTTGGTCAGCAGCCGGGCGATCACGCCCTCGGTCAGCTCGCCGCTGCCCTGGTGCTGCTTCTGGACCACGGCAACGGTCATGCCGGGCCTGAGGGCGCTGCGGGGGGGAATGCTCATCGATGTCTCCTGGTGCCGACAATATTCATGACAGTGTCAGCCACTTATCGCTATAGTGTCATCAGATTTTGCATCAAGGACGATGTCATGAAAACCAAAGCCACCCTGGGCCTGTGCCTGGCCTGCTCCCTGCTGTCGGCGACCCTGGGCTATTGCCTCAAGCCCGAGCCCCTGGTCCGCACCCTGCCGTGCGGCACCGGCGAACTGCTGGACGAAGACCAGGATCTGATGGGCCACCGGCACAGCACCCCCTGGCCAAGCAATCCCAGCAGTGTCGTATCCGAACCTTAAGCAGCGTGCTAGCGCCATACTGACCGCCGACGCCTGGCGCCGGGCCTGCCTGGAAGCCGCTGCCGAACTGGCGTTGCCGGACTGGGCCATCGGCGCCGGCTTTGTCCGCAACGCCATCTGGGACGAGTTGCACGGCCATACGGAGGCCACCCCCCTCAACGATCTCGATCTGATCTATTTCGACCCCCACGACCGCAGTCCCGAGCGGGACAGGGCCCTGGAAGCGCGGCTGAGCGCCCTGTTGCCGGCGCCCTGGTCGGTGAAGAACCAGGCCCGCATGCATCTCAAGCACGGCCACGCCCCCTACCGGGGCAGCCTGCAGGCCCTGGGCCAGTGGGTGGAGGTGGCCACCTGTGTCGGGGTACGCCTGGAAGGGGGAAGGTGCCGTTTTCTGGCACCCTTTGGCCTGGGCGACAACTTCCGGCTGCTGATCCGGGCCAATCCCCTCAATCCCAGGCCCGAGCTGGTAAGGCGCAGGATCCGGGAAAAGGGCTGGCTGACACGCTGGCCCAGGCTGACATTGCTGGAGACTCTCCCATAAATCCCTTTCCAGGCTGCCAGACAAGCGCCATGTCTGGGTCTGCCATCCGCAGGGCAGGGCGTCCTGCATATATAAAAAAGCCCGGCCAAAAGGGCCGGGCGAAATATAGGGGTATGGTGGTTGAACCACTAGCACCAGGATGATGAACAGTGCCACTGCTAAAAAGCAGTTTCCGCTCCAGAAAGGCAAAAGCGCTAATCTAGTAAAATTACGGAATGAGGCCATTCTAGACGTCTGTAAGGCCCGTTGGCAAGTTATTGTGTAGTAAAATTACATAAAAGTTATGTTAATCATCGCCGCTTTCCGCCACCGAGGGGGTCTGCTCTTCGAGGATCTCCATCAGGGTGAGGGCGGCTTGGACATAGTCCGATTCGGTGATGATGCCCACCAGGACGCCGTCGTCCAGCACCGGCAGGCAGCCGTACTGGTGCTTCTGCAGGTAGTGACCCGCCTCCTTGAGGCCGGCCTGGGGGGCGACGCTGACCACCTTGCTGGTCATGAAGGAGGCCAAGGGGGTGTTGCCGTTCTGGCCCGCCGGCTCCCTGGCCAGGATGGAATGGGAGGCGGACAGGGCATCCCTGTGGCTGACCAGGCCGACCAGGGCCCCCTTGTCGTCCAGGATGGGAATATGGTGGATGTGCTTATCCTGCATCAGGGCCAGGGCGTCCTTGAGGGTGTTTTCCGGCCCCAAGGTGTGGGGGTGGCGGGTCATGAGTTCATCCACTGTCATCATGATGCTGTTCTCCTGCCGCGATAATGGGACAGACCTATGCTAACCATAGCCATTGGCACGGCGAATTGATCCCGGTCAGGGCCCGGCCGGCTTGCACCCGGCCTGGCCTGGGCCTAGACTGTGGCCCCCTTTTTTCCGGCTTTGTTTGAGATGCAGCTTTCAGACTTTCACTTCGAGCTCCCCGAGGAGCTGATCGCCCGCTATCCCGCCAAGGAAAGGACCGCCAGCCGCCTCCTGAAGCTGGATGGCCCCAGCGGCACCATCGAGCACAAGCAGTTCGTGGATCTGCTGGACGAGCTGCACAAGGGCGACCTGCTGGTATTCAACAACACCAGGGTGATCCCGGCGCGGCTGTTCGGCCAGAAGGCCAGTGGCGGCAAGCTGGAAGTGCTGGTGGAAAGGGTGCTGGACGAACACCGGGTACTGGCCCATGTCCGTGCCAGCAAGTCCCCCAAGGCCGGCACCGAACTGCATTTCGACGACGGCGTCAAGGCCACCATGCTGGCCCGCCACGATGCCCTGTTCGAGCTGGGCTTCCATGGCGAGGAGCCGGTCATCAGCCTGCTCGAGCGCATCGGCCACATGCCGCTGCCGCCCTATATCGACAGGCCCGACGAAGACGAGGACAAGGAACGCTACCAGACCGTCTATAACCAGAAGCCCGGCGCCGTGGCGGCGCCGACGGCCGGCCTGCATTTCGACCAGGCCTTCCTGGACAGGGTCAAGGCCAAGGGCGTCGAGACCGCCTTCGTCACCCTGCACGTGGGCGCCGGCACCTTCCAGCCGGTGCGGGTGGACAACATCCTCGAGCACCAGATGCACTCCGAATACGCCGAGGTGCCCGCCGAGGTGGTGGCGGCCATCCGGGCCTGCCGGGCCAGGGGCGGCCGTGTCATCGCCGTGGGCACCACCTCGGTGCGCTCCCTGGAGTCGGCCGCCCAGGCGGCGCTCAAGGCCGGCAGCGAGCTGGCGCCCTTCTTCGACGACACCGACATCTTCATCTACCCCGGCTACCGGTTCCAGGTGGTGGATGCCATGGTCACCAACTTCCACCTGCCGGAAAGCACCCTGATCATGCTGGTCAGCGCCTTCGCCGGCTACCCGGAGGTGATGGCGGCCTACCGGGCGGCCGTGGACGGCGGCTACCGCTTCTTCTCCTATGGTGACGCCATGTTCGTTACCAGAAACCCGGCCCCCAGGGGCGTGCCGGGCAAGTAACCCTGAAACACGAGGTCTGGACTGTTTTTCCGGCTACCTCAGGAGGCAATGTGAAATACCAACTGATCACCACAGACGGCCAGGCCCGCCGCGGCCGCCTGGTCTTCGAACGCGGCACCGTCGAAACCCCGGCCTTCATGCCGGTGGGCACCTACGGCACCGTCAAGGGCATGACCCCGGAAGAGGTGCGCGACACCGGCGCCGAGATCCTGCTGGGCAACACCTTCCACCTCTGGCTGCGTCCCGGCCAGGAGATCATGCGCGCCCACGGCGACCTGCACGACTTCATGAACTGGCAGGGCCCCATACTCACCGACAGCGGCGGCTTCCAGGTGTTTTCCCTGGGCGACATCCGCAAGATCACCGAGGCCGGGGTGCACTTTCGCAACCCCATCAACGGCGACAAGATCTTCCTGGATCCGGAAAAGTCCATGGAGATCCAGACCGACCTGGGTTCCGACGTGGTGATGATCTTCGACGAATGCACCCCGTACCCGGCCACCCACGAGGAGGCCCGCAAGTCCATGGAGATGAGCCTGCGCTGGGCGGCCCGCTCCCGCAAGCGCTTCGACGAGCTGGAAAACCCCAATGCCCTGTTCGGCATCATCCAGGGCTCCGTCTACGAGGACCTGCGTGACGTGTCCATCAAGGGCCTGACCGACATCGGCTTCGACGGTTACGCCGTCGGCGGCCTGGCCGTGGGCGAGCCCAAGGAAGACATGCACCGCATCCTCAGCCATGTGAACCCGCAGCTGCCCGAGGACAAGCCCCGCTACCTGATGGGGGTGGGCAAGCCGGAGGATCTGGTGGAAGGTGTGCGCCGCGGCATCGACATGTTCGACTGCGTCATGCCCACCCGCAACGCCCGCAACGGCCACCTGTTCGTGACCGAAGGCATCATCAAGATCCGCAACGCCAAGCACCGCACCGACACCAGCCCCCTGGACGCCGAGTGCGACTGCTACACCTGCAAGCACTATTCGAAGTCCTACCTGCACCACCTGGATCGCTGCAACGAGATCCTCGGTGCCCGCCTCAACACCATCCACAACCTGCGCTACTACCAGCGGGTCATGGCCGGTTTGCGGGAGGCCATTGAGCAGGGTAGATTAGACGACTTTGTTAAGGAATTTTACGAGAAGAAGGGCATGGACGTGCCCCCGCTCGACTAAGCCGGATTTTCATCACTTAAGGAGATATCCCCATGTTCATTTCCAGCGCCTACGCAGCCGGTACCACTGCCCCCCAACAGGGCGGCGGCATGCAGCTGATCTTCATGCTGGTGGCCTTTGCCGCCATCTTCTACTTCATGATCTACCGCCCCCAGGCCAAGCGGGTCAAAGAGCATAAAAACCTGATGGGCAACTTGAAAAAGGGCGATGAAGTCCTCACTACAGGTGGACTGGTCGGTCGCATCGTCAAAGTGGAAGAAGACAAGGACTACATGCTCATCTCCCTCAACGACAATGTGGAAGTCACCGTGCAAAAGGCGTCCGTACACGCGGTACTGCCCAAAGGCACCATGAAATCGCTGTAAATAACAACAAAGGAAGGCTGGCGTGTTAAACAAATACCCGCTGTGGAAATACCTGATGGTGGCCATCATCGCCATCATCGGTTTCCTGTACGCGGCGCCGAACCTCTACGGTTCGGATCCGGCGGTGCAGGTTTCCGGGGTTCGGGGAGCCGAGGTAACGACGGCAACCCTGGATCAGGTGCGTGAAGCCCTGCAGAAAGACGGCATCGAGCCCAAGTCTGCAGGTCTGCAGGACGGTCACCTGCTGGTGCGTCTGAAGGACACCGACACCCAACTCAAGGCCCAGGAAACCGTGGCCGAGACCCTGGGTGACAAGTACTCGGTGGCACTGAACCTGGCCCCGGCCACGCCGGCCTGGCTGGAATCACTGGGTGCAGGCCCCATGAAACTGGGCCTGGACCTGCGTGGCGGCGTGCACTTCTTGATGGAAGTGGACATGGACGAGGCCCTCAACAAGGCCGACGAGCAGCTGCAGACCGACCTGCGCACCAACCTGCGTGAAGAGAAGCTGCGCTACATCTCCATTCGCCGCACCGCCCAGGGCGTGGTCAAGGTCAAGCTCCGTGACGAGCAGACCGCCGACCAGGCCGAGGCCTACCTCAAGCAGCAGTCCGCCAACGAATACCGCATCGACCGCGATGGCCTGGAGCTGACCCTGAGCCTGACCGAGGCGCGGATCAAGGAGATCCGCAACTACGCCATCGAGCAGAACATGACCATCATCCGCAACAGGGTCAACGAGCTGGGCGTGGCCGAGCCGCTGGTGCAGCGCCAGGGTGCCGAACGCATCGTGGTGCAGCTGCCGGGCGTGCAGGACACCGCCCGCGCCAAGGAGATCCTCGGCGCCACCGCCACCCTGGAATTCCACATGGTGGATACCGAGCACGACCTGGGTTCGGCCATCGACGGCCGGGTACCGCCGGGCTCCAAGCTCTACGACAGCCGTGACGGCCGCCCGGTGCTGGCCTACAAGCGCATCATGCTCACCGGTGACCATATCCAGGACGCCCAAAGCGGTTACGACGAATACAATCGCCCCCAGGTCAGCATCAAGCTGGACTCCCAGGGCGGCGCCAAGATGAGCCGGGCCACCAAGGACAACATCGGCAAGCCCATGGCCACGGTATTCATCGAATACAAGCCCTCCGGCAAGAAGGGCCCGGACGGCAAGGCCCTGCCGCCGAAGAAGATCGAGGAAGTGATCCAGGTGGCCACCATACAGGCGCGCCTGGGCCGTAACTTCCGCATCACCGGCATCGACAGCCCCCAGGAAGCCCATAACCTGGCGCTGCTGCTGCGGGCCGGCGCCCTGATCGCCCCCATCCAGATCGTCGAGGAACGCACCGTGGGTCCGTCCCTGGGTCTGGAGAACATCGAGAACGGCATCAACGCCATGCTCTATGGCTTCATCGCCATCGTGCTGTTCATGGTGATCTACTACAAGGCCTTCGGCCTGGTGGCCAACCTGGCCCTGGCCATGAACGTGGTGCTGATCGTCGGCGTGATGTCGATGATCCCCGGTGCCACCATGACCCTGCCCGGTATCGCCGGTATCGTGCTGACGGTGGGCATGTCCGTGGATGCCAACGTGCTGATCTTCGAGCGTATCCGCGAGGAGCTTCGGGCCGGCAAGAGCATCCAGCAGGCCATCCACCAGGGTTATGACAACGCCTTCTCCACCATTGCCGACGCCAACATCACCACCATGATCACGGCGCTGATCCTGTTCGGCATAGGTACCGGCCCGGTGAAAGGCTTCGCCGTGACCCTGGCCATCGGCATCATCACCTCCATGTTCACCGCCATCGTCGGCACCAGGGCCGTGGTCAACCTGGCCTGTGGCGGTCGCCGCGTGAACAAGCTGTCAATTTAAGGAAGGCAAGATGCAACTGTTTACTTTCAAAGAGGACATCAACTTCCTCAAGCTGCGTCTGCCGGCGGCGATCCTGTCGGTGTTGCTGGTGTGTGGTTCCATCTTCCTGCTGGCCACCAAGGGCTTGAACTGGGGCCTGGACTTCACCGGCGGTACCGTCATCGAGGTCTCCTACCAGCAGCCGGCGGAGCTGGATCCCATCCGCGATCTGCTCAAGCGTGAAGGTTTCGGCGAGCCGACGGTACAGCACTTCGGCACCAGCAGGGACGTGATGATCCGCATGGAGCCCCAGCAGGGCGCCAAGGCCGAGACCCTGGGCGACCGTATCCTCAGCGCCCTGCGCCAGGAGGCCAGCGGTGAGGTGACCCTCAAGCGTATCGACTTCGTCGGCCCCAACGTCGGTGACGAGCTCACCGAGCAGGGCGGCCTGGCGGTTATCGTGGCGCTGCTCTGCATCCTGCTGTACGTGTCCCTGCGCTTCGAGTGGAAGCTGGCGGTGGGCTCCGTGGTGGCCCTGGCCCACGACGTGACCATTACCCTGGGCTTCTTTTCCCTGCTGGGCATCGAGTTCGATCTGACGGTGCTGGCGGCGGTGCTGACGGTGGTGGGTTACTCCCTCAACGACACCATAGTGGTGTTCGACCGGATCCGGGAGAACTTCCGCAAGATCCGCAAGGGTGACGTGGCCGAGATCACCAACAATGCCCTGACCGCCACCCTGAGCCGGACCATGATGACCTCACTGACCACCCTGTTCGTGGTGGTGGCCATCTTCGCCAAGGGCGGCCCCGTCATCCACGCCTTTGCCGCGGCGCTGCTGATGGGTATCACCGTCGGCACCTTCTCCTCCATCTATGTGGCGTCCTCCGTGGCCCTGAAACTGGGCCTGTGCAAGGAAGATCTGATGCCGCCCCAGGTGGAAAAGGAAGGCGCGGATCACGAACCGCTGCTTTAACAGCTGTCGCTCATGTAAAAAAGGGCGCCTGAAGGCGCCCTTTTTGTTTTTATTTTTTACTCACCTTCTTTTTGTGGGAGGTGTTTTTCCATGCAGCAACCCGCTTTGACATCCTGGTCAGCTGGGATCCGGGCTGGATATTGTAAGTTTGTGTTAACCCTTGGTTGATTTTTTACCCCATGTTTGTTTTCTTACGCATTCAAACCAATGGAATGTCGGAGTCAATAATGAGGAATTATCTTATCGCTGCCGCCCTGGTTGGCCTGGTTGGCTGTGCCAGCACCGATGAGCCGGCCCAGGGCCAGGCCGTTGCCCAAAATCAGGAAAGCGGTAACAAACTGGTTTGCGAGAGCGAAAAGAAAACCGGTACCCGTCTGCGCAAGCGTCGCTGCGTGACCGCCAAGCAGCGCGAGGAAGAGCGTCGTCGGGCCGAGCGTCTTGTCGATGAACTGGGCCAGCAAAGGACCATCGAGGCAGTGGGTCAATAAAGCAGAACCTATGTTCATGACGTTGGGCGCTAAAAAACCGAGGCATTCAGACCTCGGTTTTTTATGTTGCCTTTACGGCCACTAACACCAAACTAGCCACTGAGATCCCCCCCATTGGTTGCAGCCTTGGCCAGGCGGCGCAGATCGGAAGCGTCTGCAATGACGGCATCGGCGCCTTGCTTCACATCCAGGGCGATTTCATAGTTCAGCTCCATCCTGGTTTCGTTGACCGTCCTGGTGATCCAGCCGGAAAATGGTGTCGACTTCAGGGTTACCACATAATGCTGATGACTGGTAGCTGCAGCACCTGGGGCCGGCTCGGCCGTCGTCTGGTTGGAAAAGGCCGCCAGGGCCATTACTGTTACCAAGGTCAGTGTCTTCATTTCGATACCCTCCCTATACGTCACTTCTAGAAAAGGCGACTTTGGAGGGGATTTCTCTTACCAAATGTAAGTAACTTTGAGACTGCCACTAATACAAGGAGTTGGCTATGCAACACAGTTCGGGTTTTTTGGCCCTGGTGCAGTCGGTGATGCCGGGTATCACCGAGGTGACGGTGGAACAGCTGGCCGAGGCAGAGGGTGTCATCATTGACGTGCGCGAGGATCACGAATGGGACAAGGGCCATTTGCCCGGTGCCGTTCACCTGGGCCGGGGCATCATAGAGCGGGATATCGAACAGCGTTATCCCGACAGGGACACCCCCCTGTACCTCTACTGTGGTGGTGGCTACCGTAGTGCGCTCAGTGCCCACAACCTGCAGCAGATGGGTTATCGCCGGGTCTACTCCGTGGCCGGTGGTTTCAAGGCCTGGCTGACCTCGGGCCGACCGGTGAGCCAGGACTAACAAAAAAGGCGCCTTGCGGCGCCTTTTCGAACCCGAACCTTAGCGGCTCAGGGACTCGGTCAGGTGGGGCTTCATCTTGCCCAGCATCAGCGGCATGACGCGGGGGCTGGCGGCGACGATGTTGCCGCTGCTGAGGTGGTTGTGGCCACCGGTGAAGTCGCAGACGATGCCGCCGGCCTCGCGGACCAGCAGGTCACCGGCTGTGGTGTCCCAGGGCTTGAGACCCATTTCCCAGAAGCCGTCCATGCGGCCGGCGGCCACATAGGCCAGATCCAGGGCGGCAGAGCCGGCACGACGCACGTCGGCCGCTTCGTTGAACAGGGCCTGGAACATGCCCAGGTAGGGCTCAAGCATGTGCTTCTGCTTGAAGGGGAAACCGGTGGCCAGGATGGTGCCGTTGAGGTCCCGGGCCGGGGCCACGCGGATGCGCTTGCCGTTGAGCTGGGCACCGGCACCGCGGCTGGCGGTGAAGAGCTCGGCACGGATGGGATCGTAGATCACCGCCTGCTCGGTCCTGCCCTTGACCCGCAGGGCCAGGGAAACGGCGAAGTGGGGAATGCCACGGACGAAGTTGGAGGTACCATCGAGGGGGTCGATGACCCACTGGTGGTCGCTATCACCCTGTACGCCGCCTTCTTCGCCGACGAAGCTGTGGTCGGGGTAGGAGCGGCGGATGGTCTCGATGATCAGGCGTTCCGCCTCACGGTCCACGTTGGTGACCAGATCATTGGTGCCTTTGCTCTCGGCCTCGACCAGATCGAGGGCTTCGTAGGACTTGGCAATGTAGTTGCCGGCCGCGCGCGCAGCGCGCACCGCAATGTTTAGCATCGGATGCATAGCGACTCACCATGTTAAAGAACGGGCTGAAAAGCAGGGCGCGGAGTCTAGCAAAGTCGGCGCTCAAAGAAAAGCCACAAAAGCCCGTCCCTATGTTACACTGCCGGCCTTTTCCCAGCGCGTCACTCAGGTAATGCTAGAACAGGTTCGCATTGTTTTGGTGGGTACCACCCATTCCGGCAACATCGGCTCAACGGCACGGGCCATGAAAACCATGGGGCTGTCCAGCCTCTATCTGGTCGATCCCCAGTGCGAGGTGGATGGCAAGGCGGTAGCCCTGGCGGCCGGCGCCACCGACATTCTCGAGGCCGTCACCCTAGTGGACAGCCTGGACCAGGCCATCGCCGACTGCGGCCTGGTGGTGGGAGCCAGCGCCCGTCATCGCAGCCTGGACTGGCCCATGCTGGATCCCCGTGAGATGGGCACCAAGGTGGTGGCCGAGGGCGACAACTACCCGGTGGCCATGGTGTTTGGCCGCGAAAGCAGCGGTCTGTCCAACGACGAGCTGCAGCAGTGCCACTTCCACGTCCATATCCCCGCCAACCCGGATTACAGCTCCCTGAACCTGGCCATGGCCGTGCAGACCCTGTCCTACGAGGTGCGCATGGCCTGGCTGGAGCGTGACAAGAGCGAGCAGGCGGTAGCCGAGTACCCCCTGACCAGGGAGATGGAGCTCTTCTACGAGCACCTGCAGGAAACCCTGATCAAGACAGGTTTTATCGTCCAGCAGCACCCGGGCAAGATCATGGAGAAGCTCAGGCGTCTCTACAATCGCGCCCGCCCGGACGATCATGAACTCAATATCCTCAGGGGCATCCTCGCCTCCATGCAGAAGAAGAGGAGATGATCATGGGACTTTGGCAGCGTATCCGGGCTCGCCTGCGCGAAGACATCGACAGTGTCTTCGACCGGGATCCGGCCGCCCGTAACGCCTTCGAGGTCTTCACCAACTACCCGGGCCTGCATGCGGTCTGGTGGCACAGGGTCGCCCACGCCCTGTGGATCCGCGACTGGAAATGGCTGGCCAGGACCATCTCCAACCTCAACCGCTTCTTCACCGGCATCGAGATCCACCCCGGCGCCAAGATCGGCCGCCGCTTCTTCATCGACCATGGCATGGGCGTGGTGATCGGTGAAACCGCCGAAATAGGCGACGACTGCACCCTCTACCATGGCGTCACCCTGGGCGGTACCTCCTGGAAGGCCGGCAAGCGCCACCCGACCCTGGGCAACGGCGTGGTCATAGGCGCCGGCGCCAAGGTGCTGGGCCCGCTGGACATCGGCGAAAACGCCCGCATCGGCTCCAATGCCGTGGTGGTCAAGGACGTGCCGGCCGGTGCCACCGCCATCGGCATCCCCGGCCGTATCGTCTCCCAGCCCGACTACCAGACCACGGAGCAGCGCGAGCTCCTGGCCAAGAAGTACGGCTTCGACGCCTATGCGGTGTCCCAGGACAACCCGGATCCGGTGGCCAAGGCCATAGGGGCCCTGCTGGATCACCTGCACGTGGTGGACGGCAAGGTCAACGACATGTGCAAGGCCATCAACGACATGGGGGGCGAGGTGTGCCGGGAGAAGCTGCCGGAGCTGGATCTGGAGGAATTCGCCTCCGACGAGCAGGAAGCCGCCGCCAAACGCCAGTCCGACCTGGACAGCTTCGACCCGCGGATCTGACGATTGCCGGTATCCAGTGTCTAAATACTTGACCAAAATAGTCGGAATTGGGACAATGCGCCCCGCATGGGGCCGGTTGCCTCGATGAGTTTGAAAGAGAGAGCAAGATGAGACTGACATCCAAGGGGCGCTATGCCGTGACAGCCATGCTGGATGTGGCCCTGCACGCCGCAGATGGTCCTGTCCCTTTGGCTGACATTTCCGAGCGCCAGGGCATCTCCCTGTCGTACCTGGAACAGCTCTTCTCAAGGTTGCGCCGCCAGGGCCTGGTGAGCAGCGTCCGCGGGCCGGGTGGCGGTTACCGCCTGGGCCGCGACAGCGACACCATCAACGTTGGCGAGATCATCCAGGCCGTGGACGAATCCGTGGACGCAACCCGGTGCCAGGGCAAGGCCGACTGCCAGGGGGGCGAGCAGTGTCTCACCCATTCCCTGTGGTACAATCTCAGCCAGCGGATCTCGGGCTTCCTCGAGGGCATTTCCCTGGCCGAGCTGGTCGCCCAGCAAGATGTCAAAGCCGTTGCCGAGCGCCAGGAGCGCAGCTGCAGCGGCCATTCCCAAGAAAGAATAACCGTACAGTGCCGTTTGTGAGCGTGGCGTAGGCAGTAACGGAGAACGCGATGAAGCTTCCTATTTATTTCGATTATTCTGCGACCACCCCGGTCGATCCCCGGGTTGCAGAGAAGATGATGCAGTACCTGACCCTGGACGGTCAGTTCGGTAACCCGGCGTCCCGCTCCCACCGCTTTGGTTGGCAGGCGGAAGAGGCCGTGGACCAGGCCCGTTGCGACGTGGCCGAACTGATTGGCGCCGATCCCCGCGAGATCGTCTTCACCTCCGGCGCCACCGAGTCCGACAACCTGGCCATCAAGGGGGCTGCCCACTTCTACAACAAGAAAGGCAAGCACATCATCACCTCCAAGATCGAGCACAAGGCGGTGCTGGACACCTGCCGTCAGCTCGAGCGTGAAGGCTACGAGGTCACCTACCTGGCCCCCAACGAGGAAGGCCTGCACCCGGTCGAACAGATCCGCGACGCCATCCGCGAAGACACCGTGCTGGTGTCCATCATGCACGTCAACAACGAGATCGGCGTCATCCAGGACATCCAGGCCATCGGCGAGCTGTGCCGTGAGAACAAGGTCATCTTCCACGTCGATGCCGCCCAGAGCGCCGGCAAGGTGCCCATCGATCTGAGCGAGCTGAAGGTGGATCTGATGTCCCTTTCCGGCCACAAGATGTACGGCCCCAAGGGCATAGGTGCCCTCTACGTGCGCCGCAAGCCCCGGATCCGCATCGAGGCCCAGATGCACGGCGGCGGCCACGAGCGCGGCATGCGTTCCGGTACCCTGGCCACCCACCAGATCGTCGGCATGGGCGAAGCGGCCCGCATCGCCCGCGAGGAGATGAACGCCGAGCACGATCGCATCCTCTACCTGCGCAACAAGTTGTGGGAAGGGGTCAAGGGCCTCGAAGAGGTGCACCTGAACGGTTCCCTGGAACAGCGCGTGGCCGGCAACCTCAACGTCAGCTTCAACTACGTGGAAGGCGAGTCCCTGATCATGGCCCTCAAGGATCTGGCCGTGTCCTCCGGCTCCGCCTGCACCTCCGCCAGCCTGGAGCCCTCCTACGTGCTGCGCGCCATCGGCCGCGACGACGAGCTGGCCCACAGCTCCATCCGTTTCAGCATCGGCCGCTTCACCACCGAAGAGGAGGTGGAGTACGCCATCGAGAACATCAAGGGCGCCATCGGTCGCCTGCGTGAGATGAGCCCGCTTTGGGACATGTACAAAGAAGGTGTCGACCTGTCCCAGGTCGAGTGGACTCACCACTGAGGATTGAGGAGTTAAACCATGGCATACAGTGAAAAGGTCATCGACCACTACGAAAACCCCCGCAATGTCGGCTCCTTCGACAAGAACGATCCGAACGTGGCGACCGGCATGGTGGGCGCCCCGGCCTGTGGCGACGTGATGAAGCTGCAGCTGAAGATCGACGACAACGGCATCATCGAAGACGCCAAGTTCAAGACCTACGGCTGTGGCAGCGCCATCGCCTCCAGCTCCCTGATCACCGAATGGGTCAAGGGCAAGAGCCTGGACGAGGCCGCGGCCATCAAGAACACCGAGATCGCCGAAGAGCTGGCGCTGCCGCCGGTGAAGATCCACTGCTCCATCCTGGCCGAGGACGCCATCAAGGCGGCCATCGCCGACTACAAGCACAAGAAGGGGTAAGGCATGGCCATTACCCTTTCCCAAGCGGCGGCCGACAGGGTACAGAGCTTCCTGGCCAATCGCGGCAAGGGCCTGGGTGTGCGCCTGGGAGTCAAGACCACCGGCTGCAGCGGCCTGGCCTATGTGCTGGAATTCGTCGACGGCACCAATGAAGACGACGTCGTCTTCGAAGACAAGAACGTCAAGGTGGTGATCGACAAGAAAAGCCTGGTCTACCTGGACGGCACCGAGCTGGACTTCGTCAAGGAAGGCCTCAACGAGGGCTTCGAATTCAGGAACCCCAATGTGAAAGGGGAATGCGGCTGCGGCGAGTCCTTCAACGTCTGATATGAATCACTTCCAGCTTTTCGACCTGCCGGTCCAGTTTCCCCTGGACCAGCACCAACTGGCCAGCCGCTACCGCGAGCTGGCCAGAGCCGTTCATCCCGACAAGTTTGCCGCCAGCGCCGATCGCGAGCGGGCCATGGCCCTGGCCAAGACCGCCCAGCTCAACGACGCCTTCGAAACCCTCAAGTGCGCCACCAGCCGTGCCGAATACCTGCTGAGCCTCAAGGGCGTGGATATCCGTGGCGAGAGCCAGACCTTGCGGGATCCGGCCTTCCTGATGCAGCAGATGCACTGGCGTGAAGCTCTGGAGGAGATCGAGGACGTAGACGCCCTGGACGGGCTGCGGGCCGAGATACAGGCCGAGCGCCAGACCCTGGAGCAGGGCTTCCAGGCCCAGCTGGCCGAAGAGGCTCTCGATGAGGCGGCCGACACGGTACGCAAGCTCAAGTTCGTGGACAAGATGCACCGCGAGCTGGACAGCCTGGAAGAATCCCTGCTCGACTACTGAACAAGACGAAAGAGAAACCATGGCCTTATTGCAGATCGCCGAGCCGGGTCAGAGCGCGGCTCCCCATGAACACCGTCTCGCCGTAGGCATCGACCTGGGCACCACCAACTCCCTGGTGGCCACGGTTCGCAGCGGCACCCCAACGGCCCTGGCCGACGAGTCCGGCCAGGTGATGCTGCCGTCCATCGTCCACTACGGCGAAGAGCTGCTGGTGGGCCAGGCCGCCAAGGCCAAGGCCAAACTGGACCCCCATAACACCATCGTCTCCGCCAAGCGCTTCCTGGGCCGCTCCCTGGAAGACGTCCAGGCCCGCTACGCCAAGCTGCCGTACGAGTTCAGCGCCAGCGACAACGGCCTGCCGCAGATCGAGACCAGCCGCGGCACCGTCAACCCCATCCAGGTGTCCGCCGAGATCCTCAAAACCCTCAAGGCCCGCGGCGAAGCCAGCCTGGGCGGCGACCTGATCGGCGCCGTCATCACGGTGCCGGCCTATTTCGACGATGCCCAGCGCCAGGGCACCAAGGACGCCGCCGAGCTGGCCGGCCTCAAGGTATTGCGGCTGCTGAACGAGCCCACCGCCGCCGCCGTGGCCTATGGCCTGGACAGTGGCCGGGAAGGGGTCATCGCCGTGTTCGACCTGGGCGGCGGCACCTTCGACGTGTCCATACTGCGCCTCAACAAGGGCGTGTTCGAGGTCATGGCCACCGGCGGTGACACCGCCCTGGGTGGCGACGACTTCGATCATTTGGTGGCCGACTGGCTGCGCGAGCAGGCCGGCCTGGACGGCCTCCAGGACGCCATCCTCGAGCGCCAGCTGCTCACCAAGGCCTGCGCCGCCAAGGAAGCCCTCAGCGACAGCGAAGCCGTCACCGTCGAGCTGGAGCTGGATGGCGGCAACCCGTCCTTCGAGCTGAGCCGCACCACCTTCAACGAACTCATCGCGCCCCTGGTCAAGAAGACCCTGATGGCCTGCCGCCGCGCCCTGCGCGACGCCGGCGTCAAGGCAGCCGAAGTGCTGGAAGTGGTGATGGTGGGCGGCTCCACCCGGGTGCCCCTGGTGCGCAACGAGGTGGGCGCCTTCTTCGGTCGCGAGCCCCTGACCAGCATCGATCCGGACCAGGTGGTGGCCCTGGGCGCCGCCATCCAGGCCGATATCCTGGCCGGCAACAAGCCGGACTCCGACCTGTTGCTGCTGGACGTGATCCCGCTGTCCCTGGGCCTGGAAACCATGGGCGGCCTGACCGAAAAGGTCATTCCCCGCAACACTACCATCCCCGTGGCCCGGGCCCAGGAGTTCACCACCTTCAAGGACGGCCAGACCGCCATGGCCATCCACGTGGTCCAGGGCGAGCGCGAGCTGGTGGCGGACTGCCGCTCCCTGGCCCGCTTCGTGCTGACCGAGATCCCGCCCATGGCCGCCGGCGCCGCCCATATCAGGGTGACCTTCCAGGTGGACGCCGACGGCCTGCTGTCGGTGACCGCCATGGAGAAGTCCACCGGCCACCAGGCCAGCATCCAGGTCAAGCCCTCCTATGGCCTCTCCGACAGCGAAGTGGCGGCCATGATCAAGGATTCCATGACCCATGCCGCCGAGGACATGCAGGCGCGCATGCTGGCCGAGCAGCAGGTGGAAGCGGATCGGGTGCTGGAGGCCATTGGCGCCGCCCTGGCCGCCGACGGTGAGCGCCTGCTCAGTGCCGAGGAAAGGGCGGTCATCGAGGCCAGCCTCAAGGCCCTGGCCCAGGCCCGCCAGGGTGCCGATGGCGATGCCATCAAGGCCGCCATAGAGCACACCGACAAGGCCACGGAAGAATTCGCCGCCAGGCGCATGGACGACGGCATTCGTCGCGCTCTGGCCGGTCATAGCGTAGACGAGGTTTAAGATGCCCAAGATCGTATTCCTGCCCCACCATGAGCTGTGCCCGGACGGGGCCGTGATCGAGGCCCCAGAAGGGGAAACCATCCTGGACGTGGCCCTGAAGAACGGCATCGACATCGAGCATGCCTGCGAGAAGTCCTGCGCCTGCACCACCTGCCATGTCATCGTCCGCGAGGGCTTCGACTCCCTGGAGGAAAGCGACGAGCTGGAAGACGACATGCTGGACAAGGCCTGGGGCCTGGAGCCGGAGAGCCGGCTGTCCTGCCAGGCCAGGGTGGCCGAGGACGATCTGGTGGTGGAGATCCCCAAGTACACCATCAACCTGGAGCGGGAGCACTGAGCCTCGTTTCCCGGCCCCAAGGCGCACTTCGGTGCGCCTTTTTTGTGTCGGCTAAGCTGTGAAGGGAACACAGCATGAGGAGCTTGACCATGGGCTGGAAATGGACCGATACCCAGGAGATTGGCGAGGCGCTGTTCGACCGTTTCCCGGACAAGGATCCCCGCACGGTGCGCTTTACCGATCTGCACCAGTGGATCTGCGAACTGGAGGAATTCGACGACGATCCCCACGGCTCCAACGAGCGGATCCTGGAGGCGATCTTCCTGGTCTGGCTGGACGAGTTCGAAAACGACTGAGCGTCATCTGCCAGCCATAGGAAAATGCCGACAATTGCCTTATAATCGCCGGCTGATTTCAGACCCCAAACCTTTCAGAGGATGATTATCCATGGCTGTTGAACGCACCATCTCCATCATCAAGCCCGATGCCGTTGCCAAGAACGTGATCGGTGCCATCTACAACCGTTTCGAAACTGCCGGCCTGAAGATCGTTGCCGCCAAGATGCTGCACCTGACCCGCGAGCAGGCCGAAGGCTTCTACGCCGAGCACAAAGAGCGCCCCTTCTTCACCGCCCTGGTCGACTTCATGACCTCCGGCCCGATCATGGTTCAGGTTCTGGAAGGCGAGAACGCCGTACTGAAGAACCGTGAAATCATGGGCGCCACCAACCCCGCCGAAGCTGCCGCCGGTACCCTGCGTGCCGACTACGCCGTCAGCATCGACGAGAACGCCGTACACGGCTCCGACTCCACCGAGTCCGCTGCCCGCGAAATCGCCTACTTCTTCACCGAAGGCGAACTGTGCCCGCGCACTCGCTAAGCTGCGTCTGAGCTATTGCAAAAGGGGGGCTCAGGCCCCCCTTTGTTGTGTTGATTAAAAAATGTACAATGCCCGGCCTGCCGCCGTAGTTTGACTGAGGTTCTCAATGAGCGAAGCCAAGATTAACCTGCTTGATCTCACCCGTGAGGAAATGCGCCAGTTCTTCGTAGAGCTGGGTGAAAAGCCTTTCCGCGCCGACCAGGTGATGAAGTGGATCTATCACTTTGGTGTCGACGACTTCGATGAGATGACCAACGTCAACAAGAAGCTCAGGGACGTGCTCAAGCACAAGTGCGAGATAGTCGCCCCCGAAGTGGCCCAGGAGCAGCGCTCCGCCGACGGCACCATCAAGTGGGCGCTCAGGGTCTCCGGCGGCCAGGAGGTGGAGACCGTTTACATCCCCGAAGGCGATCGTGCCACCCTCTGCGTCTCCTCCCAGGTGGGCTGCGCCCTGGAGTGCACCTTCTGCTCTACCGCCCAGCAGGGCTTCAACCGCAACCTCAAGGTGTCTGAAATCATCGGCCAGGTGTGGCGGGCGGCCAAGATCCTCGGCCCCCAGGCCAACAGCAACAAGAAGCCCATCACCAACGTGGTGATGATGGGCATGGGCGAGCCGCTGCTGAACATGGCCAATGTGGTGCCGGCCATGGAGCTGATGCTGGACGACTGGGCCTATGGCCTGTCCAAGCGCCGGGTGACCCTGTCCACCTCCGGCGTGGTGCCGGCCCTGGACAAGCTGGGCGACATGATCGACGTGGCCCTGGCCATCAGCCTGCACGCCCCCAACGACGAGCTGCGCGACGAGATCGTGCCCATCAACAAGAAATACAACATCGAGACCTTCCTGGCCTCGGTGCGCAATTACCTGGCCAAGTCCAATGCCAACCAGGGCAGGGTGACGGTGGAATACGTGATGCTGGATCACGTCAACGACTCCATGGATCAGGCCCACGAGCTGGCCGCCTGCCTCAAGGACACCCCGGCCAAGATCAACCTGATCCCCTGGAACCCCTTCCCGGGCGCGCCCTACGGCCGCTCCTCCAACTCCCGCATCGACCGCTTCGCCAAGGTGCTGATGGAATACGGCTTTACCGTCATCGTTCGCAAGACCCGGGGCGACGACATAGACGCGGCCTGTGGCCAGCTGGCCGGCGACGTGGTGGACCGCACCAAGCGCGTGCTCAAAAAACAGATGCAAGGTGATAACATTTCAGTAAAAATGGTCTGAAAACTCAGAACATTAGGGGATCCACAGCCATGAAAGCCAACAAAGGCAATATGGACAGCCTGAAAACGGCGGCACTGGCCGCGGCCCTGCTGATGGGGCTCTTTGGTTGCGTATCCCGCACCACCTATGACGCCTCCGGCGACGTGGTCGAGGAGCATGTCTTCGACGCCGTCGCCGCCGCCAAGACCCGAGTCCAGCTGGGCCTCACCTACCTGCGCAGCGGCGACAGCGCCAAGGCCAAGATGCACCTGGAAAAGGCCGAGGAGTTCGCGCCCAAGCTGCCCGAGGTCTACTTCAGCCAGGGCTACTACTACCAGACCGTTGGCGAAATGGCGCTGGCGGAGCAGGCCTATCGCAAGGCCGTGGATCTGGACGATGAAAACGGCGAGGCCCTGAACAACTTCGGGGCCTTCCTGTGCCGCATGGGCCGCTACGAAGAATCCATCACCTACTTCAAGAAGGCCGTCCGTGCCCCCGGCTACATCCGGGTGGCCGGTGCCTACGAAAATGCCGGCCTCTGTGCCCGCATGGGCGACATGGCGGCTGAGGCCGAAGAGTACCTGTCCAGTGCCCTCAGCCATGATCCCAAGCGGGCCACCTCGCTGCTGGCCATGGCGGAGCTCAGGTTCAACAGGCAGGATTACGGCGGCGCCAAGGGCTACCTGATCCGCCTGCAGCAGGTCAGCCAACCCAGCCCCCAGAGCCTGTTCATGGCCATCAGACTGGCCAAGCAGACCGGCGACAAGAGCGGCGTCGAAAAATACGGTGAGGAACTATTGGAAAAATTTCCTGACTCACCCCTAAGCCAACGATACCGGAGTAACCAATTCTGATGGCAGAGCACAGCGACGAGAGAGACGCGCTCAGTGCCGGGCAGACACTAAAAGAAGCGCGTAAGCGCCGTGGATGGAGTGTGGAAGAGGTCGCCAGGCGCTTGAACCTGCGCCAGGCGGTGATCGAACAACTCGAAGACGACGACTACGACAGCAAGGCCCATACCATCTACACCAAGGGCTACCTGCGGGCCTATGCCCGCCTGCTGGAGCTGGACGAGGCCGATGTGCTGGCGCGTTTCGACGCCCAGGGCGTGGGCGGCATCAGCGAATCCCAGATGCAGAGCTTTTCCAAGAAGACGGTGCTCAAGGAAAAGGACAGCCGGCTGATGAAGGTCTCCTGGCTGTTGCTGCTGGCGCTGCTGGCCATGCTGGTGTGGTGGGGCTGGCAACAGGTCGGGGTGGAAGCCCCCCTGGTGCCCGAACCCCTGGAGGAAGAAGTGCAGGGCAGGGCCCAGGCCGAAGTGGGCACCAGCATCGACATCCCCATCTCCCGCTCCGAGCCCGTCCAGGCAGAAGCGCCGGCCACCCAGCCACAGAGCCAGGTCGCGGCCGAAGCGAGCCAAGTGACTGAAAGCACTCAGCAAATGCCCCAAGAGATCGAGCCCGAGCCGCAGCCGTCCGCGGCCAGCGCCGAGCCCCAGACCGAAATCAGTGCCCTGGCGCTCTCCTTCTCCGGCGACTGTTGGGTTAAGATAGTGGACGCTTCCGGCAAGGTACTGACCATCGGCGTGAAGAAGGCCGGTGACCAGCTGAACCTGGCAGGGCAGGCGCCCTTCAGCCTGACCCTGGGCGCACCGGAAGTCGTATCCCTGAGCCACGCCGGCCAAGGCGTGGATCTGTCGGCATTCAAGCCGGGCAAGGTGGCCCGCCTGAAGGTTCCGAATTAAGAGGTTGTAGAGAGTTTTATGCAGCATCAGCCGCCTATCCAGCGACGCAAATCCAGCCGCATCTATGTGGGCAATGTGCCCATTGGTGACGGGGCCCCCATCGCCGTGCAGTCCATGACCAACACCAGGACCACGGACGTGGATGCCACCGTGGCCCAGATCCGCGCCATCCAGAAGGTGGGGGCCGATATCGTGCGGGTGTCGGTGCCGACCATGGAAGCGGCCGAGGCCTTCAAGCGCATCAAGGAGCAGGTGGACATCCCCCTGGTGGCCGATATCCACTTCGATTACCGCATCGCCCTCAAGGTGGCCGAGTACGGCGTCGACTGTCTGCGCATCAACCCGGGCAACATCGGCAAGGAAGATCGCATCCGCGCCGTGGTCGACGCGGCCCGGGAGCGCAACATCCCCATCCGCATTGGCGTCAACGGCGGCTCCCTGGAGAAAGACATCCAGGAAAAATACGGTGAACCCACCGCCGCCGCCCTGGTGGAATCCGCCATGCGCCACGTGGACATCCTGGACAGGCTCAACTTCGACCAGTTCAAGGTATCGGTGAAGGCCTCCGACGTCTTCCTGGCCGTGGAGTCCTACCGGCTGCTGGCCAAGGAAATCGACCAGCCCCTGCACCTGGGCATCACCGAAGCCGGCGGTGCCCGCAGCGGCGCCGTCAAGTCCGCCATCGGCCTCGGCATGCTGCTGGCCGAAGGCATAGGCGACACCCTGAGGGTGTCCCTGGCCGCCGATCCGGTGGAAGAGGTCAAGGTCGGCTTCGACATCCTCAAGTCCCTGCGCATCCGTAGCCGCGGCATCAACTTCATCGCCTGTCCCAGCTGCTCCCGCCAGGAGTTCGACGTCATAGGTACCGTCAACGCCCTGGAAGAGCGCCTGGAGGACATCACCACGCCCCTGGACGTGTCCGTGATCGGCTGCGTGGTCAACGGCCCCGGCGAGGCACTGGTGTCCGATGTCGGCCTGGCCGGTGGCATGCGCAAGTCCGGCTTCTACGTGGACGGCGAGCGCCAGAAGGACAGGATCGACAACGACAACATCGTCGACGAGCTGGAAAGCCGCATCCGCGCCCGTATCACCCGGGACGATCCCAGCCAGCGCATTCCCGTCAAGCAGGACGACAACTAAGGCAGGCGGGCTGGTCCCGCCCTTTTGTATTCAGCCCCGGCCGGGGGCTTTCAGAGTATTTCAGAGCCGTATTGTGAAACAGATCCAAGCCGTTCGCGGCATGAACGATTGCCTGCCCAGCCAGACCCCGCTGTGGCAGATGGTGGAACAGCGTATCCGCGACACCGTGGCCTCCTTCGGCTACTCGGAAGTGCGCATGCCGGTGGTGGAATCCACCGACCTCTTCAAGCGCAGCATCGGCGAAGTGACCGACATCGTCGAGAAGGAGATGTATACATTCGAGGACCGCAACGGCGACAGCCTGACCCTGCGCCCCGAAGGCACCGCCGGTTGCGTACGGGCCGGCAACGAGCACGGCCTGCTCTACAACCAGGAGCAACGTCTGTGGTACATGGGCCCCATGTTCCGCCACGAGCGTCCCCAGAAGGGCCGCTACCGCCAGTTCCACCAGTTCGGCGTGGAGGTGTTCGGCATCGCCGGCCCGGATATCGACGCCGAGGTGATCCTGATGGCGGCCCGCCTCTGGGATCAGCTGGGGATCCGTGACCACGTCACCCTGGAGATCAACTCCCTGGGCTCCAACGAGGCCCGTGCCCGGTACCGGGATGCCCTGGTGGCCTTCCTGGAGCAGCACGTGGAGCGCCTGGACGAAGATTCCAAGCGCCGCATGTATTCCAACCCGCTGCGGGTGCTGGACAGCAAGAACAAGGACGTGCAGGCCCTGCTGGCCGACGCGCCGCGCCTGTCCGAACACCTCGACGAGGAGTCCAGGGTCCATTTTGCCGGCCTCTGTGAACTACTTGACGCCGCCGGCATCCAATACCGGGTCAATGAGCGCCTGGTGCGCGGACTCGACTATTACAACCGCACCGTGTTTGAATGGGTCACCGAGAGCCTGGGTGCCCAGGGCACCGTCTGTGCCGGCGGCCGTTACGACGGCCTGGTCGAGCAGCTGGGTGGCAAGGGTACCCCGGCCGTGGGCTTCGGCCTCGGCATGGAGCGCCTGGTGCTGCTGGTGGATGCCGTGGGCGACACCAGCGCCATCAAGCCGGCCGTGCACGCCTATCTGGTCACCGCCGGCGAGCAGGCCCAGAAGCAGGGCTTCGTCCTGGCCCAGCAACTGCGCGAGCAGGTGCCGGGACTGCGCCTGATGAGCCACTGCGGCGGCGGTAATTTCAAGAAACAAATGAAGCGGGCCGACAAGGTCGGTGCCCGTTACGCCCTGATTTTGGGTGAGGACGAACTGGCCGCAGGCGAGATCACCGTCAAGGATCTCGGCGACGGCAGCCAGAACCGGGTGGCCCTGAGCGAGCTGGCCGCACACCTCACCACTGCATAAATTGAGAGGATGGATTCGGTGGAAATCTACAGCACAGAAGAACAACAGGTAGAGGCCATCAAGCGCTTCTGGAGAGAGCACGGCAACGCCATCGTGGTGGGTACCGTACTGGGCCTGGCCGGCATCTACGGCTGGCGCTGGTACTCCAATGCCCAGCTGGAAGCCCAGGGCCAGGCCTCCGAGGCCTACACCCAGGCCGTGGAAGCCCTCAATGCCGGCGACCAGGCCAAGGCCGAAGCCTTCATCAAGGGCGACAGCGCCGGCCATTACCAGGCCCTGATGGCCGCCACCCTGGCCAAGAGCGCCGTCGAAGCAGGCGAGCTGGACAAGGCCCTCGGCCACCTGGATCAGGCCATCAATCAGTCCGAAGACGAGCAGCTCAAGCAGATCTTCACCCTGCGCAAGGTCCGCATCCTGATCGCCCAGGACAAGGGCAGCGATGCCGAAAGCCTGCTGGCCACCGTCAGCGGTGACGCCTTCAAGGCCGAAGTGGCCGAGCTCAAGGGCGACATCGCCCTGGCCAGGCAGGATTACGCCGCGGCCCGCCAGTCCTACCAGGCGGCCCTGGATGCCAGCGAAGGCCAGGCCAGCAGTGCCCTGGAGCTGAAGCTGGACCAACTGGAAAGCAAGGGCTGAACATGATGAAACTGGCAAAGTGGGCCGGTCTCATCGGCCTGGGCGCCCTGGCCCTGGCCGGCTGCTCCAGCACCGATGAGGATCTGCGCAAACCGGCCGAACTGGTCGACTTCAGTGGCGAGGTGAAGGCCGACGTGCTCTGGAGCACCTCGGTGGGCGACGGCATCGGCCCCTATTTCTCCAACCTGGCGCCCGTGATGGCCTACGACAAGCTGTACGCCGCCTCCCGCGAGGGCGTGGTCAAGGCCCTGGACAGGAACAGCGGCAAGACCCTGTGGCAGGTCGACCTGGGTGACGCGGATGGCCTCTTCGAAGCCCGCGACAACATGCGCCTGTCCGGCGGTGTCTCCGCCGGCTTCGGCAAGATCTACATCGGCTCCGAGAACGGTGTCGTCTACGCCCTGGATGCCGAAAGCGGCGAGCTGGCCTGGCAGGCCACGGTGCCGGGCGAGGCCATGGCCGCCCCGGTGCCGGAATCCGGCCTGGTGCTGGTCAACACCACCTCCGGCAAGCTGGTGGCCCTGGACGCCGACAACGGCCAGCAGCGCTGGATGCACGAACAGAACCTGCCGTCCCTGACGTTGCGTGGCGCCTCCGAGCCCACCACCGTCTCCGGCGCCGCCGTGTTCGGCACCCCGGCCGGCAAGCTGGCCGCCGTGTTCGTGGAGAACGGCCGCCTGATCTGGGAACAGGCCGTCTCGCCCGCCAAGGGCGAGAACGTGCTGGAGCTGCTGCGCGACGTGGACGCCACCCCGGTGGTGGTCGGCCCCATCGCCTATGCGGTGGCCTACAACGGCGAGCTGGTGGCCATCGAGCTCAGGAGCGGCCGCGTGCTGTGGAAACGGGATTATTCCTCCTACCGCTCCATGGTCGTGGTGGGCTATGATCTGCTGCTGGTGGACGACAGGGGCTACCTCTATGCCCTGGATCGCCGCAACGGCCTGGAGAAGTGGAGCCAGCCGATGTTGGAGAATCGCCGCGTCACCGCCCCGACCGTGGTCGGCAGCAAGGTGGTGGTCGGTGATTTCGAGGGCTACCTGCACTGGTTCGATCTCGGTACAGGTGAGCTGCTCGGCCGCAAGAAGATTGATTCCAGCGGACTTTATGCCCGTCCGCTGCTGATGGATGACAAGGTGGTCGTGCAGAGCCGCGACGGCGACGTGGCCCTCGTCAGCCTCGACTGACCTGACCACGACAACCCTTTAAGGACGGCCGCGGGTTAACCCTCGCGGCCGTTTGTTGCTTGAGAGACTGGAGAAACAGATGCTTCCGGTGGTAGCCCTGGTAGGGCGTCCCAATGTGGGTAAATCGACCCTGTTCAACCGACTGACCCGGACCCGTGACGCCCTGGTGGCCGACTATCCCGGCCTGACCCGCGACCGCAAGTACGGCCAGGCCAGGTACGAGGAACACGAGTTCATCCTTATCGATACCGGTGGTATCGAGGGCAACGAGAAGGGCATCGACGCCAAGATGGCCGAGCAGTCCCTGGCCGCCATCGAAGAAGCGGACGTGGTGCTGTTCCTGGTGGACGCCCGCGACGGCCTGCTGATCGCCGACGAGGCCATCGCCAACCACCTGCGCCAGGTGGGCAAGCCGGTGTTCCTGGTGGCCAACAAGACCGACGGCATCGACGCCGACTCCGCCTGTGGCGAGTTCTACGGCCTGGCCCTGGGCGACGTCTGGCAGATCGCCGCCGCCCACGGCCGCGGCGTCACCCAGCTGCTGGATCAGGCCCTGCTGCCGGTGGTGGCGGAACTGACCGAGCGTACTGCCGAGGAATCCGAGGCCCTGTCCGACGCCCTGGGCCAGGACGTGCTGCTGGGCGAGGACATCGACGACCTCCTTGACGCAGAGGAGGAGGAAGGCGAGGAAGAGGAGATCCCCTTCGCCGATCTGCCGGTCAAGCTGGCCATAGTGGGCAAGCCCAATGTCGGCAAGTCCACCCTTACCAACCGCATCCTTGGTGAGGAGCGGGTGGTGGTGTACGACATGCCCGGCACCACCCGCGACTCCATCTACATCCCCATGGAGCGCGAGGACAGGAACTACATCCTCATCGACACCGCCGGGGTGCGCAAGAAGTCGCGCATCCATGACACCGTCGAGAAGTTCTCCGTGGTCAAGACGTTGCAGGCCATCGAAGACGCCAACGTGGTGCTGCTGGTCATCGACGCCCGCGACGGCATCACCGACCAGGATCTCAGCCTGCTGGGCCACGTGCTCAACGCCGGCCGCGCCCTGGTGCTGGCCGTGAACAAGTGGGACGGCCTGGACACCGACGTCAAGGATCGCATCAAGTCCGAGCTGGACAGGCGCCTGGGCTTCATCGACTTCGCCCGCATCCACTTCATCTCCGCCCTGCACGGTACCGGCGTCGGCAACCTGTTCGAATCGGTGCTGGAGGCCTTCGAGTCCGCCACCAAGCGGGTGTCCACCTCCAAGCTGACCCGCATCCTGCAGATGGCCCAGGACGACCACCAGCCGCCCCTGGTCAGCGGCCGCCGGGTCAAGCTCAAGTACGCCCACGCCGGTGGCTACAACCCGCCGCGGATCATCATCCACGGCAACCAGGTAGACCACCTGCCGGGCAGCTACAAGCGCTACCTGATGAACTACTACCGCAAGAGCCTGGGGGTGATCGGCACCCCCATCCATGTGGAGTTCGCCGAGGGCGACAACCCCTACGCCGGCAAGCGCAACAAGCTGACCCTGTCCCAGGCCAAGAAGCGCAAGCGCCTGATGCAGTTCATCAAGAGCAAGAAGCGCCGCTAAGCGCACAAAGGAAAGCGCCCGGCCATGCCGGGCTTTTTTGTGGCCTTGATTTGGATCAGTAAAGGCTGAATTGGCATTGCGGCCGCCGCCTTGCTGTGGCACAAAAGAACAAACCGGCAGGACGCCAGGAACCCAGGGATGAACACCACGCCACAACGCCGCCTCTGGCTTATCGAACTGATTGCCTATTGGGAAGGGCAGATCAACGCCAGCCACCTGGTGCACTTCTTTGGCATCAGCCGCCAGCAGGCCAGCAAGGACATCGGTGAATACCGCCGGCTCTACCCCGGCCACCTCCACTATTGCGACTCCGCCAAGGCCCACCTGGTGACCGGCGGCTTCCGCTGCCGCCAGATCAGCGGCGACGTGGCCGAATACCTCAACTGGATGACCGGCCAAAGCGGTCATCCACTGCCGGAAAAGCCCCGTTACCAGTTGCCTCACCAGGCCCTTCAACACCCGCCCCGTAACGTATCCCCCACCCTTGTCCGCCCCTTGCTCAGGGCCATACGCGAGCAGCGCCGCCTGGAGGTGGACTATGTGTCCGTCACCAACCCCAGCAGGGAAGGGCGGATCATCGTGCCCCACACCTTCGTCAACACTGGCCTGCGCTGGCACCTGCGGGCCTGGTGCGAAAAACACCAGGACTACCGCGACTTCGTGCTGAGCCGCTTCCGTGGCACGCCCGAGCTGCTGGAGGCCTCGCCCCACGGCGCCGGCGACGACAGGGCCTGGCAAACCCAGGTGGAGCTGCTTCTCAAGCCCGATCCCAGGCTCAGCCCCGCCCAGCAGGAGGCCCTGGCCCACGACTACGGCATGGCCGATGGCGAGCTGCGCCTAGCAACACGTGCCGCCCTGGCCCAGTACCTGCTCCTGGAGATGCAGGTCAACGTCAAGATGCTCGACGGCAACCCCGCCGCCCAGCAGCTGATCCTTGCCAATGCCGACCAGATCAAGCCCTGGCTGTTCGGTGCCTGATCTGTCAACAAAGGCGACATGTGCAAATGCACAGCATTGTGAAAGCGGCAAAGGGCAGGGAAAGTGATCAAAAACACAGCGGCAAGGAGCCTGATATGACAGCCAGCTATTTCCACTACTGGGGCAAGGCCCAGCAGCAGGAAGGCCACCAAGGCGACGCCTACCACCTGCTGCCCTACCACTGCCTGGACGTGGCGGCGGTGGGCTGGCAGCTGCTGGCGGACGACAGGCCCCTGACCCGCTCCCTGGCCCAGTTCCTCGAACTATCCCCGGGTGAGCTGCGCGCCATCTTCACCTTTGCCCTGGCCCTCCACGATCTCGGCAAGTTCTCATCGGCCTTCCAGGCCCTGAAGTCCTTCCCAGGTACCCCCCTGGTCAGCCACAGACCGGAGCAGGCCTATGACGCCAGACGGGCCCGCCACGACATGCTGGGCCAGTATTTCTGGCTTATGGCCACCCGGGGCCGCCGGCTCCGCGGCGCTGAGCTTGGCCTGGGTGATGCCGACCTGAGCCGCCCGACGCCGCTGCTCGACAGCCTCAACTGCCTGCTGGATACGGTGTTCGGCCATCACGGCTATCCCATAGCCCATGGCAAACGGGCCGAGCTCGGCCGCTATTGCCGGGAACAAGATCTGGATGCAGCCACGCACTTTATTGCCGATCTGGCAAGACTCTTCGCCGTGTCCTGGCCGCCGGAAAAAATGACGGACCGCCACTGGTTGGCCAGGCTCCGGCAACTGAGCTGGCACCTCTCTGGCCTGGCCATCCTCAGCGACTGGGTGGGCTCCGACAGTGCCTTCTTCCACTACCGGGCCGGGGGCTTTTCGTTGGCCGAGTACTGGCCCCAGGCCAAGGACATAGCCGCCCGGGCCCTGGCCGCCACCGATCTTGCCAAGCCCGTCAGCGTCCAGCCCTTCGGATCCATCCAGGAGCATTACGGCTTTCGGCCCACCCCACTTCAGGGCTGGGCCGAGTCGGTCCCCCTGGGGGAGGGGCCGCAGCTCTTCATCCTCGAGGATGTCACCGGCGCCGGCAAGACGGAGGCGGCCCTGGCCCTGGCCCACAGGTTGCTGGCGGCGGGCCGGGCCGACGGTTTCTATTTCGGTCTGCCCACCATGGCTACCTCCAACGCCATGTTCTCCCGGGTGGCCGGCCACTACCGCCAGATGCTGGCCCTAGACGGTGGCCGGGCCAGCATAGTGCTGGCCCATGGCGCCAGGGAGATGAACGAGGCCTTCAAGGAGGCCCTGGCCGTGCCCGGGGCCGACGAGGCCGGCTACGACCGGGATGACGGCACCGCCTCCGCCTATTGCAATGCCTGGCTGGCGGACTCCCGCAAGAAGGCGCTGCTGGCGCCTGTGGGGGTCGGCACCATAGATCAGGCCCTGATGGCGGTATTGCCGCGCAAGCACCAGCCCTTGCGGCTCTTGGGGCTCAATCGCAAGGTGCTGCTGTTCGACGAGATCCACGCCGCCGATGCCTTCATGTTCGAGCTATTGGAAGATCTGCTGCGGGTGCATCTACACCAGGGCGGCAGTGCCATTCTGCTGACCGCCACCCTGTCGAAGCGCCAGCGCGCCCGGCTGTGCCAGATCTGGCAACAGGCTGGTGGCGTGACGCCGCAGCTGCCGGAATCAACGCATTTCCCCCTGGCCACCCGGGTCTGCCTGGCGGACGGCGTGCAGGAAACGCCCCTGGCCAGTCGCAAGGAAGTCAGCCGCCACCTGCCGGTCGACTTTCTCGCCAGCGAGGAAAGTTGCCTCCAGGCCATAACCGAGGCCAGGGCCAAGGGCCAATGCGTGGTCTGGATCCGTAACTCGGTAGACGACGCCCTCAAGGCCTACCAGGCCCTGGTAGGGCGGCTGGAGGGCGGCCCTGAGCCCATCCTCTTTCACAGCCGTTTCGCTCTCAAGGACCGCAAGGGCATCGAGGAGCAGGTACTGTCGCGCTTCGGCAAGGGGTCCGGTGGGGAGCAGCGAAAGGGACAGGTGCTTATCGCCACCCAGGTGTTTCAGGAGAGCATCGATGCCGACGCGGATCTGATGATTTCCGATCTCTGCCCCATAGACGATCTGATCCAGCGGGCCGGCCGCCTCCACCGCCACACCAGGGACGGCGACGGCCATTACCGCCCCGGCATAAGGGATGCCAGGGCCAGGCCCCTGCTGTATGTGCTGGTGCCCCCCTGGCAGGAGGAGCCCCAGGCGGATTGGCTCGGTGCCACCATGCCCCACACCGAGGCCGTCTATCGCTCCCCGGGCCGACTCTGGCTCGGCATGCAGGCGCTGCGTGAACTGGGCGGGATCTGGATGCCGGGTAAGGCCAGGGAGCTCATCGAAGCCGTCTACGGCGAGGATGCCTACCAGCGCATGCCCCAAGCCCTGCGGGACAAGGAGGATGCGCATTACGCCGAGGAGAGGGGCAAGGCAGCCAAGGCCAGGAACCAATACATACAGTGGCCGCTGGGCTACAGCCAGGAAAGCAATACCGCCTGGCATGACGACGACATCGAGATCAGCACCCGTCACTCGGACATAGAAATCCTGCCCGTGCTGCTGCTGCGGCGGAGCCAGGCCGGTGGCCTCTGCCTCTGGGCCGAAGGCGAGCCGCAGCCGGTGCAAAACAGCATCCTCAAACTGGGCCGCAAGAAGTTCGCCGAGCGCCTGGCGCCCCTGAAAGGCGAAGACATCCAAGCCTTCGAGGCCATCCAGGCCCGCTACTCTCAAGCCCGCTATCTCCAGCCCTGGCTGGCACAGGAGGACGAGCAGTTCGGTTATTCCCCGACCCTAGGGGTCTTCACGAGACACAAGGAGGTTGAATGAACCTGATCACAGATTCCTGGCTTCTCTTTCGCCTTAGGGACGGCAGCGAGCGCACCTTGCCCCTCGCCGCCATGGCATCCCCCGAGGTGGTGGATTTCGCCCTGCCCAGGGCCGATTTTCAGGGTGCCGCCTACCAGTTCGCCATCGGCCTGCTGCAGACTTGCTTCGCGCCTGAGGATAAATACGCCTGGGAAGCGCTCTATTGCAAGCCGCCGGTGCAAGGCGATTTGGGAGAAGCCTTCGCCAAGGCCGCCCATGCCTTCGAGCTGGAAGGCGAAGGGCCGCGCTTTATGCAGGACTACGACAGCCTGGCAGGCACCAAGCCGGCGCCCGTGTCCGGACTCTTGATCGAGGCTCCCGGCGGCAACACCCTCAAGCTCAACACCGATCACTTCATCAAGCGTGACGAGGTGACCCAGCTGTCCCCCGCCATGGCAGCCCTGGCGCTGTTCACCCTGCAGATCAACGCTCCCTCCGGCGGTCAGGGGCATCGTACCGGGCTTAGGGGCGGTGGCCCCCTGACCACCCTGGTGCTGCCCCGGGATCCCGAAGCCGGCCTCTGGCAGCGGCTTTGGCTCAATGTGATAAGCAGGGATAAATGGCCCTATGAGGAGCCGGACCTGCACAGCGCCGATGTCTTCCCCTGGCTGGGGGCGACTAAAGACAGTAAGAAAAAGGGCAGCGAGATCTACCAGCAGGATGTGCATCCTCTGCATATGTACTGGGCCATGCCCAGGCGCATCCGCCTGCTGTTCGAGGAAAAGCAGGGTCGTTGCAGCCTGGGTGGGGATGACAGCGAGCGCCTCTGCCTCCATTACCTGACCCAGAACTACGGCAACAACTATGCCGGCACCTGGCACCACCCCCTGACCCATTACCGCTTCAACCCCAAGAAGCCGGAGGAGGATCACCTCTCCACCAAGGGCCAGCCCGGCGGCATCCAATACAAGCAGTGGCATGCCCTGGCCTTCGAGGACAGAGGGGAGGGCAACCTGCCCGCCAGGGTGGTCATGGATTTCCACAGCAGCAAACGGGACTTCTTCGACTTCGATTGGGGGGAATATCCCAGGCTGTGGGCCTTCGGCTTTGATATGGACAACATGAAGGCCAGGGGCTGGTACAGCACAGAGCTGCCCCTGGTAAGCCTGCCCCCGGAAAGCGCCGATGCCCTGTTAACGGAGATCAAGGTGGTGCAATCCCTGGCTCAGGAGGTGCTCTTTCACTGCCGCAGCCAGGTCAAAGCCGCCCTTTTTGAGCGCCCCGCCGAGGCCAAGGGAGACTTCAGCCATATCGAACTCGCTTTTTGGCAGCGAACCCAGGCAGCCTTCTTCCAGGCCGTGGCAAGCCTGCTGACCTGCGGCGCGGAGCGCCTACCGTCGGAGGGCGCCTGGCGCTGGCTGCAGGCCCTGACCGCCACCGCCCTGGATCTGTTCGACGAATTCGCCCTGGGCGAATGCCCGGCGGACCGCAGCATGCACCAGAAGATTTCCGCTAGACGCCGGCTCACCGGCTGGCTGCGCGGCGCCAAGGCGATCAAAGCCTTCAAAGACAGTCACCCCTTACCCAGCACGGAGGAAGCCTGATGGCAGACAAGGAACACAAGGAACGCCGCTACTCATTTGAGGGCAGCGACAGCCTGCTGCGCTGGTGGCAGGCCATGACGCTGCCGCCGGCAGAGCTTGAGGCATTGAAGCTGAAGCCGGCCCCGACCCTCTACCGGGCCGAGCTGAAGCGGGCCGAAGGACCCGAAGGGGCCCTGTTGACCCAGGGTTTCAGGGCGCTCTGGTTGAAGCTACCCGAGCGCGCCAGGAACAGGGCGTCCTGGTCGCCCCTGGCCTGGGCCACCATAGCCGCCAGCCTCAGCCATGTGCGCCAGCTGCCCGCGGAGAGCCCGGAGCAGAGCTTCGCCACCAGCCTGGGCAGGATCGATCCCAAGACAGACAAGCCCAGGGTCAGCGAGCTTCGCTTCCAGCAGCTGCAAAACGCCAGGAGCCCGGAGGACTTTTTCCGCCGCCTGCGTCGGCTGGTGAAGTTATTGGGCGGCAGCTGCAATCCCCAGAGCCTGGCCGCCGACACCCTGAGCTGGTTTGCCGAGCACCACCAGCTATCCCCCCGTAGGGCCGACAAGCGCATCGCCCTGCGCTGGGCCATGGATTACTACCAGGCCGCCGACAAGGCCGCCAGCAAGGACAACTAAGGAGAACGGACATGAGCAAATTTATCCAACTGCACCTGCTGACTTCCTACCCCCCTTCCAACCTCAACCGGGACGACCTTGGCCGGCCCAAGACCGCCCGCATGGGCGGGGTGGAGCGGCTCAGGGTCAGCTCCCAGAGCCTGAAGCGCAACTGGCGGGTGTCTGAACTCTTCCAGGACGCCCTGGAAGGCAGCCTGGGTACCCGCACCAAGCGGCTGGGCGTGGAAGTCTATGGCAAGTTGACCCAGGAAGGGGTGCCCGAGAAGCAGGCCAAGGAATGGGCCACGGCCATCGCCGGCGTTTTTGGCAAGAACAAGAAGGACTCCCTGGAGATTGAACAGCTCGCCCATATCAGCCCCTCGGAATGGCAGGCGGTTTGGCAGCTGCTCGATACCCTGAGCCGTGAAGGGCGGGCCCCCGAGCAGGAAGAACTGCTGCGCCTTCGCAGCAGGGCCGCAGCCGTCGACATCGCCCTGTTTGGCCGCATGCTGGCGGCCAGTCCCGACTTCAACGTCGAGGCCGCCTGCCAGGTGGCCCATGCCATCAGCGTCCACGGCGTGGCGGTGGAGGATGACTACTTCACCGCCGTCGACGACCTCAACCGCGGCGACGAGGATCTGGGGGCCGGCCATATCGGCGAAGCGGGTTTCGCCGCTGCCCTCTTCTACAGCTATGTCTGCATCGACAAGGAGCAATTGGTGCAGAACCTCGGCGGTGATCTGGCTCTGGCCAACAAGGCCATTGCCGCCCTGGTGGAGGCGGCCGTCAAGGTGTCTCCCAGGGGCAAGCAGAACAGCTTTGCCTCCCGCGCCTATGCCTCCTATGTGCTGGCGGAGAAGGGCGATCAGCAGCCCCGCTCCCTGTCGGTGGCCTTCCTCAAGCCGGTATGGGGAGAGGATCAGGCCGGCGAGGCCATAACGCGCCTGGAGCGCCAGGTGGAAAACTTCGACAAGGTCTACGGCCCCTGCGCCGATGCCAGGGCAACCATCAACGCCATCACCGGTGAAGGCAGCTTCGAGCAACTCAAGGCCTTCATCGCCGACTAGGGGGCCCCATGGATTATCTTATTTTTCGCCTCTATGGCCCCATGGCAAGCTGGGGTGAGGCGGCGGTGGGCGGCGACAGGCCCACCGCCCTGCACCCCGGCCGCGCCGCCGTGCTTGGCCTGGTGGCCTGCGCTCTCGGCATTCCCAGGGAAGACGCTGAACGCCAGGCCGCCCTGCGCGACGGCCTGGCGGTGGCGGTGAAGCAATATGACCCGGGTGATTTGCTCAGGGACTACCACACCGCTCAGGTTCCCTCCGAGGACAAGAAACGCCGGCTGTTCACCCGCGCCGACGAGCTGGCCAGGCCCAGGCACAAGCTCAACACCGTGCTGTCCAGCCGGGACTACCGCACCGGCGGCCTCTGGGTGGTCGCCCTGTGGCGCCAGTCCGAGTCGGCGCCCACCCTGGAGCGGCTGCGTGAAGCCCTGCTGCGTCCGGGCTTCGTCCCCTATCTTGGCCGCAAGGCCTGCCCCCTGGCGTTGCCCATGGCGCCGCGCATAGTGGCGGACGGCACCCTCAGGCAGGCTCTGGATAGCGAGTTTCCGCCACTACTGGGAAGCCCCGAGGAAGACAAACGCTGGCTGGGGCTGGGAGAGCTGGTCACTTACTACTGGCAGGGCAGCCCGCAGGCGCTGGGCGAAAGCGACGCCGTGCAGACCCTTGGCGTATGGGATGAGCCCCTGAGCCGCCGGCCCTGGCAATTCGGCCAGCGCCAGCAGCATGAACTCACGATCAGGGAGGCGTGATATGTACCTTTCCAAGATCCGCTTGAACCAGAGCCCACAGGCCCGGCGCGCCCTGCTGGAAGCTCTCAAGGACGGGGCTTACGGCAGCCACCAGCTGCTTTGGCGCCTGTTTGATGACAACGAGCGTCATTTCCTGTATCGCCAAGAGCAGGGGGACGGCTACCAGGCACCCAGCGGCGAGCCCCTGTTCTATGTGCTGTCGCGCACGCCGCCAAGGGATCACGCCGGGATCTTCGAGATCCACATCAAGGCCTTCTCGCCCAGGCTGAACCCTGGGGATCGCCTGGCATTCAGGCTCAGGGTCAACCCCACGGTCTGCCGGGACGGCAAGCGCCACGATGTGCTGATGGATGCCCAAATGGGCTGGCTTCGCGAGCAGCTTGATGGCCAGGGCTTGGACAAAGACGGGCAGAAGGGCGAACTGCGAATGCGTCTGCTCGACTTTGCCACCGATGTCGAGCTGGCCGGCTGGCGCGAGATCATCCATCAAGGGCGCCACCGCCAGGCGCTGGAACGCCCCCTGGGGCGCAGTGAAACCCTGGATCTGGCCCTTAAGAGCCAAGCCGAGCGGGCCCTGGCCGACTGGTGGCAACAGCGCCTGCCAGGGTTGGGAGCCGAGGAGGCTCCGGGCGGTGCTCTGAGCGTGGCTGGCTATCAGCGCCACAGCATCCCGAAGAAGCACCGTCTGGCGGCCTTCAGCTCGGTGGAGCTGGCCGGCGAGATCCATATACAGGCGCCGGACACCCTGCTGGAACACCTATGCAACGGCATAGGCCGGGCCAAGGCCTTTGGCTGCGGCCTGATGATGATACGGCGGATCTGATCCGCCGCCTTTTCACCACATAGCAAGGGAGCCGCTATGTCCTTCATTCCCATCAAGCCTATCCCCCTCAAGGATCGCAACTCCATGCTGTTCTTGTCCATGGGGCGCATCGACGTCAAGGACGGTGCCTTCGTGGTGGTGGACGAGGTCAACGGCGAACGCATGCACATCCCGGTGGGATCTGTGGCCTGCCTGATGCTGGAGCCCGGCACCCGGGTTTCCCATGCCGCCGTCAAGCTGGCCGCCGAAACCGGCACCCTGCTGACCTGGGTGGGTGAGGCCGGGGTGCGTTTCTATGCCGCCGGCCAACCCGGCGGTGCCCGCTCCGACAAATTGCTCTACCAGGCCAAGTTGGCACTCGATGAAGACTTGCGCCTCAAGGTGGTGCGCAAGATGTTCGAGCTGCGCTTCGGCGAGCCGGCCCCTGAACGGCGCAGCGTCGACCAGCTCAGGGGCATTGAGGGCGCCAGGGTCCGCAAGACCTATCAGCTGCTGGCCCAGCAGCATGGCGTGAAGTGGCAGGGGCGCCGCTACGATCCCAAGGACTGGGGCAAGGGCGACTTGCCCAACCAGTGCCTGAGCGCCGCCACCGCCTGCCTCTACGGCATCACAGAGGCGGCAGTGCTGGCGGCGGGCTATGCCCCGGCCATTGGCTTCATCCATACCGGCAAGCCGCTGTCCTTTGTCTACGATATCGCCGACATCATCAAGTTCGAGTCCGTGGTGCCCCTGGCCTTCCAGGTTGCCGCCAAAAAACCGTTGAAACCGGATCGTGACGTCCGGCTGACCTGCCGCGATTTGTTCAGGAAGGACAGGGTGCTCAAGCGACTCATTCCCTTAATAGAAGAGGTGTTGGCCGCCGGTGGCATAGCACCGCCGCTGCCGCCCGAGGATGCCCAGCCGCCGGCCATCCCCGAGCCCGTCGCCATTGGTGACGCCGGTCACAGGAGCGGTTGAGATGAGCATGCTGGTGGTGGTCACCGAGAATGTCCCGCCCAGGCTCAGGGGGCGGCTCGCCATCTGGTTGTTGGAGATCCGCGCCGGCGTCTATGTCGGCGATGTCTCCCGCCGGGTGCGGGAAATGCTCTGGGAGCAGATAGAGGCCCTGGCCGAAGAAGGCAACGTCGCCATGGCCTGGGCCGCCAACAACGAATCCGGCTTCGACTTCCAAACCTTTGGCAGCAACCGCCGCGAGCCTGTGGATCTGGACGGCCTCAGGCTGGTGCGCTTTCTGCCCCAGGATGCGCCGTAAATGCAGTGAATTGGGCTCTTTAACAACCAGGAAAAAATCGGTAGATTTCGTTAGGCAGATTTTTTGTTTGAAAAACAACTGCCTGCATTTGGAGTGTTCCCCGCGTCCGCGGGGCTAAACCGGCTTACCAATGGCTTGCCGGGGCTTTGCAAATGTGTTCCCCGCGTCCGCGGGGCTAAACCGTTGGGCGGCCAGGAGCAGTCGAAAGCATGATCGTGTTCCCCGCGTCCGCGGGGCTAAACCGACAACCTTGTAGCGCCCAAGCTGCGCATCGGTGTGTTCCCCGCGTCCGCGGGGCTAAACCGGGCTCGATGAGGGTGTCACCCTCGGGCAGCAGGTGTTCCCCGCGTCCGCGGGGCTAAACCAGAAACCCGGTATCCTGGCCCGACTGCATCTGGGTGTTCCCCGCGTCCGCGGGGCTAAACCGCAGGCCTTATCCCTACCGTGTGGAACTCGGTGGTGTTCCCCGCGTCCGCGGGGCTAAACCGATTCGAACGGTACGCAAAGCGAATACCTTGAAGTGTTCCCCGCGTCCGCGGGGCTAAACCGCCCGTCTTCTGAAACTGCGATGTCGTCTTTGAGTGTTCCCCGCGTCCGCGGGGCTAAACCGGGGCAACTCCTTCTGACCGTGAACGGCCCTGCGTGTTCCCCGCGTCCGCGGGGCTAAACCGGGGCACTAGCGACCCCTAAAATGCTATAGATAGTGTTCCCCGCGTCCGCGGGGCTAAACCGGAACAACGGCGACCGTCACCGAGGCGAAAAACGTGTTCCCCGCGTCCGCGGGGCTAAACCGGCAATATGACCCAATACGGCCTTGAGCGTCCGGTGTTCCCCGCGTCCGCGGGGCTAAACCGGACGGACTTGAAGTCCTCCAGTGCACGGCGGGGTGTTCCCCGCGTCCGCGGGGCTAAACCGGATGTGCAGGCCTGGGAGCAGCAGTGGAAAACGTGTTCCCCGCGTCCGCGGGGCTAAACCGTGAATGTCAGCGCTGACCCAGAAGCCCTTGGTGTGTTCCCCGCGTCCGCGGGGCTAAACCGTATGACCAGAGTCGGCGTATTCAGGCCGAGGCGTGTTCCCCGCGTCCGCGGGGCTAAACCGTTGGCCCTGCAGGCTGGCGTCCGGCTCAAAGGGTGTTCCCCGCGTCCGCGGGGCTAAACCGTTCCGCGAAGAACTGGGTTTCGACCTGTCCGAGTGTTCCCCGCGTCCGCGGGGCTAAACCGTAGTAGACCTGTTCGATGCCCGGATTCTGCTGGTGTTCCCCGCGTCCGCGGGGCTAAACCGTTCGCAATGCCTTTCCAAATCGCTGTTATTAGGTGTTCCCCGCGTCCGCGGGGCTAAACCGGCCACAACCGAAAGCCACAGCGAATAGCAAAAGTGTTCCCCGCGTCCGCGGGGCTAAACCGCGGTTTGGCACACATTGGTAAAACGCGCTAGCGTGTTCCCCGCGTCCGCGGGGCTAAACCGGTGAGGTTGTCGGTTTCTGTGAATGGGTTCCCGTGTTCCCCGCGTCCGCGGGGCTAAACCGCGCCAGTCGCTGCAGTCGCTGCGGTCGATGCTGTGTTCCCCGCGTCCGCGGGGCTAAACCGGCCGTCCCGATGACGCCGGCGTGGTTACCTGGGTGTTCCCCGCGTCCGCGGGGCTAAACCGTCTTCCAGGTAAGCGCCCAGGGCCTCGAGGGCGTGTTCCCCGCGTCCGCGGGGCTAAACCGGCAGATCCCAAAATGCGTGGAGTGTACCTGCGGTGTTCCCCGCGTCCGCGGGGCTAAACCGGCATTAATACACAAAACAAACTAAGAAAAAACGTGTTCCCCGCGTCCGCGGGGCTAAACCGAGGCCCTGTTGGGCGGCGCCCTGTTGCTGGGCGTGTTCCCCGCGTCCGCGGGGCTAAACCGATTTCCTTGGAGCGCCTCACTGACAGCGCTGCGTGTTCCCCGCGTCCGCGGGGCTAAACCGATGAAGATCCTGGCCGCGTGTCTCGGCGTAGAGTGTTCCCCGCGTCCGCGGGGCTAAACCGATCTACCTCCTGCGCAAGCGGGACGCCACCGAGTGTTCCCCGCGTCCGCGGGGCTAAACCGCACGACGTTGTCAGCCACGACGTCTTGGTCTGGTGTTCCCCGCGTCCGCGGGGCTAAACCGACCACTTGGCCCTTGAGTCTTGCGACTTCGTCGTGTTCCCCGCGTCCGCGGGGCTAAACCGGGCTGCATGCCGTTCTCGAACTGGATCATGGCGTGTTCCCCGCGTCCGCGGGGCTAAACCGCAGCCGCTCCTTATCGGTCAGGGGGCGATCAGGTGTTCCCCGCGTCCGCGGGGCTAAACCGGGGGTGAGCTGGCCAGCCTGGTTGGTTATCTGGTGTTCCCCGCGTCCGCGGGGCTAAACCGGGTGTCCACATGGTCCGGCGCTGTGTGTTTCCGTGTTCCCCGCGTCCGCGGGGCTAAACCGTGTCGTTGCCCCCGCCTGCGGTACGGGCAACGGTGTTCCCCGCGTCCGCGGGGCTAAACCGACGTGCAGGCCGCCGGCGGTGTGGGTTTTGCTGTGTTCCCCGCGTCCGCGGGGCTAAACCGTACACCATACGGGCGGGTAGCGTGATCCCGGCGTGTTCCCCGCGTCCGCGGGGCTAAACCGGAACTGGAGCTCCACTACGGCGCCCTGGGTACGTGTTCCCCGCGTCCGCGGGGCTAAACCGATTGCCGTGCCGGTGATGCGGCGGCTGATGCCGTGTTCCCCGCGTCCGCGGGGCTAAACCGCGCGATCTCACAGCATGGACAAATGTTACCTGGTGTTCCCCGCGTCCGCGGGGCTAAACCGTATGCCGCAATCAATCAGAACTGACTAAGATTGTGTTCCCCGCGTCCGCGGGGCTAAACCGTCTGGGCATACATCAGATAATGGTAATGGGAAGTGTTCCCCGCGTCCGCGGGGCTAAACCGGTGTGACGCCCGGCCTTCACCTGATCGCCGCCGTGTTCCCCGCGTCCGCGGGGCTAAACCGGTAAACAAAGGGTATCCGGATTTTAGGGTTGAGTGTTCCCCGCGTCCGCGGGGCTAAACCGGTACAACCCTGCTGGGGAGTTACGCCTCTGATGTGTTCCCCGCGTCCGCGGGGCTAAACCGGTATATCAGAAGTCCGATCGGGGCCGGCGCATGTGTTCCCCGCGTCCGCGGGGCTAAACCGGTGACCTTGTGGTGGCTGATGCCCTTGGGGTTGTGTTCCCCGCGTCCGCGGGGCTAAACCGTACAACTGTTGCACGCATTTTTTGATACTCCACGTGTTCCCCGCGTCCGCGGGGCTAAACCGAGCGCCGGCGGCATCCTGCTACCGCCGGTCACGTGTTCCCCGCGTCCGCGGGGCTAAACCGCCTGTCGGTCATGACGCCACGAATGCGCTCTAGTGTTCCCCGCGTCCGCGGGGCTAAACCGGAAGCTGAATTGCTGATGCCGGGTCGCCTCGCGTGTTCCCCGCGTCCGCGGGGCTAAACCGGTGTTTCCGTTAACGGGAAATCACCACGTTTCGTGTTCCCCGCGTCCGCGGGGCTAAACCGTCCGCCGTCTCCCTGTGGGGTGAAGAAATTCCGTGTTCCCCGCGTCCGCGGGGCTAAACCGCGTGCTGCGTGGCGGTGGATCTGCTCTAGGGAGTGTTCCCCGCGTCCGCGGGGCTAAACCGGGAGCTGGATCAACACCAGGGGGGATATACCAGTGTTCCCCGCGTCCGCGGGGCTAAACCGGGGATGACGTTTCAGAGCCGGGTTAAGCGCCGGTGTTCCCCGCGTCCGCGGGGCTAAACCGTATCTCTGGCCATTGCTGACGCAAGCGGCAAAGTGTTCCCCGCGTCCGCGGGGCTAAACCGTTTGCGGCGTTTACAATCACGCTTCGGCCCGAGTGTTCCCCGCGTCCGCGGGGCTAAACCGCAATGCCAGCTTGAACAATTGAACTAACGTGTGTGTTCCCCGCGTCCGCGGGGCTAAACCGCGCCGTGGCGACCAACGGGCACGTCTTGGCGGGTGTTCCCCGCGTCCGCGGGGCTAAACCGTTTCGCTTCCCAATCTTCGTCGCTTCCATTTTGTGTTCCCCGCGTCCGCGGGGCTAAACCGCACACGAATGAACGCTTTAGTCAATAGCGGCAGTGTTCCCCGCGTCCGCGGGGCTAAACCGTGGGACCCGGTGACCTACGAGGGCCACTTCGAGTGTTCCCCGCGTCCGCGGGGCTAAACCGATGATTTGCTTAGAGTAAATCATATATGAGTTGTGTTCCCCGCGTCCGCGGGGCTAAACCTGTACGGCGATCAACACGTCGCCCGGTTTGCCCGTGTTCCCCGCGTCCGCGGGGCTAAACCGACTGCGGGCCGGTCCACCACAGACGCATCCCAGTGTTCCCCGCGTCCGCGGGGCTAAACCGCTGAGGCAACTTTACCCGGAGGTATCCGAATGGTGTTCCCCGCGTCCGCGGGGCTAAACCGGCGCGCCAGCTGGGCAATCTGTGGTTGGATCCGTGTTCCCCGCGTCCGCGGGGCTAAACCGGCGCTTTCACGCTCGGCAAAGGCGACCTGGTCGTGTTCCCCGCGTCCGCGGGGCTAAACCGTGGGGGGGCCGGCCACCGGTTCGGCATCCTGAGTGTTCCCCGCGTCCGCGGGGCTAAACCGTCCTCCATGTGGAGGTCGCCCTGCAATATCTCGTGTTCCCCGCGTCCGCGGGGCTAAACCGGCCCCCTGGACGCCCTGGCGGCAGTCCTCAGGGTGTTCCCCGCGTCCGCGGGGCTAAACCGTGAAATGGGATGGGCAGGGAAACGTGGCAACGGTGTTCCCCGCGTCCGCGGGGCTACAAATTTGCCGGGAGCAAATTTGGACGGCTTTAGCCGGTCGCGAAGCGACGGCCGCCAGGGAAGGTGGCCGCAAACCGTTGGTCGTGACACATCCTTGTGGGCTCCTTCCGGCTCGGTCATCCGGGCCTCGCTTTCGGGCAAACATTGCTCCTATGGTCGCAATGTTCTCTTTGCCCTCAACCCCGCGTCCGCGGGGCTAAACCGGACATTAGTCAAAACGGGCTATTGAGGGCAATGTGTTCCCCGCGTCCGCGGGGCTAAACCGCGAGCGAAGACTGAGCGAGCGACGAAGCAGCTGTGTTCCCCGCGTCCGCGGGGCTAAACCGGCAGATCACATCCCAGTTGTAGTGTCGGTGACGTGTTCCCCGCGTCCGCGGGGCTAAACCGATCAACGGCAAAACGTTCCGGGATTTCCGCGAGTGTTCCCCGCGTCCGCGGGGCTAAACCGACGTCTATTTGGACGGCTTTAGCCGGTCGCGAAGCGACGGCCGCCAGGGAGGGTGGCCGCCAACCGCTTGAGGCTAGTGATACTTCCCTGTGGATCCCTTCCGACTCGGCTATCCAAGACCCCGCTTACCAGACGAAAAACGAGTCACCTTTGTCCTTCGGACTCTTTTGTGCCTGCGGTTGTTCAGGGCATCGACTTTCAGCTTTGCTTTGGCATCCTTGGCGCTCTGCTACTACCTTGAAATCACAAGTGAAAGGGATTTCATCAGGTGATTTATGGACGATCAGCTCGTGCGGCTCGAATTCAGCGCCTTCAAGCAGATGGAAGGCGACCAGGTGTCGGTCAGCGACGACGCCGGCACCACCTTGACCCTCCAGGTTGACGAAGTCGTCGACTGCAGCCAACCAGGCAGCCCCTTTGTTACCTTTGTCATCCGCCTTAGCGGCGATCCCGACATGCCCGTTCCCCAAGGGGTCTATCGCTTTTCCCATCCGGCCATCGGTTGCCAGGCGCTGCTGTGCGTGCCCAATTCACCCACGGACTACGAGATCGTCATCAGCCAGGCTCGGCAAGGGGCGGCCGTTCCATCAGCAGGTACAGCTCATCCGTTTGGGTCTTGAGTTGAAAGCCGAGCCGTTCGTAGAGGCGGCGGGCCGGGTTGTTGCGCTCCACATGAATGCTGAGGCTGCGACCGGATGTGCAGGCCTCCCGGTAGAGGCGCTCGAGCAGGTGGGCACCGATACCCTGGCCGCGAAAGTCCGGCAGCAGGCTGATGTCGACCACGCGGATTTCGCCGGGCCAGACGTCCACGAACAGCCGGCCTATGGGCTGGCCCTGGTGGCAGATGAGGTCGAAGCGGTCGGGGCAATAGTACTGGCGGTAATGGTGGTACTGGGCCTCGAACTGGGCGGCGCAAAAGGCCTGGCGCTGTTCATGGCGCCAGCCCAGCGGCGCCAGTTCGGCTTCACGGGTGCTGGCGTAGAGCCGGCGCAAAAAGGGCAGATCCGCCTGGCGGTGTGGCCTCAGGGTCAGCGAGGCGAGCTGTAAAGCGCTCATGTTGGCGGCATTCCATGGTGGTCGATATGGAGTTCAACATAGGCAAGGGACTGAAAACCGACAACTTTTGGAGACGAACATGGCAGAACCCTATATCGGCGAGATCAAGATGGTGGGCTTTAACTTCGCCCCCCGCGGTTACGCCCTTTGTGACGGCCAGCTGTTGCCCATCGCAAGCAATACGGCGCTGTTTTCCCTGCTGGGCACCACCTATGGCGGCGATGGCCGTACCACCTTTGCCCTGCCGGATCTGCGGGGCCGGGTGCCGGTTCACCCGGGTGACGGACCAGGCCGGCGCCGTTGGCGTTGGGGGGAAAGGGAAGGGAGCGAAACCAATACCCTGAGCCTCAACCAGCTGCCCATCCACAACCATGGGCTGCAGGGGGCTAGCGCAACCATCACGGCTACCACAACGATATCGCCGCCGGCCTCCAGTGAAAACGGCAATTCCGACAGCCCTGAGGGAAAGGTGCCCGCGACGGTTCTGTCCGGGGGACGCGCTGCAACGGCGTATGCCGATGCAGGCAACACCACCATGCAGAGCTTCATGGCGAGTACCAACGGCACGGCGGCGCTGTCCGGCCAAACCGGCACCGCGGGTGCCAGCCAGTCGGTCAACAATATCCAGCCGAGCCTGGCCATGTACTTTGTTATCGCGCTGCAGGGGATTTTCCCGTCTCGCAGTTAATGTCTTGCAATGGCAAAGCGGCCGCAGCTGTGGCGGCCGCTCCCGGAAATAAGGTGAAGGATATGGACGTTAAACGGATTGGCAAAAGCTGTGCTCTGCTTTTCGCCTTATTTGCCGGCTCGGCCTGGGCTGCCGCTGATGTTGACTTTACTGGAGTACTTACAGGCCAGAATTTAGGCCAACCATGGTCCCATGGTGATTTCACGTTCGACCAGGATGTGTCAGGAAATTTTGTTGGCATTAACGACGGAAGTGGTATCGGTGGTGCAATTGGTAACGATGATAATGGGAATAACGCCAATACGATCACTTTCAAAACCACGGACGGCTCTGAATTTAGGTTACTCTCCTTTCAGATGGAATCAGCGGGAGGGGACGACCTATATAGGATAAAAGGCTATCGGGATGGAAGCTTGGTTGGTAGTCAAGTTTGGGATCTAACTGGCCAACACGGGGCTTTTTATACCTTTACCGTTAGTGGCTCCAGTTTCGATAACATTGATGAAGTGCAAATAGTCAATGACGAAAGTAACTTCGGCTTTATCCTGGTAAACCTCGACAATATCGATGTCGATACCGCCATTTCCAACGCTGCCCCCACCATCGGCAACCTTGGTGGCGATTCTTTCACCTACACCGAAGGAGACGCCGCCACCCTGATTGACCAGGGCGGTAACGCCACCGTCAGCGATGGCGACAGCGCTGATTTCGACGGCGGCAACCTGACCGCCACCATCTTGGCAAACGGCGACGCCACCGAGGATCTCATTGGCCTGGACACCTCGGGTGCTGTGGCCCTGGCCGGCAATACGGCCGGCAGCAATGTGTCCGTGGACGGCACCGTGGTGGGTACCCTGGGCAACAACATCGCCACCGGCAACGATCTGGTGGTCAACTTCAATGCCAACGCCACTCCCACCAATGTACAGACCCTGGTTCGTGCCATCACCTACGAAAACACCGACACCGACGCCCCTTCCACCGAGATCAGGTCGTTGACCGTTACCGTCAACGACGGTGACGGTGGCACTTCCAGCTCGGCCACCGTGTCGATTTATGTTCAAGGCGACAACGACGCCCCGGTCATAGGTAACCTGGATGGCGACAGCGTCAGCTACCTGGAAGGGGACGGCGCCACCCGCCTCGATCAGGGCGCCGCGGCCACCGTTACCGACGTGGATTCTGGCACCTTCAGCGGCGGCGCCCTCATCGCCACCATCAGCTCCGGCGAAGACGCCGCCGAGGACTTGCTCAGCCTGGACACCTCGGGGGGCGTGGATGTACCCAGCACCAACGCCGGCACTCTTGTTGCTGTGGATGGTGTCCTGGTCGCTACCCTGGGCAACAATATTACCGAAGGCAACGATCTGACACTGATCCTGAACGCCAATGCCACCCCGGCCCGGGTGCAGGCCCTGGTGCAGGCCATGACCTACGAAAATACCGATACCCTGTCCCCCACCAGCGGGGCCCGCAATGTGCGGATCACGGTCAGTGACGGCGCTGGCGGCACCTCAAGCAACAATGACGTCACCGTCACCGTGGGCGCCGTCAACGATGCGCCCAGTGCCGCCAACAACACCCTGTATCCCAATGAGGGCCAGGTGCTGACCCTGGCCACGGCCGATTTCGGCTACGCCGATGTGGAGGGGGATCCCCTGAGCCATGTCACAGTGGTGACCATCCCGGCCGCCGGTACCCTGTGGCTGGACGTGAACGACAGCGGCGACCTGGATGGCAGCGACACCCTGATCGGCAACGGCGGTACCATTGCCAAGAGCCACCTGGATGCCGGCCGCTTCAAATACAGCCCCAGCGGCAGTACCAGCAGCGGTTTCACCTTCTCGGTCAACGACGGTGCCGCCGATTCCAGCAACTACAGCCTGACCCTGACGGTCAACGCCCAGCCCACCGTTACCCTCAACCAGGCAGGTGGCCAGGCCGACCCCACCAACAACGCCGTCGTGACCTTCGAGGTGGTGTTCAGCGAATCCGTCACCGGCTTCGACGGCAGCGACATCGCCCTGGGCGGGGCCGTGACCGCCACCGTCACCAATGTGTCCGGCTCCGGCACCAGCTATACGGTAACGGCCACAGTCAGCTCGGGGGAGGGGGCCCTGACCGCCGCCGTCAATGCCGATGGCGCCCAGGACGCCGGTGGCGCGGGCAACAAGGCCAGCACCAGCAGCGACAACAGCGTCTACTTCGATGCCACGCCGCCCAGCGGCTACAGCGTGGCCATCGACCAGGCCCTGATCGATGCCGACAATGAAACGGCGCTGAGCTTCGTGATCAGCGGCGGCATCAGCGGCGACGATTACGAATATTCCATCAGCGACGGCAGCGCCAGCCTGAGTGGCAGCGGCACCCTGACAGGTAGCCCCCACAGCGTCACCGGGGTCGACGTGAGCACCCTGGCCGAGGGCACTCTGACCCTGAGCCTGGTGCTGAGCGACGCCCTGGATAATGCCGGCGCCACCGTCACCGACACCGTGCTCAAGCAGTACAACACCACACCGGTCATTTCCGGCAGCCCGGCCAGCTCGGTGGACGAGGACAGCCCCTACGGCTTCACCCCCACCGTCACCGACCCCGACGACGGTGACAGCCACAGCTTCGCCATCAGCAACAAGCCGGCCTGGGCCAGCTTCGATGACCAGACCGGCACCCTGTCCGGCACCCCGGTCAACGACGACGTGGGCAGCTACCCGGACATCGTCATCACGGTTACCGACAGCGCCGGCGCCAGCGCCAGCCTGGCCGCCTTTGCCATCGAGGTGGTCAACAGCAACGACGTGCCTGTGCTGGCCGACCTCAGCCTGGAGACGGAGGAGGACAGCGAGGTCGCCTTCCAGATAGACAGCGACGACGACGACGGTGATGCCGTGACCCTGGTGGTGGTCACCGCGCCCAATCATGGCAGCCTGGACAGCTCGGGCGCCCAGTGGCGCTATGTGCCGGATGATAACTTCCACGGCAGCGACAGCTTCGTGGTCCGTGGCGAGGACGGCCAGGGCCAGTCCGAGCCGCTGACGGTGGCGGTAATGGTGACCCCGGTCAACGACGCCCCCGTGGCCCATGATGACGAGCTGGCGCCGGCCTACAGCGCCGACGGCAGCTACCTGCTGGATGTGCTGGCCAACGATGTCGACGTGGACGAAGAGCCCCTGTCCATACTCCAGGCCAATGCCAGCCTGGGCCAGGTGGCGGTGGAGCAGGGGCAGCTCCGGCTGCAGCTGGAGTCCGGCTTTACCGGCCAGCTTGAGCTGGGCTACCTGATCGCCGACGCGGCGGGGGAAACCGATGAGGGCAAGGTGGCCCTGACCATAGGCGCCTCCGACGATGACACCAGGCCGACCCTGGAGGTGCCCGCCGACGTGGAGGCCATGGCCACGGGCCTCTTTACCCGGGTCGAGCTGGGTGTGGCCAAGGCCTTCGACAAGGACGGCAACCCGCTGCCGGTCAGGCTGGTGCGTGGCCACCCCCTGTTCCGGCCCGGCAGCCACCTGGTCTACTGGCAGACCGAGGATGGCGCCGGCAACAGGGCCACCGCCAGCCAGGCCGTCAAGGTCCACCCCCTGGTGAACTTCCACAAGGACCAGTTCGCCGCCGAGGGCAATGTGGTGAGGGTAGGGGTGTCCCTGAACGGCGATGCCCCGGACTACCCGGTCACTGTGCCTTTCTCGGTGGCCGGCAGCGCCAGCGCGGGCAGCGACTACCAGAGCCTGCCCAGCGAACTGGTGATAAGCCAGGGCCGCAGTGCCTGGCTGGAGGTCGTCCTGCTCCAGGACGGCGTCGACGAGGGCGACGAGACCCTGGAGCTGAGCCTGGACGAGTCGGTCAACGGCGGCCGCAAGGCCAGCCATGCCATCACCATAGTGGAGCGCAACCTGCCGCCCGGCCTGGCCCTTGGGGCCAGCCAGCAGGGGGAAAGCCGTGCCGTGCTGGCCAGGGACGGCGGCCAGGTGGTGTTGGCCGCCACCGTTTCCGACGCCAATGCCGGCGACAGCCACCAATACCAGTGGTTGCACGGCTACCCTGAGCTTATCGACCTGGACGGCGAGCCGGCCACCTTCACCTTCGATCCCGTACAGCTGGCGCCGGGGCGCTACCAGATCAGGGTCACCGCCAGCGATGACGGCTCCCCGGCGGAAAGCACCAGCCAGAGCCTGGGCTTCCGGATTGTCGATACCCTGGCGCCACTGGGCCAGGACGACAGCGATGGCGATCTGCTGCCGGACAACCTGGAAGGCTATGGCGATGACGACGGCGACGGCCTGGCCAACTATGAGGACGCCATCGA